>NZ_JBBCYT010000007.1:0-284129 GCF_037144715.1 Arthrobacter sp. USHLN218
GTTGAAGTGGTCCAGGCGGACGAGTTCGCCGGCGGAGTAGAGGTCGTAGCGCATGTGCAGGCGCTCGACGTGCTCGGTCTCGTGGAAGAACTCGTAGGGGAAGCCCAGCGGATCCTCGACGCGGAGCGAGTCGCCGATGCCCTTGACGAAGCCTTCCTTGCGGCGCTCGGTGCGGCAGCCGAGCTCCCGGTAGTAGGCCTCGGCCTTGTCCACGTCCTCGGGGCTGCGCACGCGGTAGGCGAAGGCGGCGACGGCGGCCACGGGGCCCTTGCGGAGCACCAGGTTGTGGTGGATGAATTCCTCGAAGGAGCGCAGGTAGATCGCGTTCTCGTCTTCTTCGGTCACGTGCAGGCCGAGCAGGTCGACGTAGAAGGCGCGGGACTTGGCGAGGTCGGTGACGACGATTTCCATGTACGCGCAGCGCAGGATGTCGGGCGCCGGGACAGAGGGCTTGGGAATCTCGTTGCTCATTGTTCTCTCCTTTGGGATGGGTCTGGGGGCTAGCTGTCGCTGACGGCGCCGGCGTCCTCGGCCTTGCCGAAGACCGGGTTGTGCACCTCGCCGAGGTTGATGTGGACGGCCTGCTGGTCGGTGTAGAAGTCGATGGAGCGGTAGCCGCCCTCGTGGCCCAGGCCGGAGGCCTTGACGCCGCCGAAGGGGGTGCGCAGGTCGCGGACGTTGTTGGAGTTCAGCCACACCATGCCGGCTTCGACGTTCTGGGCGAAGTTGTGGGCCCGCTTGAGGTCATTGGTCCAGATGTAGGCCGCGAGGCCGTACTTCGTGTTGTTGGCCAGTTCGAGGGCCTCCTCGTCCGAATCGAACGGGGTAATGGCGACGACGGGGCCGAAGATTTCCTCCTGGAAGATCCGGGCGTCCGGTGCGACGTCGGCGAAGACGGTCGGCTGGATGAAGTTGCCTTCGGGGAAGGCCTCCGGGCGGCCGCCGCCGGCGGTCAGGCGTGCCTCCTGCTTGCCGATCTCCACGTAGGACATGACCTTTTCGAAGTGCTCCGGGTGGACCAGGGCGCCGACCTCGGTCGCCTCGTCGTGGGGGTAGCCGACCTTCACGCGCTTGGCCTGGGCGGAGTAGCGCTCCACGAATTCGTCGTAGATGCTCCGCTCGACCAGGATGCGGGACCCGGCGGTGCACCGCTCACCGTTCAGGCTGAACACGCCGAAGACGGTCGCGTCGATGGCGGCCTCCAGGTCGGCATCGGCGAAGACGACGGCGGGGGACTTGCCGCCCAGCTCCATGGACAGGCCCTTCAGGTAGGGAGCCGCGTTGCCGAAGATGATCTGGCCGGTGCGGGACTCGCCGGTGAAGGAGATCAGCGGGACATCCGGGTGCTTGACCAGGGAGTCGCCGGCGTAGCCCTCTTCGCCGAAGCCGTGGACGATGTTGAAGACGCCCTCCGGCAGGCCGGCCTCTTCGAAGATCCCCGGCCACAGGGAGGCGGAGAGCGGGGTGAACTCGGCCGGCTTCAGGACCACGGTGTTGCCGGTCGCCAGAGCCGGTCCCAGCTTCCAGGACTCAAGCATGAAGGGGGTGTTCCACGGCGTGATCAGGCCGGCCACGCCGATGGGCTTGCGGTTGACGTAGTTGGCCTGGCGGCCGGGGACTTTGAAGGCGTCATCGTGCTGGGCAACGATCAGGTCGGCGAAGAAACGGAAGTTCTCTGCCGCGCGGCGGGCCTGGCCCAGGGCCTGCTTGATCGGCAGGCCGGTGTCGAAGCACTCCATCTCGGCGAGCTCCTGGCCGCGGGACTCGACGATGTCGGCGATGCGGTGCAGTACCCGGGAGCGCTCGCGGGGAAGCATTGTCGGCCAGGGGCCGTTTTCGAAAGCGTCCTTGGCGGCGGTGACTGCCGCGGCGACGTCGGCGACCTTGCCGGATGCGGCCTTGATGTACGGCTTGTTGGTCACCGGATCCAGCACGTCGAAGGTATCGCCGTCGATCGAGTCGACGAGCTTGCCGCCGATGTAGTGCTGGAGGTGGGTGGGCAGGTTCTCGGGCACAAAGTGGTCGGCCATGATCTACCTTTCGTTGTTGGCCAGCTCGTTGCGGGCTGGCGGAGGTTGCTAAAGGAGGGAGGGCGGTTGGTTCCTCTGGGCCATATAGGCGTTGAGAGTGCCCGTCCGGTGGGCCCGGGCGGCCATCTCGATCTGGTGCGGGCTGGCTTTGGCATCCAGCAGTTCGAGAAGCCCTTCGTGTTCTGCGACGGACTCCCGCGCCCTGCCGGGCACGAGGTCGAAGCTGGAGGCACGCATCGCGTTCAATCGGTTCCAGCCGCGGTGCACCAGGTCCAAGATGTGCGGATTGGGGCAGCGGCCGTAGAGGATGGCGTGGAATTCGTTGTTCAGCCGCGTGAAGCGGACCGGTTCGAAGTTCTCCAGGCACTCGCGCAGCTGGTTGTTCAGCTCGCGCGCCCGGCGAAGGTCCTCGTCGGTGATGAGGTGGGCGGCCAGGCCCGTCGCGGCGCCCTCGACGATGCTCAGGGTCTGCATGGTGTGCAGGTAGAGCGTGGCGTCGATGGAAGCGACCGTTGCTCCGACGTTCCGCTCGAAGGTGACGAGTCCTTCGGCCTCGAGCCGTCGGATCGCTTCCCGGACCGGTACTACGCTGCAGCCGAGCTCGTCGGCGATGCTGCTCAGCACCAGGCGGTAGCCCGGCACCAGCTGGCCGTTGCCGATCCGCTCATGGAGCAGCTGGTAGGCCCGTTCCGACTTCGAGGCGGTCGTCGTCGCGGCGGTCGACACGGTCAGGCCCCGTTGCCTTCTGCAACCCACTGCTGGTACTTGGCCAGCCAGTCGGCGTTCATCGGGAACAGACCATCGATCTTGTGGCCTTCCTTGACCATCTGGAACACGAAGCTGTCGCGGCGTTCCTGCTCGACGACCTCGTCGGCGATTTCGGCGGCCAGGGCCGGCGGGATCACCAGGATGCCGTTGTCGTCCGCGACGATGATGTCGCCGGGCTGGATCGTGGCGCCGCCGCAGCCGATGGTCACGTCGTAGTCCCACGGGACGTGCTTGCGCCCGAGCACTGCGGGATGGGCTCCGTTGTAGAAAGTCGGGATGTCCAGGGCCGCAACCTCCGAAAGGTCACGGACGCCGCCGTCGGTAATGATGGCTTCGGCGCCGCGCACCTGGGCGCGCATGGCGAGAATGTCGCCGAGCGTGCCCGAACCCTTTTCGCCGCGCGCCTCCATGACCAGGATCTCGCCGGGTCCGACGGCGTCGATGATCCGCTTCTGGGCGTTGTAGCCCCCGCCGTGGCTCTTGAACAGGTCCTCGCGGTTGGGGACGTAGCGCAGCGTCCGGGCGGTGCCGATGGCTTTCTGGCCCGGTTTGGTGGCCAGCAGCCCGTCGACGCTGACGTTGTTGAGGCCGCGCTTGCGCAGTGCGCCGGAAATCGTGGCCGTGGCGACCGAGAGCAGCTTAGCCTTGACATCGTCCGTCAGTGCCGACTTGCCGGTTACGGCCGGAGCCAGGCCGGCCGCTTCTTCGCTGCCGAAGGCGTCGATGCGGTCCTTGTCCGTGATCTTCGGGGTGTCGCCGAAGGACGCGAAGCCATGCTCTCCCTGGACGACGGTAGTCGCCAGGCGTCCGGTGCTCAGCCCCGCTGCTTCGTCGGCGACCTCGACCTCCACGACATCGCCTGGAACGATGACCGAGGAGCCGGCAGGCGTCCCGGTGAGGATGACGTCACCCGGCTGCAGGGTCATCAGCTGGGACAGGTCGGCTACGATTCGGGCGAAGGAGAAGATGAGTCCCGCGGTCGTGTCGTCCTGGACGGCCTCGCCGTTGACCCATGTGCGGATGCGCAGCCCGTCCGGATTGACGTCCGCAGCCGGCAGCAGGGCCGGTCCGAACGGCGTGAAGCCGTCGCCCGACTTGGAGCGGATGTTAGAACCCTTGTCGGCGTACTTGATGTCGTAGACGCCGAGGTCATTGCTGGCGGTCACGAAGCCGACGTGTCCCCAGGCGTCCTCGACCGAAACCCGGCGGGCTGCGGTGCCGATCACCAAGGCGACTTCGCCCTCGAAGGCCAGGAGTTCGGTGCCGGCCGGGCGTTCGACGGTCCCGCCCGTCAGGGCCAGCGACGACGAGGCCTTCATGAAGTAGGACGGGTTGGAAGGAATACGGCCGCGCTGTTCGGCGCGCGAGCGGTAGGAGAGGTGGACCGCCAGGACCTTGCCGGCCTCATTGATCGTCCGGGCGTCCACTTGCTGCAAAGTGGCCTGCGCGGTGCTTCGGGCGTTGTTGCCGTCGGACAAAGCTCCTCCTGATGTGATGTACGAAATCGTATACGATCCATCATGGCCTGTGCGGCCGGTCACGTCAACCCTTGGAGGGAACATTTCCTAACGGCCGGTCATTTGGGCCCTTGGGGGCGCGGCGGCGCTCCTGCGTGCGGCGTGAAGCCGGCGCGGCGGGCTCCTGTTTGGGGCCGGATCCCGTCGGCGGCCGGTCAGCCGTGATCCCCACTGGACCTACACACCGCCTGTTTTTGCTCGCCCTCGAATGCCTGTACTCATAGTGTGGCGGCATGGCACTCACCTCGTTGGACGCGACCGAAGAGATGGAAACATCCATCTTCGGAATCCGGGAGCGCCTGTTGGAATTGGCCGAGCGGTTCCAAGCCGAGGCAGCCGCTTTGCCGCCTCTCGACTTGGCGGCAGTAGTAGCAGCCGTCGAAGATGTATCGAAGGTCGTTGACTTCTTCCAAGTCGTGGGCGCCCACGCTGTCGAGCAGGCCGACCTGGCCGCCTCGCTTGGTCAAACCGCTGCGCCCAGGCCGCCAATGGGGGCCGACTCGGGCATCACTGCATGGGCCGACCCTGCGACCGCCATCGGGATGCAGGACCCATCCGGATTATCGGAGCTGGCAGCAGGGGGCCGCAAACGGCGGAAGACCGAGTTTGCCAACAACGCGGAGTATCTGCGCTCGCGGTTAGGGATCGGAATTGTAGAGGCTCGGCGCCGGATCAGGGTCGGAAAGGCCATCATCGCGCCCGTTCGGCTTGACGGGGAAGCCGGCGCGCCGGACCTGCCGGCGCTCGCCGAAGCGATGGGCGCCGGTGAGGTCAGCGGCTACGCTGCCGCCCTGGTGACCGACTCGCTCGCCCGGGCTGCCTGCGTTGCCGACGACGGGACGTTGGAAGCCATGGAAGCCTCCTTGGTCCAGCAGGCTGTCGAAACGAATGCCGACACCCTGGGCATGGTGGCCAAGACTTGGGAAACCGCGGTCGACCAGAATGGAGCCGAGCCGAGCGAGGAAGAGCTCAAGGCCCGTCAAGGCGTCTTCTACCGCGGTCGCCGACGGGGGCTGCACCAGTTCGTCATCAACACCACGGACGAACAGTACGAGGCCATGGCGACAGCCATGAACACTGCGACTAACCCGCGCATTCGACCGGACGCGATCGGAGTCGCTGCCGACGGGGGAGCTGAAGCGGCCGGTGCCGGTGCGGGCCGGGGAGCTGCGGCTGTCGGGGCTGATACGGAAGCTGATTCGGTAGGGGCGTCCGGCGCCGGCCGGAGAGCTGCGGGTGTCGGGGTGGCCGGTCTCGCCGCAGGAGCTGAAGCCGGCGGTGCTGATGCGGAAGCTGATTCGGTCGGGGTGGCCGGTGCGGGCCGGGGAGCTGCGGCCGGAGTGGCCCGTGCCGGCCGGGGCGCTGAAGCAGCCCGGTCGGCTGGGCTCGCCGGGGGAGTAGGGGCCGAAAGTGGCGGCGTGGGTGGGCAACCCCGCGCCGACGACGAAAGGCGGGCCGATCAGGCGGACGCTGTCTTGGCCTCGGACCTAACATCGGAGAAGCCGGCTCTGCCGCCGAGCGTGCTGGCAGGGCTGGACGGCTGCACCCGGGCACAGAAACTGCTCGCTGGACTCATCGGCACGTGCAAGATTGCCCTGAAGACCGGCCGGCTTCCGGATTCCGGCGGACACCGGGCTCAAGTCGTCGTCACCACCGGATACGAACAACTCGCCGGGCTTCTGACAGGCGGCGCGAATGCGGTTTTCAACGGACCCGTTTCGGCGACGGCAGTCCGTCGCATGGCCTGCGATGCGGAAATCATCCCTGCCGTTCTCGGGTCCCGAGGGGAAGTCCTGGACCTGGGTCGCTCACAGCGGTTCTTCAGCCGAGCCACACGCAGAGCGCTCGTGGCCAGGGACAAGGGCTGCGCGTTCCCCGGGTGCACTATGCCGGCCTTCTGGACCGAAGCGCACCACATCGTTCCGTGGTGGGCCGGCGGGCACACGAGTGTCTCCAACGGCGTCTGCCTGTGCATCCTGCACCATGATTTGATCGAGCAAGGCAACTGGACGATCAAGGTCGAAGAGGGGATTCCTTGGTTCACCCCGCCCGCCTACGTCGATCCGGACCGAAGACCATTGCGCAACACGTATTGGCAGACGAGCCTCCCGCCTGGACCGCAGTCACACGGTCAGCAGCTACTTCCTGTGAGACAGTAGCCCCGTCCAGAAACGGCATCGCCGGCCCCTGGGCGCCGGCGATGAAAGGCAGAGCGGCGAAGCCCGGGTCCGTTGAGGTTGGACCGGCCGGTCGAGCTGCGGGAAAGTTTGTTGCCGCAGCCGACATGGTTCACCCGACGCTGGGCGCCCGGTTCGGCGGGGTGGGGATCACGACGTTGCCAGTGGTGACATTGCCGGTGTCGGGACTGGCGGCGCTGATACGGTGCAGCTGTGCCTCAACGGGAGCGGGAGGAGAGGACTCCCGGGTTACCGCGTTCGGGGGCAGAACGACGGTTTCGGTCCAGGACCGTAGCTGCAGCGCGACTTCGTGCGCCGTAGGCCGGCGGTCGGGTTCGCGTGCAGTCATCCGGCCCAGGAGTTCCTGCCAGTCGGCGCCGATGGTTTCGGGGATCGGCGGATCCTTCAGCAGCCTGGCGACGGCGGACTCGACGATGGGTCCGGGAAAGGCCTTCTCCCCGGTAATGCATTCCAAGAGCACCAAGCCGAGGGAGTAGATGTCCGAGCCCGGCGTGACGGGCTGGCTGAGGGCCTGTTCCGGGCTGAGGTAGTTGGCCGTGCCGATGGTCGCTCCATGTACGGTGGCTACCGAGGCATCGACGACGCGGGCGATGCCGAAGTCCGACAGCTTCGGGTGCAGCCGGGTGTCCAGGCTGCCGGTGTTGGCCATCAGGATATTGGCGGGCTTGATATCCCGGTGCACGACGCCGTTTTCATGAATGTAGTTGAGCGCATCGGCCAGGTCCGCCCCGATGTTGGCGACGGCTGCCGGCGCAAGCGGGCCGCCCGTGAGCATCTTGCGCAGGTCCTGGCCCTCGATGAGTTCCATCACCAGATAGTTGCTCATGGTGCCGCTGGAATCCTCGTACAAGCCGGCGTCGAGCAGGGTGACCAGCACGGGGTGGCTCAAGGTGGCCAGCAGCAGGGTCTCGGTGTGCTGACGCCGGTATGCGTCGTCGTCGGGAGTTGTGGGCGTGAACATTTTGACCGCCACGTCCCTGTGCAACGTTTCGTCGAGTGCGCGGAACACGGTGGCCGCGCCGCCCGTGCCGATGAGTTCGCCAGTCCTGTAGCGACCCCCAAGGAGAATGTCCACCAAGCCTCCACGCCCAGGATGTAAGTCTGCTGATTTTTCTTAATTCTACGGTACGGCCGCGGCGCCGGGGACCATGTCCCGGCATCGTGAGCAGCTCCGCATTGTCCGCGAGGCGACTCACTAGGTGCTGTCAGTGCCACGGCGGTGCAGCGGAACGGGTCGGGGACATCGTGGACGTGGCGCGGTTGGGCCGCCGCGCCGCATGAGAACAGCGGACAGCGTCACTTGGAGTCCGCCCATCGCGGCTGGCTGCGGCGAGGAGGCGCCCGCTTAGCCGGCGAGGAAGTCGATGGCGGCCGTCTTGAAGACCCGGCTGGTGACCGCGTTGGCGTGGGTCCGGGCCGGGAGCCACTGCAGCTCGGCGCGGGGAGCCAGCTTGGCCAGTTCTGGCGCCGTCTGCGCCAGCTCGTCCCGTTCACCCGCCACCAGCAGCACGGGCATCCGCGGGACGGCCTCGGAGGGGACGAACGGCTCCGTCTTGATGGCTTCGATCATCGTCAACAGGGCAAAGACGTTATTGCCGGGCACCAGCTGGGCCATACGCAGCAGCTCGGCCGTGGACGGATCGGCGATTTCCGAGCCGTCCGCCAGGTAACGCTGGGCGGCCGGCAGGTCGAAGTCGGCCAGGGGGTCGTGGGCGCCGGGCCCGCCCAGCACGATCCTGCGGACCAGTTCGGGCTGGGTAGCGCCGAACTCCCACGCCAGACGTGCGCCCAGCGAATAGCCGATCAGGTCCACGCCGGTGGAATCGTCGTCGTCCTTCAACGGACGCACGTGCGCATTGAGGATCAGCTGCAGCAGGTCCGCGCGGATCCGGCTGGGCGAGTAGGCGTCCATCTCCTCCGGTGCGGGGCTCCCGCCGTGGCCGGGCAGGTCCACGGTCACGACGCGCCGCCCGGCCTGGGTCAGCGCGGTGATCCAGCCGGCGTCCTCCCAGTTGAGCTTGGCGGAGGACGCGAAGCCGTGGAGCAGGATGACCGGGCGGTGCGGACCGGTGGTTCCCGGCGCGGCCTCGTGGACCTGCACGTTCAGGTGCGGGTCCACGCCCTCCACGGTCTGGTCGCGGTGCCTGCCCATGCCGGTCAGTCCTCGTCCAGGTTGGCGGTCAACCGGACGCGGCGCTTGGGCGCCTGCTCCTGGGGCACCGTCCCGACGATGCCGGCGGTGTCGTCCGGGACTTCGAAGACGATCAGCGGCTCGCCGACTTTGATGATGTCGCCGGGTTCGCCGTAGACCCGCACGACCTTACCGGCCTGCGGGGAGGGGAGTTCCACGGCGGATTTGGTGGTTTCGACCTCGACCAGGGGGTGGTTCCGCTCGATCTGTTCGCCCTCGGCGACGAGCCACTCCAGCACGGTCGCCTCGATCAGGCCCTCGCCCAGGTCCGGCAGGGGAAAGGAAATTTCAGCCACGTCGATACTCCAATACTCGCTGGATCCCGAACAGGATGCGGTCAATGTTGGGAATGTACTCGTCCTCGAGGTCTCCTGATGGATACGGTACGTCGAAACCTGTAACCCGCTCAACGGGTGCCTTCAGTGTGGCGAAGCAGTTCTGGGTAATCAGCGCGGCTACTTCCGCCCCAAGGCCGGAGGTCAGGGGCGCTTCGTGGACGACGACGGCGCGGCGCGTCTTGGTCACGGAGGCGGCCAGTGCTTCGGCGTCGATCGGCTTGAGCCAGCGTAGGTCCAGCACTTCGATGTCGATTCCGTCTTCGGCTGCGAGCTCGGCAACCTGCAGGCAGCGGGCGACCATGGCGCCCCAGGCCACCAGCGTCAGATGCCGGCCCTCGCGCACAACCCGGGCGCCTTCGGGGGAGTAGCCGGTGCCGGCGGTGTCCACGGGGCCCTTCTGCCAGTAGCGGGACTTCGGCTCCATGAAGACCACCGGGTCAGGCCTGCCGGCGGCGAACTTGAGCAGGTGGTACGCCTCGTGCGGGCTCGACGGCGAGACCACCTTGAGCCCGGGTACGTGGGCGAAGAGCGCCTCGAGTGACTCCCCGTGGTGCTCAGGGGCGCGGATGCCGCCGAAGCTCGGCACGCGCAGGGTGATGGGCATGGGCAGCTTGCCGCGGCTGCGGTAGTTCATGCGGCCGACCTGGCAGATGATCTGGTTGACCGCAGGGTAGGCGAAACCGTCGAACTGCACTTCGGGAATGGGGTGGTAGCCGGCCATGGCCAGGCCGACGGACATGCCGAGGATGCCGGATTCGGCGAGCGGGGTGTCGAAGACCCGGTTTTCGCCGTACTTGCGCTGCAGGCCGTCGGTGATGCGGAAGACGCCGCCGAGCTGGCCGACGTCCTCGCCCAGGACTATGGCCTTGGGGTCGGCGTCGAGGACCTCGGAGAGGGCGCGGTTGAGGGCCTGCTGCATGGCCAGGGTCTCGAACGCCGGTTCGACCGCCAGCTCTGCAGCAGGGCGCCCGACGGCGGCCGGTGCCTGGCGCGCGCCGCCTGCCGCGGGTTCGATGGTCTCGACGGATTCCAGCTGCGCGGCGGCCTCCCGGGTGTTGTCGCGCGCCGCTTCGAGGTCGCTGAGGGTGGTGCGCTCAGACATGTTCGGACTCCTCCCGCCAGGCGCGGGCCTGGGCCTTCAAAGCTGTTGTCGGTTCCTGGTAGACGAAGTCGAACATCTCCGTGCCCGGGCGTGGTCCAAGTTCGATAATGCCCTCGCGGATGCGTTCCTCTTCCGCCTTGGCCGCGGCGAGCGCTTCGTCGAAGAAGGCCTCGTCGGCAAGGCCCGACGCGGTGAGGTGCGCGCGCATGCGCTGGATCGAGTCCTCGCCTGCGTCGGCGCGCTCGGCCTCAAGGGTGCGGTACCGCCCCGGGTCGTCGCTGGTGGAGTGAGGTCCGCGGCGGTAGGTCATGGCCTCGACGATGGCCGGTCCCTTGCCCGAGCGGGCGTGCGCAAGTGCGGCCGCCGTCGCCTCGGCGACGGCAATGACGTCGTTCCCGTCAACCTGCAGCGAAGGAATGCCGTACCCGGCTGCCCGGGCCGCGACCGCCCCGCCAGCGACCTGGCGTTCCGTGGGGACGGAAATGGCCCAGCCGTTGTTCTGGATGAAGAAGACCACCGGTGCCTTCATGACGGCAGCGAAGTTCATCGCCTCGTGGACGTCGCCCTGGGAGCTGGCGCCGTCGCCGAAGTATGTGATGGCGGCGCCGCCGGTTCCGTCCATGGTCTGGGCATGGGCCCATCCGACGGCGTGCAGCACGGAGCCCGCGACGACAGCCTGGATCGGCGCGAAGCGCGACGCCGCCGGGTCGTAAAGCCCGCCGTGCCAGGTGGCCTTGTGCGTAGCCATGTACTCCACCATGTCAACGCCGACGGTGCGGGCCACGCCCATCTCGCGGTAGGTGGGGAATACGAAGTCGCGGGACATGTCCAGCACGTAGCCGCTGCCGACCTGCGCCGCCTCCTGCCCCAGTTCCGGGGCGTAACCGGGGATCAGGCCCTGCCGCTGCCAGCGGATGGCCGATTCGTCCAGGTGGCGTACGGCCACCATGAGCCGGTAGAGCTTGCGCTGGTCGTCGTCGGCCAGGACAGCGTGGTCAAGGCCAGGCAATTCATCCGCCATGCTGGTTCCTCCGGGGTCGACAAGGCAGGCCGGCGGCGCTGGAACCAGCGCCGCCGGAAGCCGTTGCGGTTTCTGCCAGTGACCCTAATCACCAACACCAGGAGGGGCAACGAGAACAACTAATGCCATGCAGAGTGTGCAATCAGCGACGTTTGAAGCCCTGTCTGCGCGGCAATTTGTCAGCCCTGGTGGACGGGAGCAGCGATCCGCTGCCTCCGGTTGACGGCGACTTTGCTGAGTAGGGCAATCACGGCGATCAGGGCGGCGGTGCTGCCGAGCTGGACCGCTGTAGCCGGCGAGAAGAGGCCGATGACGATAATCCCGGCCAGCAGCGCGAGGCCGATGCCGCTTGTCCAGGGGTATCCGGGGAGCTTCATCGGCAGCGGTTCGCCGTCGCGCGCAGCTCGCCTGCGGAGGATGAGCTGGGACAGCAGCACCATTCCCCATACGGCCAGGCAGGTCGAGCCGACAAAGTTCAGCAGCACCGGGAGCACCTTTTCCGGGAATACAAGCTCCAGCACTGTGGCGGCGAAGCCGAAGGCCACCGAGGCGAGCACGGCGGGGACGGGGACGCCGCGGGAGGTGATGTTCTGCAGCCTGGCCGGGGCGTCCCGGCGCCGGGACAGCGAGAAGATCATCCGGGACGCGCCGTACAGGTTCGCGTTGAGGGCGGACAACAGGGCGATGGCGGCGATCAGCGTGATGGCGACGTCCGCGCCGGGGATGCGGGCTTCGGCCAGGACCGCCGCGAAGGGCGAGGCCAGGGCCGGCGAGTCCCACGGCACCACCAGCGTGATGACCAGGACGGAGCCGACGTAGAACACCAGGATGCGCCACACCACCGTCTTGACCGCCCGGGCCACGCTGCGCTGCGGGTTCCTGGTCTCGGCGGCGGCCACGGCGACGATCTCGGTGCCGCCGAAGGCGAAGATGACCACCAGCAGGCCGGTGGCGATGCCCCCGAGGCCGGCCGGAGCGAACCCGTCCGTGCCGAGGATGTTCGTCAGGCCGGGCGACGGTGACTGGGGCAGCCAGCCGGCCATCAAGGCTACGCCGACCGCCAGGAAGGCCAGGATGGCGGCAACCTTGATGATGGCGAACCAGAATTCGAACTCGCCATAGTTGTTCACGCCGAGCAGGTTGACGGCCGTGAAGACAACCATGAATGCCAAGGCCAGCAGCCACACGGGCAGCCCCGGCCAGACGGAGGCGATCAGTCCGGCGGCACCCACCGCTTCCGCCGCGATCACAATGACCAGCTGGCCCCACCAGAGCCAGCCGATGGTGGCGCCCGCCGTCGGACCCAGTGCCTTCTCCGCATACGTGGAGAAGGCTCCGCTGCTGGGGTGTGCGGCGGCCATCTCGCCCAGGGCCCCCATCACGATAATCACCAGGGTCCCGGCGATCAGGTAGGACACCAGCACAGCGGGCCCTGCAGCCTGGACGCCTGCTCCGGAGCCGAGGAAAAGGCCCGCACCGATGGCGCTGCCGAGTCCCATCATGATCAGCTGCCGCGGCTTCATGGACTGGCCGAGGCCGGCGGGATGGGCGCCGGTAGACTGCCCGGACGCACGGGGGAATCTCGTCATTGTGAATTTCCTGTCATCACCCTGCCGCGGTGGCGGCAGGCAGCGGGCGGGCCCTCACCGCTGCATTTGGTCCAGCCGGCGGCCCGGATGACAATTTGTATGTCCCGCAGCCGAATGGCTGGTCAAACCGAAAGAGGTTTCAACGGATGAATATCGATTCGCTGGATTCGGATATCGTCACGCTGTTCAGTCAGGACCCGAGAATGTCCGTCCTGGAAGCCTCCCGGGTCCTCAAAGTGGCCCGTGCCACGGTACAGGCCCGGCTCGACAAGATGCAACGTGCCGGGGTGATCGCGGGGTGGGGGCCGCGCCTGGAACCGGCCGAACTCGGCTACGTCGTGAAGGCCTACTGCTCGCTCGTCATCCGGCAGGAGATCGGCCACGACGCCGTCGCTGCGGCGCTTGCACGTATTCCCGAGGTCCTGGAACTGCACACCGTATCCGGCGAGAGCGACCTACTCGCCTGCGTCGTCGCCAGATCCAACGCCGACCTGCAGCGCGTGCTGGACGAAATCACCGGCACCAATACCGTGCTTCGGTCCTCCTCGGTGATTGTCCTGAATAGCCACTTCGACAGCCGGACGCTGCCTTTGGTGCAGGCTGCGGCCGGGAAGCCGGACGCCGGGCCGCAGGGATAGCATCACGGTCTGGCGCCCCGAAAGTCACGACTTCGGCCTGCGGCGTCAGAACACTGGCGTCACAGAACGCCGAGATCCGGCAAGAGATTGGGTCAGAAAGACTTTAACCCGCTACAATGAGTTCTGGTCATTCTGACCTTTACCTACGACGGCGGCGCGAAGCCGGAAGGGAGCGGCACCATGGACTATGCAGCCAACGTGTCCGAGCGCCGCCGGCAGCCGCCGGAGCTGGCGATTTCCACCGTGATCTTCGCGCTGCGGGGCGACGGCGAGGCGTCGAGGCCGACGCTCTGGATGCCGCTGGTCCGGCGCACCCGCCAGCCGTACCAGGATTTGTGGGCTTTGCCCGGCGGGCCGCTGAGTGCGGCCGAATCCCTGCAGGACGCAGCGGCCAGGAATCTCCAGGAGACCACGGGACTGCAGCCGGACTATTTGGAGCAGCTCTACGCCTTCGGCGGGCTGGATCGATCCCCGGCCCAGCGCGTCGTCTCCATCGTCTATTGGGCGCTCGTCAAGCCGGACGAGGCCGCTCTCGCGCAGGAAACGGACAATGTCCGGTGGTTCCGGGCGGACGGGGTGGGCCAGCTCGCCTTCGACCACAACCAGATCGTCGACTATGCGCTCTGGAGGCTTCGGAACAAGGTTGCCTACAGCTCCATCGCCTACGCGTTCCTCGGCGAGAAGTTCACCCTGGCCCAGGTCCGCGAGGTCTACGAGGCGGTGCTCGGCAAGACCCTCGACCCGGCCAACTTCCGGCGGCAGCTGCGGGCGGCGCCGGATATCGAGGCGACCGACGAATACCTGCAGGGCGGCCGGCACCGTCCGCCCCGGCTCTTCCGCTACACCGGTTCGACCGGTCCCAAAAACGGCCCGCTCGCCTGAGCCGGCCTCCTTCTACAGCCAGCGACAGCCAGATTAACGGAGAAACCCATGGCATCGATCAGCAGCACCATCGACCTCATGACCCGGCCCGAGGCCGAGGCGGCCGCGGCGTCCGGCGGTACCTGCAGCCCTGACCTGGTGAAGGCGCCGTGGAATTTCGACGGCGGCGCGCTGCCGGCGTACGGGCCAGGTGCGTCGATGGCGGACAGCGCGCCGGCGGCCACGCCGCGGCAGGGGCAGATCCCCGAGGAGTACCGGCTGGCCTCGGACGAAGAACTCGATGCCCGGATCCTCGCCGCGAAGGGGAAGCTGGGGGACAAGCTGGTCATCCTCGGGCACTTCTACCAGCGTGACGAGGTCGTCAAGTACGCGGACTTCGTCGGCGACTCCTTCCAACTGGCGCAGGCGGCCAAGGAGAAGCCCGAGGCCGAGGTCATCGTCTTCTGCGGCGTGCACTTCATGGCCGAGACCGCCGACATGCTCTCCGGCGAGGACCAGGCGGTGATCCTGCCGAACCTGGCCGCAGGCTGCTCCATGGCGGACATGGCGGACTCCGATTCGGTCGAGGCCTGCTGGGACCAGCTGAGCGGCATCTTCGGCACCGAGCCGGACGAGGACGGCAAGATCCCGGTCATGCCGGTGACGTACATGAACTGCTCGGCCGCGCTGAAGGCCTTCGTGGGGGAGCACGGCGGCATCGTCTGCACCTCCTCCAACGCTGCCACGGTGCTGGAATGGGCCTTTCAGCGCGCACAGCGGGTGCTGTTCTTCCCGGACCAGCACCTGGGCCGCAACACCGCCAAGGCCATGGGCGTCCCGCTGGAGCAGATGCCGATGTGGAACCCGCGCCAGGCCCTGGGCGGCAATGAGGAGCAGGCCCTGCTCGATTCGCGCGTGATCCTCTGGCACGGGTTCTGCTCCGTGCACAAGCGCTTCACCGTGGACCAGATCGAGAAGGCCCGCGCCGACTACCCGGGAGTGCGGGTCATCGTGCACCCGGAGTGCCCGATGCCGGTGGTCGACGCCGCGGACGAGTCGGGTTCCACCGACTACATCCGCAAGGCCATCGCCGCCGCCAAGGAGCCCACGGTTTTCGCCGTCGGCACCGAGATCAACATGGTCAACCGGCTCGCGGCCGAGTACCCGCAGCACACCATCTTCTGCCTGGACCCGGTGGTCTGCCCCTGCTCCACGATGTACCGGATCCATCCGGGCTACCTGGCGTGGGTGCTGGAGGCCTACGCGGGCACGGGCTCGCTGCCCGGCGGCGAGATCCTCAACCGCATCACCGTGCCCGAGTCTGTGGCGGTCCCGGCCCGCGTGGCGCTCGAGCGGATGCTGGCCGCACGGCCATGACCGCGGCCGCTAGCGCAAGCCCGCTGCGCGCCGTCGTCGTTGGTTCCGGCATTGCGGGACTGTACGCCGCCGCACTGGCCGCCGAGCAGCCGGGCGTCGAGGTAACCCTGCTGGCCAAGGGCGCGCTGGAAACGAGCAACACGTGGTTCGCCCAGGGCGGCATCACCGCCGTCACGGCCCAGGGCGCGGCGGCCGGCGATTCGGTGCAGGCTCACGCCGCGGATACCTTCCGTGCGGGCGCTGGCATGAACGACGACGACGCGGTGCAGCTCCTGTGTTCGGCCGCTGCCGGCGAGATCGCGGTCCTGCGGGACTGGGGCGTGGCCTTCGACCTGGACGGAGGCCGGCTGGCCCTCGGGCTGGAGGGAGCGCACTCGGCCGCGCGCATCCTGCACGCGGGCGGCGACAGCACCGGCGCCCGCATCGCCCGGGTCCTGGTCGACCGGGTGCGCGCGCTCGCCGACGCCGGCCGGCTGCGAATCCGCGAGCACGCCTACGTGCAGCGGCTGCTGCTGGACGGCAACCGCGTCACGGGGGTCGAAGTGCTCGAAGGGCCGCAGAACACACGGCCCACCGAGGCGGCGGCCGACGTCGTAATCCTCGCGACGGGGGGCGCTGGGCAGCTCTTCGAGGCCACCACTAATCCGGCCTCGGCCACGGGGGACGGAGTGGCGCTGGCGTGGGAGGCCGGCGCGGTGCTCGCGGACCTCGAGTTCATCCAGTTCCACCCCACGCTGCTGGATCCAGCGGCAACCGGCGGCGCTGCCTTCATGATCTCCGAGGCGGTGCGGGGCGAAGGCGCCCTGCTGGTGGACTCCTCCGGGCGGCGGTTCATGGCTGATTACGACGAGCGGGCCGAATTGGCCCCCCGGGACGTGGTCTCGCGCGCCATCTGCCAGCAGCTGCGGCTGCTCGAAGGCCGGGGCGACGAACCGCAGGTCTACCTGGACGCCACAGGGATCGCCGCGCGGCGCGGTCCGGACTTTTTGGCTCGACGGTTCCCGACCATCGACCGGACCGTTAAGTCCCTCGGCTTCGACTGGAACACCGTGCCGCTGCCCGTTGTGCCGGCGTCGCACTACTGGATGGGCGGGATCCGCACGGACACGTCGGGGCGGACGTCCCTGCCGGGCCTGTTTGCGGTCGGGGAAACGGCGTGCACCGGGGTGCATGGTGCCAACCGGCTGGCCTCGAATTCCCTCCTGGAAGGGCTGGTCTTCGCCCGCCGCGCCGTCGATGCGCTGCAGGTGGGGAACGGCAGCACGCCGGTCTTCGCGGCCATGCCGCTGGAGCTGCAGGACGGGACCGTCGAGTGCACGCCGGCCCAGGTGCGAGCCCTGATGTCGGAGGCCGCGGGCGTCACGCGCGATGCTGCCGGGCTCGAGCTGGCGGCGAAGCAGCTCCGGCAGTGGCGCGCGCCCGGTCCCTGCTCGGCCGGAACGGAGGCGGCCGAAGCCGGCCCGGCCGCGGCGGAACACCGCAACCTGCTCATCAACGCCCGGCTGGTGGTCGCCGCCGCCGCCGCGCGGCGCGATTCGGTCGGCGCCCACTTCCGCACCGACTTCGGCCAGCCGCCGGCGGGCACGGACAGCCTGCACTTCATCAACGCCGGCGCGGCCAGCTCGATTAGCACTGCCGGCGCGGCCATCGCCTTGGCGAGCCATGCCGTCGCGGCCGGCTCGATTAGCAATGCCGGCGCGGCCACCTCGGTGAGCCACGCCGAGGCGGTCAGCTCGGACAGCGTCGAGCTGATCGGCACCCAAGCCATCAACGCCCACGCGGCCGCGCGCCGCCTCGTCAAGGAGCCTGCATGAGCCCCATTCTTCCGCCCGACCAGTCCGCCGTGGAGCGCATCGTCGCCGCCGCGCTCGCCGAGGACGCGCCGTGGGGCGACGTCACTTCCAACGCGCTGATTCCAGCGACGGCCGGCGCGACGGCGGAGCTCACCGCCCGCGAGGCCGGCGTGTTTGCCGGTTCTCCGGTGCTGCAGACCGTGTTCCGCCAGGTGGATTCCGCCGTTGCCGTGGAGCTCAAGGTGCAGGACGGGGAACGGTTCGAGGCCGGCCAGGTGCTGGCTGTCGCGAGCGGCAGCGCGCGCTCCATCCTGCTCGCCGAGCGGGTGGGCCTGAACCTGCTGCAGCGGTTGTGCGGCATCGCTACGCAGACCGCCGCGTTCGTGGCGCGGACCGAGGGCACCAAGGCCCGGATCGCCGACACCCGCAAGACCACCCCGGGCCTGCGTGCGCTGGAGCGGTACGCCGTGCGCTGCGGCGGCGGGCACAATCACCGCTACTCGCTTTCGGACGCCGTGCTGGCGAAGGACAACCATTTGGCCGTCATCACCGAGGGCGGGCGGCGGGACCTGACGGAGGCACTCCTGGAGGCGAGGGCCGGCCTGCCGCATACGGTCCATTTCGAGGTCGAGGTGGACCGGGCGGAGCAGATCGAGCCGGTGCTGGCGGGCGGAGTGGATACCATCATGCTGGACAACTTCACCGTCGACCAGCTGCGTGCCGGCGTCGCACAGGTGGCCGGCCGCGCGCTGGTGGAGGCCAGCGGCAACGTCCGGCTCGACACCGTCGCGGACATCGCCGCCACCGGCGTCGACATCATCTCCTCCGGGGCGCTGACCCACAGCGTCCGCTCGCTCGACCTCGGACTGGACATCAACATCCCATGATCTACCTCGATGCCGCCGCCACCGCTCCGGTCCGCCGGGAGGTCCTGGAAGCGATGTGGCCGGCCCTGACCCAGGACTTCGGCAATCCCTCGAGCCACCACACGGTCGGGGAAGCGGCGGCGCGTGCCCTGGACTATGCGCGGACGACGGCGGCATCCGTGCTGGGGTGCCGGGCCGGCGAGATCGTTTTCACCTCCGGCGGGACGGAATCGAACAACCTGGCCATCAAGGGGATCAGCCTCGCGAAGCCGCGGGACCGGCACGTGGTGACGTCCGCCGTCGAACATCCCTCCGTGCTTGAGGCCACGGATTACCTGGAGCGGTTCCACGGCTTCCGCGTGACGCGTGTGGGCGTGGATGCAGACGGCGTCGTGGACCTCGCGCAGTTGGCCGGGGCGCTGACGGCGGGGACGACGCTGTGCACCGTGATGTACGCGAATAACGAGGTCGGGACCGTCCAGCCGGTGGCCCGGATCGCCGAACTGTGCCGCGAGGCCGGTGTTCCGTTCCACACGGATGCGGTCCAGGCCGCCGGCTGGCTGCCGCTCGACGCGGCCGCGCTGGGTGCCGACGCCATCAGCATTTCAGGCCACAAGCTGGGCGCGCCCAAGGGCTGCGGGCTGTTGTACATCGCCGGGCGGCTGCCGCTTGAGCCGGTGCTGCACGGCGGCGGCCAGGAACGCGGGCGCCGCTCGGGCACCGAGAACGTCGCCGGGGCCGTCGGCGTCGCCACCGCGCTGAAACTGGCCGAGGCCGAGCGTCCGGAGTCGGCCGACCGTCTCCGGGGCTACCGGGACTACCTGATCGACACGGTGCTCAAGGCCGTGCCGGACGCATTCGTGACCGGCCACCGGACCGAACGTCTCCCCGCCAGCGCTTCCTTCTGCTTCCCGGGAACCTCCGGCGAGGCCGTGCTGCTGGAGCTGGAGCGGCGGGGCGTGGTGTGTTCCAGCGGGTCGGCCTGCGCGGCCGGTTCCGACGAGCCCTCCACCGTCCTGCTGGCCATGGGCATCGATCCCGACGTGGCCCGGACGGCGGTGCGGCTGACCTTCACGTCCGCTGTCAAGGAGGCCGAGATTGCGCTGGCGGCCAGATCGGTTGTGAGTGCGGTGCAGTCGGTCAGGTCCCTCGCCCGCTGACACCGGGCAGGGCCGGTCCGGATTCAGCCCGCCGTGCCGGAACCGATAGTGTTGGCGAATGGGGCGACCCGCAGCGGGTCG
This sequence comes from Arthrobacter sp. USHLN218, assembly GCF_037144715.1. NCBI lineage: Bacteria > Bacillati > Actinomycetota > Actinomycetes > Micrococcales > Micrococcaceae > Arthrobacter > Arthrobacter sp. USHLN218. The sequence goes on from NZ_JBBCYT010000007.1 coordinate 19,531, forward strand.
CCGCACAGCCACCCCAGAGGAGCCTCCATGAAACGAGCGGTCTCGGCCCGCCTTGTTGCCAAAACCGCCGCCAATACGTCGCTGGTATTCGCCGTAGCCATTGCCCGTCCGCAGAGCTTCGCGTCCTGCGACGAGGAGTTTGTCCTCACGGTCGACGGCGAACCGGCCGAACTGCAGGAGCACGCCGATGACCACGGCGGACGCCTGCACACGCTGCAGGTGGAGGATCCCGCCGTCGTCCAACTGGATTACCGGGCCACCGTGCTCGGCGAGGCCGCTCCCGAGGCGGCCCGGCCCACGGAACTGATCAAGTACGTGCGGCCCAGCCGCTACTGCGAGTCCGACAAGCTGCTGCCGACGTCCTACGCAGAGTTCGGGTCCCGGCGGGGAACCGAGCTGATCGGCAGCGTGCGCGAGTGGGTTGCACAGGAGCTGAGCTATGTCAGCGGTTCGTCGCGGTTCACCGACGGCGCCGTCGAGACCCTGCTGGCGCGCCGCGGGGTCTGCCGCGATTACGCGCACCTGGTGATTTCGCTGCTGCGCGCCAAGGACGTTCCGGCCCGCCTTGCCGCCGTATACGCGCCCGGGCTGCAGCCGATGGACTTCCATGCCGTGGCCGAGGCCTATGTCGACGGCGCGTGGCACATGGTGGATGCCACGGGCATGGCGCCGCGCGGCTCGATGCTGCGGATTGCCACGGGAAGGGATACGGCGGACACGGCGTTCCTGTCGACCGTTGGCGGTAGCTTGAGGCTGCAGGAAATGCGGGTCACGGCCGAAGCCGAGGGCTTTCCCTCCGAGGAGGATCCCTCGCTGCCGTTCCAGCTGGGCTGACCGGTCGCAACACTTGGACACGGGGTCCCCGCCTATACCGGACTGATCCCCTCCCTCGGTACCGTTGACTCCAAGCGCATCGACTGCGCGGAGGTCGCCTCGGGCCAGCATGGACCGGGCGCTTGCCGGGCGGCGGTGGGCCGGGTCGGCTTTTGGGGAAAGGGGAGCGGCATGCGGATCACGGAGAGCCGGTACCGGCGGGTTGCGGCGGCTGTACTGTGCCTTGCGCTGCTCTCGGGCTGCGCCGCGGGAGAACCGGACGGCAAGCCGTCCGGCAGCGCCGCTGCCACGGCGTCGTCCTCGGCGGCGGCCGGCCAGGCCTCCGGGGCGGCACCGCTGCCGAAGGCCTCCGTCAAGGGCTGGAAGGTGTATTCCGATCCGGACCGGACCGTCAGCTTCGAGCTGCCGGCGGACTGGATCGTGCAGCGCCAGGCCAAACCGACGATGCCGTCAGACGGAGGCCTCCACCTGAACGTGCGGGATGCCTCGGGCAAGGTAGTCGCGGAGCTGCACACCCGGCTGAAGGTGCCGAAGGAAAAATGCGGTCCGGGAGAGGCCAAGGAATATTCGGTCGTCCTCACGGAATCCGCCAAGGTGGCCTCGGCCGGCGGCAAGGATTCGCTCAAGCCGCTGTTCGTGTTCCGGACGCTGCTGGGCTATCAGTACTTCGGCTCCTATGGGCTTACCGACCAGGCCGGCGGTGACGGGATTTTCGCGTGCCGCCTGCAGAACACCGTGGCGGGTCCGAAGCCGGTCGGCGTGTACTCCTTCGCCAATGCCGCCGTGCACGGGGCTCCGGCGCCGGGCAAGGACACGGGAGCGCTGGAGATGTTCGGCCTGATTTCGGAGGCCAAGGCGTTCACGCAGACGGAGCGCTTCAAGACGATCAAGCAGGTCATCAAGTCCCTGAAGGTCCATCAGGAGGGCAAGGCCTGACCCCGCCCCGGGCGGCACGGGCCGGGGACTGCCCGCCGAAGCGGCCGCTTGGCAGCCCCGGCGGGCAGCCCCCTGCACCTTGGAGATCCGGCAGGCCAACGCTGCCCCGGGCCTAGCTGTTCTTGAGTCCGGCCCGAAGCTTGTCCGTCAGCTCGTGCAGCTGACGGAACTCGGCCTCGCTCAGCCGCGGCGCGAGCATCTCGTGCAGATGCCGGACGTGCTCCCGCCCGATCTCCTGCTGCAGCTTCGCGCCGGCCTCGGTCAGCGAGATCTCGATGCCGCGCTGGTCCGCCTCGGCGGTGCGCCGCCGGACCAGTCCCTTGGCCTCGAGGCGCTCCACCATTCGGCTCAGGCTCGGCTGGCTGATCAGCAGGGCTTCGTTGAGCTCGTTCAGCCGTGTCCAGCCGGTGGGGCAGTTGCTGAGATTGAACAGGACATCGTACTCGCGCATGGCCAGCTTCTTGAATTCCGGCAGCTGCTGGAGCCGCCGCATCACGGCTACTTGGGTCCGGAAGAGGGACTCCCAGGCTTCTGTCGTGGTGCGGATCTGCGGCTGGTTAGCCATGCGCTACTGCCTCGGCTTCCTTGCGGGCAGCCTTGCGGCTGGCGTGGGTCGGCGCATCCGGCACATGGGCGGGCCGGCGGGCTGCGAACTCGCGCTTGAGTACCGGCAGGACTTCCTCGCCGAAGAGGTCGAGCTGCTCGAGCACCGTCTTCAGCGGCAGGCCGGCGTGGTCGATCAGGAAGAGCTGGCGCTGGTAGTCGCCGAAGGAATCGGCGAAGCTGAACGTCTTCTCGATGACCTGCTGGGGGCTGCCGACGGTCAACGGCGTCTGCGCGGTGAAGTCCTCCATCGAGGGTCCGTGGCCGTAGACCGGAGCGTTGTCGAAGTACGGGCGGAACTCATTGACCGCGTCCTGCGAGTTCTTCCGCATGAAGAACTGTCCGCCGAGCCCGACGATCGCCTGGTCCGCCTTGCCGTGGCCGTAGTGCTCGTAGCGCTCCCGGTAGAGGCCGATGAGCTGCATGTAGTGCTCCTTCGGCCAGAAGATGTTGTTGGCGAAGAAGCCGTCGCCGTAGTAGGCGGCGAGTTCCGCGATCTGCGGCGTGCGGATGGAACCGTGCCAGACGAAGGGGGCGACGCCGTCGAGCGGACGCGGAGTGGAGGTGAAGTTCTGCAGGGGGGTGCGGTGCTTGCCCTGCCAGCTGACCACGTCCTCGTCCCAGAGCTTGCGCAGCAGCGCGTAGTTCTCCACCGTCAGCTCCAGCGAGTCCTGGATGTTCTTGCCGAACCACGGGTACACGGGGGCGGTGTTGCCGCGGCCCAGGACCAGGTCCACGCGGCCGTCGGAGACGTGCTGCAGCATCGCGAAGTCCTCGGCGATCTTCACCGGGTCGTTCGTGGTGATCAGCGTCGTTGCCGTGGAGAGCGTGATCCGCTCGGTCTGCGCGGCGATGTAGCCCAGCAGCGTGGTGGGGGAGCTGGAGAAGAAGGGTTCGTTGTGGTGCTCGCCGATGGCGTAGACGTCCATCCCGATTTCTTCCACCTTCTTGGCGATGGCGATGGATGCCTTGATCCGCTCCGCCTCGGTGGGCATGCTGCCGTTGGTCGGGTCCCGGGTGATGTCCGAAACGCTGAAGACGCCGATTTCCATGGTGGCGGGTCCTTTCATGATGAGGCCGGTGCGCGGCTGCTATCCATATTACATGCAATTGCATCTATGGACTGAACCGCGGAGCGGCCCCATTCATTCCCGGCCAGGAAATCCCTGGCGCGCACGCCCGGTCAGACAGCGGCCGGCTCGGGCACTTTCTCCACGGGCTGCTGCCGGGCAGCGGCGCGGCGCTCGCGCCTGCCTTCCACCAGGCGGTACAGGACCGGGACCAGGATCAGCGTCAGGGCCGTGGAGGAGACCAGTCCGCCAATAACGACGACGGCGAGCGGCTGGGCGATGAATCCTCCTCCGCCGGTCAGTCCCAATGCCATGGGCGTCAGCGCGAACACAGTGGCCAGGGCGGTCATGAGGATCGGGCGGAGGCGCTGGCGGGCGCCATGCTCGATGGCCTCTGCCACGGGCAGGCCGGGCCGGCCGTCGTGCGGCGCGCGGTACTGGTTGATCAGGTCGATCAGCACGATGGCGTTGGTCACCACGATGCCGACGAGCATCAGCATGCCGATGAGTGACGGCAGGCCGAGCGGGATCTGCGTGATGACGAGCAGCCCGATGGCGCCGGTGGCCGCGAACGGTACGGAGACGAGCAGGATCAGCGGCTGGAGGAGGCTCTTGAAGGCCGCGACCATGATGACGTAGACGATTGCCACCGCGGCGAGGAGGGCCAGGCCGAGCTGTTCGAAGGATTCGGCCTGCTGGGTCGCCGCGCCGCCGAGCGTCGCGTCGACACCTGCCGGCAGCTCCAGGCCGTCAAGGGCGGACTGCACCTCGCGGCTGAGGGCGCCGAGGTCGTCACCGGCGGCGGTGACGGAAATGACCGCGGTGCGTTCCCCTCCCGACGCGGTGATCGAGGTCGGCACCGCGACTTCCTCGACGGTGGCGACGTCGGTCAGCGGGACCGGGCCTGCGGCCGTGGGAATCTCCACGTCGCCCAGCTGTTCGAGGCTGGTCAGCGGCGTTCCCTCACCGACCTGCACCGGGAAATCGGTCGTGCCGATCCGCACCGTGCCGCCCGGCAGCGGGCTGATGGTGGAGGCGACCAGCCCGGCGATCTGCTCCTCGTTGAGCCCCGCGTCGATTGCCTTGGCCCGGTCCACGGAAACCTCGATCACCGGTTCCGATGCCGCCAGGTTGCTCGATACTTCCGCCGCGCCGGGGACCTCGCGGAGCGCGGCAGCAACGGTATCCGAGGCGGCCTGAAGCTGCTCCGGGTCGGCGGCGGAGAGATCGACGTCCACGGTTCCGGAGGTGCCGAAGCCGCCGCCTTGCGTGCTCAGCGTGATGGTGCCGGCGTCCGGCAGGTCCGCGACCAGGCTGCGGACGCCCGCCCGCAGGGCCTCCTGGTCCGCCCCTTCCTCGGTGATGACGGTGTACTGCGCCACCGACGCGCCGGCGGAGCGGAACGCGCCCACGCCGTCGACGCTGTTGCCTATGGTGACCTGGACATCCCGCACGCCGTCGGTTCCGGACAGCAGATCTTCGACGTCCTGCGCGGCCCGGTCCGTGGCCTCGAGGCTGGTTCCCGGCGGAAGCTCCTGGCGGAGGCTGAAGCTGTTCTGTCCCGAGTCGCCCAGCAGGTTGGTCTGCATGAGGGGGACCATGGCCACGGTTCCGGCGAGGAGGAGGACGGCGGCCACGCACGTGATGACGGGGTGCCGCTGCGTACCGGCCAGCAGCGGCAGGTAGCCCCGCTGCAGTCGCGAGCGCTTCTCCGACTCGGTGGCGCGGGCACGTACCGCCTCGGGATCCTCCCGCTGGGGCCCGGACTTCACGAACCAGAAGGCGAGCACCGGAACGATGGTCAGCGACACGAGCAGCGAGGCCAGCAGGGCCAGGGCGGTGGTGATGGCGAAGGGTCGGAAGAGCTCGCCGGCCAGGTCCTGGACAAACGCGATCGGGAGGAAGACCGCCACCGTGGTCAGCGTGGAGGCGGTGATCGCTCCGGCCACTTCGCGGACCGCCGTTAGGATCGCGGTGCGCTTGTCTTCCCCGTAGCCCAGGTGTCGTTTGATGTTTTCGACGACGACGATCGAGTCGTCGACCACGCGGCCGATGGCGATGGTCAGGGCGCCGAGGGTGAGGATGTTGAGCGAGTAGCCGAACGCCGAGAGGCCGATGAACGTGACCAGCAGCGACAGCGGAATGGAGATGGCTGTTATCAGGGTCGAGCGGACCGAGAGCAGGAAGACGAGGATGACCAGGACGGCAAAGCCGAGGCCCAGCAGACCCTCGGTGGTGAGGTCCTTGATGGACTTCTCGATGAAGGGGGCCTGGTCGAACACGGTGGTGAACTTGGCGCCGTGCCCGATTTCGGCTTCGAGTTCGGGCAGCAGGTCGGCGACGGCGTGGGAGAGACCGACGGTGTCGCCGTCCGGCGTCTTGGTGATCGACAGGGCCAGGGTCTCGACGCCGTTGGTGCGGGTGATGGAGGTGCGCGCATCGTCGGCGATGCTGACTTTGGCAACCTCGCCGATGGTGGCCGGGGCCGCGGAATCACCCTGCGGTGCGGTCTCGGCAGGGGCTGCGGTCCCGGCCGGGGGCGCGGTCTGCGATTCGCCGGGAACCCGGCCCGGAACCTGCCCCGATGTCTCCGGTGACCCGCCCGCGGCCGGTGGATCCGCCGTCGTACTTCCCGCCGGGGGAGCCGCGGCACCCGGTGCCGGCGCCGTGGAATCCCCGGTCGGCGCCCCGTCCGCCGCGGCCGCGGACTGCGCCGACGAGCTCTCCGCCGGGGCCAGCGGCAGGGCTTCGATGGCCTTAATGCTGTCCAGGGGGCTGCCGATCTGCACCGAGATGCTTCGGCCGTCCGGTTCGACGGTGCCTGCCGGGACGAGGCCGCCGCTGTTCTGCAGGCTGTCGACGATGGAACCGGCGGTCAGGCCGCGCTCTGCCAGTGACCCCTCGTCGGGGAGGATGGAGACGTGGCGGCGCGCGCCGCCGGAAACGTCGGCGCTGCGAACGCCCTCGAGCTTCTGCAGGCGCGGGACGGTAAGCCGGCTCAGCTCGGTGTTGAGCTCGCTGAGCTCAAGGTCGGAGGACACGGCCAGGAAGACGACGGGGAAGTCGCTGATGCTCCCGGCCAGCGATTGCGGGGCAACGTCGTCGGGCAGCAATTGGCGGGCATTGGAGATGGCCCGGTCCACCTGGCTGCGCGCGCGGTCCAGGTTGGTGCCGTAGGCGAACGTCAGATTGACCGTGGACAGCCCGGTACGCGACGTCGCCGCCGTGGATTCGAGACCCTCGACGGCGTTGAGCGCGGATTCCAGCGGTTCGCTGACCTGTTTGTCCACTACTTCCGGGGAAGCTCCCGGCATCGCCGAGACGACGGTGATGCGCGGGAACTCCAGTGACGGAATCAGCTCTTGCTTGAGCGAGCCCATGGTGATCACCCCGAAGACCGCGGCAAACACGGTAATCAGGGCGATCAGGGCCCGGTTGCCCAGCGACAGCGAAGCCAGCTTGTGCACGGGCGGGCGTCAGCCGAGTTCCAGCACCCGGTCGGTGTCCGCGGTGATGTCGGAGAGCAGCGAGGGGTTCTCGTTGAGCTTCGCGCCGAAACCGGGGATCATGCCCTTGAGCTTGGGCTCCCAGTTCTTGAACTCGGCGGGGAAGCAGCGCTGCAGCACCTGGATCATGATCGGAGCCGCGGTGGAGGCTCCGGGCGAGGCGCCGAGCAGGCCGCTGATGCTGCCGTCGGCCGAGGTGATGACCTCGGTGCCGAACTGCAGCACGCCGCCGCTCTTCGGATCCTTCTTGATGACCTGGACGCGCTGGCCGGCGGTGATCAGTTCCCAGGCGTCTCCGACGACGTCGGGGTAGAAGTCCCGCAGCGCGGCAATCTTCTTCGGCCGGCTCTTGAGGACCTCGGTGACCAGGTACTTGACCAGGCTCATGTTGTCCTTGGCGACGGCCAGCATCGGAATGAGGTTGTGCGTGCGGACCGAGAGCGGCAGGTCCAGGAAGGAGCCGGACTTCAGGAAGTTCGGGGAGAATCCGCCGTACGGGCCGAAGAGCAGGGAGCGCTTGCCGTCCACGAAACGGGTGTCCAGGTGCGGTACGGACATGGGCGGGGCGCCGACCGAGGCCTGGCCGTAGACCTTGGCGTTGTGGCGCGCGATGACGGACTCGTCGGTCGAGCGCAGGAACTGGCCGGAAACCGGGAAACCGCCGAAGCCCTTGGCCTCGGGAATGCCGGCGCGCTGCAGGAGGTGCAGGGCCCCGCCGCCGGCGCCGACGAAGACGAAGCGGGCCGAGACCGTGCTGGTCTCGCCGGTCGAGTTGTTCTTGACCTTGAGGTCCCAGCGGCCGTTGCTGGCGCGGCTGACATTCAGGACCTTGTGACCGTAGTTCAGGTCGGCGCCGTTGGCGCCCATGTAACCGGCAAGCTTGCGGCTCAGCGTGCCGAAATCGACGTCGGTTCCGGCGACCACGCGGGAGCCGGCCACGCGCTGGCTGGGGTCGCGGCCCTCCATGACGAGCGGGACCCAGTCGGCGAGTTCGGCATGGTCCTCGCTGTATTCGATCTTTTCGAACAGCGGCTCGGCGCGCAGGGCTTCGTAACGGCGCTTGAGGTAATCCGAATGCTCGTCGCCCCAGACAAAGCTCATGTGCGGCAGCGGGTTGATGAAGTCCTTCGGCGAGCCGATGTGTCCCTCGGACACCATGTGGGCCCAGAACTGGCGGGAAACGTGGAACTGTTCGTTAATTCCCACGGCCTTCGCGGTCGGGACGGAGCCGTCCGCCGCGGCCGGGGTGTAGTTCAGTTCGCACAGCGCGGCGTGGCCGGTGCCTGCGTTGTTCCAGGGATCGGAGCTCTCAAGCCCGGCCTGGGCGAGGTTCTCGTAGAGGGAGATGCTCCACGTGGGCTGCAGCTGCTTGAGCAGGGAGCCGAGCGTGGTGCTCATGATGCCGCCGCCGATCAGCGCAACGTCAATGTTTTTGGATGATCCCGAAGGGTTAATTGCAGTCAACTTCCATCTCCCGTAGCAGCTTCGCCAGCGCTTAGAAGATTACCCCGCCCCGGCATCGACTCTAAAATTCCGCCGTCAGGATGTGACCCGAAAGACAGACGTGAAAGCGGGTTCCGGCTAGGATGCGACGCCCGGATCCTAGGCTTCGGAGCGGATGCGGACCAGGTTGCAGGGCTCGTCCAGTCTAGGGCTGGCCGGGTAGCTCTCGACCCGCGGCCCCATGGCCAGGGCCGATACCGGGAACGCCAGCGGGACCGCCGGCAGCAGCCGTGCGAGCTGCTCGTTGATCTGCAGGTAGGCCGCGGTCCGTTCCTCGCCGGGCTCCAATGTCCGCGCCCGCGCCAGCCTGCTGGTCAGCTGCGCGCTCTCCAGCCCGAACTCGCTCGACTCCGTCCCAAAGAGCGTGCCCAGGAAGTTGTCCGGATCCCGGTAGCTGCCGTTCATGCCGCCGAGATGGAGGGCCTGGTCCTTGCTTTCGCGCACCCGGTCCAGGTAGCCGTCCGACCAGGCCACCGGCATGGGCCGGATGTTGAAGCCGGCCGCCGTCAGCTGGCGGCTCAGTTCGGCGTAGATCTTCTCCGGGGCGGGCAGGTAGGCCCGGGTGACATCCAGCGGATAGTAGAACGGCAGCTCCGCGCCGTCGTACTCGGCCTCCGCGAGCAGTTCCCTGGCGCGGTCCGGCGCGTACTCGTAGTAGGGGATGTCCTCGCTGTTGACGCCAAGGCTCGGCGGCACGAACTGCTTGGCCTCGACCGATCCCTGCAGGAAGAAGGACTTCAGCAGCGTGTCCCGGTCGATCGCGTGGGCGATGGCTTGGCGGATGCGGACGTCATCCAGCGGGCCGAACGCCTTGTTGATGCCCAGGTAGGTCACGGCGAACGGGTCGCGCTGGAGGATCTGCATGCCGCTCCGGACCAGCCCGGCGTAGGTTTCCGGCGTCGCCAGGTCGTAGCCGTCGATGTCGCCGGCCCTTAGCTCGCGGAGCCGGGCGGCCGGATGCGAGAGCGTGGTGAACTCCACCGTGCCGACCTGCGCGGCCGGTCCCCAGTACCGGTCGAACTCTTCCAGCAGGACCTTGCCCGTCTTGAACTCCTTCAGCCGGTAGGGGCCGGTCCCCACGGGGTGCAGCGCGAAGGCGGACAGCCTCCTTCCGCCGCGTTCCTCGGTCAGCTTGTCCGCCGTTTTCGCCTCCAGCGCAGCCGGTGAGGCGATGGCAAAGGACGGCATCGAGAGCGCGGCCACCAACCCGGTGTAGCGGCGGTTGAGTTCCAGCCTGATCTCCAGCGGGCCCAGCACTTCGCAGCCACGGTAGACGGACTCGGGCTCCTCATCGGCGAAGGACCCGAAGACTGCGCTGTAAGGCAGGCTCCCGTTGCCTGGCCGGAGGGCCCGGGGCAGCCTGAACCAGCGCTCGAAGTTGGCGCGCACGGCCTCGGCATCGAAGGTGGTGCCGTCGTGGAACGTGACGCCCTCGCGGAGCTTGAACACGTAGGCGCGGCCGTCGGCCTCCTCCGTGAATTCGGTGGCCAGTCCGGGCGCCGGAACCCCGGTGTCCCGGTTGGCGCCCACCAGGGTTTCCATGATCTGGCGGGTGACGCGGAAGGATTCGGTGTCGACGGCCAGGACCGGATCGAGGACGGCCGGGTCCGCGGCGGTGCCCATGGTGAATTTCAGGTGCGCGGGCAGCGGCGCCCGCGATGTCGTCGCCGTCGAACGCGCTGCGCCCGGCTGCGCGGTGCAACCGGTGAGCACCAGTGCCGCAGCCGCCGCGCCGGCCTTGAGGAACGTGCGCCGCGCAGGCAAATCTCGCACTCGTGCTCCTCATGGACCGCTCGGAATTGGGAATGTTCAGTCTAGTTGACCCGCCGGAAAATAAAGAAGCCGCAAACCATTCGCCGAACGTGGCCGGGATCACGCTTCCATGCGGCACGATAGTCCCATGACCGATATCGCCCAGCCGCTGCTTGAGATCCGCAACCTCGCGGTCGACTTCCGCACGACCTATGGCAATGTCTCCGCCGTCAAGGACGCCAGCCTCAGCCTGGCGGAGGGCCAGACGCTGGCCATCGTGGGGGAGTCCGGTTCCGGGAAATCGACGACGGCGATGGCGGCCATAGGGCTATTGCCGCGGAACGGCGGGGTCAGTTCCGGGAGCATCCTGTTCGACGGCGAGGAGCTCGTGGGGATGCCCGAGCAACGGATGCGGCGGATCCGCGGACGGCAGATCGGGCTCGTGCCTCAGGACCCTATGTCCAACCTGAATCCCGTCACGCGGATCGGTACTCAGGTCGCCGAAACGTTGCTGGTGCACGGCATGGCTACGCCGCGCAATGTCGAGGCCAGGGTTGTGGAGACGCTCGAGGCGGCGGGCCTGCCGGACGCCCGGGAACGCGCCAGGCAGTACCCGCACGAATTTTCCGGGGGCATGCGGCAGCGCGCGCTGATCGCCATCGGCCTGGCCTGCCGGCCGCGGCTGCTGATCGCCGACGAGCCCACGTCCGCGCTGGACGTCACTGTCCAGCGGACCATCCTGGACCAGATTGATCGGATGACCGAAGAGCTCGGCACCGCGGTGCTGCTGATCACGCACGACCTGGGCCTGGCCGCCGAGCGGGCCGAGCAGCTGGTTGTCATGCACCGCGGCCTAGTGGTCGAGGCGGGACCTGCCGAACAGCTCCTCGAAGACCCTCGGCACCCCTATACCCAGTCGCTGGTTAAGGCGGCCCCCAGCGTTGCTGCCGTGCGGCTCCGGCCGGGGGCGTACGCGGCCAGCATCAGCGAACGGACCATGCAGGCGGAGGGAAACTTCGCCGTCAAGCCGGAGGCGGTGAAGTCGAGTGCACTGAAGTCGAGCGCAGTGACGCCGGAAGCGGTGTCGATGGTGCGGGACACCGATAACATCGTGGAACTGCGGGACCTGACCAAGGCCTACAAGATCCGCGGCCGGGCGGAGGATTTCTATGCGGCCAGGAATGTGACCCTAGGGGTTCCTCGCGGGAGCACTGTCGCTCTCGTCGGCGAGTCCGGCTCCGGCAAGACCACTACGGCCCGCATGCTCCTGAAGCTGATCGAACCGACGAGCGGGAGCATGACCTTCGACGGCATGGACGTCGCCAGCCTGGGCAAGGAGCAGCTGCGCGACTTCCGGCAGCGGGTCCAGCCCGTCTTCCAGGACCCGTACTCCTCGTTGAACCCGATGTTCACGGTCGGACGGATCGTCGAGGAGCCCCTCAGCACCTACAAGCGCGGGAATGCCCGGGAACGTGACGCCCGCGTGCGGGAGCTGATGGACCAGGTGGCGCTGCCGCACTCCATGCTCCGCCGGTACCCGTCCGAGCTCTCCGGCGGACAGCGCCAGCGCGTGGCCATCGCCCGGGCACTGGCGCTGAAGCCCGAGCTGCTGGTTTGCGATGAACCCGTCTCCGCGCTCGACGTCCTGGTCCAGGCCCAGATCCTGAAGCTGCTCGGCGACCTGCAGGCCGAGCTGGGCCTGAGCTACCTCTTCATCTCCCACGACCTTGCCGTGGTCCGCCTCATCTCCGACTACGTGTGCGTAATGAAAGACGGCGAACTGGTGGAGGCGGCGTCGTCGGAAGAAGTGTTCACCAACGCGCGCCACCCCTACACCCGCCGCCTGCTGGCCTCCATCCCGGGCAACGAACTGGAGATCTACGATGACGACCCCGACATCGCCTCGTGACGAGCCGCCCCGGCCGGAGGGATTCGGCTTCCGGACCGGGGTGCGCAGTGAAGCCGTGGCGATTGGCTTCGCCGTGTTCGTGCTGTCCCTGGGGACGGCGCTGCTGGCGATCGGCGCGCTGATCCTCGCGGACGCAGGCCGCTGGGGCTACGTGCTGGCCCTGGTGGTGCTGGAGCTGCTGTTCATCGCGGGTTTTGGTGCGATGGTCCACATGGCACGCCAGAGGCACCGCCCTCACGGTATGCCTCCGCCGGCCTGACCCGGCGCGGGGGCCAGCCGCCGTCGCCGGCTCCGAACGGACTATTTCTGCCGCGACTTCGGATCGAGCGCTTCGCGGAGCGATTCGCCGAGCAGCGTGAAGCCCAGTGCTGTGATGGCAATGCAGATGCCGGGGAAGAAGGCCAGCTGCGGTGCGATGCCGAGCTCGTTCTGCGCGTAGGTCAGCATGCGGCCCCACTCAGCGGTCTGCGGCCTTCCGCCGCCGAGACCTAGGAAGGACAGCGCGGCGGCGTCGATGACCGCCGTGGCCAGAGTCAGCGTTGCCTGCACGATCACCGGACCCACGCTGTTGGGCAGCACGTGGTTCATCGTGATGGTCCCCTTGCTGAGGCCCAGTGTCCGGGCGGCCAGGACGTAGTCGGCACTGCGCTGGGAGAGCATCGAGGAGCGCAGCAGCCGCGCGAAGATGGGCACCTGCGCGACGCCGATGGCGATCATCACCGCGTAGGGGCCCTGGCCGAGGACCGCGGCGATCGAGACGGCCAGCAGCAGGTTCGGCACGGACAGCAGGATGTCCACAACGCGCATGATGACGTTGTCCACCCAGCCGCCGAAGCCGCCCGCCAGGATGCCTAGCAGCATGCCGCCGACCAGGCCCATGGCCGTCGAAATGATGCCGATCAGCAACGAGGCCTGGGCACCCCAGATGAGCTTGCTCAGCAGGTCGCCGCCGAACCGGTCCAGCCCCAGCACGAACCCGGGGGCTTCTCCCGGACCCGGGATATGCGTTGGCGTGATGCTCGTGCGGCCGGGAAGGTCCTCGCCGCCGTAGGGAGCCAGGACGGGTGCCAGCACGGCCACCAGCAGGAACAGTGCCACGATGACGGCACCCGCGATGGCCTGCGGATTGCGCCGCAGCCGGTGGAAGGCATCGTGGAAGAGGCTGGTGCCGGCGGTCCCCGGTGTCTCGGGATTGGGGCTCGGGGCGGTCGGACCGCTGGCGGGAGGAAGCGTTGTGGTCATTGGACACGCACCCTGGGATCGATGACGCTGTAGGTCACGTCGACGACGAGGTTGATCAGTGAATAGAGGATCGCGATGAAGATGATGAAGCCCTGCAGCACCGGGTAGTCGAGGTTGAAGATCGCGTCCCGCAGGAAGCGGCCGATGCCGCTGAAGGCGAAGACGGTTTCGGTCAGGACGGCTCCGGAGATCAGCAGGCCCAGCTGGAGGCCGATGGTCGTGGTCACTGGCAGCATGGCGTTGCGCAGGATGAAGCGCTTGCGGATGGTCCGCTCCATCAGTCCCTTGGCTCGGGCGGTACGTACGTAGTCGGCGTTCTGGACCTCCAGCACGGAGGCCCGCGTGATGCGCACGATGATGGCCAGCGGGATGGTGCCGAGCGCGATGCCGGGCAGGATCAGATGCAGGAAGGCGTCCCAGGCGGCATCCCATTCGCGGGTGAGGAGGCCGTCCAGCACGTAGAAGTCGGTCACATGCGTGGCATCGATCCGCGGATTCTGCCGGCCGTCCGTCGGGAGCAGCGGCAGCTGGATCGCGAAGAGCCACTTGAGGATGAACGCCAGGAAGAAGACCGGGACGGTGATGCCGATCAGGCTCAGCACGACTGAACTATGGTCCGGCCAGCGGCCGTAGTGCCTGGCGGCCCAGTAGCCCAGCGGGATGCCGAGCCCCACCGCGAACACCAGCGCCACGATGGCCAGCTCCACCGTGGCGGGAAAGCGGGTGGTGAACTCCTCCAGGACGGGACGGCCGGTCAGCAGCGAGGTGCCGAAGTCGCCCTGCAGGAGCTTGCCCATGTAGATGAAGTACTGCTCGATCAGCGGGCGGTTGAAACCGTACAGCTCGTTGATCCTGGCAACGGCTTCCGGCGTTGCGCGGTCGCCCAGCAGTGCGGTGGCCGGGCCGCCGGGCAGGCTGCGGACCCAGAGGAACAGCAGGACCGACAGTCCCAGCAGGGTGGGAATGAGCAGCGCTATGCGCTTGCCGATGACTCTTAACACAGCGTCCTTTCGCGTGTCGCCGTCCCGCTCGGGGACGCGGCGGCTGCGGCTGACCCGGGCTGGGGGCAGCCGCAGCCGATGCCGCTGCTATTCGCTGAGCTTGACCATGTTGTAGACCTCGTCATTGACCGGGCTCGCCGGGTAGGACGTCACCCGCGGCGCGAAGGCCAGCGACGGGGCCGGATGGGCCAGCGGAATGGCCGGGACATACTTGGCGATGTCCTCGTTGATCTGCTCGTACAGCGGGGTTTGCTCCTCGAGGACGCTCTCCTGCCGTGCTTCGTCCAGTGCCTTGAACAGCTCCGGGTTGTCGAAGCCGAACTCCGGCTTCTCGTGGCCGAAGAAGACTCCGACGAAGTTGTCGGTGTCGTTGTAGTCTCCGGTCCAGCCCAGCAGGTGGATGTCGTGCTTCGCGCTCGCCTGCACGCGGTCCAGGTAGTCCGGCGACCACTTGTCCGGTGCAGCCTTGATGGTGATGCCGACGTCCTCCAGCTGCGCACTGAGGTTCGTGAAGACCTGCTCCGGCGTCGGCATGTAGGGCCGCGAGACGCCGGTCGGGTAGTTGAACTCCAGGGTCAGCCCGTCCGCGTAGCCCGCCTGCTTCAGCAATTCGCGGGCCTTCTCCGGGTTGTAGTCGTACGTTGTGACGTCCTTGTTGTACCCGTTGACGATCGGCGGAATGAACTGGCTGGCGACTTCGGTACCCTCGGGCAGGGTCTGGCGCACGAGGGCATCCTTGTCGATCGCATAGGCCAGCGCCTGGCGGACCTCCGGCTTGGCCAGCGCCTCGTTCTTCTGGTTGATGCCCAGGTAGAGGATCGTGAACGGATCGCGGTTCACGATGTTGAAGCCCGCGTCGGCGAGGGCCTTGGTGTCGGCCGGAGCCACCAGGTCGTAGCCGTCGATGTCCCCCGACTCCAGCGACTGCCGGCGGGCCTGCGGATCGTCGATCACCCGGAAGATGACCTTTTGGACCTGGCCCTGTTCGCCCCAGTAATCCCCGTAGGCCGATACCTCGATCTGCTGCCCGACGTCCCACTTGTCGAACTTGAACGGGCCGGTGCCCACCGGATGGCCCTGCGCGTACTCGCTGAGCACGGGCGCTTCCTCGGAGCCGCCGATCTCGTCGGCCTTGAACTCCTGCAGGGCGGACGGGCTCTGCATGGCGAAGGCGGGCAGCGACAAGGCCGCGATGAACCCGGCGAAGGGCTTCGCGAGGTTCACGGTTACTTCGGTTTCGCTGGTTGCGTCGCAGGACTTGTACACCGCAGTATCCGGCGTGTCCGCAAAGCCGCGGAACAAGGAACCGTAGTAGTAGGCCACGGACTCGGACTGCTGGAGCCCCTTGAAGTTGTACCAGCGGTCGAAGTTGAAGCACACGGCCTCGGCATTGAAGTCCGTGCCGTCGTGGAATTTCACCCCGTCCTTGAGCTTGAACGTGTAGGACAGCCCGTCCTTGGACGTCTCCCAGGATTCGGCGAGCAGCGGGGCCGGGTCCGCCGTTCCGGGTTCCACTCCGACGAGTCCCTCGAAGATCTGCCGGCTCACGCGGAAGGATTCGCCGTCGCTGGCGAACGCAGGATCCAGGGACTTAGGATCCGACGAGGCCGCGAAGATGAAGGTCGAGTTGACCGAGGCGTCCCCGGTCCCTTCCGCATCACCGCGCTGGCTTTGGGCACAACCGCTCAGGATGAGCGCGCCGGCGGCGAGGCCCGCGGCAATGGCGGCAAACCGCCGAGGCCTGCGCCGCGCGGGTGTAGGACCACTGAAAGACATGAATCGCTCCTCGTCAACGAGTGATGGCTGGGCGGTGCGGGGTGCGGCACGCCCGGGCAACAGCGCGGTTAGCGCAACCGCCTGATGAGAGCCTAATCACATGAAGCGGTTAAAGCATCGCCTCGCTCCAGCTCGGTCGGGGAAATCCATCACAATACGGTCACGCCGGCGGAGTGCCCCGCGCGTGGCTTAGGCCAGGGCGGGGGCGTTGTCCGTTAACGGCACGGGGAGCCGCGGCCGATGCCGCAGCTCCCCGTCGATGAGGTGCGCAAGGCGGGACTTGAACCCGCACGTCCGAAGACACTGGAACCTAAATCCAGCGCGTCTGCCAATTTCGCCACTCGCGCAGTCGGCCGGCGGGAGTGCCGCAGGCCGAGGTCAATTGTACCTGTTCGGGACTCGCCCTTGGCTACTTGCCTGCCGCTTCGAGGCCCAGATCGCGGCGTAGTTTGGCCACGTGGCCGGTGGCTCGCACGTTGTACTGGGCCAGCGCGACCTTGCCGTCGGGGTCGACGACGATCGTCGAGCGAATCAGGCCTTCATATGTTTTGCCGTAGTTTTTCTTTTCGCCCCAGGCGCCGTAGGCCTCGGCAACGGCGTGGTCCGTGTCGGACAACAGCGGGAAATTCAACTGCTCCGCCTCGGCGAACTTCACGAGCTTGGGCGCGGCATCGGGTGAGATGCCCAGGACGTCGTACCCCGAGCCGGCCAGGGAGGAGAGGCTATCGCGGAAGTCGCAGGCCTCCTTCGTGCACCCTGGCGTAGACGCGGCGGGATAGAAGTAGACAACGACATGGCGTCCGCGGAAGTCGGTGAGCGACACGTCCTTACCCGTCGAATCCTGCAGCGTGAAGGCCGGCGCGGTGTCGCCGGTTGCCAAACGTTGGGCCATCTGATGCTCCTGGGGTAGTCCCGGAAGCCGCGGTGGAGGCCTCCGGATTCGTCATTTCGTCCTCGACCGGCAAGCCTACTGGCTATAATCAAATAATGCCGGATTTACAGAACTGGCCTACCGCCCGGTTGCTTTCAACCGCGGCCCGGCTGGTCGAACATGCTTGGAACGAGAAGCTCGCCTCGCTTGGGTTGACCCATGCGGGCGTAATTGCGTTGGAGGTCCTCGACGCAGAGGGTGCCTTGGCGCAGGCCCAACTTGCGGCGAAGGTGCGGGTCCAGGCGCAGACAATGGGTAAGACCTTGTCGCGGCTCGAGGTCCACGGGCACATCACACGGGTCAGGAGCCAGTCGGATCGCCGGTCCCAACTTGTCAGCATCTCCGATCTGGGAAAACAGGCGCTCGAGTCCTCCCGCGAACTGGAGCGCAATCTCACCCCGGGCGGCGATGCGGGGGCGGATGACCTGCGCGACCGGCTCGCGTCCGTGATCCGGCGCCTGGGGACGAGCCGTTGGGGCGGCCCCGTGCCCGAGCCTATGGAACTTGCCGGCAACGAGGGGCTCTCCGACCACGGCTAGCCCGCGCTGCCGACATCAATCCTGGCGTAGGACCCGGACCCATGCGGTCC
Organism: Arthrobacter sp. USHLN218; assembly: GCF_037144715.1. Taxonomy (NCBI): domain Bacteria; kingdom Bacillati; phylum Actinomycetota; class Actinomycetes; order Micrococcales; family Micrococcaceae; genus Arthrobacter; species Arthrobacter sp. USHLN218. The sequence goes on from NZ_JBBCYT010000007.1 coordinate 37,183, forward strand.
GGGTCCTGCAGTCTTTCGTGACGCGGGAATGCTTCTCGGCGGGGCGCGGGCATGGCGCCGCCAGGCATCATCGCAGGTCCAGCCCATACGGGCCCAGAGGGTGATCAACGTCTCATGACAAACCGGCCTTCGGCGGGAACTCGGCCCCATATGATGCCGTTACCTCTCCGTAATCTCTCCCGGACGAAATGAAGCAGTATGCCTGAAGACTCTCCTACCGTCGCCAAGCCGTTCCTGGGGCTTAGCGGCACCCAGACCATGGGGTCGGCGCTCGCAGCGGTGACCTCCGCCGTCGTTGGTTCCTTCCTTGGTGTAGCCGGAACCCTGATCGGGGCGGCCCTGGGCTCAATTGTGGCCACGATCGCCGGCGCGCTCTACGCCCGCACCCTGGATTCCGCTGCGGGTGTGGCGAAGCGGAAGCTTGAGAGCTCGCGCAGCAATTTCGGGCGGCGACGGCCCGCGGAGGACCCGCTGGAGGACACCCCGCTTTCGCTGGCCAACGCCGTTGCCTCAGAGAAGGACAAGGCACGGAAACTCACTCCGAAGGCCTGGATCAGGATCGCATCGGTCAGCGCTGCGGCGTTCGCAGTGGCGATTATCGGTATCACAGCGTTCGAATTCGGCACCAGCAAGCCGATCTCGAGCCTCGTCACCGCGAGCAGTACCTCGTCCGAGGACGGAGCCGTCCGGACAACCCTTGGCGCGGCCCTGACCGGACAGCAGACGGTATCGGATGACTCGGAGCCGCCTGCCGAGGAGAACCAGCAAGCCCCGGCCGAGGGCGATGGGAACGGCGGAACCGAGGGTAGCACCGTCGAAGAAACCTCCCCTGCGCCCGTGGATGACGTGAACACGGACCCCGCCGTGCCGGGAACGGACGTTCCGGACGCCACGCAGCCGGCGGACCCGGGAACCGATACCGGCACTGGCACCGAAACGGTGCCTGCCACCGAGCCGGTTCCGGAAGACGGCACCGGGACGGACCAGTCCTCCGGCCTCGACGCGCCGTCGGACCTCGGCGGGGTCCAGGGCCCCGCGGACGGCACTGGAGCAGGGCAGTAACGAACTGACCAAAAGGCGGCGCCGACCGTTGGGTCATCCGGCTATTGCCAGCCAAAACGCTCAAGCCCTGTTGCGGACCACGGGGAAGCCCGTCTGTTCGCAAACGAGGACGGAAGCCCACTCTCACGGGCTTCCGTCCTCAGCCGTTTAAACCTTCCCCGAAGCAGTTTGTTTTCCGGCTCCGGCGGACATGCCGATCGGTCGGAGCCGGCCGGGTGTCCGACGGGCCGCTTCGCGTCGCCTGGCGGCAGCCCAAAGGCTTGATATCCACTGCCATTTGGCCTTCACCAGCCCGGATCCGGACGAGTATGGTTTTGGCTGATCCGGACGTGACCACGTGGAGGGAACAGCCATGAAGATCCTTATTGTCGGGGCGGGAGCAACCGGGGGATACTTCGGCACACGACTGGCGCAAGCCGGCCGCGACATCACTTTCCTGGTCCACCCGCACCGAGCCGAGCAATTGCGCGGCGGGCTCCGCGTCCATGGGCCGGGCTACGACGAGACGGTGCCCGTTCGTGCTGTCACCGCAGGAGAATTGGACGGCCAGTACGATCTGGTCCTCCTGATGGTGAAGGCCTGGTCCTTGGAGGCTGCGCTCCACGACCTGGCCCCCGCGGTCGGCCCCGGGACCACCATTCTTCCGCTGCTCAACGGTATGGCCCATCTCCAGACGCTGAACGAACGCTTCGGCAGCGAGGCCGTGCTGGGCGGTATCGTCCGCGTGGTCTGCACAGTCACGCCGGACGGCGCCGTCCTGCAGATGAAGCCGCACGCCTCGATGACGTTCGGGGCCCAGGACCGGCGGCCAACCCGCCGCCTGGAGCAGATTGGCGAGGCCATGGCAGTGCCCGGCTTCAGCAGGGTCATCTCGGACAATGTGCTGGCCTCCATGTGGCACAAGTGGGCATTCATCACCGCCGGCGGTGTCATTACGCTGACGATGCGCGGCGCCATTGGTAACATCATCGCGGTTCCCGGCGGCAAGGAGTTCATCCAAGACGTCATCGAGGAGACCGAGCGGGTGGCGGAAGCGGCGGGGTACACGGTGTCGGCCGGCGCGCACGCGGCGAGCCTCGAAATGTTCACCGAAGAGGGTTCGGTCTTCACCTCGTCGCTGTACCGTGACGTGATGGCCGGTGCGCCCCACGAAGGGGAACACCTGATCGGGCAATACGTCGCTGCGGCCGAGTCCCTGGGCGTGGACGTGCCGCTGACCCGGATCGCACTGACCCAGCTGCGTGTCCATGACCGCACGCGTGCATCGGTGCGCTGAACGCGGCGGCGCTCCCGGACGGGAGCCATCCCGAGCCGGAGCGGCTACGGTTGAGGGGCCAGCTGCCACCACGGAAGAAGCCAGATGCCACCATCGCCCGTTCCGCTGACTGAGAGTTCCATCGTCCCCGTTCTCCGCGCCGCCGGCTGCGTGTTCGCCGAGGAGGAAGCGAGGCTGCTCGTTGCGGCTGCAGCCGATACGCGCGAGCTGGCGGCCCTGGTGCATCGCCGGACGGAGGGCTTACCGCTCGAGCACATTCTCGGGTACGTGGAATTCTGCGGACTGCGGTTGGAGATCGACGCCGGGGTCTTTGTTCCCCGCCGCCGCACGGAGTTGTTGGCCAGGGAGGCGATCAGCCGGACCCGGCCCGGTGCAACCGTGCTGGACCTGTGCTGCGGCTGTGGTGCCCTCGGGGCCGCGGTTGCGTCGGCCGTACCCGGGATCGAACTATACGCCTCCGATATCGAATCCGCAGCGGTGGCCTGTGCCCGCCGGAACCTTGTACCGCGCGGCGGCCACGTGTTCCAAGGCAACCTTTTTGATCCCCTGTCCCCGGACCTGCGCGGCCGCGTCGATGTCCTGATCAGCAATGCACCGTACGTGCCGACGGGCAGCATCCCGATGATGCCGCCGGAGGCACGGCTGCACGAACCATTGGTCGCCCTCGATGGGGGAGCGGACGGCCTCGATATCCAGCGCCGGGTGGTCGTGGAGGCCAGTCAGTGGCTCGCCCCGGGCGGCCACCTCCTGGTGGAAGCCAGCGCGGCCCAGGCTCCGGTGTCGGCGGGCTTTTTTGCCGAGCAAGGGCTGCGGCCGGCGATCATCGCCTCAGGCGAGATGGACGCCACGATCATCGTAGGAACGCGCGCGGAGCCGTCGGACACATCACGCCGGAGGATGCATATTGGATGAGCGTGTACCGGTTGCGGCAGTAGTGGCCTGCGCCGTAGTGATGGTCGGATCGGCGCTGCTCGTCCATGTTCTAGGAGTACGGACCGCCGATGGCCGGCTTGGGCGGAATCAGATGGTCGGAATTCGGCTCCCGGCGACGCTTTCCAGTGACTAGGCTTGGCTCGCGGGGCATAAGGCGGCGCGGCGGTCCACCGGGATCGGTGCTGCCGGCATGGGTGTGGCAGGTCTGCTGGCGGTCCTTCTCCACGGGAGCAAGACGGGGTTTGTGACGTCCGTGTTCCTTGGCGCCGCGTGGTTGCTGGTGTGGGTCTTCATAGGGGCGAAGAAGGCGGCGGCCGCGGCCGGGTCCGCGTCGTCCCCGTCAGCGCCCTAACGGTTCAGTCGCCGCCGCCACCACCATCACCGCAGTCGCCTCCGCTCCATCCGCCACTGTCGCCGCCAGAACCGGAGTTTCCGCCGCCCGGCCCCGACTCGGTCTTCATGGTGCCGAGCAGCAGCATGTTGCCGCCGCCGGAAAAGTGGCGAGCGGCGGCCCCCAGTTCTGCTTTGCGTTTTAGGCCGGCGCGGTAGGTGAGCCATAGGAACAGCGCGAGGGAGACCGTCACCGTTGCGACCTGCACGATGTTCTCACCGGCTGGATCTGTGATGCCGAGGATCGAGACGATGACCCCGGTCGCAAAGAGCGCGATAAGGATGGTCAGGGCCGTTCGGGACACAAGCCGCAGGATCAGCGGTGCCTTCCGGATCGGAGTGCGCTTTAGCGTCTTCACCATGTGGAGCCTACTAATGCGCCGCCGGGCCCCGCACCGGTTCCATCCATGAACATACGCCGGCCATCTATTGGGCCGCCGCCCACGGGTCAGTTGGTCGCGCCGGTGGCCTGTTCCGTTACGCCGAGGGACTGGAAAACGGTGCCGAGCAACCCGTCGAGAATACTGTCGTCGACGATCCCCAGGTTCTCGAACAGGCGACCCGCCATGGAAACGACCAGCAGCCAAAGCACGGCCATCAGGCCGAACTTCATAGTCTCCATGCCCGTCTCCTAGCGTTCGATTGCGAGGGCGTCCGTGGTCACGGTAGGCGGGACGTGTTGGATATTTGCTGTGATCCGCCAGGACTGGACGTCAACGAAAGCTGTGGAACCTCGGGTAGGCAAGCCACGAGGCTGCCGCGGGCCGCGCCGAACGCCAGGCCGAAATCGAGCCTGGCCTAGTAGGAACCAGCGCCTGTCGCTGAACCGGGCGCCGGCATCAGCCATACCGTCACCCTGCCGGGGCGGCGCAGCGCCGGAGGGCGACGACGGTGACGTCGTCCTGCTGGCCGCTGGCGTTCGTGAACGAGATAGCCCGCGCCACCAGCTCGGCCGGCGGCAGTGCGGGGAGCCCGGCGGCCAGGGCCTGCTGGAGGGTTTCCTCCAGGGTGGGGAAGAAATCGAGGAAGCCGTCGGAAACAATGACCAGGGTTTCACCCGGTTCCAGCACGGTGCGGTGGAGGTCCCAGCGTTGGTCGGGCAGAATGCCCACCGGCGGCCCGGACTGCGACAGCCGGCAGTACCCGTCGCCACCGAAGATGAAGGCGAGGCCGTGCCCGGCGTCTACGTATTCCAGAGTCCCGGTGGCCGGGTCGAGCCGGGCGGAGAAAAGGGTGACGAAGGAACCTGTGTCGGAGAGCAGCTGCTCCGCGCCGGCCGCGGCCTTGTGGACGGTGTCGGCCTGGCTATTGAATTGTGCGGCACCCGAGAGCATGGCGCGCACGGACGCGGCAATGAGGGCTGCCGGGATGCCGTGGCCCATCACGTCGGCGACGTGCAGCTGTAGCCGGCCGTCAGGCAGGGTGTGCCAGGTGTAGAAGTCACCGCCGATGGCCGCGGAGGGCACGCAGCGGGCCGCGAGCTCATAACCCGGCAGGGCCGGGACGGTGCGCGGCAGCAGAACCCGCTGCACCTCGGCGGCATGGTCCATCTCCTGCTGCAGCGACAGTTCGCGTTCGACCCACTCGGCCATGTCCGCCAGTACCTTCGCCTCCCGGTCGTCGAGCTCGCGCGGCTCGGTGTCCAGGATGCACAGCGAACCGACGGGCTCCCCGCCTGGGGCCCTCAGCGGCTGGCCCGCGTAAAACCGGATGTGCGGGTCCCCGGCCACCGAGGGGATGTTTCGGAAGCGCTCATCCTCGGAAGCGTCCGGCACTACCAGCAGAGTGCCCTGCCGGACCGTCTGCGGGCAGATGGCTTCCTCGAGCGGCGTGTCCTCGGGCCCGGGCAGTCCGATCTCGGCTTTCGTCCATTGCCGGTCCGTGTCCACGAGGTTCACGGCGGCCATCGGCACGTTGAAGATATTGCGGGCGGTGCGCACAATGCGGTCGAACCGTTCCTCCCGCGGGGTGTCGAGGATGTTCAGGGCATGCAGCGCCTCGGCTCGGGCATCGGTCCCGGAGGTTAAACGTGTCGGCATGGGGCCATCCTAGCCAGTAGCCGGAGGGACGCTAGTTGAGGAACAGGGCTATGCCGGTGAGGACGAGCAGCAGTCCGATCACGCTGCAGGAGAGCATAACGGTGCGGATGGGCCCGAAGGGTTCGCCGGCCTGCCGCGGCCGTGAATGCCGGTACATGGCCGTCGGCAGGACCAGCAGGATCCCTGGCACGATGAGTGCGGCTGCCACGGCCCCAGCGTAGAACGGTATCGGCGGCCGGTGGCGGCGGTCAGCGGTTCCGGCGTGCGGGTAGGGGAGCGCCGGCCAGGAGCGCCTCGTCCTCGGAGCACAGGCCTGCATCGACTCCGGGCTGCTGGCCGCTGTAGCGTCCGTCCGCTGTCAACACTGCCCGTCGTAGCTGTCCCGCATCGCCTGCGCCACGAACCGCCAGCCCTCGATCAGCGGGGTCAGGTTGTTCTCCGCAGGCGCCCTGCCTAGCTCGCCGATCAGCTCTGTCTCAGCTGAAATGAAGGCGGCCATCCGGTCCGCGTAGTCGATCAGGTCCCTGACCTTCTCCGAGGGAAGGGCGGGCGGTTCCGGGGGCGGCGGCATGTCGATCATGGCGGTTATTTTGCTCTCCTTGAGGCGGATCGGCCAGAGCCGGAGGCCCTGCAGAAGCAACCCGACACAGGCAACCCCGCTCGCGAGCTCTACCGTTCCCAGCTCCGCAGGCCGCGGCTTACGCCCAGCAGACCCGTGACCGCTGGTACATCGACAGCTCGAGGTCGAACTGACCGGCGTCCACGATCCGCTGCCTAGGGGGCCGAAAAAGATTGGCTAGCAGCGATAAGACGTTCCGGCTAGGGCCGATGACACCTGGATCATGGGGCGATAACGCAGCTGTGACGAGGACCTAACAGCAGCGCCAAAAGAATGGTCTGCAGGGGGAGAGCACATCTGCAATCTAGACCGCTACAGGGGTCCCCCATGAACGTTTGCGTGCAGGGGCAGCGAGTTCTGCCATGACTGCCGGAATGTACCAACCACTCCCTGGCTCCTGGCCGCTCTCTGCCTTCACACCGGCCGCCGCGATACCGAAGCCAGGGCCGAACCAGCCGACCCGCACCAAACGGGCGATCGGTATCGACGTTGCGCGATCCATCGCCCTGATTGGCATGGTGACCGTCCACGTCTTTCCGGAGACGGATGCGAATAACCAAGCGACCTGGGCTTTTGCTATCTTCGGCGGCCGCTCCGCCGCGCTCTTCGCCTTGCTGGCTGGAGTGTCCATTGCGTTCGTGGAGAGGCGGTCTCGGGGTAGGCTGTACGGCCGGACACTCTGGGCGGACCGGGGAGCCCTCGTCATACGGGGCCTGCTCATTATGCTGGCCGGCCTGCTGCTGGGCTATCTGGACGGCTGGGTGGCGACGATCCTTCCCTACTTCGGCGCCCTGTTCCTGCTGGCCATTCCGTTATATGGCCGGTCCAACCGGGTGCTGCTCATCGCCGGAGTCCTGTGCGCCACCCTGGGCCCGCTCCTGTTGTTCCTCTTCGGCCACAGTTTCCCGGAACAGCCCGATCCGGCATCGGACTACACGCTGAAAGACATGTTCCAATATCCCGTGCCGTTCCTGTCCGACATCCTGCTCACCGGCTACTATCCCACGCTGCTCTGGATGGCCTACATCTGCGTCGGCATAGTCATCGGCCGCCAGGTCCTGACGTCGAAGAAGGTCGCGCTCGTCATCGCCGTCTGGGGCGCGGGACTGGCCTTGGCCACGTGGCACCTCTCCCACCTTTTGCTCGGAGCAGCCGGAGGTTTCCAGCGCCTGGTGGAAGCGACGCCGAACATGACCAGTGCCGAGATCAGTGATTTCCTGGCGCACGGGCCCGACGTGACGCTGATGCCGGACACCACCGGGTGGTGGCTGGCCGCCGTCGGACCTTACACAAACAGCCCGCTGAACGTGGTGCATAACCTCGGCTGCGCGATGGCATTGACGGGCGTGGTCCTGATACTGACGCATTCCGGCGGCAGGATCTTCTCGCCGTTCGCAGCCGTCGGCGCCATGACGCTGACCCTCTATTCTGCGCACGTAACTATTGTGGCGATCGAGGTGCTGGACGAAGATCGGCCAATGGTTTCACTGTGGATCCAGATTATCTCGTTCATGCTGTTCGCCCTCGTCTGGCGAAGCGCGATGGGCAGGGGCCCCCTGGAGCAAATCATCTCGGATTCCAGCGACTGGGTCCGCGATCTGATCCACCATCCGCAGGAAAAGCGGTGGCTGCGCCGCAGGCAGGCCAGGGGCCTAATACGGACGCAGGTGCTCCCGCCGCCGAGCGGTCGCGGATGATGGTGGTCGATTTCGTTGCGCGGCACGCCGGCTTCTGTCGTTGGCGGCAAAGAACTCGCCCGTGCAGTACCTGTCTGCATAACGAAAAACCCCGCCTGACCAAGCGTTTCGCTAGTCAGACGGGGTCTGAAGTGCACCCCCCGGGACTCGAACCCGGAACCCATTGATTAAGAGTCAATTGCTCTGCCAGTTGAGCTAGAGGTGCAGTGTTTTCGAGGACTTTCAGAAGCTTTCCGCTTCGTCTCTGTCCCCCGCAACGACATGTAACTCTACATGCTCTTTCGGAGAAAGTGAAATCGAAAGGGCGAATGTCGCCTACTTCACAGAAACCGCGAGAATCCGGTCCGGATTGCCGCCGTTGGTGAGCACCCAGAGCCGCCCGTCCGGTGCGGCCTCGACGTCGCGAAGCCGGCCGTACTCGCCCTGCAGCAGGGCGGTGGGCTTGCCCGCCTTCTCGCCGGAGAGCTGGACCCGCCACAGCCGTTGCCCACGCAGGGCGGCCAGCCACGCGACGTCGTCGACAATGGCCAATCCGCTGGGGGATGCCTCCGCGGTGGAGGGCCACACCACTACCGCGTCGACGAAGCGATCGTCGCCGGGCGCTCCGGTGACCTCCGGCCAACCGTAGTTCTTGCCCGCTTCGATGAGGTTGAGCTCGTCATCCCGGTCGGGCCCGAATTCCGAGGCCCACATCCGTCCCTCGGAGTCCCAGGCCATTCCCTGCACATTCCGATGGCCATAGGTGTAGACGGGGCTGTCCGGGAACGGGTTCCCGGGAGCAGGGTCGCCGTCCCGGGTGACGCGCAGGATCTTTCCGCCCAGGGAGGCCAGGTCCTGGGACAGCTCGCGCTGCCCGGCTTCCCCGGTGGAGATGTAGAGATAGCCGTCCGGCCCGAATTCCAGGCGCCCGCCGTTATGGATGCGCGATTTGGGAATGCCTGTCACAACCTCGCGGCCGCCGGTCAGCTCTCCGTCCTCCCAACGGTAGCTGAGGACCCGGTTGTCCTGCGGTGTCGTGAGGTATACGAAGAGCCGGTTGTCCTTGGCGAAATCCTGGCTGACGGCGAGGCCCAGGAGGCCGCCCTCGCCGGTTGTCTCCAGTTCCGCGGGCACGGGGACTGCGGCAACGGTCCGGCGATCCTTCAACTGCTTGATCAGCCCCGTATTGTTCTCGGAGACCAGGGCGCTTCCGTCCGGCAGGAAAGCGATGGACCACGGGTCGGCCAGCCCTTCGGCAACGGTCGACACCCCGGAGCCGCTGCCGGTGCTGACCGATCCGGGTGTGGCGGGCGGTGCGGTGCAGGCCGCGGACCCTGCGGCAAGGGAGAGAACGACGGCGGCGCGCAGGTTGCGAAGGGCCGTCCGCTGAGTTTCAGCCCGCCCGCCGGCCATGTTCCTCGCCGTCGACGGGGTCGACCTTGGGTTCGACGACGGTCTCGCCGGTGTGCGGACCCCATTCCGTGCCGTCATACAGCGGCGGCTTGCCCCGGTCTTCCGCCGGCAGGTCTTCGATGTAGGTGTCTTCGGTCGCGGGATCGTAGTGCGCGGTTTCGGCGGCGCTCTCGGTCCAGCCGTCGATGGGCTCGGGCTCTTCCGGCGCAGCCGGCAACCTGTCCGGGCGCGCCGAGGGGCCGGGTTGCCCGGCGTCGGGGGAGCGGCCGTCCCGCTCAGCCGGCCGCGGCGCCGTGGTGGACGAGGAACCCTTGGTGAAGAGCCACACCAGGAGGGCCGCGATCACGGCAATGATGCCAATCCAGATCAGCCACTCCACGGCTGGCCCCTTCCCATGGCGGCGGTTGCTCATGATGCGTACGTTAGTTTCCGTCGGATGGTCTGTCCATAGTGGAACCTGCCTCGGCCGGAACCCCGTCCTCCGTGCTGCCAGAGTCCTTCGCTCGCCGTGCAGCCGATCCCGTTCCGCCGGCGACGTCTGGTTTGCGCAGCCGGTCCTAGGCGGCCGCGATCAAGCCGTCCATGAATCGGCTGAAATCGGCACTGTCCTCGTCCTGCTCCACGACGTAGCCTGCTGCCGGAAGCTGCCCGCGCGGCTGCACGCCGAAGCGGAACGTGGTCCCGGTATTGGTGCCGACCTCGTAGCCGCCGCCGTTCAGTTCGACGGCGTGCGACAGGTTGGTCATGTTGATGGCAGACGGGGTGCCTCCCGCGGTCAGCCGGTTGCCGTCGAAGGGGGCGATGACCAGCTCCAGGGGCCGCCACCGGTACCCGATGACGAAGGACTTGCCCTTCCAGGGAGCCGGGTTCCGCCAGCAGTGATGGCCGGTGCTGCCGAAGACCAGGTTGTAGTCGCCGTGGTTCGGGATCTGCGAATCGAAGATCCGGCTGAGGATCTCCTTGAGCTTGTCGCTGCTGGGCCGGCTGCCGGGTTGGCCGTCGGGTTCGGTGCTGGGCGGGGTGCTGGCTTGGCTGGGAGGCATATGGTCCAGTCTAGGAAACCGGTCCGACAGATTACGGCACGTTGCCCCGCCCCCGCCGTCGTTCCCATGTCACATGGTCATGGGTCGCCGCGGGCTGGTCATAGAATCGAAGCCATGAGCGCCGACGCAACTCCAGATATCAAGCCCCGCAGCCGGGTAGTCACCGACGGCATTCACGCAGCCCCGGCCCGCGGAATGTTCCGAGCAGTTGGAATGGGGGACGACGATTTCGCGAAGCCGCAGATCGGCGTCGCCAGTTCCTGGAATGAAATCACCCCCTGCAACCTGTCCCTGAACCGCCTGGCCCAGGGCGCCAAGGAAGGCGTGCACGCCGGCGGCGGTTTCCCGATGCAGTTCGGGACCATTTCCGTGTCGGACGGCATTTCCATGGGCCACGAGGGCATGCACTTCTCCCTTGTCTCCCGCGAGGTCATCGCAGACTCCGTGGAGACGGTCATGCAGGCCGAGCGGATCGATGGGTCCGTCCTGCTGGCCGGCTGCGACAAGTCGCTGCCTGGCATGCTGATGGCCGCCGCACGGCTGGATCTCGCCAGCGTGTTCCTGTACGCCGGCTCGATCATGCCCGGTTGGGTCAAGCTGGAGGACGGCTCCGAAAAGGAAGTCACGCTGATCGACGCGTTCGAGGCAGTCGGCGCGTGCGCGGCAGGCAAGATGAGCCGCGAGGACCTGGACCGTATCGAGAAGGCCATCTGTCCTGGCGAGGGTGCCTGCGGCGGCATGTACACCGCCAACACCATGGCCTGCATCGGCGAGGCTTTGGGCATGTCCCTGCCCGGCTCTGCGGCTCCGCCCTCGGCAGACCGCCGTCGCGACGAATTCGCCCGCAAGTCCGGCGAAGCCGTGGTCAACCTGCTGCGCCTGGGCATCACCGCCCGCGACATCATGACCAAGAAGGCCTTCGAAAACGCCATCGCCGTCACCATGGCCTTCGGCGGATCCACGAACGCCGTCCTGCACCTGCTTGCGATCGCCCGCGAGGCAGAGGTCGAACTGACCCTGGATGATTTCAACCGCATCGGCGACAAGATCCCGCACCTGGGCGACCTGAAGCCGTTCGGCCGCTACGTCATGACCGACGTCGACAAGATCGGCGGCGTGCCGGTGATCATGAAGGCCCTGCTCGACGCCGGCCTGCTGCACGGCGACTGCCTCACCGTTACGGGCAAGACCGTCGCCGAAAACCTCGCGGCCATCAACCCGCCGGATGTCGACGGCAAGATCCTGCGCGCCATGGACAATCCGATCCACAAGACCGGCGGCATCACCATCCTGCACGGTTCCATGGCTCCCGAGGGAGCCGTGGTCAAGAGCGCCGGCTTCGACGCCGATGTCTTCGAGGGCACCGCCCGCGTGTTTGAACGTGAGCAGGGCGCCCTGGAAGCGCTGGACAACGGACAGATCAAGGCGGGCGACGTCGTCGTTATCCGCTACGAAGGCCCCAAGGGCGGTCCCGGCATGCGCGAAATGCTTGCGATCACCGGTGCGATCAAGGGCGCCGGGCTCGGCAAGGACGTCCTGCTGCTCACCGACGGGCGCTTCTCGGGCGGGACCACCGGTCTGTGTATCGGGCACGTCGCGCCGGAAGCGGTCGACGGCGGCCCCATCGCCTTCGTCAAGGATGGTGACCGTATCCGCGTGGACATCGCGGCCCGCTCCTTCGACCTGCTGGTCGACGAGGCGGAGCTCGAAGCACGCAAGGTCGGCTGGGCGCCGCTGCCGGCGAAATTCACCTCCGGCGTGCTGGCTAAGTACGCCAAGCTCGTCAACTCGGCGTCCACGGGCGCCTACTGCGGCTGACGAGTCTCCTGGAGGCCGCCGCGTTCCGGCGGCCTCCAGGGCCTCCCGCTTCAGCGTTGTCTCAAAACACGGACATTATGTCCGTATAATGAGACAAGGGGTTCCCTGGTTGACACCAATATCCGTCGGCCAGCAGACTGAAGCCATGCAAATCGTAGTCGTGGTCGTCCTTATTGAGCGCGTGGCGTAAGCCCGTCAGGTCCAGACCACGTCACGCGCGGAACCCCATCGGAGCCAACCGGCTCGGCGGGGTTTTTTTATTGCAGAAGAGAACAGAGCCGGGCGCCTCGCGGCGCGCGGCAGGCACATCCGAATAACCACAGATCCGCGAAGGAATTTCGATGAGTAAGGGATCGCCGATCAGCCCCTCGCTGATGGCCAATAAGGCGCCGGCCCAGGCCGACGCCACCAAGAACAAAGATGTCGCTGCTTCTGTCTCTTCCATCGTGGACGCGGTCAGCCCTGTCCAGGGGCCCAACAACATCGTGCCGCCCACAGAAATGACCGGCTCACAAGCCGTAGTCCGTTCACTGGAAGAACTGGGCGTCGACGACGTCTTCGGGTTGCCGGGCGGGGCCATCCTCCCCACCTACGACCCGCTCATGGATTCCGCCAAGATCAACCACATCCTGGTGCGCCATGAACAGGGAGCAGGCCACGCCGCCCAAGGCTATGCGATGGTCACCGGCAGGGCCGGCGTCTGCATTGCCACCTCGGGTCCGGGCGCCACCAACCTGGTCACCGCCATCGCCGATGCCCACATGGACTCGGTGCCGATGGTCGCCATTACGGGCCAGGTTTCCAGCGCCGTGATCGGGTCCGACGCCTTCCAGGAGGCGGACATCGTCGGCATCACGATGCCGGTCACGAAGCATTCCTACCTGGTGACTAAGGCCGCCGACATCCCGCGCGTGCTGGCCGAGGCCTTCCACATTGCGACCACGGGCCGCCCCGGTCCGGTGCTGGTCGACATCACCAAGGATGCCCAGCAGAGCAAGATGACCTTCTCCTGGCCACCGAAGATCGATCTTCCGGGCTACCGCACGGTGGTTCGCGGCCATTCCAAGCAGGTGCGGGAAGCGGCCAAGCTGATCGCGGCCGCCGAACGCCCCGTGTTCTACGTGGGCGGCGGCGTGGTCAAGGCGCACGCAGCCGCCGAGCTGCGGGAGCTGGCCGAGTTCGTCGGTGCCCCGGTCACGACCACGCTGATGGCCCGCGGCGTCTTCCCGGATTCGCACCCGCAACATGTGGGCATGCCGGGCATGCACGGTTCGGTGAGCGCGGTGACCGCCCTCCAGCAGGCGGACCTCCTGGTCACGCTGGGCGCACGCTTCGATGACCGCGTGACCGGCGTGCTGAGCAGCTTCGCCCCGGGCGCCAAGGTGATCCACGCGGACATCGATCCGGCAGAGATCTCCAAGAACCGCACGGCGGACGTGCCGATCGTGGGTTCGGTCAAGGAGATCCTGCCCGAGCTGCTCCAGGCCTGCCGCGAACGCTTCGCCGAGGAGGGCGCGCCCGACCTGGCCGACTGGCGGACGCAGCTGGACCGGCTCAAGGAGACCTACCCGCTCGGTTTCACCGAGCCGGACGACGGCCTGATGGCGCCTCAGCGGGTCATCGAGCGGATCGGCGAACTGACGGGCCCCGAGGGGGTCTACGTGGCCGGCGTCGGCCAGCACCAGATGTGGAGCGCGCAGTTCATCAAGTACGAGCGCCCGCACGCCTGGCTGAACTCGGGCGGCCTGGGGACCATGGGCTACTCCGTGCCCGCGGCCATGGGCGCGAAGGTGGGCAACCCGGACCGCGTGGTCTGGTCCATCGACGGCGACGGCTGCTTCCAGATGACCAACCAGGAACTGGCCACGTGCGCGTTGAACAACATCCCGATCAAGGTCGCGGTGATCAACAACTCCTCGCTGGGCATGGTGCGGCAGTGGCAGACGCTGTTCTACGACGGCCGCTACTCCAACACCGACCTGCACACCGGCCATGAGACGGTCCGGATCCCGGACTTCGTGAAGATGGCCGACGCGTACGGCTGCGTCGGGCTGCGCTGCGAGCGTGCCGAGGATATCGACGCCACGATCAAGCAGGCGCTGGAGATCAACGACAGGCCGGTCATCATCGACTTCGTGGTCAGCCCGAACTCGATGGTCTGGCCCATGGTGCCGGCCGGGGTCAGCAATGACCTGATCCAGATCGCCCGCAACATGACCCCGGACTGGGAAGAAGAGGACTAGCCCATGGCACGCCATACCCTTTCTGTGCTCGTTGAAGATGTGCCGGGCGTCCTGACGCGCGTCGCCAGCCTCTTCGCCCGGCGGGCCTTCAATATCCATTCTTTGGCCGTCGGCCCGACGGAAGTTGACGGGTTCTCCCGCATCACCGTCGTGGTCGAGGCCGAGGGCGACCTGCTTGAGCAGGTCACCAAGCAACTCAACAAGCTCATCAACGTCATCAAGATCGTCGAGCTTGTTCCCGAGTCTTCCGTGCAACGCGACCACATCTTGGTCAAGGTTCGCGCGGATGCCGCAACACGGCTGCAGGTAACCCAGGCAGCAGATCTGTTCCGCGCTTCAGTGGTCGACGTCTCTACCGACTCGCTGGTCATCGAAGCCACCGGCACCGCCGAAAAGCTCACCGCGCTGCTGTCAGTGCTGGAGCCGTTTGGCATCCGCGAAATTGTCCAGTCCGGAACTTTGGCCATCGGCCGCGGTTCCCGGTCCATGAGCGACCGGGCCCTGCGCTCGGCCTGAGTTCCGCACCCGATCAGCAGACAAAAACCAAACAGGAGATATACAAAGTGACTAAGCTTTACTACGACGACGACGCCGACCTGTCGATCATCCAGGGCCGCAAGGTCGCCGTTATCGGCTACGGCAGCCAGGGCCACGCGCACGCCCTGAACCTGCGCGACTCCGGTGTCGACGTCCGCGTCGGACTGGCCGAAGGCTCCAAGTCCAAGGCCAAGGCCGAGGCCGAGGGCCTGCGCGTCCTCCCCGTTGCCGAGGCCACTGCCGAAGCCGACCTGATCATGATCCTCACCCCGGACCAGGTCCAGCGCTTCGTTTACGCCGAGGAAATCGCGCCGAACCTCAAGAGCGGTGACGCCCTGTTCTTCGGCCACGGCTTCAACATCCGCTTCGGCTACATCCAGCCGCCGGCCGACGTCGACGTCGCCCTGGTCGCGCCGAAGGCTCCGGGGCACACCGTGCGCCGCGAATTCGAGGCCGGCCGCGGTATTCCGGACCTGATCGCCGTCGAGCAGGACGCCTCCGGCAAGGCCAAGGAACTGGCGCTGTCCTACGCCAAGGCGATCGGCGGCACCCGCGCCGGCGTCATCGAAACCACCTTCACCGAAGAGACCGAGACCGACCTGTTCGGCGAGCAGGCTGTCCTCTGCGGCGGCACCTCCCAACTGGTGCAGTACGGCTTCGAGGTCCTGACCGAGGCCGGCTACAAGCCGGAGATCGCCTACTTCGAGGTGCTGCACGAGCTCAAGCTCATCGTCGACCTGATGTGGGAGGGCGGCATCGCCAAGCAGCGCTGGTCCGTCTCCGACACCGCAGAGTACGGCGACTACGTCTCCGGTCCGCGCGTGATCAGCCCGGAGGTCAAGGAGAACATGAAGGCCGTTCTCGCCGACATCCAGTCGGGCGCCTTCGCCAAGCGCTTCATCGACGACCAGGATGCCGGAGCTCCGGAGTTCAAGTCGCTGCGCGCCAAGGGCGAGGCACATCCGATCGAGGGCACCGGCCGCGAACTGCGCAAGCTGTTCTCCTGGGCCAAGTCCGACGACGACTACACCGAAGGCTCCGTCGCCCGCTAGCATGCGAGGCGGGTTCCCGCGCCGCACCGCGGCGCGGGAACCCGCTTTTTCGGGTCCGGGTGCGGGCCCGAGCAGGACTCTTTAGGGCCCGGACCCGGGCCCGAGCCGGAACGGAGCGTGGCCGGATTCACACTGGGACGATCGGTAACAGTGTGAGTGCACGAGTGCTCCGTCCTACACTTGATGCAACCCCGCCACTGCGACGCTGCGAAGGAATACGCTCCGTGGAAAAACCAGTAGTTCTCCTTGCCGAAGAACTCTCTCCTGCCACCGTCGAGGCCCTCGGTCCCGACTTCGAAATCCGCCAGGCCGACGGGGCTGACCGTTCCCAGCTGTTGCCCGCGATCGCGGACGTCGACGCCATCCTCGTGCGGTCGGCCACCAAGGTCGATGCCGAGGCCATTGCCGCGGCCAGGAACCTGAAGGTCATCGCCCGCGCCGGCGTCGGCCTGGACAACGTGGACATCAAGGCCGCGACCCAGGCCGGTGTCATGGTCGTCAACGCCCCCACGTCGAACATTGTCTCCGCCGCTGAACTGACCGTCGGACACATCCTCTCGCTGGCCCGCCACATTCCGGCCGCCAACGCCGCCCTTAAGAACGGCGAATGGAAGCGTTCCAAGTACACCGGTACCGAGCTCTACGAAAAGAAGATCGGCATCATCGGCCTCGGCCGCATCGGCGCCCTGATTGCGGCGCGGTTGCAGGCCTTCGAGACGCAGATCCTCGCCTATGATCCCTACGTCACCAGCGCGCGCGCCGCGCAGCTGGGCGTGCAGCTGGTGGGTCTGGACGAGCTGCTCGAGCAGTCCGACTTCATCACCATCCACATGCCCAAGACCCCCGAGACGATCGGCATGATCGGCGACGAGGCGTTCGACAAGATGAAGGAAAGCGCCTACGTCGTCAACGTCGCCCGCGGCGGGCTGATCGACGAGGACGCGCTGTACACCGCGCTGAAGGAAGGCAAGATCGCCGGCGCCGCCATCGACGTCTTCGTCACCGAGCCGAGCACGGATCTGCCGTTCTTCGGCCTGGACAACGTCGTCGTCACCCCGCACCTCGGGGCGTCCACCGATGAGGCGCAGGAGAAGGCCGGCATTTCGGTCGCCAGGTCCGTCCGCCTCGCGCTGGCCGGCGAGCTGGTGCCCGACGCGGTCAACGTCGCCGGCGGCGTCATTGCCCCGGAGGTCCGTCCGGGCATTCCGCTGATCGAAAAGCTGGGGCGCATCTTCACCGCCCTCACGCATGACTCGGTGACCCAGATCGACGTCGAAGTTGCCGGCGAAATCGCGGAGCTGGACGTCAAGGCGCTCGAACTGGCCGCGCTCAAGGGCGTGTTCAAGGACATCGTGTCCGAGCAGGTCTCGTACGTGAACGCCCCGGTCCTCGCCGAGCAGCGCGGCATCAATACCCGCCTGATCACCACGACGGAATCGGAAGAGTTCCGCAACGTGCTGACCATCCGGGGCGCCCTGTCCGACGGCAGCCAGATTTCGGTCGCCGGCACCCTGACCGGCCCGAAGCAGATCGAAAAGCTCGTCTGCGTGAACGGCTACGAAGTCGAGATCCCGATCAGCGAGCACCTGGTCGTCTTCATCTACGACGACCGCCCGGGCGTCATCGGCACCCTCGGCCAGCTGATGGGTGCGCACGACATCAACATCGCCGGCATGCAGGTCTCCCGCAACGAGGACAGCAAGCAGGCCCTCGCCCTGCTGACCGTGGACAGCTCGGTTCCGCAGGAGGTGCTTGAAAAGCTGCGCGATACGATCGGAGCTTCACTGGCCAGAGAGGTCGACCTCCAGGACTAGACTGGATGAGGTCAAGGCCCGTTGAGCCGCAGAAGTTCGGCTCAACGGGCCTTCATTCTTGTATTTTCTTATCAGTTCCTGGCTTAGGGGATTCTTTCGTTGAATGCAGCAGCACGCTTTCTACGCAGCCGCTCGCTTGTCATCACAGTCGTCGTTCTCGTCGCAGCCATGCTGCTGTCGGTCTTCATCCAGGATCGCGCCCAGTCTTCGCTGGGCCGGGTCGTGGACACCAACTCTCGTGGCCTCTACGACATCCTTGTCCTTCCCGCCGGCAAGGGCGGTGAAGGCAAAACCCTGAAGCAGCCGGACTACCTCTCCGGTGCCGGCGGCATCACGAACGAACAGCTGGAAGAAATCCGCAACCTGTCAGGGATCGGCGTCGCAGCCCCGGTGAGCCTGGTATCCAAGGTCGTCCAGGACATCGAGTTCCCGCAGCTGAAGGCTACGGACTACGTCGGCTACAACGAAAACATTGCCACCTACCTCGAGCAGCAGAACATCAAGGACGCCGTCCCGGCGTCGGAATGGCCGGAACCGGATTCCGTCCTGAGCGAGGACCCGAAAAACTACCGGATCACCGCCAAAGCGGTCACGTCCGACGGCGTCAAGGACACCGTGCTCTTCGAAACGGCTGCGGAGGGCTCGCTCGGGCAGGCCAAGCTGAAGGAACTCGATGTGCCGGGCGGCAAAAGCCTGCGCACCGTCGCTCCGGAGGGGGAGACCGGCATCAAGTTCCCGGATCCCGCCGGTGGAAGCTCGCACGGCGACTTCGACGTAACCATCGCGCTGCCGATGCTGCCGCAGATCAGCGAGACCGTCGTCGCCGTCGACCCCGCCGCGGAGCAGGCGCTGCTGGGCGATGCAGGCGGTTTCCTGGCGCCGCTGACCGAGGCGCCCAGCGCGGCCGGACGCAACGCAATGGAGGTCGGTCAGGAGTTCTCCGGCCAGATGACCCCGGGTCTGTTCAGCGGGGGCACGGAGTCCGCAGAGATCGACGGGCATCCGTTCGCGTTCTGGAGCCCGTTCGTCATGCAGTACCAGTCAGCCATGGAGGCCGGCTCGCTGACCGAGGACTCCCAGGTCATTCCGCTCGTGGTCCGGTCCGGCACCGCGCTGGACCTTACTTATTCGGTGCAGATCGAGGAAATCGACGACGCCGGCAATAAGATCGCGGACGTAGGTACCGTCAGCAAGGCGCTGGGGGAGGAGTACCTGCCGTTCGCCTCGACCAAGCCCTTCCAGCTGCGCTGGCCCGGCGGCGAGGACTACAACAACCTGCTCGGGTCCGGCGGTGTGCAGGTCGTTGCCGGCCTGCACCAGCCGGCCAGCTGGAGCACGGACTTCGTCTCCACGCCGGAGTACGTGGCCGGCGCGGCCAACCCGGACGGCAGCGTCGAACAGACCGTGACTCCGCAGGGCTGGGTCCAGGTGAACAAGCTGCCGGAGAAGACCTTGCAGTGGCAGCTGGAACCGGACCAGAGCCAGCGCAAGCCCGTCAACGAGCAGTCCTACCGGACCAATCTCGACGGCGCGGGAGACGCCGCCGCGCCGCTGCCGTTCGTGCACGGTACCTTCGACGCCAACGCTGTCCGAGACGCCGCGGGCGACGTCAACTACCTCCCGCTCGGCGGCTACGACCCCACGCCCGTCAAGCTCACCCAGGACGCGGACGGCGAGGCCGTCGAACCGGTCGAACTGCAGCCGGGCCTGAGCGGCGCGGGACTCTCCGTCCAGTCCGCCGGCGCCATAACCGATTACAGCGGCCTCGCGGCCGTGCGCGGCACCTCGGCCGAGGATGCCGTCATCGACGCAGTCCGGGTCAAGGTCGACGCAGGCGGCAGCTGGGCGGACGCAGCGGGCCAGATCGATGCCGCCGCGGCGGCCATCGAAAAGCTCGGCCTGGACGTCCAGGTCGTCGCCGGTTCCGCCCGTGAAGACGCCTCCATCTACGTGCCCGAGTACCGGCAGGATGGCTCCGGTACGGCATCGGATCTTGGCACCGTCAGCCAGTCCTGGTTCCGCCAGGGCGCCGCTTCGGCGGTGCAGACCTCGCTGAGCCAGGCGAGCTCCGTCCTGCTGATGCTCACCCTCGGCGGCGCCGCCCTGCTCACCGCGGCGAGCACCGTCGCCTTCACCCGGGCGCGGCGCACGGAAGCCGTCACCCTGCGGGCCATGGGCTGGAACCGGCCGCGGATCCGTTCCTGGTTCCTCTCGGAGCTGTTGGTCGGAGCCGCCGGACTGCTTCTCGTTGCGGTCATCGTCAACGCCTTTAGCCGGACGCTGACCACGCTGCTGGTGTCCGCCGTCGTACTGGTGGTCTACCTGGCCGCCGCCTTCGTCTCCGCTGCGCTGCTGAAACCGCACCCGCCGGCCGCGGACGGGCAGCCGGGCGCCACCGGCGTACCGCTGGTGGATTCGCCGCTGAAGTTCGCCGCGCGGCAGCTGCGGACCAACCGGTTCAACACCGGAGCCGTAGCCGTCGGCGTCGGCGTGCTGGGTGCGGCCGCCGGTGCGCTGGTTGCGGTCATCCTGGACCTGCCGCGCGCCGCCGGCAGCACGGCGCTGGGTTCGCTTGCGCTGAGCCAGGTCGCCGGGGTCAACGTGGCCCTGGCGGTGCTTGGGGTAGTCACGGCCCTGGTCCTGACGCTGATCACCAGCCGGTTCGACCTGGCCCGCAAGCGCGAGCAGTGGGACATCCTCGAAGCCATGGGGTGGGGGCCGGGACTGCTGCTGGGCCTGCGCCGGAGCGAGGCCGGCATCCTGGCCGCCATGGCTCTGCCGCTGGCCATCCTCGGAGCCGTCGGTGTCTCGCTGGCCGTCGCGCCGCACGCGGCCTTCCGGGCCGCGATCGCGGGCGTGCTGGCAGTGATTCTCTGGTTTATCTTGATGACAAGGACACGGAAATGATTGAAGAGCCCCAGACACGTGCCGAAAAGATCGGCCGGACGGCGGACCACGCCATGCCGCTGGAGCTTCGCGGCATTACCATCCGCTACGACGGCGGCGGGGGAGAGCCCCTGGTCGTGGCGCAGGATTTCGATCTGGGCCTCGAGGCCGGCACCATGCACTGCCTCGCCGGCCGCAGCGGTTCCGGCAAGACCAGTATCCTGACCGTGGCCGCGGGCCTGACGCTGCCCACGTCCGGCGAGGTCTTCTGGCAGGGAGATTCGCTGGATGCCATGTCGGATGACGAGATCTCGGATCGCCGCCGCGCCCTGATCGGCTACGTGGACCAGGGCGGGGCGCTGATCGACGGGATGAGCGCGCTGGAGAACGTGCTGCTGCCCGCCGTGCCGGACAAGCAGGTCGAGGCCAAGACCGAAATGGCCAAGGACCTGCTGGACCTGGTCGGATTGGGCCGCCGCATGCGGCACCGGCCGGCGCAGCTCTCGGGCGGGGAGCGCCAGCGCGTCGCCATCGCGCGGGCGCTGATCCTGGGCACCAAGGTTCTGGTCGTCGACGAGCCGACCGCCAGCCTGGACCGCGAGCACGCCAACCAGATCATCGGCATCCTGAAAGACACCACGAAGGACGGCATCGCGGTCCTCGTCGCCACCCACGACCAGGAGCTCATCAACGTCGCGGACAGCCGCACCTTGATGAACTAGGAAGGCCGCGTGCGTTTCGACATCCGCCGAGCGCACGCGGTAACTTCTATGGGTGACGTCTGAAGTTTCCCAGCCCCCGTATTACATCACCACGGCGATTTCCTACCCCAACGGTGTGCCCCACATCGGCCACGCCTACGAGTTCATCGCCACGGATGCCATGGCCCGTTTCAAGCGGTTGGACGGCTACGACGTCTTCTTGCTGACCGGCACGGACGAGCACGGCCAGAAGATGCTGCACACCGCGCAGAAGGAGGGCATCACGCCCCTCGAGCTGGCCAAGCGGAACTCGGATGTCTTCCAGTCCACGCAGGACGGGCTCGGGATCAGCTACGACCGGTTCATCCGCACTACCGACGCCGACCACTACACCGCCGCGCAGGCCATCTGGACGCGGATGGAAGAGGCCGGGGACATCTACCTCGACAAATACGAGGGCTGGTATTCGGTCCGCGACGAAGCCTACTACGGCGAGGACGAGACCGAGGTCCGCGAGGACGGCAAGCGCTACTCCATCCAGACGGACACCGAGGTGACCTGGACCGAGGAGGAGTCCTACTTCTTCCGGCTCTCGGCCTACCAGGACAAGCTGCTCAAGCTCTACGAGGACCAGCCGGAGTTCGCGGCGCCGCGCACCCGCTTCAACGAAGTGATCAGCTTCGTCAAGCACGGCCTCACCGACCTGTCGATTTCCCGGACCACGTTCGACTGGGGCGTCCCCGTTCCGGGCAATCCCAAGCACGTGATGTACGTCTGGGTCGACGCCCTGACCAACTATCTGACCGGCGTGGGCTTCCCCGACACCGAGGCCGAGTTCTTCCGCAAGTGGTGGCCGGCCGACGTCCACGTCATCGGCAAGGACATCTCCCGCTTCCACGCCATCTACTGGCCGGCCTTCCTGATGTCCGCCGGGCTGGAGCTGCCGCGCCGCGTGATGATCCACGGCCACCTGTACAACCAGGGCATCAAGATGTCGAAGTCGCTGGGCAACGTCATCGCCCCCTCCGACTGGGTGGACCAGTACGGGCTGGACCAGATGCGCTTCTTCCTGCTGCGCGAAGTGCCCTTCGGTGCCGACGGCTCATACAGCCACGACGCCATCGTCGGCCGGATGAACTCGGACCTGGCCAACAACCTCGGCAACCTCGCCCAGCGCTCCTTGTCCATGGTGGCCAAGAACTGCGAGGGCAAGGTCCCGCAGCCCGGCACGCTGGCCCCGGAAGACCACGAACTCCTGGCCCGGGCGGAGCGGCTGCTCGAAAAGTCCCGTACTGCCTACGAGGCGCAGGACTTCCACGCCTCGCTCGAGGCGATCTGGACCGTCCTCGGCGACACCAACGCCTACTTCGCGGAGCAGGCGCCGTGGGTGCTGCGGAAGACGGACGTGGAGCGCATGAACACCGTGCTGTATGTAACGCTCGAGGTGCTGCGGATCGTCGCGATCCTGATCCAGCCCGTGATGCCGGGTTCCGCCGCCAAGCTGCTGGACGTCCTGGGACAGGACGACGGCGGCGCCCGCGGCTTCGCTGCCATCGCGACGGCTATCGTGCCCGGCACAGTCCTGCCCGCGCCGGCGCCCATCTTCCCCAAGTACGAGGAACCAGCCGCGCAGTAACGGGGCCGCGCTGTAACGGACGCGTGGTGCAGGCCGCAGGAGGCCGCAGGTCCCGGGAAGGCGCTACGCCTTCGTCGGTCGGCGCCCGACCGCTTTAGGGCTGGCTACTGCAGGAACCGGGCCTCGGCCGTGGAGTCCATGATCTCCGCGACGGTGCCCAGCTGCCGCTGTACCTGCTTCTCCAGCTGGGCGAGCCGCTCCCGGTCGAGCCGTGGTTCGTGTTCGGCAAGAAGCTGGAGCGTCCGCCACAGGCACTCCTGGCCCCGCAGCATCGACTGCAGCGTCTCAAGTTCCAGCTGCGCCCCGGCATGCCCGCGCGTGCGGAGCGGGTTGAGCGGATTGAGTTTGCCGGCCAGCGCGCCCAGCAGGCCGGAGACCCTCTTCGCGGCGCTTCTGCGATAGCCGCAGCGGTTGAACAGGACCTTCAGCTCCCGGCGCGCCGCGACCACCTCGTCCTTGATGTGCCGGAGCCGGTCCTCCTGTCCGGTGCCTTCCAGGGAACCGACGGCGGAATCGAAGAAGCGGATGCCCGCCTTGGCGCCCAGGAGGTGGGCATCCAGGTAGGCGGCCAGGTCATGCTGGTTGAGCCTTGCCTCAGAGGAACTCGAGTACGTCACGCCATCTCCTTCACACGCCAACAACCACGAGGGAACCGCCCCCA
Organism: Arthrobacter sp. USHLN218; assembly: GCF_037144715.1. NCBI lineage: Bacteria > Bacillati > Actinomycetota > Actinomycetes > Micrococcales > Micrococcaceae > Arthrobacter > Arthrobacter sp. USHLN218. Next base: position 60,982 of record NZ_JBBCYT010000007.1, read on the forward strand.
AGTCCAGCTTTCAGTATGCTTGGCCGCCCCGCAGATAGGAACCGCCGGACGGGATTCCGCCGGCAGGCGAACGCGCTGGCCGGGGCAGGATCAGCCGCCCAGATCCTCCGGATGCCGGATGCGGGTCTGCTTGGCCCGGACGGCCCGGTTCCAGATCCAGGTGAGAGCCCACAGCAGGACGCCCAGGCCGATGAGGAAGCCCGCGATCTGGTACTCGACCGGGTCCTGTGCCCAGGGGCCTACCAGGTACGCACAGGTCAGGACGCCCAGGTAAGGAAGGAAGCGCGGGGCACGGAAATGCTCGCGGTCCACCGGCGTGCGCCGGAGAACGAGGACGGCAACGTTGACGATGGTGAACACGCACAGGAGCAGGAGCGCCGTGGTGCCGCCGAGCGCGGCGACGGTTTCCTCGCCCATGAAGTTCGTGACGGTGATGATCAGCGCGAAGGCGATGAGCGTGGTGAAGATGATGGCGCTCCACGGAGAGCGCCTGTTCGGCAGGACCTTGCCGAGCGAGCGGGGGAGGACGTCCTGGTGCGCCATGCCGTAGAGCAGCCGGCTGGCCATGAGCATGTTGATGAGGGCGGTGTTGGCCACCGCGAACATGGACAGGAACGGATAGATGACGTCCATGGGCAGGTCCGGCGCCCCGGCACGAACCACCTCGAGCAGCGGGGTCTGGCTGTCCGCGAGGGTGCCGACCGGGACAATCGAGACGGCGGCGACGGAAACCAGCACGTAGACAACGGCGGTGATGCACAGGCCCGTCAGCATCACCCGGGGGAAGACCTTGACCGGGTCCTTGGTCTCCTCGGCCATATTGACCGAGTCCTCGAACCCGACCATGGAGAAGAACGCCAGGGAGGTGGCCGCGGTCAGGGAGAGGAAGACGCCCTTGTCTTCGGCCGTCTCGAAGATCATGATGCGGCTGAAATCGACGTTGCCCTGGGCCATCGCCCAGAAGCCGATGAAGATGACGATCAGCAGGCCGGTGAGCTCGACGAGGGTCAGCACCACGTTGAACTTCAGGCTTTCGCTCACGCCCCGGAGGTTGATGAGCGCCAGGACCGCCATGAAGGTGATCGCAACCCACGTGACGCCGCCCTGGTCCCAATCAAGGTTGAACCCCACGATGAAGTTCTCGGCCAGGAACTTGGAGGCGGTCGAGGCAGAGGTTATGCCGGAACTCAGGACGGCGAACGTCACGAGGAACGTCAGGAAGTGGATGCCGAAGGCCTTGTGCGTGTAGAGGGCGGCGCCGGCCGCCTGCGGGTACTTGGTCACAAGTTCGAGGTAGGAAAAGGCCGTGATCGTTGCGACGGCGAAGGCCAGCAGCAGCGGAGCCCAGGCGGCGCCGCCGACTTCGCCGGCGACCTGGCCGGTGAGCGCATAGACGCCGGTGCCGAGGATGTCGCCGACGATGAACAGGAGCAGGAGCTTGGGCCCGATCGCCCGTTTCAGCTCGGGCTGGTCCCGGGTGACTGTGGATTCCGCCATCACTGATCTCCGTCCGGCCAGGCTCCGATGCCGCACCATACCGCGGAGCAAACAGGATGAGGAGTGGCAGGCACACTGGCGCGGTTTCGTCTCCCGTGCCGTCTTGGCCAACCTAGCATTCGGTGCTGCGGTTGTCTCCAGACTGGGACAAGAAGGCCCGGGCGGGCGCAGATTGGCCCCGCCCGGGCAGGCGGGGCCAATCTGCTGCGCGCCCCGCCGTGGTCAGGCGATGGCCAGTCCTTCCACCGGCGACAGCCGGGCGGCGCGGCGTGCCGGCAGGACCGAGGCGAGCAGGCCTGCGATGACCGCGACGGCCAGCACCGAGCCCAGCTGGAGCCAGGGAACGTCGGGGGCTACCGTCGCGAAGGCTCCCAGGGCGGACTGCGCGCCGAGCCAGCCGTACAGCACGCCGAGCGCGATGCCGATCAGGGCCGCGACGCCGGCAATCAGGACGGCCTCCAGCGCGAGCATTCCGCGCAGCTGTCCGCGGGTCAGCCCCAGCGCCCGAAGCAACGCGGACTCCCTGGTGCGCTCGAGCACGGACAGGGACAGGGTGTTGGCCACGCCGACCAGCGCAATCAGCACGGCGACGGCGAGCAGCCCGGTCACCACGAGCAGCAGCACGTCGATCACTTGGTTGAAGGCAGCGCGTTCGATCGCGGCGCCGCTGAGCTGGTACTCCTCGACTCCCAGGCCTGCGGCCAGGTCGGCACGCAGCTGCATCAAGTCGGCGGCGTCCAGGTCCCGGTCCACGGCGAGCCAGAGCTGCGGGAGGGCGTCCGGCGTGCCGGCCGCCGGCGCGCCGATCTCTTCGGCCACGGCTGCCGAGATCAGCGGCGGGAAGGCCATGCTTCCCGTTTCCACCACGGCCAGTTCCTTCTCTCCCCGGCTGCCCGCGACGGTCAACGTCTTGAGCCCGGATCCTTCCGCCATCAGCACCGACTCGTCATCCAGCGCCAGCGCCTGGTCCTGCAGCAGCCGCTTCTGCTCCGGCAGCAGCCGGTAGACCCCGGTGCGCATGCCATCGACCTCTGCGAACCCGCCCGGCGTGACCAGGCCGGCGGCAGCAACGCCGTCGTACTCCGCGGCCGCCGCCGCGTCCCGGGCGTCAAGTGCGGTGCCGTCCATGGCCGGGCCGGCAATGCTGACGTCGACCGGGTACTGCGTGGCCAGCTCTGAGTCGAAGGCGGTGCGCGCCGTCTGGGCGCCGGTCATCATCATGGCCACGAGGGTCACGCCGATGAGCAGGGCGGTGGCCGTCGCGGAGGTGCGGCCGGGGTTGCGGACGGCGTTGACGGCGGCCAGCCTGCCGGGCACGCCGAGGGCCCGCGCCGGGGCGCCGACCGCGCTCACCAGCGGCGGTACGAAGACGCTCGCGCACATCAGGAGCCCAACGAAGGAGAGCAGGCCCCCGGGGAGCGCCACGAGCAGGTTGGCGCCGGCGGCGCCCAGGCCAAGTACGACGGCGCCGCCGGCCGTGAGCGCCAGACCGATCCACAGCCTGGCCCTGCCTTTCCGGTTCCCGGCGCGGGCCTCCTCGAAGGGGCGGAGCGCGGCCAGCGGTGCGACGGCGGTGGCAGCGCGGGCGGGCGCCAAGGCAGCCAGCACGGTCATCAGGATGCCGGCGCCGGCCCCGAGGGGAACCGCAAACGGCGGGATCGCGAGCGTGGCGAAGGCGGTATCCGGCTGCTGCCGGAGCCAGCCGACAAGGCCGGCCATCAGGGCGATGGCGGCGAGGACGCCGGCCGCCGACGAGAGCGCGCCGACCAGCAGCGCCTCGACCAGGACCGAACGGCGGATCTGCCTCCGGTCGGCGCCGATGCAGCGCAGCAAGGCGAGATCGCGGGTACGCTGGGCGACCAGCACCGAGAAGGTGTTCGCCACGACCAGGCCGCAGACGAAGATCGCGACGAGGGCGAACGCCAGCAGTACGGGAGTGATCGGGTCCGAGCCGCCGGTGAGGCCGGCGACCAGCTCCTTGGTCTGCTCGGCCGCGGTATTGACCGCCGCGCCCTGGAGCCCGGCCGCAGAGACCGCGGCCGCGATGGAGTCCCGAACCTTCCCGGCATCGGCGCCGTCGGCGAGGCCGAGCTGGATGGTGAGCACGGCTGCCGGTGCTTCCGCCGGGGAGAGCCCGTCGAGGACGGCGTCGGGCGCAAGGAACTGCGGCTGGCCCATGGTGAGCGGGTCGTTGGAGGGTTCGATAATGCCGGAGACCGTCAGGTCGCGGCCGGAAGCGAGGCTCTCGGCCGCCACGCTTCCGCCGGCAGGGGCCAGCCGGAGCGTCGCTCCTTCAGCCAGCTGCAGCCGTTCGGCGGTGGCCCCGTCAACGGCGACTTCGCCTGCCGCGGGCCAGGATCCGCGCACCAGCTCGGCGGGATTCAGCCCGGCGTCCTTCGACAGGTTCTGCAGCACCCCGAATCCCGCCGTCCCGGCCGCGCCGAAGGCAATGTAGGCCTGGCGCTGGAGGTAGGTCTGTGCCACGCCGCCGGTGGCAGCGGACGCGGCGGCGGCAGCCTCGGCCGCCGCCGGTTCCAGCGGCGCATCCGGGCCGGGCGCGATGACGAGGTCGGCGTTCCTGAAGCCCGCGCCGACGGTGTTGGCCAGCGACGCTTCGGAAGACGCGTTGACCATGAGGGTGGCGGTGAGGAAGCCTACGGCCACCATGACCGCAATTCCGACGGCGATGAACCGGCGCGCGTGCGCCTTCACCTCTGCGAGTGCGACTTTCAGCATTGGTTCAGGCCCCCAGCCCGGCGAGTGCGGCGAGCACGCTGTCCGTATCCGGCCGGTCCAGGTCCCCGACCAGGCGGCCGTCGTTCATGAGGACGACGCGGTCCGCATAGGACGCTGCGACGGGGTCGTGGGTCACCATGATGATGCTTTGGCCCATCTCCTGCGAAGAACGACGCAGCAGCGCCAACACCTCGGCCCCGGAGCGGGAGTCCAGGTTGCCGGTGGGCTCGTCGCCGAAGACCACGTCGGGCCGGGTCAGCAGTGCCCGGGCCACCGCCACGCGCTGCTGCTGGCCGCCGGAGAGCTCATGCGGCCGGTGCTTGAGCCGCTCCGCCAATCCCAGCGTGGCGGTGATGTAATCCAGCCACTCGGTGTCGATCCTGCCGCCCCCTAGCGCGATGGGCAGCGTGATGTTCTGCTCGGCGGTCAGGGTCGGCACGAGGTTGAACGCCTGAAAGACGAAACCGACGCGTTCGCGGCGCAGCCGGGTCAGCTGGGCGTCGCGCAGCGCGGTGATGTCGGTGCCGCCGATCCGGATGCTCCCGGAGTCGGCGGAGTCCAGGCCCGCCAGGCAGTGCATGAGCGTGGACTTGCCCGAGCCGGAGGGCCCCATGATGGCCGTGAACTTGCCGCTTTCGAAGGCGACGGTCACCTCCTTGAGGGCCTGGACGCGGGTATCGCCGTTGCCGTAGGTCTTGCTGAGTGCGTCGGTGGCTGCGGCGGGGGCCGCATGCCCTCCGGAGGGGATGGGGAGACTGGATGATCGCTCGGTTCTGGTGGTCATACCCCTACGCTATGGAGCGCAAAGGGGCCGGCGGATCGGACCCCGGGCTGGTCTTCGGCCGCCGGGACTCATACCCAGGACTGAGATCGGCCGCCCGGGGCAGCGCGGCCTACGGGACGACGACCCCGGTCTCGTACGCGATGAGCACGGCCTGCACCCGGTCCCGGGCGTTCAGCTTGGCCAGGATGTGGCCGACGTGGGTCTTGACCGTCGCCTCGGACAGGAACAGCTCGGCCGCGATCTCCGGGTTCGACAGTCCCCGGGCGATCAGCGTGAACACTTCGCGCTCGCGGGCGGTCAGCGACTCCACCGCGGCCGTATGCCTGCTGACCTCCGGGGACCGCGTGCGCAGCAGGGGCGCCACATGGTCCAGCAGCCGGCGGGTGGTCGACGGCGCAATCACCGCGTCGCCCCGGTGCACAGTGCGGATGGCCGCGAGCAGCTCCTCCGGCGGGGCGTCCTTGAGCAGGAAACCGCTGGCCCCGGCCTGGATCGCCGAGAGCGCGTACTCGTCCAGGTCGAAGGTGGTCAGGACAACCACCTTCAGGTCGCCGCCGACCGACCCTGCGGGCCGGCGGGCGGCGCGTTCCAGCAGCGCCGCGGTGGCCTCGATGCCATCCATGCCTGGCATGCGGACATCCATGAGAACGACGTCGGCGCTCACCGTGGCCAGTGCGCCCACCGCTTCCCGGCCGTTGCCGGCCTCTGCCACGACTTCGAGGTCCGGTTGCGAATTGATGAGCATCTTGAAGCCGCCGCGGACCAGCTGCTGGTCGTCGACCAGTGCAACCCGGATGGGCCCGGTGCCAAGGTCGTCATGCTCATTGTGCCGTGGCAGCGGGGTACTCACTTCAGGCCTCCGTGTAGGGAATGAACGCGTAGACGCGGAAACCGCCGCCGTTCTTCGGGGCCGCTTCCACCGTCCCATCGTAGAGTGCCAGCCGCTCGGCCATGCCCGCGATGCCTTGGCCGCTGCCGGCGGTGGCCGGATCGGCTCCCGCACCGCGGCCGTCGTCGTTAATGTCCAATAGCAGCCCGCGGCCCGTCCACTCCAGGCGCACCGTGGCGCGGGCGTCGGGGCCCGCATGCTTGAGGACATTCGTCAGCGCCTCCTGGACCACCCGGTAGGCGGTGAGTTCGGCGCCCGCGGGCAGGGTGCGGCGCGACTGGCCTATCCACTCCAGCCCGACCTGCAGGCCGGACCGGCGAACCGTTTCGACCAGGGTTTGCACATCCGCCAAGGACGGCAGCGGGCGGGTCGAGGCAACTTCGTCGCCGCGCAGCACGCCCAGCAACCGGCGCATCTCCCGCAGGGATGAGCGGCCCGTTTCCGCGATGGTCTCCAGGGTCTGCCCTGCGATGGCCGGGGTGTGGGCGCTGGCGTAGCGGGCGCCGTCAGCCTGGGTAATGATGACGGAGAGCGAATGCGCCACGATGTCATGCATTTCGCGGGCAATGTGGCTGCGTTCGTCCGCGGCGGCGAGGTCCCGCTCCTGCTGGCGTTCGATTTCCAGCCGCCGGGCCCGGTCCTGCAGGGCCTGGAGTGCCAGCCGGCGCGTCCGCGCGAGGTCCCCGAAGGTCCAGCAGGCCAGGACGACGGCGTCGACCGCGATGAGTCCGATGATGTAGACGGGAATCAGCACGTGGATGCCGGTGCCGGCCGGGTCGAACCCGTAGCCGCTCGGGACGAACCAGTAGCGGATGACGAACAGCAGGCCGCCGATCAGCGCCGCGATGAGCCCGCCGACGCTGGCCCAGCGGGGAGCATACGCGGCCAGCGAATAGACGGTGACCAGCACCACGATGTCGGCGGGGAGCGGCTCGGCGAGCAGGACCACTTGGGCCAGGCAGGCGAGTGCGGTGGCCAAGCCGGACTGCCAGGGGTGCGTGCGGCGCCAGGCCAGCGGCAGCACGATCGCGGCGGATACCGCAAAGCCCGCCGGGTCGCCGACCAGCAGGAACGGCAGGACAAGGGCGACGACGGCCACCAGCATGGCAATCAGGTCGACCTTGCCCGGGTTGTCCTGGAGCCAGCGGTAGATTTTGTGGTGAACGCGCATGATGACTCCGACTTTAGGGCCAGCCGCGCGCCGGGCGCGTCATGCCGGAGTCTGACCTTTCGTGAGGCCGGACCCCTCCGGGCCGCTTGGCCGGACTGTGTCCCTTTCAAAGTGTCCACTTAGTGAGATGCCTTGCTCAGAATGTGGGACGAGTTCCTAAACTAGGGGTATGAACGCAGCAGATTCCAAGGCAATTTCTCTGGCAGTCATTCCCGGCGACGGCATCGGTCCCGAGGTCATCGCTGAAGCGGTCAAGGTCCTGCAGGCCGCCACGGCGCAGGAGCCCGTGGAGTTCGACCTCCGGGAGTACCGGCTGGGAGCCGAGCACTGGCTGGCCACGGGGGAGACGCTGCCCAACGAAACCCTGGACCAGTTGCGTAGCCATGATGCCATCTTGTTCGGCGCGATCGGCGCCGCCCCGGGCGACACCCGGATCCCTTCCGGGCTGATCGAACGTGAACTGCTGCTGAAGCTGCGTTTCAGCCTCGACCACTTCATCAACCTCCGGCCGGCCAAGCTCTTCGCCGGTGTGCAGAGTCCGCTGGCCAACCCCGGCGCGATCGACTTCCTGGTGGTCCGCGAAGGCACCGAGGGTCCGTATGTCGGCAACGGCGGCGCGCTGCGGGTGGGAACGCCGCACGAGATTGCCACCGAGGTTTCGGTCAACACCGGCTACGGTGTCGAACGGGTGGTCCGCGATGCTTTCCGCCGCGCACAGCAGCGCCGCAGGAAGCTGACCCTGGTGCACAAGCACAACGTGCTGGTCCACGCCGGACACCTGTGGCGGAGGACTGTCGAAGCAGTCGCGCGTGAATACCCGGAAGTCGCCGTCGACTACCTGCACATTGATGCGGCAACGATCTTCATGGTGACCGACCCGTCCCGGTTCGACGTCATCGTCACCGACAATCTGTTCGGCGACATCATCACCGACCTCGCCGCCGCGGTGACCGGCGGCATCGGCCTGGCGGCCAGCGGCAACATCAATATGGAGGGCACGGCGCCGTCGATGTTCGAGCCGGTCCACGGGTCTGCGCCTGACATTGCCGGACAGCAGAAGGCGGATCCCACCGCGGCCATCCTGTCCGTGGCGCTGCTGCTGGAGCACCTCGGGCTCTCCGACGCTGCCGCCCGCGTGGAGCAGGCGGTCGAGAAGGACATCGCCGTGCGCGGCACCGGGGTACGCAGCACTGCCGAGACCGGCGATGCGATTGCGTCTCTTTTGGCAGTACGCTAGTTAGCGATCATTAACTTTTCTGCACAACGTCGTGCTGTTCAGACGTGGAGGACCAATGACAACAACGCTGGAATTCACCCAGCAACTCTCCGATCACCCGAAGAGCGACGAAGAACGTGCCGCCATCCTGGCCGATCCGGGCTTCGGAAACCACTTCACGGACCACACCGTCGTCGTCGACTACAAAGTGGACATGGAGGGCAACGGCGGATGGTCCAACGCGCGGCTGGAGCCGTACGGCCCGATCATGATGGATCCCGCGTCCGCGGTCCTGCACTACGGGCAGGAAATCTTCGAAGGCATGAAGGCCTACAAGCACGCCGACGGTTCCGTCTGGACCTTCCGTCCTGAGGCCAACGCCAAGCGGATGAACCTCTCTGCGCGCCGCCTGGCGTTGCCGGAACTCCCGGAGGAAACCTTCCTGGAGTCGCTGCGCCGGCTGGTCGCCGTGGATAAGGCCTGGATCCCGAGCGGAGAAGGCGCCGCGCTGTACCTGCGGCCGTTCATGATCGCCACCGAGGCCTTCCTCGGAGTGCGCCCGGCCCGCGAAGTGTCGTTCCGCGTGATCGCCTCGCCCGCCGGCAACTACTTCGGCGGCGAACTCAAGCCGGTGTCGATCTGGCTGTCGGAGAACTACGCCCGCGCCGGCCGCGGCGGTACGGGGGAAGCCAAGTGCGGCGGCAACTACGCGGCGTCGCTGGCTCCTCAGCTGGAAGCCGAAGCCAACGGCTGCAAGCAGGTCCTGTTCCTCGATCCGTTCAACGACAATGCCGTGGAAGAACTCGGCGGCATGAACATCTTCTTCGTGTTCGCCGACGGCCGGCTGGTTACTCCCGAGCTGAACGGGAACATCCTGCACGGCGTCACCCGCGACTCCGTGATCCAGCTGGCCAAGGACCGCGGCATGGACGTCCAGGAACGTAAGATCACCATTGATGAATGGCGCAGCGGCGTCGACTCCGGCGAGATCACTGAAGTTTTCGCCTGCGGCACGGCCGCCGTCATCACGCCCATCGGCGAGCTGAAGACCAAGGATGGGTCCATCGCCTCCCCGGGCAGCGGCGCGGGCGAGGTCTCGATGTCCATCCGGAAGCAGCTGCTGGGCATCCAGACCGGCGATGTCGAGGACACCTACGGCTGGCTGACCCGGCTGGCATAACACCGACGCCTGGCCGGCCCTGGCCCAGTTCGCGCCCCTCGCCGCTGGCTCTTCGAGTCCCGGCGAATGGAAGGCGAAACGCAGGCAGAGTCCCTTTCCGCGCAAGCGGGCGGGGGCTCTGCCTTTTTCGTGCACGGATCTTCGGCCCGGGCTTTCCGCGCACACAACGCATCTTGAGGGCAGCTCATTGCGGTGCGGCACATCCTGGCATGGCACACGCCGGCGCGGTGTCATCCTGACGCGCACTGCATCCTGCCACAGCGGCTCCGAAAGGGCCAGAGCGGCGGAGTCTTTCAGCCGTATCTCCAGCTGATTGATCGATCAATCTAGCCTGATGCGGGCGGTGGACTGTAGCGTTCGAGCAGGGGGGGATTGGGAAAGCCCAATCGGGCCGGTAGCCGGTTCGTTATTCACTCGCACTGTCCACAGGAGGACCACTTCATGAGAGAGACCCTTGCCGCAGCAGCCTTGGCCGGCGCGCTCGTCGTCACCGCCGGAACGGCGGTACCCGCTGCCGCCGTCGGGGAAGGCCCAAGCTACGGCGGCAACGAGACGGTGAACACGTCCATCTTGCATACCTATGACCAGCTGGTGGCAGAACTCAAGTCCCAGGACGCCAAGCAGGAGCGGCTGGACCTTGAAGTCATCGGCCAGAGCGTCAAGGGCCGCGACCTGTACCTGGCCAAATACATCTCCAACCCGCGGACAACCCGACCATCCTCTACCTGACGCAGCAGCACGGCAACGAGCAGCTGACCACCGAGGGAGCCCTCGAGTTCATCAAGCATCTGGGCACCGGCAAGAACCAGGGCGTGCTCGACGGCGTCAACATCCTCGTCGTCCCGATGCTCAACCCGGACGGCGCCATGGGCGACGTCGACTTCTCCCTGGACGACTACATCGCCTCGGGCGGACGCCACCTGACCCGCTACAACGCCAACGAGGTCGACCTCAACCGCGACCACGTGGCGAAGGTCGAGCCGGAGACCCGTGCGCTGCACGAAAACGTCATGCGCAAATACGGTATCGACTACATGATCGACCTGCACCACCAGGGGGCACAGAGCGAACGCGACGGCCAGCTCGTTTCCGGCTCCATCCTGCATCCGACGACGCCGAACGTCGATCCCGCGGTGCTCGAGGGCTCCAAGAAGCTCGGCGCCGTGGTGTTCGACGCCATTGACCCGACCGGCTGGGGACACCTCGGCAAGTACGTCGGCGGCAGCGCGGAGACCATCAGCCGGAACGGCATCGCGGTGGAGTACGGCATCTCCACGCTGCTCTTCGAGATGCGCGGCATGAGCGACCACTCCCGCGAGGATTACGTGCTGGGCCAGAAGTCGAACGGCTACCTGATCAAGCAGACCGTGACCACGCTGGAGGCAACGGCGCGGGCCATCGCCGACGGCTCGATCGTCGACGCGGACACGTCCTTCTGGGACACCCTGGCCGAGCAGAACACCCGCAGCGAGTAGCGGCGGCCCGAGCAGGGTCCTTGGGAAACGGCTGCGGGCGCGGATCGCGAGGTCAGCGCCCGCAGCCTCCGCCGGGTGCCACAATAGAGCCGTGCATGCAGAGACGAACTCCGCCCTGGTCCGCAGCAGCGACCTCACCCGCTACCGGCTCGCGCCGAACCCGGGTCCGATGTCCCTGGACGGAACCCAGTCCTACGTCATCGCTGCCCCCGAAAGCCGCCGCGTCGCCGTCGTCGATCCCGGACCGCTGGACGAGACCCACCTGCGGGAGCTCGCCGGCACCGGGCAGGTGGAGCTCGTGCTGATCACGCACCACCACATCGACCACACGGAGGCCAGCGCCCGGTTCCGCGAGCTAACCGACGCACCGGTGCGCGCGCTGGATGCCGCGCAGTGCCATGGCGGGGAGCCGCTGCGGGACGGCGAAACCATCGAGGCGGCGGGGGTTCGGATCGACGTGCTTGCCACGCCCGGCCACACCGCGGATTCGGTCTCCTTCCACTTGCCGGAGGACGGCGCCCGCGGCTCCGTGCTGACTGGCGATACCATCCTCGGCCGCGGCACCACGATCATCGCCTACCCGGACGGGCGGCTTGGGCCCTACCTCGACTCCCTCGCGCGGCTGCAGGGGCTGGGGCCGGCCACGGTGCTGCCCGCGCACGGAGGGACCTTGCCGGACCTGGCCGCCATCTGCCGCGAATACTCCGACCACCGGTTCCAGCGGCTCGAGCAGATCCGGGCCGCTCTCGAGGTGCTGGGCGGGGAGGCCTCCGTTGCGGCCGTGACCGACCAGGTCTACTTCGACATCGACCCGTCGGTCCGCGGGGCCGCGGAAGCTTCCGTGGCGGCCCAGCTGGATTACCTGCGCGGCTGACTTCCTTCGGTAGCCAGGCGGCGGTCCGCGCCGTCGCCGCGAACCGGGCGGCAAAACGTTAGGCTAACCCCATGCGTATAGCCCGATTTGTAGTTGATTCCGACCCGGCCTTCGGCATTGTCGAGGGAGACGAAGGCAGCGAGGAAATCGCCGTCATCAGCGGCGATCCGTTCTTCACCGGCGTCCAGCCCACCGGCACCCGCCACAAGCTCGAGGATGTCCGGCTGCTGGCCCCGATCATCCCGAGGAGCAAGGTGGTGGGCATCGGGCGCAACTACGCCGAGCACATCCGGGAAATGGGCAACGAGACGCCGCCGGCTCCGCTGATGTTCCTCAAGCCAAACACCTCGGTCATCGGCCCGAACGAGCCGATGCCGCTGCCGGAGTTCTCGGACGAGGTCTCCTACGAGGCCGAACTTTGCGTGGTGATCGGCAGGATCTGCAAGGACGTGCCGGTCGACCGCGTGGACGAGGTCATTTTCGGCTACACCTGCGGCAACGACCTGACCGCGCGCGACGCCCAGCGCACCGACAACCAGTGGGCCCGCGCCAAGGGTTTCGACGGCTCGGCGCCGATCGGCCCCTGGATCGAGACGGAACTGGATCCCGAGGATCTGGCCGTGCGCGGCCGGCTCGACGGCGAGCTGAAGCAGGACGGCCGCACGTCGCAGATGATCTGGGGCGTCCGCGAGCTGGTGTCCTACGTCTCGCAGGCCTTCACGCTGCTGCCGGGCGACATCATCATGACCGGCACCCCGGCCGGCGTCGGCACCATCGAGGCCGGCCAGCGCTACGAGGTGGAGATCGAGGGGATCGGCCGCCTCTCCAATACCGCCCGCCGCTAAGTGACGACGGCGGTGCCCGCCCGGGTGCGCGCCGCCCGGCTGGTGGCGGCGGTGCTGTCGCCCGGTGTCGTGTGGGGCGCGGCGATGGTGCTGGGCGCCGCGGCCGGCTCCTCCGGGGTCCGGGCGCTGGCCTGGGGGATTGGTGCCGCCGTCCTGACCTGCCTGCTGCCGTGGCTCATCGTCACGAAGCTGGACCGGGACGGTCAGCTGCGCCAGGGGATCCGCCGTCTCGGGCTGACCCCGCTGGCCGTCTGCGCCGGCGCCCTCATGTACGGTACGCTGCGCGCGATCCGCTGGCTCGACGGGCCGCTGTCCCTGGCGGCGGTGATCTTCGCCGCCTGCGCCGGACTGGGCGCGGTCCTGCTGCTGTCCAGAGTGGTCCGGCTCGGCTGGCCGGCGGTGTCCTACGGGGCGATGGCGGTGATCCTGCCGCTCATGCTGGGCCTGCCGGGGCTGGCGGCCTGGCCGGCCGCCGCCGCGGGACTCTGGGCGCAGCATGTGCTCGGGCGCGGCACGGCGGCGGTTCTGGCCGGCTCGGCGCTGGCCGGTGCTGCGGTCTGCGGCGGGACCTACGCGTTGCTGCTGCAGGCCGTGCGCTGATCCTCCGAAGGACCCTCGAGCCAGGCACGGCTGCGGGCCGCGGGCATCCCCGGACCTGGGCCGGGCCGCCGGCGGGGCGGCTTCCGGCCGGGACTCCGTTTCCGGCCGCCGCGGTCTCAGGCCGCGAGCGCCGCGTAGCGCCCGCCGTACTCCAGCAGGGACTGGTGCGTGCCCGCCTCGGCGACCCTGCCGCCGTCGAGCACGGCGATCTGGTCCGCGTTGCGCACGGTGGAGAGCCGGTGCGCGATGGTGATGGTGGTCCGGCCGACGGACAGCTGCTCGAAGGCCTCCTGCACGGCCCGCTCGGTCCGGGTGTCCAGGGCGCTCGTGGCCTCGTCGAGGATCAGGATCCGGGGATTGCGCAGCAGCGTCCGGGCAATGGCGAGGCGCTGCTTCTCCCCGCCGGAGAACCGGTGGCCGCGCGAGCCGACCATGGTGTCGTAGCCGTCCGGCAGGGAGGTAATGAGTTCGTGGATCCGGGCCCCGCGGGCGGCCTCCACAATTTCGGCGTCGGTGGCGTCCGGCTTGGCGTAGCGCAGGTTCTCGGCGATGGTGGCGTGCATGAGGTAGGTGTCCTGGCTGACGACGCCGACGATCCGCGCCAGGTCCGCCAGCCGCAGGCTCCGGATGTCGACGCCGTCGATGGTCACCCGGCCGTCCTGGGGATCCTGCAGCCGCGCCAGGAGCGAGGCGAGCGTGCTCTTCCCGGACCCGGTGGCGCCGACCAGGGCCAGGGTGCTGCCGGCGGGAACGTCCAGGCTGACGCCGCTGAGCGCCCGGCTGGTGCTGCCCGGGTAGCTGAAACTGACGTCCTCGAAGCGGACGTCTCCGCGGACCGTAGCCGGTTCGATGGTCCTGGGCGAGGGCGGGTCGGCGATCTCTACCGGCAGGTCGAGGTACTCGAAGATCCGGGCGAAGAGCGCTAGCGAGCTGATGACCTGCACGCCGACGTTCAGCAGGCCCATCAGCGGACGGAAGAGGCCCGTCTGCAGGGTGGTGAACGCGACGACGGTGCCGATCGACAGGGCGCCGGCGGTGGCGGGAAGCCCGGCTGCGAGGTAGATGACCGCGGGGACCGCCGCGAAGATGATGCTCATGGTGGCCATGCGCCACCGTCCGGCCAGTTCCGACCGCAGTTCCAGGTCGATGAGCCGGCTCGAAGAACGGGCGAAGCGCTCCGCCAGGGCCGGGCCGGTGCCCATGGTCTTGCTCAGCTGGATACCGCTGATGGACAGGCTTTCCTCGACCGTCACGTTCAGGTCCGCCAGCTCGCGCTGCTTGGCCGCGGTGACGGCGAGCCGCAGCTGCGCGACCTTGCGGGTCAGCAGGACGGCCGGGGGCATGACGACCAGGGAGATCAGGGACAGCTGCCAGGACAGGGCTGCCATGGCCGCGGCGGTGGCAACCACGGTGGTCAGGTTCGCGGCGATGCTGGTTGCAGTGCTGGTCACGACCTGCTGCATGCCGCCGATGTCGTTGGTGATGCGCGACTGGATTTCCCCGCTGCGGGTGCGGGTGAAGAAGCCCACGGACTGGCGCTGCAGGTGGGTGAAAACCTCCGAGCGCAGCCGGTGCATCACCTGCTGGCCCACGCGCGTGCTGATCCAGGTCTGCAGGACGCCCAGCACGGCGGTCAGGATGGCGACCGCGAGCATGCCCGCGACCAGCGTCACGAGCAGCCGAAGGTTGCGGTCCGGCAGGGCATCGTCGATCACGGCGCGGAGCAGGAACGGCGAGGCCATCGAAACGATGGATGACGCCACGATGACCACGGTGACAAGGGCGAGCGCGCCACGGTGCGACCTGAAGAGCGCCGCAATCCGGCGGAGAGGGACGTGCCGGGCCTGGTCGCGCTCTGCCGCGGTGACCCCGCGGGCATTGCGGCGGCCGGAACCGCCGTCTGTCCCCGGCAGGGGACCTGGTGAGAAGGATTCCAAGGGGAATCACCCCCGTTCTGCTGAGGGGGAGCGGCGGACTGCCCGCCGCCAGTATTGATGAGGTGGCCTCACTATGAGGATACAACAGGCATTTCTGCTAGCCTATTCCCATGGCCGAAGAAAACCTGCTGGATGCATTCTGGGCGGTGGCCCGGGCCCTGCGCGGCCGCTCCCGCAGCATGCTGCAGCCCTGGGGCATCTCGCCCTGGCAGTCGCGCGCCCTGGGGGAACTCGGGCGGCACGGCCCGATGCGTCTGGGCGTCCTCTCCGAAAGGCTGCGCATCGCTGCCCGTTCCACGACCGAGGTTGTGGACGGGCTGGAGGCCCTGGGGCTGGTGGCGCGCGAACCCGACCCGGGGGACCGGCGGGCCACCGTGGTGTCGCTGACGCCTGAAGGCGAACAGCGGCGCAGGGACATCAGAGCGGCCCAGCTGGCCGAAGCCGACGAATACTTCAGCGTGCTCACGCCCGAGGAGCGGGAGTCGCTGGCACTGTCGCTGCGGAAGCTTCGTCCGGAGCGCGGCGGCGGGAACGGGGACGCCCCACCGTCGGGCTAGGGGGCGGCCCGTCTACTAAACTGGGTGGCACTATGACTACTGATGCTGCCCCCGCCTCTACTTCCGACGAAACGACTGTCCGCGTCCGGTTCTGCCCGTCGCCGACCGGAACGCCCCACGTGGGCCTCATCCGCACGGCGCTGTTCAACTGGGCGCATGCCAAGCACACCAAGGGCACGTTTGTCTTCCGCATCGAGGACACCGATGCGGCACGGGATTCGGAGGAGAGCTACCAGCAGCTGCTGGAGGCGCTGAAATGGCTCGGCATCACGTGGGACGAAGGCGTGGAGGTGGGCGGGCCGCATGAGCCGTACCGCCAGTCGCGGCGGCTGGACCTGTACAAGGATGTCGTGGCCAAGCTGCTCGAGGCGGGCTTCGCCTACGAGTCCTACTCGTCCCCGGACGAGGTCGAGGCCCGGCACAAGGCGGCCGGGCGCGACCCGAAGCTCGGCTACGACAACTTCGACCGCGACCTGACCGACGAGCAGGTCGCCGCGTTCCGGGCCGAGGGGCGCGAACCTGTGCTGCGTGTCCGGATGCCCGACGAGGATGTGACCTTCACCGACCTTGTGCGCGGTGACATCACCTTCAAGGCCGGCAGCATTCCCGACTACGTCATTGTCCGCGCCGACGGTTCACCGCTCTACACGCTGGTCAACCCGGTCGACGACGCCCTGATGGGGATCACCCACGTGCTGCGCGGCGAGGACCTGCTCTCCTCCACGCCGCGCCAGGTGGTGCTGATCCGGGCCCTGATGGAGCTGGGCATCGCCAAGTACATGCCGGAGTTCGGCCACCTGCCGTACGTCATGGGCGAGGGGAACAAGAAGCTCTCCAAGCGCGACCCGGAGTCCAACCTCTTCCTGCTGCGGGACCGCGGCTTCATTCCGGAGGGCCTGCTCAACTACCTGGCGCTGTTGGGCTGGAGCCTCTCGGCGGACGAGGACATCTTCACCGTCGAGCAGCTGATCGAGAACTTCGATGTCCACGACGTGCTGGCGAACCCCGCACGCTTCGACCTGAAGAAGGCCGAGGCGATCAACGGCACCCACGTCCGCATGCTTGAAGCCGAGGACTTCCGCAACCGGCTGGTGCCGTATCTGCAGGCGGCAGGCCTGGTCGGAGAGTCTCTGACGGACCGTGAAGACGAGATCCTCACCGAGGCCGCGCCGCTCGTCCAGGAGCGCATCGGCCTGCTGGGCGAGGCGCCCGAGATGCTGGCCTTCCTGTTCAAGGCAGACAACGAGATCGACGTCGCGGCCGACGCGCGAAAGGGCTTGCCGGAGAACCTGGCCGAGGCGCTGGACGCCGCGCTGGCCGCGCTCGAGCCGGTCGGGGAGTGGACGGCGGAGAATATCCAGCTGGCACTGCGCAGCGCGTTGGTGGACGGCCTCGGGCTCAAACCCCGGCTGGCGTTCGGCCCGGTCCGCACCGCCGTGTCCGGCCGCCGGATCTCGCCGCCGCTGTTCGAATCCATGGTCATCCTGGGCAAGGACTCCTCCCTGGCCCGCATTAAGGCCTTCCGCAACGCCTGATGAGCGGCACTTCCGGGCAGTGTGACGTACGGCTCAGCCAAAAAGGCCCCTCCCGTTTTGAAAAACAGCGGGGGCATCCGGTAGAGTAATTACTCGTGCTGAGGGGCTCAGCCGGTCAGGAAGGCCTGGCGGGCAAGGTCCGGAAGTGCCATTGGGATATGGTGTAATTGGCAACACAACGGTTTCTGGTACCGTCATTCTAGGTTCGAGTCCTGGTATCCCAGCGCTGGCAAGTCCACCGTTTAGCGGCGGATTTGAACCAAATCCACGGATTTGGCAGCCGGGCGGAAGGTATGCAATACTCTTCTAGCCCGAGCGGCGAAAGCCGGTTAGGAAAAGTGCAAGGCCCCATCGTATAGCGGCCTAGTACGCCGCCCTCTCACGGCGGTAACGCGGGTTCGAATCCCGCTGGGGTCACCGATAGCCGGTCCCGGACAGGAATGTCCGGGACCGGCTTTTTTGTATCTGTGTGCCTTTCCCGGGTTTATGCCCGAAATGTCCGCAGCCGGCGTTTTCCGTGCTCCCGTTTGCCGGTTTTTCACAGCAGCTGTTTTTCCTTGCTCTTCCCGGGTCGCGGCATCCCTGGCTGGCATGATGGTGTGCGTGGACAGGACGACGGAAGCTGCGACGGACCCCGGGCCGGAGGGCGCGGTGCTGCTGCAGGAGGTTCGGGACAGGCTCGACGCCGTGGAGCTGCCCCTCGACCTGCCGGAGGCGGCAGCTGCCCGCAGGAGTGCCCGGGCCGCGGCCGTCCAGCTCGACGACTACATCCTGCCCCGGCTGCGCAGCCTGGATGCCCCGCTGCTTGCCGTCGTCGGCGGGTCGACCGGGGCGGGCAAGTCGACCCTGGTCAACGCGCTGGTGCAGAGGCCCGTCTCCCGGGCCGGAGCCATCCGGCCCACCACCCGCCAGCCGACCCTGGTCCACCACCCCGCCGACCGGCGGTGGTTCGAGGACCAGCGCATCCTCCCGGGACTGAGCCGGCTTACGCCCGCCTCCGGAGATCAGGGAGCGGCGTCCTGTGACGGCGGTTCCCTGCGGCTGGTCGCCGACGCCGTGGTGCCGAGGGGCGTCGCCCTGCTGGACGCGCCGGACATCGACTCCGTTTCCGAGCAGAACCGGCTGCTGGCGGCGCAGCTGCTCTCGGCCGCGGACTTGTGGCTGTTCGTGACCACGGCCAACCGCTACGCCGATGCCGTACCGTGGCACCTCCTTGCGGAAGCCGCCGGACGCAACATCACGGTCGCCGTCGTACTGGACCGCGTGCCGCCGGGGGTGGAGGAGGAGGTGCGGGAGGACCTGGCCGCTATGCTGCAGCAGCGCGGCCTGGGCGCGGCCAGGCTTTTTGTTGTTGCGGAGACCGAGCTGGACGGGCGGGGGATGCTCCCGCTGGAGGCAGTGGCACCGATCCGCGAGTGGCTCGCCCGGCTCGCCGCGGACGCCCCGGTCCGGGCCGGGATCGCGCGGCGCACGCTCGGCGGCGCGGTGGGATTGCTCGGTGCCAAGGTCGCCGAGGTAGCCCGGGCCGGGGAGGAGCAGGCCGAGGCCGCCGAACGGCTTCGCACAGACGCGCTCGGCGCCTACCGGGCAG
Organism: Arthrobacter sp. USHLN218; assembly: GCF_037144715.1. Classification (NCBI taxonomy): domain Bacteria; kingdom Bacillati; phylum Actinomycetota; class Actinomycetes; order Micrococcales; family Micrococcaceae; genus Arthrobacter; species Arthrobacter sp. USHLN218. The sequence continues at coordinate 79,869 of NZ_JBBCYT010000007.1, forward strand.
CCACGGCGCGGGCGCTGGCCGCGACCGAGGACGGGACACTGCTGCGCGGCGAGGTGCTGGCGCGGTGGCAGGACTTCGTGGGCACCGGGGAGTTCTTCCGCTCGCTGGAGAGCGGCATCGGGCGGGTGCGTGACCGCGTGGCTGCGTTCTTCAGCGGCCGCCCGGAACCGTCGGCCACGGTGGAGACGGCCATCGAGTCCGGCCTGCAGTCGGTGATCGTGGAGGAGGCCGAGAAAGCGGCCGAAGACACCCAGGCCCGCTGGCGGGACGACCCGGCCGGCCGCCAGCTGCTGGCCGGCGCGGACCTGACCGGCGCCGGAGAGGGCTTCGCCGGGAAAGCCGCCGCGCAGATCCGGGCCTGGCAGGGGGACCTGCTGGAGCTGATCCGGACCGAGGGGACGGACAAACGGTTCAAGGCGAGGATGCTCTCGTTCGGCGTGAACGGCCTGGGCGTGGCGCTGATGATCGTGGTCTTCGCGACCACCGGTGGACTCACCGGCCTGGAAGTCGGCGTGGCCGGCGGGACCGCCGTGGTGGGCCAGAAGCTGCTGGAGGCCGTGTTCGGCGACGACGCGGTGCGCCGGCTGGCGCGCAAGGCGCGTGCGGGGCTACAGCAGAGGACGCAGGAGCTGATGGACGAGGAAGCGCGGCGCTTCACGGACAGGCTGCCGGTCCCGGCGGAGGGGACGCCCGCGGAATGGCGGGAGCTTCGCGCTCGGCTGGACGACCTCGCCGCGCGCATCGGTGCGGGAGACGCGGTATGAGCCGCCATCGCGGGCCCGGGGATACCTCCACGCTGCAGCAGCGGCTGGAAGCGCTGTCCGAGGCCCGGGAGCTGGCCGGGGATAGGCTGCAGGAGCAGGAGCTGGCGCCTGTCCTGGGCGTCCTCGAGCGGGCCAGCGCACGGCGGTCGCTCTCAGCCGACCACACCGTCGTCGGCTTCTTCGGCGCCACCGGAGGCGGAAAGTCCTCGCTGTTCAACGCCGTGACCGGCGGCCGCATCGCCGTCGCGACCGCCCGCCGGCCGACGACCGCGGAGCCGCTGGCCGGCATCCGCACGCCCGAGGGGAGCGGGCCGCTGCTGGACTGGCTGGAGGTGAACCAGCGGCACGTCCTGCCGGATGACGCATCCGCGGACAGCCCGCCCGGCCTCATCCTGCTGGACTTGCCGGACTTCGATTCCACGGCGGCCGAGCACCGGCGGATCGTGGAGCGGCTCGTGGGGCAGGTGGACGTCCTTGTGTGGGTCGTGGATCCGCAGAAGTACGCCGACGCCGCGCTGCACAACGGCTTCCTGCGCCGGCTGGCCTCGCACGAGGCCGTAACCATGGTGGTGCTGAACCAGATCGACCGGCTCGCTCCCGACGAGGTGGAGCCGGTGCTGTCTTCCCTCCGGGACATCCTCGCCGCGGACGGCCTGGCCAACGTCCAGATCCATCCGGTGTCGGCGGTGACCGGGGCCGGGGTGGACGGGCTGCGCGCGGCCATCGGCGACGTGGTGCGGCAGCGCCGGGCCGGAACCGAGCGGCTCCTGGCGGACGTGGCGGCCGGCGCCGACGCCCTGGCCGGCGCCGCCGCGGACTCGGACCTGCCCGCGCCGTCGAAGGACGCCCGGCGCCGGCTCTCCAACGCGCTGTCTTCCGCTGCCGGCGTGGAACGGGTTGCCGACACGGTCGGCCGCTCGTACCGGCGGCAGGCGCACCGGCACACCGGCTGGCCGCTGACCCGCTGGCTCGGGCGGCTCCGCCGGGACCCGCTGAAGCGGCTTAACCTGGACCGCAGGGACATCGACCCGGCGCTGAGCCGGTCCTCGCTGCCCGCGCCCGGCCCGGCTCAGCGGGCCCAGACCGATGCCGCGCTGCGCGGGTTCGCCGACGCGGCCGGCCGGGGCGCCCCCGAAGCCTGGCGCGCATCGATCAGGCGGGCGGCCCGCTCCCGGGCGGACGTCCTTCCGGACGCCCTGGACCAGGCCCTGGCACACACCGATCTGGGTTCGAACCGGAAATCCTGGTGGTGGCCGCTCGTGGGCCTGCTCCAGTGGGTCGCCCTGGCTGCCGCGCTGGCCGGCGCGCTGTGGCTGCTGGGCCTGGCGGTGCTCGGCTACCTGCAGTTCGAAGTGCCGCCCGTGCCGCGCGTCGAGGGCTTCCCCGTGCCGACCCTCATGCTCGTCGCCGGCGTGCTGCTCGGCGTGCTGCTGGCGCTGCTCTCCGCGGCCGTGGCCCGCGCCGTGGCGGGATCCCGGACGGCGAAAGCGCGACGGCGGCTGCGCGCCAGCGTGGACGAGGTGGCGGAGGCCCAAGTGGTCGCCCCGGTGGCGGACGAAGTCGAGCGCTGCAACCGGTTCAGGCACGCCGTCGCAGCCGCGCGGAATGGCAGGACCGCCAAGGCCGGGCTCAGGTGATGGCGGCCAGAACCTTGTGCAGCGTCCGCACGTTGCGGGTCGTCGTCGTGCTCTTGTAGCGCTGTCTGGCGCTCAGTTTGCTCACCGGGCTCTCCAGCGTGCTTCCCTTGGCCACGGTCCACGCGCTGGCCTCCGGTCCGAGCAGGTGCTGTTCGGCTCCCGCGGCTGCGGCGGCGTCGAAGAGCTCCTTCAGCGCGGCCGGATCGGACGCCAGGGTGATGTACGCGTGCACGTCCGGCGTGTCGGCCGGGTAGGGGCAGCCGGCCACCAGCTCCGCCAGCCGCTGCGCGGTGAGCACGATGACCCAGGCGTCGTAACCGAAGCGCTCGCGCAGCTTCGCCTCCACCAGCGCCTTGACCTCGCCGGCCGGCGCCTCGCTGGAACAGACGACGTTCCCGCTGGCGAGCAGCGTCTTCACGTCGGCCAGGGGCAGCTCGGCCAGGGCCTGCCGCAGGTCCGCCATCTTGAGGTTGATGCCGCCGACATTCACGCCCCGCAGGAACACCGCATAGCTCGTCATGCGCCGGATCATACCGGGGAGCCGGCGGAGGTGTCAGCGCGCGGCGCGGCGCGGCCTGCCCGGTGGCCGGCGGCGGCTGCGTGATAGGTTCCAGTGCGGAAGCCAACCAGGCCGACAACGTAGACAGACGCGAAAGGGAGTGACGGGTGTCCGACGACCGGCGCACGGTAGCCGAACTGGATGAGGGCGGCCTGCTGGAGCTGATCTTCCCGCGGCTCGGCCCGGACGGCGCGCTGGTCGGCCCAGGCGACGACGCCGCCGTCGTCGCCGCCCCGGACGGGCGCACCGTGCTGTCCATCGATACGCTCGTGCAGGACCAGGATTTCCGGCTGGACTGGGCCGGCGGCTACCGGAGTTCCGGCTTCGACGTCGGCTGGAAGTGCGCGGCGCAGAACGTTTCCGACATCAACGCGATGGGCGCGGTTCCCACCTCCCTGGTCGTCAGCCTGACGTTGCCGGGTACGACGCCGGTGGGCTGGGTAGAGGAGCTTGCCGACGGTCTGCGCGCGGCGCTGGAGGGGCTGGGCGCGGACCGCTGCGGGGTGGTTGGCGGGGACCTGGGCAAGGGGCCGGCCGTCGTCGTGACCGCGGCGGTCACCGGTGACCTCGAAGGCCGCGCGCCGGTGCTGCGCTCGGGGGCGCGGCCGGGCGACATCCTGGCCGTCGCCGGAGCCCCGGGCTGCGCGGCCGCGGGACTCGCCCTGCTCGAGAAGGCGCCTGACTACGTCGCACTGCCGCCGGCGCTGCGCCGGCTGACCGGGCTGCAGTCCCGGCCGGTGCCGCCCCTGGCATCGGGGCCGCTGGCCGCACGGGCCGGCGTGCACGCCATGATGGACATTTCCGACGGGCTGGTCCGCGACGCCGGGCGGTTGGCCCGCGCCGGCGGCGTGGCCCTTGACCTGCATGGCGCCCTGTTGAAGGACTTCGAAGCGGAGCTGCGTCCGGCCGCCGAACTGCTGGGCGCCGACCCGCGGAACTGGGTGCTCGGCGGGGGAGAGGACCACGGGCTGCTGGCAGCCTTCGGAGCGGACTCGGAGCTGCCGGAAGGCTTCCACGCCGTCGGCTCAGTGCAGGCGGGCGCGCCGGCCGTCACCGTGGACGGCGCCGTGCCGGAAGTGCTCGGCTGGGACCACTTCCGCGGCTAGCGGCGGTCCCGGGGCCAGCGGCCAGCCCGCGGCTCAGCGCCCGGACCGGCCCCGGGCTTTAGTCGTTGTTCTTGCGCAGCGCCTCGGTGAGCTGCTGGGCGGCCTGGACAACCACCTCGGCATGGATCCGGCCCGGCTGCCGGCTCAGCCGTTCGATCGGCCCGGAGATGGAGACGGCGGCGATGACGCGTCCGGAGGGACCCCGCACCGGCGCGGACACGGAGGCGACGCCGGGCTCCCGTTCGCCCAGGCTCTGGCCCCAGCCGCGCCGCCGGACCCCGGCGAGCACGGTCGGCGTGAACCGCGCACCCCGCAGTCCCTCGAGCAGCCGCTCGTGGTCCTCCCAGGCGAGCAGGACCTGGGCCGCGGAGCCGGCCTTCATGGACAGCTGCGTCCCGACCGGGATCGTGTCGCGCAGGCCAACGGGCCGCTCCGCCGACGCGACGCAGACGCGTGCGTCGCCCTGCCGGCGGAAGACCTGGGCGCTCTCGCCGGTGGCGTCGCGCAGGCTGAGGAGCACCGGCCCGGCCGAGGCGATGAGCCGGTCCTCGCCGGCCGCTGCGGCCAGTTCCACCAGCCGCCGGCCGAGCACGAACCGTCCCTGCATGTCCCGGCTGACCAGGCGGTGGTGGACCAGCGCCAGCGCCAGCCGGTGCACCGTCGGCCGCGCGAGGCCGGTGGCCGCGACCAGCTGCGCCAGCGAAGTCGGTCCTGCTTCGAGGGTGTCCAGCACCATGACGGCCTTGTCGATGACTCCGACGCCACTTGAGTTGTCCATAAAATGATATTGACGTCTCATTATCTGAGATGCAAGTCGGCTCGCTGGCGCGCGATCGGGCGGTCCTGACAGGATTTAACTACATACTTCTGCGGTCTGAGCCGATGCGGCAATCCTGTCCTCGGGCGGCCGCGCTGTCACTGATGGAGGGAGCTGGCTATGGCCGGTACGACTGCGGGCAAGACGCTCGCCGAGAAGGTTTGGAATGCGCACGTCGTGCGCCCCGGCGAAGGCGAAGGCGCCGCACGCCAGCCCGATCTGATCTACATCGACCTCCACCTCGTGCACGAAGTGACATCCCCGCAGGCGTTCGAGGGGCTGCGGCTGGCCGGCCGCCAGCTGCGCAGGCCCGACCTGACCATCGCCACCGAGGACCACAACACCCCGACGCTGGATATCGACAAGCCGATCGCGGACCCGACCAGCCGCACGCAGATCGAGACCCTGCGCACCAACTGCAAGGAATTCGGCGTCCGGCTGCATTCCCTCGGCGACGCGGAGCAGGGCATCGTCCACGTGGTCGGCCCGCAGCTCGGCCTGACCCAGCCGGGCCTCACCGTGGTCTGCGGCGACTCCCACACCTCCACTCACGGCGCCTTCGGGGCGCTGGCGTTCGGCATCGGCACCTCCGAGGTCGAGCATGTCATGGCGACCCAGACCCTCTCGCTGAAGCCGTTCAAGACGATGGCCATCAACGTCGAAGGCACTCTGCGCCCCGGCGTCACAGCCAAGGACATCATCCTCGCCGTGATCGCCAAGATCGGCACGGGCGGCGGCCAGGGCTACGTGCTGGAGTACCGCGGCTCGGCCATCCGCTCGCTGAGCATGGAAGCGCGCATGACCATCTGCAACATGTCCATCGAGGCCGGCGCCCGCGCCGGCATGGTGGCGCCGGACGACACCACCTTCGACTACCTCAAGGGCCGCCCGCACGCGCCCGAAGGCGCGGACTGGGACGCCGCGGTCGACTACTGGCGCACGCTGCGCTCGGACGACGACGCCGAATTCGACGCCGAGGTCTTCCTGGATGCCGACACGCTGGAGCCGTTCGTGACCTGGGGGACCAACCCCGGCCAGGGCGTTTCGCTCTCGCAGGCCGTGCCTGATCCGGACGACTTCGCGGACGAGAACGCCAAGGCCGCCGCCCGGCGCGCACTGGACTACATGGCCCTGGAGGCCGGTACGCCGATGAAGGACATCCGCGTGGACACGGTCTTCCTCGGCTCCTGCACCAACAGCCGGATCGAGGACCTGCGGATCGCGGCGGACATCATCCGCGGCCGGAGCAAGGACCCCAACGTGCGGATGATGGTGGTCCCCGGCTCGGCCCGCGTGCGGCTGGAAGCCGAGGCCGAGGGGCTGGACAAGGTGTTCAAGGAGTTCGGAGCCGAATGGCGGTTCGCCGGCTGCTCGATGTGCCTGGGCATGAACCCGGACCAGCTTGCTCCGGGGGAGCGATGCGCCTCCACGTCCAACCGCAACTTCGAGGGCCGCCAGGGCAAGGGCGGACGCACCCACCTGGTCTCGCCCGTGGTCGCCGCCGCGACCGCGGTCCGCGGGACGCTGAGCTCGCCTTCGGACCTGGACCCCATTAACGACGACGCCGTGTCCCGGCCTGCTGCCTAAGGAGCTTTGAGGATTATGGAGAAGTTTTCGACCCACACCGGCATCGGCGTTCCGCTGCGCCAGTCCAACGTGGACACGGACCAGATCATCCCGGCCGTCTACCTGAAGCGGATCACCCGCAGCGGCTTCGAGGACGCCCTGTTCGCCGCCTGGCGGAAGCAGGAGACCTTCATCCTGAACCAGGAGCCGTTCAGCCGCGGTTCGGTCCTCGTGGCCGGCCCGGACTTCGGTACCGGGTCCTCGCGCGAGCACGCCGTCTGGGCGCTGAAGGACTACGGCTTCAAGGTGGTCCTCTCCTCCCGGTTCGCCGACATCTTCCGCGGCAACTCGGGGAAGCAGGGCCTGCTGGCGGCCGAGGTCGCGCAGGACGACATCGAGCTGATCTGGAAGGAGCTGGAGAACCATCCGGGCACCGAGATCACCGTGGACCTGCAGGCCAAGACCGTGGTCTGCGGAAACCTCACCGCGCCGTTCGAGATCGACGACTACACCCGCTGGCGCCTGCTTGAGGGCCTGGATGACATCGGCCTGACGCTGCAGCATGAGGGGGACATCACCACCTATGAGCAGACCCGTCCGGCCTGGAAGCCGAAGACACTGCCGGCTCGGACCTAGCGCGCCACGGTGGTGAACGCCACTGTATTTCGGGATGATTGCGGTAGCTTCTATGCTTAGCTGAGGCCTTCGCGAAGTCTCGAGGGCCCTGCCAATTTAAGGAATCAGGTGTTTATGGCAAGCGTTTTGACCATTCGCGGTGGAGTCCCGCTCACGGGAAAGGTATCCGTACGGGGAGCCAAGAACCTGGTCCCCAAGGCGATGGTCGCCTCGCTGCTCGGCAACGAGCCGTCGGTGCTCCGGAACGTGCCGGAGATCAAGGATGTCGACGTCGTCACTAGCCTGCTCCGCCTCCATGGCGTGGATGTGGTGAAGGACCCGGTCTCGGGAGACCTGACCCTGGATCCGTCGCACGTCAAGACGGCGCAGATGAAGGACATCGATGCGCACGCCGGCGATTCGCGGATCCCGATCCTGTTCTGCGGACCGCTGATCCACAGCATCGGCGAGGCCTTCATTCCGGACCTCGGCGGCTGCCGCATCGGGGACCGGCCGATCGACTACCACCTTGAGGTGCTGCGCCAGTTCGGCGCCGTCGTGGACAAGCGCGAGGGCGGCATCTCCATCTCCGCCCCGAAGGGCCTCAAGGGTGCCAAGCTCTCGCTGCCCTACCCGAGCGTCGGCGCCACGGAACAGGTCCTGCTGACCGCCACGCGCGCCGAGGGCATCACCGAGCTCAGCGGTGCGGCGATCGAGCCGGAGATCATGGACCTGATCGCGGTGCTGCAGAAGATGGGCGCGATCATCAGTGTCCAGACGGACCGCGTGATCCGGATCGAGGGCGTGGAGCAGCTGCGCGGCTTCAATCACCGGGCCCTGCCGGACCGCAACGAGGCCGCCTCGTGGGCATCGGCCGCGCTGGTGACCGAGGGCGACATCTACGTCGAGGGTGCGGTCCAGGCGGACCTGACTGCGTTCCTGAACACGTTCCGCAAGATCGGCGGCGAATTCGATATCGACGACCAGGGCATCCGCTTCCGCCACACGGGCGGCAAGCTCTCGCCGCTCGTGCTCGAGACGGACGTGCACCCGGGCTTCATGACGGACTGGCAGCAGCCGCTGGTGGTCGCCCTGACCCAGGCCGCCGGCGTGTCGATCGTGCATGAGACGGTCTACGAGAACCGCTTCGGTTTCACCCAGGCCCTGGTCCGGATGGGCGCGAACATCCAGCTGCACCGCGAGTGCCTGGGCAGCGTGCCCTGCCGCTTCGGCCAGCGCAACTTCCTGCATTCGGCCGTCATCTCCGGACCGACGCAGCTGCGCGGCGCGGACATCGACATCCCGGACCTCCGCGGCGGCTTCAGCCACCTGATCGCCGCCCTGGCCGCCACCGGAACGTCCCGCGTGACCGGCCTGGAGCTCATCAACCGCGGGTACGAACGGTTCCAGTCCAAGCTGGAAAGCCTCGGCGCGGATTTCGACATTGTCTGAGGCGCCGGCGAAAGGAATGAAAGCGGGACGCAAGGAACGTGCCACCCTCGGAACGGTGGCCGTCCTGGTCCGGCCGGTCCTGGACCTGGTGCTGGGACGGAAGTGGAGCGGCGGCGAGCACCTGCCCAAGGACCGCGGCTTCATCGTCTGCCCGAACCACAACACGGAGATCGACCCGCTGGTCGTGGGGCACTACATCTACAACCACGGCCATCTCCCGCACTTCCTCGCGAAGGCGTCGCTGTTCAAGATTCCCGTGGTCGGCACGATCCTGGGCGCGTCCCGGCAGATTCCGGTGGAGCGGAGCAGCGCCGGAGCCAATAGCTCGCTGGAGACCGCCCGCAGCGTCATGGACGAGGGCGGCGCCGTCATCATCTACCCGGAGGGCACGCTGACCCGCGATCCAGACCTCTGGCCGATGCGCGGCCGGACCGGGGCCGCGCGGCTGGCGCTCCAGACGGGGGCGCCCGTGGTACCGGTGGCGAACTGGGGCGCCAATGAACTCCTTCCGCGCTACTCGAAGAAGCTGCACCTGTTCCCGCGCAAGACCGCACGCGTCGTCGCCGGCCCCCCGGTGGACCTGAGCGAGTTCGAAGGCCTTCCGGTGACCAAGACGGTGCTCGAGGCGGCCACGAACAAGATCATGGACGCCATCACCGTGTTGCTGGAGGGGCTTCGCAACGAGGAGGCTCCGGCCACCCGCTGGGATCCGGCGCAGCGCGGGCAGAGCGCCACCGGCCGGGATTTCGAGCGGGGAGCGCTGCCGGAGGACCAGGCGTGAGCGCGCGGACGGGCCTGCCGGCCGCGGTAGCGGTGCTCGGAGCCGGCAGCTGGGGCACCACGTTCGCCAAGGTCGTTGCCGACGCGCATCCGGAACTGGAGGTCCGCCTCTGGGCCCGCCGGGCCGAGGTGGCCGAAGAGATCAATACCAGCCACCTGAACTCCAAGTACCTCAAGGACATCGTCCTGCCGGAGAACCTCGGTGCCTCCGCGGATGTCGCGAAGGTGCTCGCCGGCGCGGACCTGGTGGTCCTGGCCGTCCCGGCCCAGACCCTGCGCCCGCAGCTGGCGGGCTGGAAGCCGCTGCTGGAGGACACCGCCGTCGTTGTTTCCCTGATGAAGGGGCTGGAACGCGGCACGGACGCGCGCATGAGCGAGGTGATCAAGGAGGAGCTCGGCCTGCCGGACGAGCGCGTCGCGGTCATCTCGGGACCGAACCTGGCGATGGAGATCGCCCGGAAGGAACCCACCGCCTCCGTGGTCGCGTGCACGGACCGCGAGGTCGCCCAGTGGATCGCGAACACCTGTACCGCCCGCTACTTCCGGCCGTACACCAACACGGACGTCGTGGGCGTGGAAATCGGCGGGATCGTCAAGAACGTGATCGCGCTCTGCGTCGGCATCTGCGACGGCAAGCACATGGGCGACAATACGAAGGCCTCCGTCATCACCCGCGGCCTGGCCGAAACCACGCGGCTGACCCTCGCCCTGGGCGGGGAGGTCGAAACCATGGCCGGACTCGCCGGCCTGGGCGACCTGGTGGCGACGTGTTCCTCGCCGCTGTCGCGCAACCACACCGCCGGCCGGCTGCTGGGCGAGGGGCTGAGCCTCGACGAGGTCAACCTGCGCATGACCCAGACGGCCGAAGGCATCAAGTCCGGCCGCGCGGTGCTTGACCTGGCCAACCACATGGGCGTGGAAATGCCGATTACCGAAAGCGTGGTGGCCGTATTGGAGGGGGAGATCTCCGTGGAGGACCTCGCACCGCGGCTGCTGACGCGTGAACTCAAATCAGAAGGCGAACAGGACCAGTGACTTTGACCTCTTTCGACGCGACCGAGCCGGAACCCGGCACCAAGCCCCGCGTGGCCGTGCTGTTCGGCGGCCGTTCCAGCGAACATTCGGTCAGTTGCGTGACCGCCGCGGGCGTGCTCGCCGCCATTGACAAGGACAAGTACGACGTCGTGCCGGTCGGGATCGCGCGGAACGGCCAGTGGGTGTTGGTCAACCCAGATCCGCAGGCGTGGACGCTCACGGCCGGCCAGCTGCCGGAGGTGCCGGCCTCGGCGGAGCACGTGATGCTGGCCGCGCGGGATTCGGCCGCGGAGCTGCTGGTGCAGACCGGTCCCGAGTCGACCCGCAGCATGGGGCGGATCGATGTGGTGCTGCCGCTGCTGCACGGTCCGTTCGGCGAGGACGGCACGCTGCAGGGCATGCTGGAGATGGCGGACGTCCGCTACGTTGGCGCGGGTGTGCTCGCCTCCGCCGTGGGGATGGACAAGCACTTCATGAAGCTGGCCTTCGCCGCCGCGGGACTCGAGGTGGGACCGTACGAGGTCATCACGGACCGGCAGTGGCAGCGGGACCCGGAGGCTGCGCTGCAGCGCGCCGCAGCGCTGGGCTTCCCGGTGTTCGTCAAGCCCGCCCGGGCCGGCTCGTCCATGGGGATCACCCGGGTGACGGAGACCGCGCAGCTGCGTTCCGCCGTCGAAACCGCACGCGAACATGATCCCAAAGTGGTCGTGGAAGCCGGAATCCCCGGACGGGAGATCGAGGTCGCCGTCCTGCAGGGCCGGGGCATCGAGGACCCGCGCACGAGCCTGCCGGGCGAGATCGCGGTGCAGCCGGGCGAGCACGCCTTCTACGACTTCGAAGCCAAGTACGTGGACGGCGCGGCGGCCGCGCTGAGCTGCCCCGCCGAGCTGCCCGACGAGGCGACCGCACGGGTGCGGGAGCTGGCTGCGCGGGCCTTCGACGCAGTGGGAGCCGAAGGCCTCTCGCGGGCGGACTTCTTCTACACCCCGGACGGCGGGCTGATCATCAACGAGATCAACACGATGCCCGGCTTCACGCCGATCAGCATGTACCCGCAGATGTGGGCCAAGTCAGGGCTGCCGTACACGGAGCTGATCGACGAGCTGATCCACCTGGCGCTCAGCCGGCCCACCGGGCTGCGTTAGCCGGCGGGCCGGATCCCGGCCGGCGGGACCTGCAGCGTCGCGCTGCGGGCCCGCGGGCCCGCCCGCCCGCGGATCCGCAGGCCCAGCAACCGGGGGCGGGCCTACGGAACTTCGAGGGTGTCTCCGGCGCCCAGGCACCTGTCGGTCTGCGGGATCTTCGCCGCGGCGTCCGCCAGGTCCACCAGGATGGTGCTTTCCGCCACCTCATCCGGATTGAAGACCAGTTCGGTGGCCGGGGTGCGCCCGTAGGTGACGGCGGTCCAGGTGCCGTCGCCTTCGCGCAGCACCCAATCGATCCCGTTGACGTTGACGCACTGGTCCGTCGTGGGACCGGGGGACGGAACACCGCACCGCAGGATCACGCGGGACGGGTCTCCCCAGGCGGCGGTCGCCTGGCTGGAGGTCTCGCGGCGCGGGAAGTCGGCAACAAACTGGGGGAGTATGACCATCATGGGAGCGCAGGCGGGGTTGGCCGCATCTTCGGCAGGCTCGACATCGACAATCGGGGAACACGCGGAGGCCGCCAGGACCACTCCGGCACCGAGGAGCAGGAGGGGCACGCGCTTGGCGGACGGATTTCGGGGCATGGATCAAGCCTATCGGCTGCCGGAAGCCGAAGAATTTCGCCGCCGTTCCGCGTGGCATGCCAAAACGTTATCCCCGCCGCAGATTCTCTGCGGTAGGCTCGGTTAACGCCTCAGAACTGAAAGACGCCGCGGGCCAGCGCGCCGGCGGCCACGGGAACGGACCGACTTGCAGACAAAAGTAGCCGCGAATGCGCAGGCGTTGAAACGCTGGCTCGGCAAAGCGGAAGTAGTACTGGGCAATCACAGCGACCGGCTGAACGCGATTAACATTTTCCCGGTCGCGGACGGCGACACCGGAACCAACCTCTACCTGACCGTGCGGTCCGCGGCCCTCGCGGCCGCGGAGGCGGAGACCACGGACGTGGGCGAGCTGCTGGCAGCCGCGGGCCAGGCAGCGATGGAGGAGGCCCGGGGCAATAGCGGAACCCTGTTCTCGGTCTTCCTCTCGGCGCTGTCCGAGCCGCTGCACGGCACTACCCGGCTGACCGGCCCGCTGCTGGCCGCGGCGCTGCAGCGCGCGGAGATCCGCTGCTGGTCGGCCCTGAGCGACCCGGTTCCGGGCACCATGCTGTCCGTGATCGAGGCGGTCTCCCGTGCGGCCAACACCGGGGATCCGGCGCATGCGGGCGACCATTCGAACCACGCCCTGGCCGCCACGCTGGAGGCGGTCGTCGGCGCCGCCCTGGAAGCGGTGGTGGAGACGGAGGACCAGCTGGGCCCGCTGGCTGCCGCACAGGTGGTGGACGCCGGCGCCGTGGGCTTCCTGCTCATCCTCGATACCCTCCGGGCGAGCGCCTTGGGCGAGGAGCTCCAGCCGGAGCTGCTGGACGGGCTCCACGGGTACAGCGTGCAGGACCCGCACATCCACCTGGACCATGCCCACGAGGGTGTCGAGGTCATGTGCACCATCAACCTCAGTCCGCTGGACGCCGCGACGCTGCGGCTGCAGCTGGACGAGCTGGGGGACTCCGTGATCCTCAGCGCCGTGACGGAGGTGGAGGGCGGCTACCGCTGGCGCATCCATGCCCACGTTCCCGCAGCTGAACCCGCGCTGGCCGCGATCCGGTCCTTCGGGGAGCCGAGCAACCTGTCCGTGACGGACCTTGCGGCGGCGCCGGCCTACGAGGCCCATGACTGATCGGCACCCCCCGGAACTGGCGCTGCCCCTCGAGCGCCGGGTCGGCAAACGCACCGCCAATGTCCTGGAGAAGCACCTGGGCCTGCGGACCACCGCGGACCTGCTCAATTATTTCCCGCGCAAGTACCTCAAGCGCGGCGAGCTGACGCCCATTGCCGACCTGCCGATGGACGAAGACGTGACCCTCGTGGCGCGCGTCCTGAGCAGCCGCTCCCGCCAGATGCGCGCCCGCAAGGGGTCGATCACCGACGTCGTTGTCACCGACGGCCTCGGCGGCAGGCACAGCTCGGTCGCGCTCACCTTCTTCAACGCCTACCGTGCCGCCAAGGAGCTGACGCCGGGCACGCTGGCCATGTTCGCCGGCAAGGTCTCCACCTACCGGGACAGCCTGACGCTGACCAACCCGGAGTACGTGCTGCTCGGGGACGAATCCGAGTTCGACGCCGATGCCGCCCGCCGCCCGGTGCCGGTCTACCCCGCCACGGCCAAGGTGGCGAGCTGGCGGATCAGGTCGGCGGTCGAGGTCCTGCTGGACAGCGTCGACTTCGACAAGGTGCCGGACCCGGTGCCGGCCGACATCGCCATCCGGGACCGGCTGTACTCGCTGGGCGATGCCTACCGCAACATCCACCTGCCGGACGAGTTCGAGACCGCGCTGAAGGCCCAGGACCGGTTCCGCTACCAGGAGGCGCTGATCCTGCAGACCGCCCTGGCCCGCCGGCGCGCGCAGGCGGCGGCGGAGGAGGCCACAGCGCGCCCGCCCAGGCCCGGCGGGCTGCTGGAGCGGTTCGATGCTTCGCTGCCGTTCACGCTGACCGCAGGCCAGCGCGAGGTCGGCGAAACCCTGGCCGGGGAACTCGCCGCCGACCACCCGATGAACCGGCTGCTGCAGGGCGAGGTGGGCTCCGGCAAGACGCTGGTGGCGCTGCGGGCCATGCTGCAGGTCATCGACGCGGGCGGCCAAGCCGCGCTGCTGGCACCAACGGAGGTCCTCGCGGGCCAGCACTATGATTCGATCCGCCGCACGCTGGGGCCGCTGGCCGAGGCCGGCATGCTCGGCGGCGACGCGGACGGCACCCGGGCGGTGCTGCTCACCGGGTCGGTGACCGGCACCGCCCGGCGGAAGGCCCTGCTGGACATCGCCTCCGGCGAGGCCGGCATCATCATCGGAACCCACGCCCTGCTCTCCGACGAGGTGCAGTATTTCGACTTGGGGCTGATCGTCGTGGACGAGCAGCACCGTTTCGGCGTCGAACAGCGGGACGCCCTCCGCTCCCGCGCTGTTCGCCCGCCGCACCTGCTCGTCATGACTGCGACGCCGATCCCGCGGACCGTCGCGATGACCGTGTTCGGCGACCTGGAAACGTCGGTGCTGCGCGAGCTGCCGGCGGGCCGGGCGCCGATCGGCACCCACATGGTGGGCCTCGCCGAGCACCCGGCCTGGGGCACGCGCATCTGGGAGCGCGCCAAGGAAGAGATCGACGCCGGACGCCAGGTCTACGTGGTCTGTCCCAAGATCGGGGACGGCGAGAGCGAGGATCCCGCGTCGCTGGAGCCCACGGCGGACGACGATGAGGAAGGGCGTCCGCTGGCCTCCGTGCAGCAGACCGTCCAGTCGCTCGCCTCGCTCCCGGTGCTCTCCGGCGTGCGGATCGGTATGCTGCACGGACGGCTCGACCCGGAGGAAAAGAGCGCCACGATGGCCGCGTTCGCCGAGGGCCGGCTGGACCTGCTGGTGTCCACCACCGTGATCGAGGTCGGCGTCGACGTGCACAATGCCACGCTCATGGTGATCCAGGATGCGGACCGGTTCGGCATTTCGCAGCTCCACCAGCTGCGCGGCCGCGTCGGCCGCGGCGGGCTGCCGGGGACCTGCCTGCTGGTCACCCAGCTGGAGCCCGGCCATCCCAGCCGGGACCGGCTCCAGGCCGTGGCCTCGACGACCGACGGCTTCGCACTGTCCCAGGAAGACCTGAAACTGCGCCGCGAAGGCGACATCCTCGGCGCGACGCAGTCCGGCGGCAAGTCCACGCTGAAGCTGCTGCGGGTCATCAAGGACGAGCCCATCATCGAACAGGCGCGCCGGGATGCGGCGGCCATCATCGAGCATGACGCGCAGCTCGGAGACTACCCGGAACTGGCCGAGGCGATCGAGCTTTACCTGAACCCGGAGAAGGAGGCCTTCCTTGAGCGGGGCTGACGCATGAGCCGGATCATTGCAGGCACGGCCGGGGGGCTGGCGCTGGCGAACGTGCCGGGCTCCGCGACCAGGCCGACCACGGACCGCGTGAAGGAGGCGTTGTTCTCCAGGCTGGAGGCCTACGACGTCCTGCACGACGCGGTCGTGCTGGATCTCTATGCGGGCTCGGGGGCACTCGGCGTCGAATGCGCGAGCCGGGGCGCCGCACGGGTGGAGCTGGTCGAGCAGGCGGACAAGGCGGCGTCGGTGTGCCGGCGCAACGCGGACCAGGTCAACACCGTGCTGCGGCGCCGTGTAGTCCAGGTGCACCGCACCGGGGTCGAAGGATTCCTGTCGAAGCTGCCCGCGGGCGGCCACTACAACCTGGTGCTGATGGACCCGCCCTACCCGCTCACCGACGACAAGCTCGCCCACGTCCTCGGGCTCTTGGTGCCGGTGCTCGCGGAAGGCGCGGTCGTCGTCGTCGAACGCTCCTCCCGTTCGCCGCAGCCGCAGTGGCCCGCCGGGCTGGAGTGCTTCTCGGACCGCAAGTACGGCGAAACGCAGCTGTGGTTCGCGGAGCCGGCCGAGCTCAGCCCGCAAAGCTCCTGAGCTCGGCGCCGGTCAGCACGCCGGCCGGATGCGGCCCGGCGGCCAGCAGCGCCGCCGTCCACTCCTGCGGCCAGGGCTCGCGCCGCGCCGCGACGACCACGTTGCCGGGGTGGCGGCAGCTGAACATGGAGGCGTCGGCCAGCAGTGCGGCATGCGGCGTGGACTCGAGCACCGCGCCGAGCTGGCGCTTGGCGAAGGCGAGCGGCGGGTCGTCGCCGATGTTCACCAGCAGCACGCCCCGCGGAGACAGCAGCTCCAGCAGTTCGGCATAGAAATCCGCCGTCGTCAGGTGCTCCGGTGCATCCTCGCCCGCGAAGACATCCAGGACAACCAGGTCGAAGGGACCATCGACGTCGCCGAACGCCACCTCGTGCCGGGCGTCGCCGATGTACACGGTCAGGTCCGTGCCCTCGGGCAGCGGCAACTGGTCGACGACGAAGTCCAGCAGCTCGCGTTCGAGTTCCACTGCGTGCTGTTCGGAACCCGGCCTGGTTGCCTGCAGGTAGCGCGCCAGCGTCAGCGCCCCGGCGCCCAGGTGCAGGCAGCGCACGGGCGCCCCCGCCGGCGCCGCGAGGTCAGCGACGTTGGCGATCCGCCGCAGGTATTCGTAGAAGACCTCCTGCGGGTGCTTCAGGTTCACGTGCGACTGCTCGGCGCCGCCGATCGCCAGGATGTAGCCGCCGGGAATCCGTTCGTCGGCAAAAATCTCCGCGTGCAGGCCCGCGCCGCGCAGGAAGCGCCCGGCCACCGGCTAGAGCCGTTCCCGGAGGCCGGCGAGCCGGGACGCTGCTTCCTCGAGAACTTCCGCGCGCTTGCAGAAGGCGAAGCGCAGCAGCGACTTTGTGCGTTCGGCTCCTTCCGGGTGGCAGAAGACCGGAACCGGAATGGCGGCGACGCCGACCAGTTCGGGCAGCCGGTAGGCCAGGGCGGTGGCGTCCGTGACGCCCAGCGGCGCGGCGTCCACGTTGATGAAGTAGGTGCCCTCCGGCAGGAAGACCTCCAGGCCGGCGGCGCGCAGCCCCTCGGCGAGGATGTCCCGCTTGGCCTGCAGGCTCGAGGAGATGCCGCTGAAGAACTCCTGTTCCAGGGCTAGGCCCGCCGCCACCGCGGGCTGGAACGGAGTGCCGGAGGAATAGCTCAGGAACTGCTTGACCGTCCGGACGGCCGCCACGAGTTCGGCGGGGCCGCTGACCCAGCCGACCTTCCAGCCGGTGAAGGAGAAGGTCTTCCCCGCCGAGGAGATGGTCAGGGTGCGTTCGGCGGCTCCGGGCAGGGTGGCCACCGGAATGTGCTCGACGCCGAAGGTCAGGTGTTCGTAGACCTCGTCCGTGATGATGATGGCGTCATGCCGGTTCGCCAGCTCCACGATCCGGGTGAGTTCCGCCCGCGTGAAGACACTGCCCATCGGATTGTGGGGGTTGTTGACCAGGATGGCCCGCGTGCGGTCGCTGACTGCGGCCTCCAGCGCCTCGAGGTCCGGAT
Organism: Arthrobacter sp. USHLN218; assembly: GCF_037144715.1. Classification (NCBI taxonomy): domain Bacteria; kingdom Bacillati; phylum Actinomycetota; class Actinomycetes; order Micrococcales; family Micrococcaceae; genus Arthrobacter; species Arthrobacter sp. USHLN218. The sequence continues at coordinate 97,343 of NZ_JBBCYT010000007.1, forward strand.
GGAAGTCCGGGGCGGCCAGCGGGCTGGTGGTGTGGGTGGCGCCGCTCAGCCCTATGACCGCGCCGTAGGAATCGTAGAAGGGCTCGAAGGTCAGGACTTCATCGCCCGGACCCGTGAGCGCCAGCAGCGCCGCCGCGATCGCCTCCGTGGCGCCGGTGGTCACCACCACCTGGGTGTCGGGGTCGAGGTCCAGGCCGTAGAAGCGCTGCTGATGGGCGGCGATGGCCTCGCGCAGCGCGGGGATGCCCTTGCCCGGTGCGTACTGGTTGGCGCCGGAGGCGATGGCGTCGCGGGCCGCCTCGGCCATGACCCGGGGGCCGTCCTCATCAGGGAAGCCCTGCCCCAGGTTGATGGCCCCGGTATGGACGGCCAGCGTGGTGATCTCTTCGAAGATCGTCGCGTCGAGGCGGCCGTCGGCGCCCAGCAGGTTGGCGCCGGCTGCCGCCCGCCGCCAGGGTGCATCGGTGCTGCCGGGCCGTCCCTGGGCCAAAGTCCTGTCGGTTCTGCTCATGCTTCCCAGTAATACCACTGGTATAGGCCGCAGATGCTGCAGCGTGCCGGTTGGATGGGCTAGATTCGTAGATATGCGCCGCGCCGTCTGCCCCGGATCCTATGACCCCCTGCACAACGGACACGTCGAGATCATCGCCCGTGCCGCCAGCATGTACGACGAGGTCATCGTCGCCGTCTCGACCAATTATGCGAAGAAGTACCGCTTCGACCTGCAGACCCGCCTCCAGATGGCGACCCAGACCCTCTCCTACCTGCGGGGGGTCACGGTCGAGCCCATGGGGGAGGGGTTGCTGGCCGAGTTCTGCCGCAGCCACGGCGCGAACGTGATCCTCAAGGGCCTGCGCACCACGCAGGACTACCACTACGAACTGCCGATGGCGCACATGAACCGCCACCTCACCGGCGTCGAGACCATCTTCCTGCCGGCCGAGAGCAGCTACACCCACCTGTCCTCGACCCTGCTGAAGGAGGTGGCCGCGCTCGGCGGTGATATTTCCGAGTTCGTGCCGAAGGCGGTGCTGGAGCGGATCCGCCAGGAGAAGGCCGAGTAGGCGTGCGGCGCCCATTTGGGACTGCGCCGCAGTTCAGGCTATGATGGTTCGTCGGTCGTATGTTCAGTAGGGAGTTCGCATTAACGTGGTCATGCATCATGATCAGAATTCACGATTGATCATCGGAGTCAAGGATGTCGGGCGCAGCCCCGGCAGCATGCGGACCCTGAATGAACATGTACCAACGCCGAAGGATTTCGGTGTGGCACTCATTGGCGTGGAGGAAGGCTCCGACATGGAGCTGGAGCTCAGGCTCGAGTCTGTCCACGAAGGTGTCTTGGTCTCCGGCACCGCCAGCGTCACCGTCACCGGTGAATGCGGGCGCTGCCTGGATCCCATCGCCTACGAGCAGGCCGTTCGGGTGCAGGAACTCTTCTACTTCGAGGGATTTGATTCTCAGGATCAGGGCCCGGATGATGAAGAGGCTGAAGAGCAGCGGCGGGTTGAGCACGATTCCATCGATCTCGAACCGGTGTTGCGGGACGCAGTGGTAACAGCCCTGCCGTTCCAGCCGGTGTGCCGGGAAGACTGCCAAGGCTTGTGCCCTGAATGCGGGATGCGCCTTGAAGAGGATCCGGGTCACCACCATGAGGTCTTGGATCCTCGCTGGGCAGCCCTCGCCGGGCTGGCCGGCACGGTTGCCGACAAGGCACCAACAAGTACAGAGTCAGACGAGAGAGAAGAGAGTTAGCCGTGGCTGTTCCCAAGCGGAAGATGTCCCGCTCGAATACGCGCGCACGCCGTTCCCAGTGGAAGGCTACCGCCCCCAACCTGGTCAAGACCGTCGAAAACGGCCGCGTGACCTACAGCCTGCCGCACCAGGCCAAGGTTGTCACCGATTCGGCCGGTACTGCGCTGTTCCTTGAGTACAAGGGCCGCAAGGTCGCCGACGTCTAATCACGTCCGGCATGCCTTCAACTGAAGAGCTTTTGGAGCGTCTCGGCGTCGATATCGACGCCGGGACGCTTCGTCTTGCCCTCACGCATCGTTCCTACGCCTATGAGCACGGCGGCCTGCCCACCAACGAGCGGCTGGAGTTCCTGGGGGATTCGATCCTCGGCTTCTCCGTGACGGACGCGCTCTACCGCGACAACCCGGAATTGCCGGAAGGCGACCTGGCCAAGCGGCGCTCCGCCGTTGTCAGTACCCGGGCACTGGCCGGCATCGCCCGCGAGCTGGGCATCGGCCAGCACATCCTGCTGGGCCAGGGCGAGAAACTCACCAACGGAGCGGACAAGTCCTCGATCCTCGCCGACACCGTCGAGGCGCTGATCGGGGCCACCTACCTCACCAACGGCATCGAGGTGGCCCGGCAGATGGTCATGCGGCTCATTTCCCCGCTGCTGGCGGACGCCGAGGCCCTCGGCGCCGGCACGGACTGGAAGACGAGCATCCAGGAGCTCGCCGCGGCCAGGAAGATGGGCGGCGTGGAATACATGGTCCAGGGTTCCGGCCCGGACCACGCCCGTACCTTCGTGGCCACCCTGCACATCGGCGGCACCGCCTACGGGCAGGGCACGGGGCACTCCAAGAAGGAAGCGGAGCAGGAAGCCGCAGCCGTTTCCTGGCGCCAGCTGCGGGCGGCCGAAACCGCCGATGCCTGAACTGCCCGAGGTCGAGGTCGTCCGCCGCGGCCTCGCCCGCTGGGTGCGCGGCCGCACCATCGTCCGGGCCGAGGTCCTCGACGAGCGCACCGTCCGCCGCCACGTCCTCGGCGCCGAGGACCTGCGCGGCAATCTCGAAGGCGCCACTGTGGTCGACGCGGTCCGGCGCGGCAAATTCCTCTGGCTGCCCCTGTCCGCGGACGGCGGTACCAGCGGGGCCGTTGGGGACGTTAGGGACGGCAATAACGACGGCGGTGCGCCGCGGCTGGCGCTGATGGCCCACCTGGGCATGAGCGGCCAGCTACTGATCGAAGACGCCGACGCTCCGGACGAAAAGCACCTCAAGGTCCGACTGGGCCTGAGCCCGGCCCTGGACGCCGAGGGCCGGTCCATGCCGGCCGAACTGCGCTTCGTGGACCAGCGGATCTTCGGCGGGATGTTCCTGGCCGACTTGGTGCCCACGGCGGACGGCCACCCCGGCGGGCTGGCGGAGACCCCGCTGCCGCTGGTCCCAGTCGAGGCCGCCCACATCGCCCGCGACCCGCTGGACCCGGCATTCTCCTTCGACGATTTCTACCGGCGGCTCCGGGCCCGCAAGACGGGCATCAAGCGCGCGCTGCTGGACCAGGGGCTGATTTCCGGCGTCGGCAACATCTACGCCGACGAGGCGCTGTGGGCCGCCAAGCTCCATTTCGCCCGCCCCACGGATACGCTGCGCCGCAAGGAGGCCCTGGCGCTCGTGGAGGCGACACGGGACGTGATGAACCGGGCACTGGAGGCCGGCGGTACCAGCTTCGACTCGCTCTACGTCAACGTCAACGGCGCCTCCGGCTACTTCGCCCGGTCCCTGAATGCCTACGGGCGGGAGGGGCTGCCCTGCCAGCGCTGCGCCGGCCTGGGCCTGGACACCAGGATCCGCCGCGACTCCTTCATGAACCGCTCGTCTTATACCTGCCCGGTGTGCCAGCGCCGCCCGCGCAACGGCCGCTGGTGACCTGCTGACCGGCTCGGCCGCAAAGTACCTCCTCCGCCGCCGGCGGACCGGCGCCCGCACCTTGACCCACCGGCCGCCCGCGCAGCCGCCGCTGGTGACCGGAAGTTCCGGACCCCGGCGCCGCCGTCGTTGTCTTAGTCGGCGAGGTCCGCGAGCAGCGCGTCGGTGTATGCCGGCCAGGCCTCGGCGGCCCATGGCCCGAAATCCCGGTCCGTCAGCACCACGCACGCGGCGCCGGCTTCCGGGTCTACCCAGAGGAAGGTCCCGGACTGGCCAAAGTGCCCGAACGTCGCCGGCGAGCTAGCGGAGCCGGTCCAGTGCGGATCCTTGGCGTTGCGGATCTCGAAGCCCAGGCCCCAGTCGTTGTGCGGCTGGCGGCCGAAGCCGGGCAGGACGCCCGCGAGCCCCGGGAACACGACGGTGGTGGCCTCGGCGAGCGTCGCCGGGTCCAGCAGTTTCGGCTGCTGCAGCTCCGCCGCGAAAATCGACAGATCCGCCACCGTGGACGTTGCACCGGCCGCGGGGGAGCCGTTGAGCTCCGTGGCGCCCATGCCCAGCGGCTGCAGGACTCCTTCGCTCAGGTATTCGGCGAACGTCATGCCGGCGGCCCGCTCGAGGGTCTCGCCGAGCACGTCGAAGCCGGCGTTCGAGTAGAGCCGGCGGCTGCCGGGGGCAAAACGGACGGTCCGGTCGCCGAAGTCGTAGCCGCTGGAGTGGGCCAGCAGGTGGCGCACGGTCGAGCCCTCCGGACCCGCCGGCTGGTCCAGCTCGAGCGCGCCCTCCTCGATGGCGACCAGCACGGCGTAGGCGCTGAGCAGCTTGGTCACGGACGCCAGCCGGTAGGGCCGGTGCTGGTTGCCGTGCGCGTCCAGCACCGTGCCGTCCCTGCCTACGAGGGCGGTGGAGGCATTCGCCACCGGCCACTGGTCGATCTGGGTGACGCTGTCCATGCGTATCCTCCTCAGGCCGTCCGGCCGGGACGGCTGTAGTGTTCGGCAAGCCGGCGCAGGCCGTCGTCGATGCTGACGGCGGGGGACCAGTCGAGCACCTCGCGGGTGCGGCGCTGGTCGAACCAATGCGATGTGGAAAGCTGTTCGGCCAGGAACCGCGTCATGGGCGGCTCATCCCGGACCAGGCCGCGGCGGCCGGCGGTCAGCCAGGCGCGCTCGAGCACGGACCCGGCGCCGCGGGCGACCCGCCCGGGGACGCGCCAGGCCGGAGGCTTGACGCCGCCCGCCGCGCAGATGCCGGCCAGCAGCTCGCCGACCGTCCGCGGCTCCCCGTTGGTCACTACCAAGGCCTGCCCGTGCGCGTGCTCCATACGGTGCAGGGCGCGCACGATCGCCTCGGCGGCGTTGTCGATGTACGTGGTGTCGATCAGGGCCGCGCCGTGGTCCAGCAGCGGCAGCCGGCCGGCCTTGGCGCGTTCGAGGACGCGTTCCACGAGCTGCGTGTCACCGGGGCCCCAGACGACGTGCGGTCGGATGGCCGCGACCCGGAAGCCGGGGGCGTCGGCGCCGAGGGCGAGCAGCTCGGCGGAGGCCTTGGACCGGGCATAGAAGCCGCGGGCACGTTCCGGGTCCGCCGCCGGCGCCCCGGCCCCGGCGATCGGCTCGCCGAAGTGGGCCACGGAGGGGGAGGACACGAAGACGAGGTCCGCGACGCCCGCGGCCCGGGCACGATCCAGCAGGGTACGGGTGCCCTCGACGTTCACCGCGACGAACTCGTCCCACTCGCCGGTGAAGGAGACCTTGGCGGCCAGGTGGATCACCGCGTCCATGCCCTCGACGGCGCGGGCGACGGCGGCCGGATCGGCGAGCGAGCCGAGGACCTGCTCGGCCGCGGGAGCACCGTCCGCCCCATCCCTACCGCCGGCTCCCGCAGTCCCCGCTGCGGGACCGGATATGGCAGCCGGCCGGCGCTGGAACGTGCGGACGCGGTGGCCTTGGTCCAGCAGCAACCGGGCGACGGCGCCGCCGAGCATGCCGCTGGCGCCGGTAACCAGGACGCTGCGCCGCTCCATCCCTTCCGCGCCGCCGCTCATGGCGCGGAGATCCTGCCGCCGGCCAGGGCGCGGGACGCCCACGCGGCCAGCTTCGCCCGGTCGATCTTCGAGTTGTGCCGGATGTCGGTGGGCAGTTCCGGCAGCACCAGCACGGCGGCGAGCTCCACGCCGGTGGCCCGCGCCACGGCGGAGCGGACCTCCCGCGTCAGTTCCTGCGGGGCCGGGCCGGGCCTGCGCGTCCTGGGCACGGTTTCGACCACGGCCACGGGGACCTGGGCGCCCGCGGGACCCACACCGACGACGGCGGCCAGCCGCACGCCGTCGTGCGTTTCCGCTGCCTGTTCCGCGGCGACCGGAGTGATGACGCCGCCGGACGCGCTGATAACGTGCGCGAGGCGGCCCTCGACCCAGAGCCGGCCGTCGGCGTCGAGGTGGCCGACGTCGCCTGTGCGGTGCCACCCGGGCACCGAGGCCGAGTGGGCTTGGGTGATCCACAGGCGGTCGTAGCGGTCCTTGACGTGCGGGGCGCTGACCAGGATCTCGCCGGTGGTTCCCGGTTCGGCGGAGGGTGAGTCCGCGGGGACGCCCAGGGCGTTCAACCCGGCAATCGCCACGCGCGCGCCGACCACCGGGGTGCCGACGCAAACGCCGTTGCCGGCACCGGCCGCGCGGATACCGGGCAGGCTGATGTCCGTGACGGGCAGCGCCTCGGTCATCCCGTACGGCGTGTGCAGCGAGGCCGCCGGGACCAGCTGCTGCACCCGGGTCAGCAGGGGCTCCGGGATGGGGGCGCCGGCCGAGAGCAGCAGCTCCACCTTCTCCAGCGCGGCGCGGTGCTCCGGGCGCAGGCCGTCCGCGGTGGCCAGGACGTTGGCCAGTGCGGCGGGCGAGGCGAACACGGCGGTGGCCTGGACCGCAGCCGCCGCGTCGGCCAGTGCGGCCGCAGTCAGCGTCTTCGGTGCGGTCACGTCCATGGCCGGAGTGACGGAGGTAGCGCCCAGCGCAGGCCCGAGCAGGGCGAACGGTGCGAAGCCGGCGACCAGGGCTGTCCCGGCCTCCAGCTTGTAGGTGTCCTTGAGGGTATCCCGCATCGCCGCCAGCTGCCGGTGCGTGTAGACCACGCCCTTGGCGGGGCCGGTGGACCCGGAGGTGAACAGGACGGCCGCATCGTCGTCCGGCGCCGGCTTTTCGTCCGCCGCGGCCGGGCTGCCTGCGGAGGCACCCGCGGCCAGCAGCTCGACCAGCGTGGCCCCGACCTTGTACAGCCGCCGCTTGGCCGGGGACAGCTCCGCGACGCTGATGCGCCGGCCGGGCCAGTTGAGCAGGCGGGCACCCGCCAGGGCCCGCTCGATGCCGATGAGGAAGGCAGGACCCGCGCCCTTGATGGCGCGGCTGAGGCCGCTGGTGCCCAGGCCGGCGTCCGCTACCACCACGACGGCACCGATCCGGAGGCAGGCGTAGATGAGCGACGTCAGCTCGATCCCCGGGGGGACGAGCAGGCTGATCCGGTCGCCGGGCCGGACGCCGTGGGCCTGCAGGCCCCGGGCGAGCAGGTCCACCTGCCCGGCCAGCTCGGACCAGGAGAGGGTGCGCGGGCCCGCGTCCGGAGCCTGCAGCGGGGCCATGTCGACGACGGCGGGGGAGCGGTCCGTGCGGCGCTCGTCGAGTTCGGCGAGCATCGGGCGGTAGGGCTCTTCGGGGCCGGCTGCCGCGGTCCGCGCCGCGGCGTGGACTCCGCGGCGACGGTCGGCGGGGCTGTCCGCTTCGGACGCGGAGCCGGAGCGGGCTGGAACCACGGTGCCTTCGAGCCAGCCGAAGACCGGCTCCGCGATGTCCCGGTCTTCGGGCAGCAGGTGGCTGGCGCCCTCGAAGCGGTGCACGGCGGCGTGCGGCATCCGCTCCATCAGGTCGCGGAGGTAGCGGTCGGAGAACACCGGGTCCTTGGGGCCCCAGAGGATCAGCGCCGGGACGTCCAGCCCGCGGATGCCTTCAGAGACTTCGGCCAGGGCGGGCCAGCTGGGCGCGGACGGGTCGGCGGGGATATCGGCGACGAAATTGCCGACGCCCTGGCGGCGGGCGGGGTTCAGGTACGGAGCCATGAAGGCCCTCCGGACGCCCTTGTCCAGGGCTGGCTGCGCCAGGGCGTGGGTCACGCGCAGGAAGGCCGCCGACGTCGTCGTTCCCCATTGGTGGACGGCCGGATGCAGCGCCAGCTGCAGGGCCGCCGGCACCTCGAAGCCGCCCGGGTGCACGGCCGTGTTGGTCAGGACCACGGCGGCCAGCTGGTCGCGGTGCCGCAGCGCCCAGCCGAGCGAGATGAGGCCGCCCCAGTCGTGGCCGACCGTGACCACCGGACCTTCCAGGCCGAGTTCCGCGGTCAGGTCGCCCAAGTCCGTGATGCGGTCCGCGAGGCGGCGGAAGCGGCCGGTCCGCCGGGAGAAGCCCATGTCCAGCTGGTCGACGGCGATGACCCGCCACGGCTTGTCCCGCTTCCCGGCGGCGGCGATTACGGTCCGCCAGAGATAGGACCAGGTTGGATTGCCGTGGACGCACAGCAGCGTCCCCTCGGGTGTGATGCCGCGCTCGGCCAGCTCGGCGCCGTTGTCGAGCAGGTGCCACGCGTGGACGGTGCCGGCCGGATCCGCGGCCGAGGTGGACGGGACCCGGACACGGCGGGACCAGGCGGCCGGTACGCCGGGCCAGAGCTCTGCTACCACGCAATCTCCATCATCGTGGTGTTCAAGCCCGAACCGACGCCCATGCAGAGCACGCGGTCGCCGGCGCGGAGGGTCTGGGACTCCTGGGCGAGGGTCATCGGCAGCGAGGCGGGGCCGACGTTGCCCCACTTCGGAAAGGTGATCGGCACCCGGTCGCGGGCCAGGTTGACCGCCTTGATGATGGCGTTGGTGTAGGAGGAGGAGACCTGGTGGGTGACGTAGCGGTCCATCGACGTCCAGTCCCAGCCGCTGTCGTGGGCCTCATGCCAGGCGTTGAGCACCAGCTCGAGGCCGTTGTCGAGCAGGCCCTTGGTGTCCGTGAACATGCCGTCGTTGCCGCCGACGCACAGGGCGTGGTGCTCGGTGCCGGCGCGGGAAACGCCGCCGAGGATGCGGTGCGATCCCGGGTGGCCTTCAGCGGGGCCGATGACGGCCGCCGCGGCGCCGGAGCCAAGGGTCAGCGTGGCGAATTCGCGCAGGTAATCCTCGCGGGTCGAATCGGGGCTGTTCAGCCGCCGGAAGGTGGTCTCCTGGGTGTACTGGGCGTCTTCCCCGGCGACGATGAGGGCGTACTTGATCTGGCCGGAATCGATCATGTTGGCGGCCAGCGTAATGCCGTTGACGAAGCCGAGGCAGGCGTTCGCGAGGTCGAAGTTCATGGCCGACGACGGCAGGCCGAGCCCGTGGTGGATCTTGACCGCGACCGAAGGCTCGAGATTGCGGCGCGTCACGGACGTGTTGATCAGCAGGCCGATCTGGCCGGGCTCAATGCCGGCTTCCGCCATGGCCTTGGCGCCCGCCTCGATCGCTCCGTCGTCGAAGGACGTTCCCGGGGCCCACCAGCGGCGTTCGCTGACTCCGGCAACGCGCTCGAGGAGCCGCGTGGAAAGCCGCAGCCGCTTGAGGCTGGGGGCCAGCCGCTCATCGAACTCGGCCGAACTGACGGCTATTGGTGCCTCCACGCTCGAGACGGCCAGCAGCGCCGTGTTGTCATGTCGAAACGTCGCGTTTCCGCTCAATATCCAGCCTTTATTCGTGAGTCTGCCCGCCCCGCCGGTCCTAGCACCGATGAAGCCCCGAAACCTTAACTATGCACCCAAGGGCCTCTTTCCCGCATATGCCCGCGCGGATATGGAAACGGCCTTGTCATCCACAGTGCCACTGCGGTGGCCCACTGCGGTAGGGCATTTGTGCGACAACCAGCCCAAGTTCCCGGGCCCTCTGCGGAAACAAGATAGATTGTGTCAAGGAAAGAGTGCTGCGGGAGACACAATTTGCATCTGAAATCCCTGACTGTGCGCGGATTTAAATCATTTGCGTCTGCCACGACGTTCGAATTCGAGCCCGGCGTCACAGCGGTAGTGGGCCCCAATGGCTCGGGCAAGTCCAACGTCGTCGATGCCCTGGCCTGGGTAATGGGCGAGCAGGGGGCGAAAACCCTGCGCGGCGGAAAAATGGAGGATGTCATCTTCGCCGGGACGGCGGGCCGGGCGCCGTTGGGCCGCGCCCAGGTGTCGCTGACCATTGACAATGCCGACGGCGCCCTGCCGATCGAGTATTCGGAAGTCACCATCTCGAGGACGCTGTTTCGTGCCGGCGGCTCCGAGTACGCCATCAATGGCAGCAACTGCCGGCTGCTGGACATCCAGGAACTGCTCAGCGATTCGGGGCTGGGCCGGGAGATGCACGTCATCGTGGGGCAGGGCCAGCTGGACCGCATCCTGCACGCGACGCCGGAGGACCGGCGCGGCTTCGTCGAGGAGGCCGCCGGCATCCTGAAGCACCGCCGGCGCAAGGAGAAGACGGTCCGGAAGCTGGAGGCCATGCAGGCCAACCTGACCCGGCTCACGGACCTCACCAGCGAGATCCGGCGCCAGCTGACTCCGCTGGGCAAGCAGGCCGCCGTGGCCCGCCGCGCTCAGCAGGTCCAGTTCGAAGTCCGCGACGCGCGGGCCCGGCTGCTGGCCGACGACCTGGTCCAGTTGACCGATGCCCTGGAGCAGGACGTCGCGGACGAGGCCGCGGCAAAGGCCCGGCAGGCCGAGGTGGAGCGCGCCCTGGAGACTAAGCGCCGCCGGCTGGCCGAACTGGAGCGGCTCGCCGCGGAGGCGACGCCGCGGGTCAACGCCGCCCGGGATGCCTGGTACCGGCTCTCCTCCACCCGCGAACGGTTCCGCTCGCTGGGCAACCTGGCCAACGAGCGGCGCCGGCTGCTGGGCCGCGAGGACACCGGGCCGGAGCCGGGGCGGGATCCCGAACATTTGGAGCAGCAGGCGGCCGCCGTCCGCGAGGAGCAGGCAGAACTCGAGTTCGAGCTCGAAGAGCGCCGGATGGCCCTCGACGATGCCGTTGCAGCGCGGGCGGGCGCCGAAGAGGCGGCCGCCGCGGAGGAGCGCCGGCTGACGGCGATCCTGCGCGCAGCGGCGGACCGGCGGGAGGGGCTGGCCAAGCTCGCGGGTGCGGTCGGCGCGGCCCGCTCCCGCGTGGAGGCGGCGGAGGCAGAGCTCGGCCGCCTGCGGGCCTCCATCGCCGAGGGGGAGGAGCGGCGGCGCAAGGCCCAGGCCGAGTTCAGCGCCCTTGAATCGCAGGTGGCCGGTGCCGAGGCCGGCGAAGAAGGCCTGGACGCCGAGTATGAGGACGCCGCTGCCGTGGTGGACGGTCTGGACGCAGAACTGGAGGCACTGGCGGCCGAGGAGCGGGAAGCCGAGCGTGCCCGGGACGCGATGGCCGCGCGCAAGGAGGCGCTGGAGGTCGGCCTCGACCGCAGGGACGGCCGTTCGGCGCTGCTGGCCTCGGACGACCCCGGCCTACTCGAACCGCTGGCGGACCTGATCACCGTGGAACCAGGCTACGAAGCCGCAGTCGCGGCAGCCCTGGGGGCTGCTTCGGAGGCCATCGCCGTGGCCGATCTTCCGGCGGCGATCCGGGCGGTGGAGCTGATGAAGGCGCAGGATGCGGGCACCGTGGACCTGGTTGTCGCAGGCGGGACCGCCGATGCGGATGCTGCGGGGGATGCCCAACGCAGTGAGCCGGCCGGCCGTGAAGGCGGAAAGCCGGCGTCCGCGGAGCTGCCGGTGCCCTCGGGTGCGGTGCCGGCCGTTGGCCTGGTCCGGGCCAAAGCACCGGTCGAGGCGGCCGTGGCCGCGCTGCTGTCCGGCGTCGTCGTCGTCGAGGACCTGGACGCGGCGTCAGCCGTACTTTCGGCGCGGCCGGAACTGACGGCCGTGACGCGGGCAGGAGACGTGTTCCGCGCGCACGCGGCACGCGGGGGGTCCTCCGGCGGCCCCAGCCTGCTGGAGGTGCAGGCCGCCGTGGAGGAGACCGGCCGGCAGCTTGAAGAGGCGACGGCCAGGGCCGAGCGGGCCAAGTTCGCGATCGCCGCCGTCAAGGCCCGGCGAGCGGAGGCCGCCGTCCGGGCCGACACGGCGCTGGAACAGCTGCACGAATCGGACGCGCGGCTGGCCGCCGTGGCGGAGCGGCTCGGCCAGCTGGGCTCCGCCCTGCGCTCGGCCACCGGGGAAAGCGATCGCCTGGCCCGGCTCGTGGAGGCCGCAGAGGCGAACATCGACGCCGAACAGCAGAAGCTGGCCGAGGTCACCGAGCGGCTCGGTGCGGCGCAGGAGGCGCCGGCCGAGGAGGAGCCCTCCACCGAACGCCGCGACGCCTTGGCCGCCGCGGCGGCCCGGGCCCGGCAGGCCGAGCTGGAGGCGCGGCTGGCCCTGCGGTCCGGGGAAGAGCAGCTGAACGCCATGGGCAACCGGGCTTCCTCGCTGGAGCGCGCCGCGGCCACGGAGCGCCACGCCCGGGCGCAGGCGGCGGAGCGCGCGCGCATCCGGCAACTGCAGGCCGCCAAGGCCGCGTCGGTGGCCGCCGCCGTGGAACAGGTGCTGGCCTGGCTGGACGTGTCGGTCCAGGCCGCGGGGCTGGAACGCGACGCCGCGGAGGAGGTGCGCGCCGAATGGGAGCAGGAGCTGTCCGCCGTCCGCGGCTCCACCGATGCGCTCGCCGTGGAACTGCGCGACCTGACGGACTCCGTGCACAAGGATGAACTGGCCAGGGCGCAGCAGCGGCTCCGGATCGAGTCGCTGGAGAACCGTGCCGTCGAGGAACTCGGCATGACCGCCGACCATCTCGTGGAGGAGTACGGGCCGCACCGGCCCGTGCCCGTCGCGGCCGCGGCTTCGACGGACAAATGGGCCGAGCTGCGCGCGGAGGTGGACGAGGACGGCAACCCGGTCGTGGAAGGCATGCCCTTCGTCCGCGCCGAACAGGAGAAGCGGCTGAAGAAGGCGGAGCGGGACCTGTCGGCGCTCGGCAAGGTCAATCCGCTGGCGCTGGAGGAATTCGCCGCCCTGGAGGAACGCCACCAGTTCCTCAGCAGCCAGCTCGAAGACCTCAAGGCCAGCCGGAAGGACCTGCTGGACATCATCAAAGAGGTGGACGAACGGGTCCAGCAGGTCTTCACCGAGGCGTACGCCGACACCGCCGCCCAGTTCGAGCGCGTCTTCGGCCGGCTCTTTCCCGGCGGCGAGGGCCGGCTGGTGCTCACGGATCCGCAGGACATGCTCACCACCGGCATCGAGGTCGAGGCCCGCCCGGCCGGCAAGAAGATCAAGCGGCTCTCCCTGCTCTCCGGCGGCGAACGGTCGCTCACCGCGGTGGCCCTGCTGGTGGCGATCTTCAAGGCCCGGCCGTCGCCCTTCTACGTGATGGACGAGGTGGAAGCCGCGCTGGACGACACCAACCTCCAGCGGCTGATCACGATCTTCGAGGAACTGCGCGAGTCGAGCCAGCTCATCGTCATCACCCACCAGAAGCGCACGATGGAGGTCGCGGATGCCCTGTACGGCGTCACCATGCGGGGCGACGGCGTGTCCACCGTGATCTCGCAGCGGCTGGCTGCCCCGGCATAACGGGACACCCGAAGCGGAGCCGGGGAACGCCGTCGTCCGCGGTTCCTAGGAGTCGACCGCGGAGTCAGGAACCGTAGTGCAGGACGAAATTGCGCAGGATCAGTTGCGGCGCATGAACCTGGTGGCCGCGGACGGAGGCGACGACCTCATCGGCCTCGTCCGGCGGGAAGTAGCCGGCGTGGCGGTAGACCGAGATGCGCGTCACCAGCCCGTCCTCGTCCAGTTCCGGGTGGAACTGGGTGGCATAGACATTGCTGCCCAACCGGAACATGTGCACCGGGCAGGCCGCGGAACCAGCCAGCCGAACGGCGCCGGCGGGCAGGACCGAGCAGGCCTCCTTGTGGCCCGCGAACGCCTTGAACCGCTGCGGCACGCCGGCCAGCAGCGGATCCGCAGCCGCACCGTCCGCGAGCTCCACGTCCACGGCGCTGATCGGCTCGCCGAACCGGCCGTCCACCTGGCCGCCGCGCAGCCGGCCCAGGGTGCCAATGCCGTAGCAGGCACCGAGGAAGGGAAAGTCGGCGGCGGTCACGCGTTCGACCAGGTCCATCAGCTCCGCTTCGACGCGCAGCTGCACCCCCGACTTGCTCTCCGGCGGGTCGCTCGCCGTGAACGGGCTGCCGCCCAGGATGATGCCGCTGTAGCGGGCGAAATCGACGGCGGGCAGCGGGCCGGCCTCGAGCCGGACGCGGTGCAACCGGCCCGGCTCGAGCCCCCCGAAGCGCAGGAACGCGGCGTACTCCTCGTCGGCCGCCTTGTCCTGGGCGCGGGTGGCCAGCAGCAGGAAGGGCTTCATGCCTCGATGCTACCCACCGGCGGGGACCGTCGCGGCGGTCACCATGACTTGGCCGGGAAATCCTTCCAGCGGCGCCAGAACTTCTTCTCCGAACGGGCTGCCCTCGCCTCCTCGAGGGCGTGCAGCCGGCCGTAGCTGAAGCCGTTTTCATGCTGCCCGAAGGCCTCCACGCCGGCTTTCCGCAGCAATTGGCGGGCGACGAAGCTGTCCTGGTGGTCGCCCAGGACCTGCTGGATGCCGTGCGCGCTGTCCTCCAGTTTGAGGGCCCGCTTGCCGCCCACGGGTGCCGCGGCCTCGCAGGCGTAGCGCAGCCTCTTGGCCGTCTTGCGGGCCTCGTGCAGCGCGGGGTCGGCGGCGTCGGTGCCGCGCGTCCGCTTAGCCTCTTTCACGGCCCGGCGCACCCGTTTCAGGTCACGCCGGACAGACTTCGCGATGACCTTCGTGGCCGGCCCCTGCGCTTCCCCGGCCAGCGGCGGATCGGCGAGGAACTCGTCCAGGCTGTCCAGCAGGCGGAAATAGCGCTTCTGCTCCAGCGCCTTGAGGACCTTATCGTGGGCCGATTTGTACGCGGTGGCCAGGTCGACGTCGATCCGCTGGGCGACCGGGCCGAGCACCAGGTCCGGCGGTTCTTCGCCGATCATGGTGCGCAGCCGCTCATGCATGACCTCGGCATCACGGGCCTCGCCGAGCAGGCCGGCCAGCTGCTTGAGCTCCTCGCGCAGGGCGGCGGTTCTATCGGGGTCGAAGAGCCGGCGGTGCGTGGCCAGCGAGGAGCGCAGCCGGCGGGTGGCCACGCGCATCTGGTGGATCGCGTCCGGTGCGTCCTGCCGCACCAGCGGATCCTGCTCCTTCAGCGCCGTGGCCTGCGCCTGCAGGTAGGCGAGTACGACGTCGGCGGCCGTTGCGTCCTGCTGTGGCGGCGGGCCGGGCTCGGCTTGGGGCAGCTGCTGCCCCAAGGCTCTGGCCAGCTTCGAAGCGTGCGCGGAAGGCTCCGCACCGGCGGCACGGAACAGCTCCTCCGCGGCGTCGAGCAGGTCCCGCCGGCCGTCGGCTAGTTCGATCTCCCACTCCCGCCACCGCGACACGGGTTCCGAGGCCGGACCCTCGGACCGGCCCGCGCGCGGAAGGGCCGCGGCCTCGACGTGGTCGTCGGCGACCTCGGCGAGGACGCCGTCCGCGCCGCGCAGCCGATGCACCACGCGCCGGGTCCGGAGCCGGGCGATCCCGGCAAGCGGACGGTCGCGGACGTGCGAACGGACCAGGCGCAGCAGCGGCAGCGGGACCTTCTCCCGGTCTTTGCCGAGCGGTTCGTGCAGCTCGCGCCGCGCGTCCGTTCCGGCTGGCAGCTTCAGGTGCCAGCCCTCGTCGTCGCCGCCGGTCCTGCGGCGCAGGGTGATCCGGTGGGCCGCCAGCGTGAGGTCCTCAGTGTCGAAGTAGGTTGCCTCCAGCTGGTGCTCGACGGGCTGGTCCACGGACTGTACGCCGGGCAGATCCTGCAGCGGCGGCAGGGACGGCGACTCGTCGACGTCGTATTTCCGTTCGACCTCGACCGTCTCCTGCACGGCGTCGGTATCGGCTGTAGTCACGTCAGGACTCCGTTCCCTTGTGGATTCGGGCGGACTGCCCGGAGAATGGCCGGAAGAGTTAACACGGGGTTCATATCCGCGCAGTATCTTGAGTCATCATGAGTCGCAGGCACGCCAACCAATGGAGGGACGGCTATGGAAGCTGCACGCATCGAACAGTGGTGGGGCCGGCTGGACCCGGGCACCCAGCAGTGGCTCATGGACAATCCGGGTACCGTCATCCTGCCGCGCACGGTGGCCAACGCCATCAGGGCGTCGGTCGGCGATGCGCCCGACCAGGACCATTTCGAGGTATCCGACGCGGCCCGGTCCTTCATCCGGACCAAGGCTGAGGAGCGCCGCGCCGGGCAGAACGCAAATTGAGCCGGCGGGGGCGGCTCCCGCTCGAGACCGGTTCTCCGGCCGCTGAAGGCCATGCGACGCTCCGAGGGATCAGGCTGTGGTGCCTTCCGTCACATTGTAGCCGGGGGCCGTGAACAGCGCGTGAATAATCCGCCGGCCCTTCGCCGCGGGCCGCCGGCGGGAGTCGGGGACGCAGGTCCGCCGGCCGGGCCGCTGTGAGAAGCTAGGGTCTGTGAACGACGTAACCCTCATCATTCTGTACGCTGTCATCGCTATAGCCGTCGTCGGAACTGTTGCCATTCTCCTGCTGAAGGGCCGCAAGACCCCGCCCGGCACCTACACCACCACGCGGGACGCCAATGACCAGGCTCCCGCGGCCGGACAGGCCGCCGGGACCGACGTGTTGGAGGCGCCGCCCGAGCGTCCCGTGCCGCCTGTGCCGTCCGGGGAATCAGGCGCGACGGACGTCGAAGTCGCCGATGACCTGGCCGGCTTGGAAACGGTCGCGGTCGAGACCCCGGCTCCGGTCCAGGGGCGGCTGGCCCGGCTGCGCGCCCGCCTCGTCAAGTCGAACAACGCGCTGGGCAAGGGCCTGCTCGCCCTGCTCTCGCGCGACAACATCGACGAGGATGTCTGGGACGAGATCGAGGAGACGCTGCTGATGGCGGACCTCGGTACCGAGCCGACCATGGAGCTGGTCGACGCGCTGCGCGAGCGGGTCAAGGTGGAGGGCAGCCGCGACCCGGAGCACGTCAAGGCGATGCTGCGCGAGGAGCTGGTCAAGCTCGTCGACCCGGGCATGGACCGCTCGCTGGCCGTTGACCGCCACTCGGACCGCCCCGCCGTCGTCATGGTGGTGGGCGTCAACGGGGTCGGAAAAACCACCACGGTGGGCAAGCTGGCCCGCGTCCTGGTGGCCGAAGACAAGGACGTCCTGCTGGGTGCCGCGGACACGTTCCGCGCCGCCGCGGCGGAACAGCTGGCCACGTGGGGCCAGCGGGTGGGCGTGCCCACGGTGAAGTCCGACGTCGACGGGGCCGATCCCGCGTCCGTCGCCTTCGAAGCGGTGAAGGCGGGCATCGACCAGGAAGTCGACGTCGTCATGGTCGACACCGCCGGGCGCCTGCAGAACAAGGTCGGCCTGATGGACGAGCTGGGCAAGGTCAAGCGCGTCATCGAGAAGCAGGCGACCGTGGACGAGGTGCTGCTGGTCCTCGATGCAACGACCGGACAGAACGGGCTGAACCAGGCCAAGGTGTTTTCCGAGGTCGTCAACATCACCGGCATCGTGCTGACCAAGCTGGACGGCACGGCCAAGGGCGGCATCGTCGTGGCGATCCAGCGCAGCCTCGGCGTGCCGGTGAAGCTCATCGGCCTCGGCGAAGGGGCGGACGATCTGGCCCCGTTCGAAGCCGATGGCTTCGTCGATGCGCTGCTGAACTAGCCGCTGCGGCCTGCCGCCGCCGCGTGCGCGCAAAGGCGCCTCCTGCGAACCGCAGGAGGCGCCTTTTTTCGTGCCAGAAGGCCGGTCCCGTCCGGGTCCGGACTGGTGCTAGGTCAGCGTCCAGGACCGCTTGGAGAGGCCGAACCAGAAACCGTCGATCGCCGTCTTGGCTTCGATGCCGCTGGAGGCGTAGGCGGCACCCAGCGCAACGTAGAGGGGAGCCCAGTGCTCGGAGCGCGGATGCGCCTCCTGGGCGGCCGGGGCCTTGTGCAGGAAGTCGAGGATCGAATCGACGTCGCCGCGGGCCATGGCTTCCTCGGCCCAATGGTCGAATTCGCTCGAGGCCGCGGGCGGGGTCGTGTCCGGGCCGGCCGCGGGATTGAACCAGCGCAGGTTGTGGGTGGTGAAGCCGGAACCGACAATCAGCGTGCCGCGCTCGCGGAGCGGGGCCAGGGACTTACCGAGCTCGAACAGGCCCTGCGGATCCAGCGTCGGCATGGACATCTGGACCACCGGGACGTCCGCGTCCGGGAACATCTCGACCAGCGGTACATAGGCGCCGTGGTCGAGGCCGCGGGACTCGTCGCGTTCCACGTGATGGCCGTGCACGGATACCAGCCGGTCCACCTCGGAAGCCAGGTCCGGGGCCAGCGGGGCGTCGTAGGTGACGTCGTAGTACTTCTGCGGGAAGCCCCAGAAGTCGTAGACGAGGTCCGTCTTCCGCTCGGTGGCGCTGAGGGTGACGGGCGCATTCTCCCAGTGGGCGGACACCATCAGGATGTCCTTGGGCTTGTCGAAGCCGGCGGACCAGTCGGCCAGCTGCCGCGTCCAGGTTGCATCGTCCGCCAGCGGGGGAGCGCCGTGGCTGAGGAAGAGGACGGGAGGGAGAGTGGCGGTTTCAGTCATGGTTCCAGTGTAGGGCTTTTTATTGAAGTTTCAAGTGTTCGGCGGAGCTTGACCCGACGATGCCTCAGGAGCCCGGGAATGCAGCTCTTGTCCTGCAGCGGCACCCCGCGCGCGAAATCGGCCCACAACTGCCGCAGCCGCCGGCCCTGTCCGTCGACGGTCTCCCAGGGGGCCCCGGCCAGCAACCGTGACGCGGCCCAGGCCTGCCGGGTCCCGAGCAGCAGCGGCAGGTCGATCGTGTGGGCGGAGCCGTACGAATTGCCGGGAGCGGCCCAGGAGAGCACAGACCTGTGGGCGGTGCCACCGGCACGCGCATGCCGCCCGGCGAATCGGCGGATTGCCCGCGAGTAGACCGCCGCCGTCAGGGTCTTGACGACGGCGTGCCGGACCAGGACGCCGACCAGCGGCACACGGGTGGCCCGCTGCAGGGCTGGCACCGAGGGCAGGTAGAGCCGTGCCTCCTCGGCGGTGTGGCCGATAAGGATGTCGACCCGCGGGGCTGCGCGGTCCCGGGCCGCATCGATCCCATGCTCCGCCGGCAGGGGATGGTGTCCGTATTGGGTGCCGAACGCCATCTGCCCCATGAGGCCGAACGATGCGGCATGCCGCTGGACCTCGGATTGCAGGGCGAGCACCTCGTCGGCCGGCATGTCTGCGGTGACTGCCTCCGCCGCCCGGGCCATGGCGGCCTGCATCCTGTGGCGGCCGCGGGAGATGCCAAGCGGCGGGCTCTGGAGTATGGCCCGGCGGAACAACGATCCTGCCCGGGGAGTCGCCATGAGCTGGGCCACGGCGTCGCCGCCCGAGGACTGGCCGAACAGAGTGACCCGGTCCGGGTCGCCGCCGAAGGCGCGGATGTTGCGCTGCCCCCAGCGCAGGGCCTCGAGCTGGTCCAGCAGCCCGAGGTTTGCCGGCCGGGCGCGTCCCGAGCCCAGGAAACCGAAGAGGCCCAGCCGGTACGTCACCGCCACCATGATGACGCGTTGTTCGGCGACCAGGCGGGCCGGGTCCATGATCGGCGCGTCGCCGGCCCCGGTGGTGTAGGAACCGCCATGGATCCAGACCATGACCGGAAGCTGCTCGTCCGTTCGCACATGGCGCGGCAGCGTGACGGAGAGCCGCTGGCAATGCTCGTCCCGGGACAAGCCCGCCAGCGCGTCGCCAAGGACTTCGGCGAGGAAGCGTGAACGGACCTGGGGGCAGGCCGGCGACGGCTCCGTCGCCGCGAACGGTTCCGTCCGGTCCGGTGCCGGGACCGGGGCGGCGAAGCGGTCCGCGGTCGCGTAGGGAATGCCGGTGGCCCGGACGACGGCGCCGTCATCCTTCGCGTGCACCGGCCCGCAGGGCGGCGCGAAGGTGAGCGTGGCGGTGTCCATGATTCCCTCCTCCAGCCGGCCGGCGTGCCTGCCGGCTGGGTTCCCGCCCATCCGGGCGCGGTTCGCTCTTGGGCTGGGCCTCTGTCCGCGCAGAAAGCCGACCGGCGGAGCGGGCGGCTTTCCTCGCAGTGGGGGCCTAGGCCCAGATGTACTCTTCGGCGATCGCGCCGTCCTTCCATTTGGCCACGGTCACCATTCGGCTGCCGTCTTCGGATTCCCCGATGACGCAGGTCCACTCGCCTGACCCGAAGCGGATGGGGTGGGCGGCGATGCGGGGCGGCGTCCCGCCTGCAGCGGCCACGTACGCCTTCATCGCGTCAATATGCTCGGTGACGCCGTGCGTGGGTTCCTGGCCCTTCCAGTCGACGAGGACGTCGTCCGTATGGTGGTGGGCGAAGACACCGTTCCAGTCGGCCTTGTTCCAGCCGTCGAAATCGAGATCGTCCATCCCCTTGAGGTTGCGCCCTACCTGATCGTCCTGCATGGGTGCCTCCTTCTCCCCGCACCGACGCAGCTGTCGGCGCTGCCGTGCCGGCCGCGGCGGCCGACTCGCTCAGCGTAGGGGAGTGCCCGACGTGCGACAACGGGTCAGGACTTCGGCGGGGAGGGCCTGGCGAGGGTCTCGCGGCCGAACAGCAGCCACAGCAGCGCGGCGGCCACGGCGACGGCTCCGGTGGCGGCAAAAGCCCAGTCGTAGCCGAGGCGGTCTGCCAGGGCGCCGGCCAGTACCGGGCCGATGATGGCGCCGCCGTCCGTGGCCATCTGGAAGACCGCCAGCACCTTGCCGCCGCTGCGGTCGTTGCCGATGATGTCGGCGACCGCGGCCTGCTGGGCCGGACCGAGGAGGCCCGAACCGAAACCCGCCGCTATGGAGGCGGCCACGAAGAGCGGGATGGACTCGGTGAAGCCAATGGCGGCTATGGACAGCCCCGCGATGACCAGGCCGGCGACCACCAGCGGCCGCCGCCCGGCGGAATCGGAAAGCCTGCCGGAGAACGTGAGGGCCAGCGCGTTGCCCACGGCGAATACCGCCAGCGCAAGGCCGGCGGTCTCCGGCCCTGCTCCCAGCACGGCCGCGGCGAAAATGGGAATCAGCGCCATCCGCACGCCGAAGGTCGCCCAGCCATTCGCGAACGCGGACACGATCGCGGCCCGGTAGCCGGGATCCGCCAACGCCTCGCGCACGGCCATCGGCTCGGGAATGGGGGTGTCCTCGCCGGTTCCGGCCGGCGGTTTCTTCAGCATCACGGCGACCACCGCTGCGGCAACGACCAGCGCGATGGCATAGACGATGAAAGGCATGCGCAGCCCGAACCCTGCCAGCAGGCCGCCGGCGACCGGGCCGAGGATGCCGCCCAGGAGGAAGGTCGACGCGTAGGCACCGGACACCCTGCCCCGGCTGTTCGGCGGGGCGAGCCTGATGATGAGGGCGGTTGCGGAGACGGTGAACATGGTGGAACCGGCACCGCCGAGGCCGCGGAACAGCAGCAGCTGCCAGTAGTCCTGCGCGAGGGCGCAGGCACCGGTCGAGACCGCAACGATCAGCAGGCCAATGAGGTAGACCCGGCGCTCGCCCCACTTGCCGACGAGGACACCACCGACGGGAGCAAAGACGAGGCGCATGAACGCGAAGACGCTGACGATGATGCTGGCGGCCGCCACGCCGACGTCGAAACTCGCAGCGAACTGCGGCAGGACCGGCGCGACGAGGCCGTAGCCAAGGGCGATAACGAAGGCGGCGGCGATCAGGACCTTGATGTCCCGCGGCAGCGGGGCACGGGACACTTCGTCGCGGGCGTCTCGAGGGGCGCCCGGAACGGACACCAACCGGCGGAAGAGGGGCATGGATCAACCCTAGCCGGGTCCGAAACACGCCTGAAACACGCACGACAAGCGGGTTTTACCTACGCGCATTCCTTGTAACTTTTCCGCAATGAGGCCACTCATCGGCGGAAACACGTGCCCGGCAATCTTGATGCAGATGCGGGAACAGCCCGCCCAAGGACGAGAGGACGTGAAAATGGATCTGTCAGCAGGTCACGTCTGGGTAATGATCTCGGCGGCACTTGTGCTGCTCATGACGCCAGGCCTGGCATTCTTCTACGGCGGCATGACCCGTGCCAAGGCCGCCCTGAACATGATGATGATGAGCTTCATTTCCATCGGCCTGGTCGCCGTGGTGTGGGTGCTGTGGGGCTACTCCATGAGCGGCGGCGACGGGGTGGCGCAGCTGTTCGGCAACCCGTTCGCCTCCTTCGGCATGGAAGGCCTGCTGAACACCGAGGACCTGATCGGCGCCGGCTACGGTGCCACCTTCGCGATCATCACGGTAGCGCTCATCTCCGGAGCCATCGCCGATCGCGCCAGGTTCAGCTCCTGGGCCCTTTTCGTCCCGATCTGGGTCACTCTGGTCTACTGCCCGCTGGCGTTCATGATCTGGGGCGGCGGCCTGCTCAGCGCAGAAGGCGCCATCGGTTCCTGGGCAGGGGAGGCCATCGACTTCGCCGGCGGCACCGTGGTCCACATCAACGCCGGTATGGCCGGCCTGATCCTCGCCCTGATCCTCGGCAAGCGCAAGGGCTTCGGCAAGGACCCGGCCCAGCGTCCGCACAACATCCCCTTCGTCATGCTGGGCGCGGCACTCCTGTGGTTCGGCTGGTTCGGTTTCAACGGCGGAGCGGCATCGTCGGCTGAGGAAGCGGGCCTCATTTGGGTCAACACGATGGCGGCCCCGGCCGCCGCAATGCTCGGCTGGCTGGTGACCGAACGCATCCGCGACGGCCGTCCGACCTCGCTGGGGGCAGCCTCCGGCGTCGTGGCCGGACTCGTAGCCATCACCCCGGCCTGCGCGAACGTGTCGCCGGTCGGAGCGATCGGCCTCGGCGCGGTGGCCGGCGTCCTCGCGGCCCTCGCCGTCGGCCTGAAGTACAAGCTCGGTTATGACGACTCCCTCGACGTGGTCGGCGTCCACCTGGTCGCCGGTATCGTCGGCACCCTCGCCCTGGGATTCATCGCACTGCCGGCCGATGGCGCCGGTGGCGGCCTCTTCTACGGAGGCGGCTTCGCCCAGCTGCTGGCGCAGGTCGTCGCGGCAGTCGTCTCGGTTGCCTACTGCGCCATCCTGACGGTCATCATCGGCCTGGCCATCCACAAGACGGTGGGCTTCCGGGTCAGCGAGGAAGAGGAAGTCACCGGCGTGGACCTGACGCAGCATGCGGAAAGCGCCTACGAGTTCGGCGGCCTGGGCACCGGCGGAACGTTCGTCCCGCATCCGGCCACCGACCGCAGCGCCCACGAAGGTTCCAAGGAAGAGGTAACGGCATGAAACTGGTCACCGCGATCATTCGCCCGGAAAAGCTCGAAGACGTCCGCGGCAGCCTGGAGAGCTACGGCGTCCAGGGATTGACGGTCAGCCAAGCCAGCGGATACGGCCGCCAGCGCGGGCACACGGAGGTTTACCGCGGCGCGGAGTACACCGTCGACCTGCTGAAGAAGCTGCGGATCGAGGTCCTGGTCGCCGACGAATGGGCCAACGACATCGTCGACGTCCTCGTCGCCACCGCAAACACGGGCCGCGCCGGCGACGGCAAGGTGTGGCTGATCAACGTCGAGGAAGCCGTGCGGGTCCGCACCGGCGAACGGGGAGAAGCCGCAATCTGAGCCATCCCGGCGCACGCGACGGTGAAGCCGGAAGCAGAAGGGCCGCCCCGGGGCGCAGCACGACTATCGTGGCTGTCGTTCCGGGGCGGCCCTTTCTCATGCCCGCGGCAGGGCTTTCATCTCCGCGGCAGGACGCTGTCCGGGCGGGAGGTTTCCCAGCCTTCCGGGCCGTGGCTGCCGGCCAGGTACTCCTCGAGCGGCACCTCGCCGGCGGCCCAGGCATTGAGGACGGGTTCGACGATCCGCCAGCAGTCTTCGGCAATGTCGCCCCGGACGGACAGCAGGGGGTCTCCGCGCAGGACGCCCTCGAGGACTTCGCCGTAGGGGAGCAGGTCCGGCGCATGCATCGCCGCCTCCAGTGCCACCCGGTCGAGGGTGAAGATGTCGCCGGGGGCGTTCACGTCGATTTCCAGCTGCAGTGTTTCGGGCCCGAAGCCGATCCGCAGCCGGGTCGGAGCATCAACCCCTTTGAACCCCACCGGGACCTGCACCGGCTTGAAGGTTACGATGGCCTCCTTCTGCTGCCTGCCCAGGGCCTTTCCCGAGCGCAGGATGAACGGTACGCCGGCCCAGCGGAAGTTGTTGACGGAGACTTCGATTTCCGCCAGGGTTTCCGTCTCGTGCGCCGGGTCGACGCCGTCTTCGGCGGCATAGTCCGGAATGTCGCGCCCGTCGATCTGCCCGGCGGTGTAGCGGGCGCGCCGCGTGCTCCTGGCGTAGTCCGGATTGACGGAACTCGCCCGCAGGACGCTGCCGATGTGGTCGCGCAGGTCCCGTTCGGTCAGCGAGGCCGGCGCGTTGATCGCCATCAACGCCATGATCTGCAGCAGATGGCTCTGGATCATGTCGCGCAGCGCGCCGGCCTTGTCGTAGTAGCGGGCGCGCCCCTCCAGCGCCAGCGATTCGTCGTAGAAGATCTCGACCTTCTCGACGTGCAGGTTGTTCATCAGCGGTTCGAGGAGCCGGTTGGCGAACCGCAGGCCGAGGATATTGAAGACGGTGGCCTTGCCCAGGAAGTGGTCGACCCGGTGGATCCGGTCTTCCGGAACCAGCGAGAGCAGCGTGCGGTTGAGCGAAGCCGCGGATTCCCGGCTGGTGCCGAACGGCTTCTCCAGCACGAGGCGGGTCCCCTCGGGCAGGTCCTGCGGCTTCAGCAGTTCGCAGGCCTTCTGGCTAACGGCCGGCGGCAGCGCAAAGAAGACCGCTACCGGGGCCTCTACGGAGGAAATCAGGCGTGCGAGGGCCCCCTCCGCCGTGACATCGACCACATGGTATTCCGTGCGTTCCTGCACGGAGCGCAGATCCTGCCTGCCGGCGTCGTTGGCGTTCCCCGCACAGTCGGTGAACGCAGCCCCCACCCGGTCCCGCCACTTGGCGGTGTCCCAGTCATCCGAGCCTGCGCCGACCAGTTTCAGGCCGTGCGTCCGCCCTTGGGCGATCAGCTTGCCCAGCCCGGGCAGCAGCAGCCGTCCCGTCAGGTCGCCGGACGCGCCCAGGATCAGCAGCGTCCGCACCGGTTCCGGGGCGGGAGTCGGGTTGGTGGTCGGGGTGCTCGCGGGGTTCGTCACATTCACACCTTGCCACCGGCGCGGCGAACTGTCGCCCGCCTGGCCCGATTTCCGATCCGTCATCGGGGCGTCCGGGACCAACCTCAAGTCCATACTTGGTACGCTGGAAAAGCTGTACTCCGGCCATGCCCGCCGGATCTGACCGAAGATCGACGAAAGAAGTGCACGGCACGTGTTCAATTCACTCTCTGACCGGTTGGCCTCAACCTTCAAGAATCTGCGCGGCAAGGGACGCCTGTCCGAAGCCGACGTCGACGCCACCGTCCGCGAGATCCGCCGCGCCCTCCTCGATGCCGACGTCGCCGTCCCCGTGGTGCGTGAGTTCGCCGCCCACGTGAAGGAGCGGGCGCTGGGCGAGGAAGTCTCCGCCGCCCTCAACCCGGGCCAGCAGGTCGTCAAGATCGTCAATGACGAACTGGTCCGCATCCTCGGCGGCGAGACCCGGCGCATCCGGCTGGCCAAGAACCCTCCGACCGTCATCATGCTGGCCGGCTTGCAGGGTGCCGGCAAGACCACGCTCGGCGGCAAGCTGGCCAAGTGGCTCAAGGGCCAGGGCCACAGCCCCATTCTCGTGGCAGCGGACCTTCAGCGGCCCAACGCCGTCACACAGCTCCAGGTCAACGGCCAGCGCGCCGGCGTTCCGGTCTTCGCCCCGCACCCGGGCGTGCAGTCCGAGTTCGAGGCCGCCACCGGCGATCCGGTGGCTGTGGCCCGCGACGGCGTGGCCGAAGCCCGCGCGAAGCTGCATGACGTGGTGATCGTGGACACCGCCGGCCGGCTGGGCATCGACGCCGAAATGATGCAGCAGGCGGCGGACATCCGCGCCGCCATCAACCCGGACGAAGTCCTCTTCGTCATCGACGCCATGATCGGCCAGGACGCGGTCAACACCGCGCAGGCCTTCAACGAGGGCGTCGATTTCACCGGCGTGGTGCTCTCCAAGCTCGACGGCGACGCCAGGGGCGGTGCCGCGCTGTCGGTCGCGTCCGTTACCGGCAAGCCCGTGATGTTCGCGTCCACCGGCGAGAACCTGGACGATTTCGAGATCTTCCACCCGGACCGCATGGCCAACCGGATCCTGGACATGGGCGACATCCTGTCCCTGATCGAGCAGGCGGAGAAGTCCTGGGACAAGGGCGAAGCCGAACGGATGGCGAAGAAGTTCGTCGACCAGGAGGACTTCACGCTCGAGGACTTCCTCGCGCAGATGCAGCAGATCCGCAAGATGGGCTCGATGAAGAAGATGCTCATGATGATGCCTGGTGCCGCCGGCATGCGGCAGCAGCTGGAGAACTTCGACGAGCGGGAGATCGACCGGGTCGAGGCGATTGTGCGTTCCATGACGCCGCACGAGCGCCTGGCGCCCAAGATCATCAACGGCTCCCGGCGCGCCCGCATCGCCCGCGGCTCCGGCGTCCACGTCTCCGAGGTCAACGGCCTGCTGGAGCGCTTCGGCCAGGCCCAGAAGATGATGAAGAAGATGGCCCAGGGCGGCGGCATCCCGGGCATGCCCGGCATGGCTGGCCCCGGCGGCTTCGGCGGGGCGCGCAAGGGCAAGCAGGTGGCCAAGGGCAAGAAGAAGGCCCGTTCGGGCAACCCGGCCAAGGCCGCCCAGGAGCTGCGCGAGGCCGAGGAACGTCGCGCGGGCGCCCGGAACGCGCTGCCCACGGGGGCCGCATTCGGCCAGCAGCAGGAGGAATTCGATCCTTCGGCGCTGAACCTGCCGAAGGGTTTCGAGAAGTTCCTCGGTAAGTAGCTTTCAACGCAAGGTCCGGCGGCTTTGCCGGATCCTGCTGCAGCGCGCCGAGGCAGGCCAAGCAGGGAGGGCAGTTGTGACCAAGCAGCATCTGGATGGATTCTACGGTTCCGTCTGGAAACGGCCGGCCTCGGTGGCCGTCATCGTCCGCACGGTCGGCGGGTCGGTCCTGCTGGCCCCGGACGCCAAGGGCGGTTTGGCCTTGCCGGCCGGCCTGGTCAAGAGCGGCGAGGATCCTCGCGGGGCAGCGGCCCGGGTCCTCGACGCGACATCGCTGCAGCTGCCGCTGGGCCGGATCCTCGCCATCGATTACCAGCAGGCGCCGGACTCGCCCGCCGAGGCGTTCACCTTCATTTACGACGGCGGTACCTACGAGGGCGGTGAACTCGCGGCGGCGGCCGGGGGACAGGCAGGCTTCCTGGATTTCCAGCTCGCCCTGCTGGAGCTGGACCGGACCCAGTCGGCACAGCTGAAGGCCGCGCTGGACGCCCACGAGCTGCTCACGGTCCTCGAGCTGCGAAACGGGCGGCCGCTGGAGACCGTGCAGCGGGACGTGCCGCGGCGGGAACTCATTGCCGGTTTCGACGGGACGCTGAGCCCTGGCCGCTAAGTTGGGCTCCCGGTCCGCCGGGAAGACGCGAGTGGTGTTCGTGCACGGACCGGGCGGCTTCGGCGCCGCCGCCTGGCCGCACCAGCACCGGCTGGCCGGGAAGTACGACTGCCTGTTCCTGCGCCGGCACGGTTTCGCGCCGACGGCCGCCCCGCTGCCCACGGATTTCCAAGCCGACATGCACATCGTTCTGGCCAATCTCGGAGAGGGCGGCCACGTCGTCGCGCATTCCCACGGGGCGATCTCGGCCATGATGGCCGCCGTCGAGCGGCCGGACCTCGTGCGGTCGCTCACGCTCTTCGAGCCCGCCTGCCTGTCCCTGACGGCGGACCTGCCGGCCACCCGGGCACACCGGGAGCGGTTGGCGCCCCTGTATGCCGCCCGCGGCGAGCTGACGGACGAGCAGTACCAGCAGGAGTTCAGCTGGCTCATGTCCGGTTCCCGCCCCGGGCCGCTGCGCACCTGGCAGGAGCGCCGGGAAGCCCGGCGCCTGCGGTTGCAGGAGGCGCCCTGGGCAGCGCCGCTCAGTATCGTTCCCGGCCTCCCGACCCTGGTGGTCACCGGGGGCTGGGAGCCGCTCTACGAAGAGGTCGGCGAGTACCTGGCCACCACCGGGGCGGTGCACCGGCATGCACCCGGCCATCATCGGCCCCAGGATCGTGCCGAGGGGCACGGGCTGCTGGCAGAATTCCTGCTGACCCTCGAACAGTAGCCGCGGCTGCCGCGGCTCTTGCTAGCGTTGTGTCATGAACGCATTTGGCTGGGAGCCGGTATCCGGGCAGCTTTGGTGGCCGTGGCCCTTGGACGGACCCGGCGCCCGCGCCCTGGTCCGGGAGTTCGCGGACCGTTCCCTGCTCGGCGCCTTCGCGGCGGGTAACCCCGCGGCCGGCCAGACCGTCGTCGAATTCCTGCTGGCCCGCGATCCCTCGGGCCGGGTTGCCGTCCTGGATCCGGACGGGGCGGCGGTTGCCGGTCCGGACTACCGGATGCTGGCCCAAAGCCTTTCGCTGGCCGCCGGGGGCGCCGTGGACATCGACGGTTTCGAATACGAGGCGCCGGCCGCGGACGCGGCCCTCGAGCTGGACCCATCCGACGGCGGGACTGCGCTGGACGCCCTGGACGTCATGGAGCCGCCCGTGCTGCGGACCGTCATGGTCGGCCGGTTCCGGCGCGAGGACCTGCTGATGTTCGGCGCCCTGAACTCGGCGCCGCTGGATGTCTTCGAGGACGACGGCGAACGCGGGCGCCGGATCGTCGTCGTCCACGGCGGCGCCTCGCCCGGGCTGTACAACTGGCCGGAACAGGCAAAGCCGATGGCCGCCTTCGTGAACCTGGACGGTCTGCGCGCCGTCGAGGCCTGGCTGCCGGGACCGCGGAAGGACCCGGCCAACAATTTCTGGCACGCGTGGCAGCCGCAGCCCAAGCCGTTCCCGAGCACGGAGCGGGCTTCGGCCGAGGCGCTTCGGCTCCTCGGCACGCTCATTCGGTCGGCGGACCCGCATACGAGGGACCTCGCGCGGGCCTTCGGGCTGGATGGACAGGCCGAGGCCCGGCTCTCCGAGCTGCTGCTGGGCGAGGATTCGGAAGACGTCTTGGCGCAGACCGCCGAAGCCCTGGGCCTGCCGCGGCTGGCAGGGGAGCTGGCGGAATCGGGCCAGTCAGCCAGCGCCGTCCCGGAACACCTGCCGGCGCTTCCCCTGGGCAAGGCCGTGCTGGAGCTAATGGCTACGCCCATGACCGGCAGTTCTCCGCTGGCCCGCTGGCACCGCCGCGTCCTCGCCCACCCCGAGCTGCTCGCCGGCAGCGCCGCCGTCGCGGCCGGGGCGGCTGCTGTTCTGCTGCGCGCTTCCGGGCGTCCGCTGCGCCGGAACGGCGGCCTGCTGCGTGCCGGTGCGCTCTCCCTCGCGGCCGAGGCTGCCAGCGAGCTGGCCCTCTACGGCTACCTGAAATTCCGCCGCCGCTGACCAGCAGCGACCGCCGGCAGGCGGGGACTGGAACAAACGTGAAGCTTCAAGTATTATTACTTGCATGAACCTTCAAGTAAATGCCCAGGACCTGCTGCCCGCCGACCTCAGCATGGGCACCGTGATGCTCAAGGTCGGCGACATGAAGACCATGACTTCCTACTACCAGCAGGCGCTCGGGCTGGAACCGCTGAGCGAGGGCCTCGGCGGCGTCTACCTGGGCCGCGGATCCACTCCGCTGGTCCACCTTGCCCCGGCGGGGGGCCTCCAGCTGCCCTCCCGGGGTGAGGCGGGTCTGTTCCATACAGCATTCCTCTTCGAGGACCGTGCCTCCCTTGCCGCCACGGTGGCAACCGCGGCCCAGTATGATCCCCGCCGGTTCGCCGGCAGCGCGGACCACCTGGTCAGCGAGGCATTCTACTTCACCGATCCCGAAGGAAACGGCATCGAGCTGTACTTCGACAAGCCCCGCGAGAGCTGGCAGTGGAACACCGGGGCGGACGGCAGCCGCGAGGTTCACATGGACAACGTGGCCCTGCCGCCGCAGCTGTACCTGCAGAACCACCTGACCGAGGCTTCCCTGGCCGGGCAGCACGAGGCCGGGGCAGGGATCGGCCACGTCCACCTCCAGGTGGGGGACACGGATGTTGCCGAGGACTTCTACGTCAAGACCCTCGGCTTCGAGCGCACCGCGGGCTGGCACGGACAGGCCCTGTTCGTTTCCGCCGGAGGCTACCACCACCACATGGCGATGAACGTCTGGAACAGCCGCGGCGCCGGTCCGCGCAAGGACACCCTGGGGCTGGGCGAGGTCGTAATCCACGTGCCGACCGGGGACGAGGTCGGCGCGCTGGCCGAGCGGCTCTCCAGCGCCAGGATCGGCCATCACCACACCGGTGCCGAGCTCCGCTTCGAAGACCCGTGGCGCAACCAGCTGCGCGTCGCCGTCGGCTAGGCTGAAGGCGCACCATCCTGCCTAACCGCGAAGGGACGCCCAATGTCCGGTACCACTGAAGTCTTCGTCGCTACCCATGATGCGGCCGTGCGGCGCGCCGCCGCCCTGGAAGCCAGCTTCGATGCCCGCTCGGAGACCGATGCCTCCGGCGTGGCCGTCGAGGATGCCCCGAACGCGCGCATCAACGGGATTACGGACCTGGAGATCGAGATCCTTGGGGGACTGGCGGCCAAGGCCGTCGGTGCTGCCGGCGACGCGGCTTTGGACATGGCGGACGTCTCCAGCGACTATCTGATGGTAGCCCCGGATTCCATGGTGGAGTCCCTGGCGGAGCTGCTGACGTACGTTGACGACGGCGGAGAATCGGTGATTCCGGAGGTCGCCTCCCTGTGGGCCTCGGAGGAGGACATGCCCTTCAGCGGGGACGTCGCCGAGGAGTACGTCCGCCGCCTTGCGGAACTGGCCCGGCAGGCCGAAGAGGGGGACCGCCTCCAGCTCTACGTCTGGAGCAGCGCGGCGGAAGCCTGACCGCCCGGCGGGCCGACCCGCCGAGTCGCGCGGATTGGCTCCCGTCTGGCACAATAGACAGGTACTCGATCTGCGCGGCCCCTCTCTCCGTGCATGCATCTTGTCCTTTGAACCCCAACCATGGCCCGCCCCACGGGAGCAGACATACGGGTTCGCCCATTTTCAGAACCAGGAGTGACCACAAAAGTGGCCGTAAAGATTCGCCTTAAGCGCTTCGGTAAGAAGTTCTCTGCCCACTACCGCGTCGTTGTCATGGATTCCCGCGCCAAGCGCGACGGCCGTGCCATCGAAGAGATCGGGCAGTACCACCCGACCCAGGAGCCCTCGCTCATCGAGATCAACTCCGAGCGCGCCCAGTACTGGCTCGGTGTCGGCGCCCAGCCGACCGAGCAGGCCGAGGTTCTGCTCAAGATCACCGGTGACTGGCAGAAGTTCAAGGGCATTGAGGGCCAGGAAGGCACCCTCAAGACCAAGGCTCCGAAGGAGGCCTTCGTGGCCCCCGAGAAGGAATCTGTCATCGTCCCCGAGGCCATCACCCCGAAGGCCAAGAAGGAAGACGCTGACGAGGCTGCTGCTGAAGCTCCGGCCGAGGAAGCTGACGAGACCGCTAAGGCTGAGTAATGCTGGCTGAAGCGCTCGAACACCTGGTCCGTGGCATCGTTGACAGTCCCGAGGACGTCAAGGTCACGGTCAAAAGCAACCGCCGCTCGGAAATCATCGAGGTGCGGGTCAACCAGGATGATTTGGGCCGCGTGATCGGCAGGCAGGGCCGCACCGCCCGCGCACTGCGGACCGTCATCTCTGCCCTGGCAGACGGTGAACCGGTCCGCGTGGACGTGGTGGACACGGACCGCCGCCGCTGATCCGCCAGCGACACCAGTCGAGCCATCCGGCCCCGGCACCAGATATGGTGGCGGGGCCGGACGCATTTGACCAGTCCGTTCAGTACCATCCGACAGGAGAGTCCATGCACGTCCAGGTTGCCAGGATCGGCAAACCGCACGGCATCAGAGGAGAAGTCACCGTCCAGGTCCTCACCGATGCCCCCGAGGAACGGTTCACTCCCGGTGCCCGCCTTGTGGTGGAGCCGGAACGGCTCGGTCCCCTGACCGTCCGCTCGGCACGCTGGAACAAGGAGATCCTGCTGCTGGGTTTCGATGAAGTGGCCGACCGCAACGGCGCCGAGGAGCTGCGCGGCGCGAAGCTCTTCGTGGACAGCGATGACCATGAGGACGAGGACGCGTGGTACGAACACGAGCTGGTAGGGCTGAAGGCCCTCGTCGGCGAGGAAGAGGTCGGCCGCGTGGCCGGCCTGAACACCCTGCCCGCACAGGACCAGCTGGTCATTGAGGCCGCCAACGGCGAAGAGATCCTGGTGCCGTTCGTCGAGCAGATCGTGCCGGAAGTCGATGTCGAAGGCGGCTTCATCCGCCTCACTCCGCCGCCCGGGCTTTTCGAAGTCAACAGCCCGGAAAACCGGACCGAACCGGACGACGGCGAGGGGGAGCGCTAGGTGCGCATCGACGTCGTCAGCATTTTTCCCGAGTATCTGGACGCGTTGGAGCTCTCCCTCATCGGCAAGGCTCGGCAGGACGGGCTGCTGGAACTCAACGTGCGCAACCTGCGCGACTTTACGACGGACCGGCATCGGACGGTGGACGACACCCCGTACGGCGGCGGGGCCGGCATGGTGATGAAGCCGGAGCCGTGGGCGCTGGCACTCGAAGCGGTGCTGGAATCCGCGGCTGCAGGGAGTTCCTCCGATGGTGCCGGGCCTGGCCCGGACAGTGCGGCGGAAGACCGGCGCCCCGTGCTGATCGTTCCTTCGCCCGCGGGCGAGGTCTTTACGCAGTCGATCGCCCACGAGCTGGCGGCGGAGCAGCACCTGGTGTTCGCGTGCGGCCGCTACGAAGGGATCGATGAGCGTGTCCTGGAGTGGGCGGCGGACTCCTTCCGGGTCAGGCCAATGAGCCTGGGCGACTACGTGCTCAACGGCGGCGAAGTGGCCGTCCTGGCGATGGTCGAGGCGATCGGCCGGCTGGTTCCGGGGGTCGTCGGGAATCCCGAGTCCCTGGTCGAAGAGTCCCACGCCGACGGGCTGCTCGAATACCCGGTTTACACCAAGCCCTCGGTCTGGCGCGGCCGGGCCGTACCCGAGGTGCTGCTCAGCGGCAACCACGCCAAAATCGCGCGCTACCGCCGCGATGAACAGCTGCGCCGCACTGCCCTGCGCCGTCCGGACCTGGCCGGCGCCCTGCCGCCGGAGCAGCTGACCGCGTCGGACCACTCCGTCCTGGCTGAAGCCACCGGCCCGCAGGGGCTGCAGGGCCAGTAGTTTGAATTGGCGGCGCACGCCTGCCCTGTGGCAGAATGGTTCATTGTGTTTGCTGGGCTTGCGCCTGCCACAGGGGGCGTAGATGCCAACAGCCAGACACGCCGGTGGCCGAATCCCGGACCCGCCGGTCCATTGATTTTCGGTGTTGGAAGAAGCGGCGCTTGCCGGCTTCCGCACCGTGACCAACGTGAATGACCTGTGGCGTTCACCAGGAGTGACAAGCATGCACATCCTCGACTCCGTCGACGCAGCCTCGCTGCGCAGCGACATCCCCGAGTTCCGCGCCGGTGACACCGTCAAGGTCCACGTGAACATCGTTGAAGGCAAGAACGCGCGTATCCAGGTATTCCAGGGCTTTGTCATGGGCCGCCAGGGCGACGGCGTTCGCGAGACCTTCACCGTTCGCAAGGTTTCCTTCGGCGTCGGTGTTGAGCGTACGTTCCCGGTCCACTCTCCGATCATCGACCGGATCGAAGTTTTGACCAAGGGCGACGTCCGCCGCGCCAAGCTGTACTACATGCGCGACCGCCACGGCAAGGCCGCCAAGATCAAGGAAAAGCGCGACTTCGGCTCCGCCAAGTAGCACCTTCCTCGATTTCGCGGTGCAAGACCATGCAGCTCCCCGGCTGAAAGCCGGGGAGCGCTCAGAACGCCGGCCCGGGTTCCCGGGCTGGCGTTTTGTCTTCGCGGCCCTGGCGGTTGCCATCGTGCTGAGCGCGGTGGTCCGGGCAACGTTGGTCGACGTCTACTACATTCCGTCGGCGTCGATGGAACCCGCCCTGACCGAAGGCGACCGCGTCCTGGTCTCCCGGACCGACTACCACTACGGCCCGATTCGCAGGGGGGACCTGGTGGTTTTCGACGGCCGCGGCTCGTTTGCCCCGCTCCGCAGCGGGAATCCGGCCTACGTTGATGCCCTGCTGCAGATGGGCCAGTGGCTCGGGTTCGCCGGAAACGGCACAACCTACGTGAAACGGGTCATCGGGCTGCCCGGCGACTCCGTGGAATGCTGCACTGCCGACGGCCTGCTCGAGGTCAACGGCGAGGCCGTGGCCGAGCCCTACATCCAGCCGGGCGACGCGCCGAGCGAACTGGAGTTCTCCGTCCGCGTGCCACAGGATAGGTTGTGGTTGATGGGGGACCACCGGTCGGTGTCCGCGGATTCCCGGGGCCTGCTCGGAGCACCCGGCGGCGGCATGGTTCCGACGGACCGGGTGATCGGGAGGCCGACACACATTATCTGGCCGCTGGAGCGGTCCGGCAGGCTGGAACGAATCGCCCTGGAAACAGGGTCGGATGAAGGAAAATAGACATGGAGCAGGCGGCAGACAAACGCAGGAACCCGGCTTTGGCCTGGCTGAAGGAAATCGGGATCATTGTCGTCGTCGCACTATTGCTGTCCTTCCTCATCAAGACCTTCCTCTTCCGGGCCTTCTACATCCCGTCGACCTCGATGGAGAACACCCTCGAGGTTAATGACCGCATTTTCGTCAATCTTCTGGTGCCCCAGCCCATCGGCCTCGAGCGGGGTGACGTCGTGGTCTTCCGCGACGACCTGGGGTGGCTGCCGGCCAACGGTGCCGGCAACGACGGCGGAAACTGGTTCCAGCAGGCGCTCACCTTCGTCGGGCTGATGCCGGACAGTTCCGAGCAGCACCTCGTCAAGCGCGTGATTGGCATCGGCGGAGACCGGGTGGTCTGCTGCGATGCGGACGGCCGGATCACGGTGAACGGGAAAGCGCTGGACGAGCCCTACCTGCACCCCGAGTCCACGAACGAAAGCCAGCCCTTCGACGTCGTCGTTCCCGACGGTAAAATCTGGGTCATGGGAGACAACCGGAACCATTCGGCGGACTCCCGGGAACACCGCGATGAAGCCTCCGGAGGCTTCATCGACCTCGACTCGGTGGAAGGCAAAGCCGCCGTCATCGCCTGGCCGCTGGACCGGATGGGCGTGATCGGCAACTATCCCGAGGTGTTCGACACGGTGCCGCCCGCAGGCGGCGGTTCAGCACCGGCCAACACGCCTTCCGGACGATCGGAGCAGGAGGGCGGAGAGTGACACCTAAGAACCCGCACCTGCGGTTCGAACGCTCGCTGACGTCACAGGGGTTCCGCATGGTGGCCGGGGCCGACGAGGTCGGCCGCGGCGCACTGGCCGGGCCCGTCACCGTCGGCATGGTGCTCATTGATGCCGGGGCCGTAAAGCCGCTGAAAGGCGTCCGGGACAGCAAGCTGCTCCACCCGAGGGACCGCGAGCTGCTGGTTCCCCGGATCCGTACCTGGGCGGTCGCCTACGGGGTCGGCCACGCCTCCCCGGACGAGATCGATTCCTTGGGCCTGACGGCGGCGCTCAGGCTCGCCGGTACCCGCGCGTGGCAGGCGGTGCTGGAAACGTCCCGCCCCGACGTCGTGATCCTCGACGGAAACTTCAACTGGCTCTCGCCGGTCGAGCAACCCACCCTCTTCGATGCGGGCAGCGGGACCGGATGCGACGCACCGGTGCAGACGAAAATCAAGGCGGACCTGAACTGCCTCAGCGTCGCGGCGGCCAGCGTTCTGGCCAAGGTGGAGCGTGACAACCTTATGGCCGAGCTGGCCGCGACGCATCCCGAGTACGGCTGGGAAGTCAACAAGGGATATGCGACGGCCGCCCATCGGACGGCATTGACTGCGCACGGTCCGTCGGCTGTCCACAGGCGCAGCTGGCGCCTGATTCCTGCGGTGCTGGATGATGCGGTGCTGGATGATGCCGTCGAGCCGGATGACGGGACCGCCGGCGGGGGAGAGGCAGGGGAGACACCAGGCCCCGCAGCCCGGCCGGGCACCGAGGCGGCACCTGTTCCCGAGGCTGCGCCCGCTCCCGAGGCGGAGCGAGCCGAGCCCCCCGCGCCCGTGGCCACCGCGCCCGCCCCCGAGCCCGTGCCTACCGCGCCAGACCCGGAGGCTGGAGCGGTGTGTCCCGTCGCGGCCCCGGAGCAGGCGCCTGCGGCGCCCGCCCCCGCCCCGAGCCTGGCTTAGCACCAACAGCGGCGTCCCGCACCACCGGCGGCAACCCCTACCGATCTGCGAGAAGATGGACTCATGAGCGCTGAAGACCTTGAGAATTATGAAACGGACATGGAGCTGCAGCTCTACCGGGAATACCGCGACGTCGCGGGCCTCTTCAGCTACGTCGTGGAGACGGAGCGCCGGTTCTATTTGGCTAACCACGTCGATCTTCAAGCGCGTTCGGCCGACGGCGAGATTTATTTCGACCTGACGATGCAGGATGCCTGGGTATGGGACATCTACCGCACGGCCCGCTTCGTCAAGAAGGTCCGCGTCTTGACGTTCAAGGACGTTAACATCGAAGAGCTGTCCAAGTCGGATGACCTGACCCTGCCGAAGGACGGCGACCTGGGCAACTGAGGCCAGTCCTCCTCCACAGCCCGCGTGGCTGGCGAGCTGTCCACATAGGCGAACGGGTTCCCGCGGAGCGCCGCTAAGCGGCGCACGCTGGAACCTATGAGAGCTAAAGACGAACTCGGCAGGTCCGGCGAAACGCTGGCCGCGGCCTACCTGGAACAAGCCGGACAACGGGTTGTGGACCGCAACTGGCGCGGACCCGCGGGGGAAATCGACATCGTCGCCCTGGAAGGGGCCACTGTCGTGGTCTCCGAGGTCAAGACACGCAGGTCGGTGGACTACGGCCATCCGCTGGAAGCCATCACCCCGGCCAAAGTCGAGCGGTTGCAGATCCTCGCGCGGCAATGGCTGCGGGCCCACGGAATGTCCGCCAACGGCTACCGCATCGATGCGGTCGCGGTCCTGGATGACGGCGACAATCCGCCGGTGATTGAGCACCTCAAGGCTGTCGGCTGATGGGGCTGGGCAGGTCCTTTTCCGTCGCCCTCGTCGGGCTGGCGGGCCACATTGTCGAGGTGGAGGCGGACATCGGCCAGACGCTGCCGGCGTTCGTGCTGCTGGGGCTTCCCGACGCATCCCTTACCGAGGCCAAGGACCGGATCCGCTCGGCCGCCAAGAACGCCGGTATACCCCTGAGCCGCCGCAAACTCACCATCAACCTGATTCCCGCATCGCTGCCCAAGAAAGGCTCGGGATTCGACCTGGCGATGCTGATGGCCGCACTCCAGGCCGCGGGGGACGTCCGTCCGAGCGGCAGCACCGTGTTCCTCGCGGAGCTGGGGCTGGACGGCCGGCTGCGGCCGGTCCGCGGCGTCCTCCCGGCCGTTATGGCCGCCGTCGAGGCCGGACGTCCGGACGTTGTCATTGCCGATGGGAACCGTGCCGAGGCGGACCTTGTGCCGGGTGCCTGCGTCCGCAGCTTTTCCTCGGTGGCCGAATTGCTGCTGGCCTTCGGCGCTGACCCGGCCCGGGTGGTCCTGCCGCCGGAGGGACCCGAAGAAGGCCCGGGACCCGATGCGCCGGCCGCCGCGGCTGGACACGGCCCCGACATGGCTGACATCGCAGGCCAGCAGGAGGCCAGGACCGCGCTCGAGGTCGCTGCCGCCGGCGGACACCACATCATGCTGGTCGGACCGCCGGGCGCCGGCAAGACGATGCTGGCCGAACGGTTGCCAGGGCTGCTGCCGGATCTGCCGGACCATCATGCAATGGAAGTGACGGCGGTGCATTCGCTGAGCAGTACGGCAGCGGGGTTGACCCAGCTGCTGCGCCGCCCGCCCTTCGAGAATCCGCATCATACGGCGACCGCGGTCTCCATCATCGGCGGAGGTTCCGGAATGCCCCGTCCAGGTGCGGCTTCCCGCGCCCACCGGGGCGTGCTCTTCCTCGACGAGGCGCCCGAATACGACCGCGCCGTACTTGACGCGCTGCGGCAGCCACTGGAGAGCGGAGAGCTGGTGCTGCACCGTGCGGCGGGGACCGCCACATATCCGGCCCGCTTCCAGCTGGTGCTGGCCGCCAACCCGTGTCCCTGCGGCCGGTCGGACGAGAAGGGTATCGACTGCACCTGTACCCCTACCCAGCGGCGCCGGTACTTCGGCAAGCTTTCCGGTCCGCTGATCGACAGGATCGACCTTCAGCTGACACTGGCGCGCCTGAGACGGAGCGACATGACTTCCGCACAGGGCCAGGAGAGCACGGCGCTGGTGGCGGCCAGGGTCGGCCGGGCGCGGCAGGCCCAGCGCGATCGTCTGGGCCGGTGGGGCCACGCCTTGAACGCCGAGGTGCCCGCCGAGCTCTTCAAAGGTCCCCTGCGCCTGCCTCGCCGGATGTCAGCCGACCTTGACCGGGCCATGGATAACAACGTCCTCACCGCCCGCGGCTACAACAAAGTCCTGCGCGTCGCGTGGACCATCGCCGATCTGGCGGGTCAGGCCGCTCCGGACCGGGACTGCGTCGGGCTGGCCCTGGCCTACCGCCAGAACGAAAGGATGGCCGCGTGATGGCCGGAGCGTTGGAGGAGCGACGGGCCAGGGCGGCCCTTGCCCGACTCATGGAACCGTCGGACTGGGTGGGCCTGGCACTCGTCGCGGCCCTCGGCCCGGTCGACGCACTGAGGGTAGCCACCGGCTCGATGGGGCCCGGCCAGGGTCTGGAAGGCGAGCTGCGGCGGGTGCTCGACCGGGAGGCGGGCGGCCCACAGTCCCTGCTGGGGGATGCCCTCCAGCGCTGGGCTCCCCGGGTGAAGGACCTCGCCCCGGAGCGGGACCTGGCCACCATGGAACGGTTGGGCGGGCGGCTGGTTATTCCGTCCGACGACCTCTGGCCTGCCGCGCTGGCAGATCTGGAACTGGGGGAGCCGGTGTGCCTGTGGATGCGCGGAGACGTTGACCAGGGAGTTCCGGCCTTGAACCGCAACGTTGCCATGGTCGGATCCCGGGACAGCACCAACTATGGCAATTCGGTGACAGGAGACATGGCCGCCGGCCTCGTCCAGCGCGGCTACTGCGTCATATCCGGGGGAGCGTACGGCATCGATGCCCAGGCCCACCGATCCGCGCTCGCAGCAGCGGATGACGCCGATGGCGTGACGACCATGGCCGTGATGGCGTGCGGCCTGGACCGCTACTACCCGGCGGGCAACGAGGACCTGCTGCGCTCGATCGCCGCCCGGGGAATCATCCTCGCGGAGGTGCCGCCGGGCTCGGCGCCGACCAGATGGAGGTTTCTCCAGCGCAACCGGCTCATCGCGGCGCTGGCTGGTGTGACCGTCGTGGTGGAAGCGCGCTGGCGCTCGGGTGCCTTGAACACCGCGCACCACGCGGCCGGACTCGGCCGTCCGGTCGGCGCCGTGCCGGGGTCCGTGTACTCCGCAAATTCGGCCGGCACGCATCGGCTGTTGCGCGATGGCAGCGCCACGTGTGTCACGGAGGCGGCGGAAGTAGCCGAGCTGGCCGGCCCCTTCGACGCCACTGGCGCGCCGCCTCAGCAGGAGGCACTGGCCGACCATGATGGTCTTGGCGTGGAAGACCTGCTGCTGCTGGATGCCCTGCCGGTCCGGCAGGGCGTCAGCATCGACAAGCTCGCCCCCGTGGCCGGGCTGCCCGCACGGAGTGTCCTGGCCGGACTCGGCAGGCTCGAGTCCCGCGGCCTGGCACGCCAGGACGGCTTCGGCTGGCGCCGAGCGCGCAGGTCGTGAAGCCCGGGCTGGCGTTGGCCGCGCAGGCCGAGAAACCTGGGCTGGCGCCGGGCGCGCAGGCCGTGAACCCAGGGATGGCGCCTGGCGCAGACAGTTCACCCCCGCGGGCTGCGGCAAGAGAACCGTTTCGGGATACGACTGGAGGACCTCGGAAGGTGCTTCCGGTCGATGACCCGCGCGCCTGCTTGAGCCCGATCGCAGGATCCACGAAAGTTGGAGGGTGAATGACCGTGACGACCCGGCCGCCGAAGGGATAGCGGGCGAAGAATTGCCCGCTGACTTCGCCGCCGCCCTTGAAGCGTTCGGCCGGTACCTGCAGGCTGAACGGGCACGGTCGGAACACACGATCCGTGCCTATCTGGGCGACGTGGCGAATCTGCTGGGCTTCGCCGCCACCGGATCGGGGCAGCACTTGGCGGACATCAACCTGTCCGTGCTGAGGGCCTGGCTGGGGAGCATGAACACGGCCGGCATGGCCCGGGCGACACTGGCGAGGCGGGCCGCCGCTGCCCGGACGTTCATGGCATGGGCGTTCCGGGAAGAGCTGATCGCGGAGAATCCTTCGCAGCGATTGAAGGCCCCGCGACGCCAGTCGGCGCTGCCGGAGGTGCTCCAGCGGCGCCAGATGGAGCAGCTCTTCGAAGCGCTGTCGGAGCAGGCCGC
This sequence comes from Arthrobacter sp. USHLN218, assembly GCF_037144715.1. Lineage (NCBI taxonomy): Bacteria > Bacillati > Actinomycetota > Actinomycetes > Micrococcales > Micrococcaceae > Arthrobacter > Arthrobacter sp. USHLN218. The sequence goes on from NZ_JBBCYT010000007.1 coordinate 137,736, forward strand.
GAAAGGCGATCCGGTGGCGCTGCGGGACCGGGCCATGGTCGAGCTGCTCTATGCCACGGGCATCCGGGTCAGCGAGCTGGCCGGCTTGGACGTGGACGACGTCGACCACGAGCGTCGTGCGGTTCGGGTCCTGGGCAAGGGCAATAAGGAGCGTATCGTTCCCTTCGGTATCCCGGCGGGGACGGCCCTGGACGACTGGCTCCGGCGCGGGCGCGGACGGCTGGCGGTCGCGGCCAGCGGCCCGGCGCTCTTCCTGGGCCGGCGGGGGAGCCGGATCGACCCGCGGCAGGTCCGATCCGTGGCCGCCCGGTTATTGGCAGCGGTTCCCGACACGGCGGCCAGCGGGCCCCACGCCCTGCGGCACAGCGCGGCCACGCACCTGCTCGACGGCGGTGCGGATCTTCGTGCCGTGCAGGAGATTCTGGGGCACACCTCGCTCGCAACCACCCAGCTCTACACCCACGTTTCGGTGGAACGGCTGAACTCCAGCTACCGGCAGGCCCACCCCCGGGCCTAATGCGAGTCCATTTCGGGGCGCGAGTGGAGTTACAGTGGCGCAATTTTAGGACATGCGGCAGAATGAGTCGGGAATCAAACGATTTGACGAAATAGAGTTCCCGTAGCTGCTGCTATCGGGACGAATACGGTACCGCACCAGAATTCTATCCGCGGGCTGAAGGTCGTTGGGGAAGACGTACCTACAGCAAATGGAGGATGGGATGTCTGTTGTGATGACGCGTGGTGTGTTATTCGTGCACTCGGCGCCGACCGCGTTATGCCCGCATATCGAGTGGGCCATCGGGTCGGTGGTTGACAAGCGCACGGATCTTGAGTGGACGCAGCAGCCTGCTGCACCCGGGATGTACCGCGCGGAATTGTCGTGGGTTGGCGCCCAGGGTACCGGAGCGCAGCTGGCTTCCGCGTTGCGGGGCTGGGCCCACCTGCGTTACGAAGTGACGGAAGAGCCGAGCGCGGGTGTGGACGGCGGGCGCTGGTCGCACACCCCCGAACTCGGTATTTTCCATGCCGTCACGGACGTCCACGGCAACATCATGGTCTCGGAAGACCGCATCCGCTACGCCTACGAATCGGGCGCGGGCGATCCGGCGGCCGTTTACCACGAGCTCTCGCTGGCACTCGGCGAGGCGTGGGACGAAGAACTTGAGCCGTTCCGGCACGCCGCCGAAGGCGCGCCGGTACGTTGGCTCCACCAGGTGGGCTGAGCCACCGGCGGAGCTTTTCGCATCCTCCCTTAAACAACGATGAGGCGGCCGGGCTTTGAGCCCGGGCGCCGCAACGTGCCCCAACGCCCGGGCGGGCGGTGCGGTCAGGCGTTGCGGAAAACGACGACGGCGGTGTGGCCGCCGAAGCCGAAGGAGTTGTTCAGCGCGACGACGTCACCGGCCGGCATGTCCCGGACCGACGTAACGACGTCCAGGGGAATATCGGGGTCCTGGCTTTCCAGGTTGATGGTGACCGGCATCTTCCGCTCGTAGATGGCCATGACGGTCAGCACCGATTCGACGGCGCCGGAAGCGCCCAGCAGGTGGCCGGTCTGCGACTTGGTGGCCGAGACCGCGACGTTGTCCACATGGTTCCCCAGGGCGGCCTTGAGGGCCGTGTACTCGGGCTTGTCGCCGACAGGCGTCGAGGTGGCGTGTGCATTGACGTGCACGACGTCGGTGGCCTGGGCCCGCGCGTCAAAGAGGGCAGCCTTGAGCGCCCGGGTAGCGCCCAGGCCTTCGGGATCGGGGGCGGTGATGTGGTAGGCGTCCGCGGTCACGCCGGAGCCGGCCAGCTCGGCGTAGATGCGGGCGCCGCGGGCCAGCGCATGTTCTTCGGCCTCGAGGACGAGGGCGCCTGCGCCTTCGCCCATTACGAAGCCGTCGCGGTCGATGTCGTAGGGACGGGAGGCGTGCTCCGGATCGTCATTCCGCCTGGACAGCGCCTGCATGGCGCTGAAAGCGGCGATCGGCATCGGGTGGATGGCGGCCTCGGCGCCACCCGTCATGACAACGTCAGCCTTGCCGGCCCGGATGAGGTCGATACCCATCGACATGGCTTCCGTTCCGGAGGCGCAGGCCGAGACGGGCGTGTGGGCACCGGCCCGGGCACCGAGATCCATGCTGACGGCAGCGGCCGGGCCGTTCGGCATCAGCATCGGCACGGTCATCGGGAGCACCCGGCGCGGGCCGCGTTCGCGCAATGTATCCCAGGCGTCGAGGAGGGTCCAGACACCGCCGATGCCGGTCGCAAAGGCAACAGCCAGCCGGTCATGGTCGATGTCCTCGATGCCCGAGTCCTTCCATGCCTCGCGCGCCGCGACGACGGCGAACTGGGTGGACGGATCCATGCGCTTGGCTTCGACCCGGCTGAGGACCTCGTCGGGCTTGTTGCTCGCCCGGCAGGCAAAGGTCACCGGCAGTTCGTACCGGGCAACCCACTCGTCCTCAAGCGTGCGGGCTCCCGAAACACCCTTGAGCGAATTCTGCCAGGTGGTGGGGACGTCGCCGCCGATGGGCGTAGTGGCGCCTAGGCCGGTGATGACTACTTTGCGTGCCATGTACTCAATCTCTCAGGGGGATGGGCGGAAAAAGCAATGGGCGGCGGCCGGAACTGCTGTAGCGGGTGTCCGGCCGCCGGCTTCCCTGCGGGAGGCTAGGCCTGGGCCTTGGCGATGAAGTCGACGGCGTCGCCAACGGTCTTGAGGTTCTTGACCTCTTCGTCCGGAATGCGGACACCGAACTTTTCCTCGGCGTTGACGACGATGGTCATCATGGAGATGGAGTCGATGTCCAGGTCGTCGGTGAAGGACTTGTCCAGTTCGACCGCTTCGGGAGCCAGGCCGGTCTCCTCGTTCACGATCTCTGCCAGTCCTGCCAGGATTTCTTCGTTGCTAGCCATGGAAGGCTCCTTTTCTTGTAGCCGGCGCGCTGTCCGGCGTGGGTTGTCAAACCGCAGACTGCGGTTTGGATCGGCAAACTTTTCCTTGCTGTGCCGCGACGCTGCGATATTACGGCAGAACCACGACCTGTGCACCGAAGACCAGGCCTGCGCCGAAACCAATCTGGAGGGCAAGCCCCCCGCTGAGTTCCGGGTGTTCCTCGAGCAGCCGGTGCGTAGCCAAGGGGATCGACGCCGCCGACGTGTTGCCGGCTTCGGCGATGTCGCGGGCCACCACGACATTCTCCGGCAGCTTCAGCTGCTTGACCATTTCGTCGATGATGCGCATGTTCGCCTGGTGGGGGACGAACGCTGCGAGGTCGCCGGGTTCGACGCCGGCGGCCTCCAGTGCGCGCTTGGCCACCTTGGCCATTTCCCAGACGGCCCAGCGGAAGACGGACTGGCCGTCCTGCCGGAGGGTCGGCCAGAGCTTGTGGTCCGGCTCGCCGCGTTCGGCCACGGCGGCACTGAGCGACCCGGCTGCTTCGGCGGCGAGGGAGAGCTCCCGGACCTCGTTCAGCGAGTGGGTCATGCTGATGACGTCCCACTTGCTTCCGTCGGAGCCCCAGACCGAGGGGCCGATGCCCGGCGTGTCGGATGGGCCGATCACTACGGCGCCGGCGCCGTCACCGAGCAGGAACGAGATCGTGCGTTCGGTGTTGTCGATCACATCGGAGAGCTTTTCGGCGCCCACGACCAGCACGTACTCGGCCGCTCCTGAACGGACCAGTGCGTCGGCCTGGGCGATGCCGTAGCAGTAGCCGGCGCAGGCGGCCGAAATATCGAAGGCCGGAGCAGGCGTCGCGCCGACGCGGTCGGCCAGGGCAGCCGCCGCCGAGGGCGTGGCGTAGGGGTGCGACACCGTGGAGACGATGACGGCACCCAGCTGGGACCCCTCGATTCCGGCCTTCGCCAGAGCCTCGGTGGCAGCGCCTTCTGCCATGTCCAGCAGCGATGTATCCGCTCCGGCGCGGTGGCGGGTGACGATGCCGGTGCGCTGGCGGATCCACTCGTCGGAGGAGTCGATCCACTGGCAGACATCTTCGTTGGTGACGACGACGTCCGGACGGTAAGCACCGTATCCGAGGATGCGTGAATGATCGCGCAGCTGTGACTGGCGCAGGACGGGGGTGCTCACGGGTGGATGTCTCCAGACTTTTCTTCGACAGTTGTTGCGGCCTGGGGCGTTTGCCGCGTGTGCTCGGCCACGAAGTCCCGCGCCGCTTCGAGGTCCTCAGGCGTCTTGAGGGCCAGCGTTGCCACGCCCTTCATGCCGCGCTTGGCCAGGCCCGTCAGGGTTCCTGCCGGCGCCAGTTCAAGCAGGCCGGTGATGCCCACGGAGAGCATCTCCTCCATGCAGAGGTCCCAGCGGACCGGGCGTGAAACCTGGGCAATGAGGCTGTCAAGGTTCTGCTCGCCGCCCGCCACCGGTTCGCCGTCGTAATTGGACAGCAGCGTCAGGGTGGGGGAGGAGGGGGACAGCTGCGGCCGCAGCGCCTCCAGCGCTCCGACGGCGGGCTCCATGTGCGTGGTGTGGAAGGCGCCGGCCACCTTCAGGGGGATGACGCGGGCCTTGGCCGGCGGATTAGCCGCGAAGGCCTGCAGCTGTTCGAGGGTGCCGGCCGCTACTACCTGGCCGCCGCCGTTGGCATTGGCGGGAGTGAGGCCGGCCGCCTCGATGGCGGCGAACACCTCGGCCTGGTCCCCGCCCAGTACAGCGCTCATTCCCGTCGGGGTCTGGGCGGCGGCACGCGCCATGGAGTTGGCGCGCTCACGGACGAAGGCCATCGCGTCGTTTTCGCTCAGGGCGCCCGCGATCGCGGAGGCGGTGATCTCGCCGACGGAGTGCCCCGCGATGACGGTCGACAAGTCCAGCGGGTCATTCGCGGTGAGTGCCTTGGCCGTGACGAGTCCCGCAGCCACGATCAGCGGCTGGGCGACGGCGGTGTCCTTGATGGTTTCCTCATCGGAGGTCGTTCCGTGGGCCACGAGGTCCAGTTGCGCGATATCGCTCAGCAAACCGAGGTGGTCCGCGACCCCGGGAACTTCGAGCCACGGGGACAGGAAACCGGGCGATTGGGACCCCTGGCCGGGGCAGACGATAGCAAGCACGTTATCCAGCTTTCCAAAAAGGGTGCAGTTCCAAGGGTGTTTCGGCGGACGAAGCTCACCGGGCCGCTTTGTAGGAAGTCTACAAGGCGTCGAAGTTACTGCCGAGTAGGCGGGCGGTCCTGCGTGGCGCGCGAACCGACCAGCCGGCCGACCACGAGGGCCGTCTGCAGGACGAAGGCTTCGCGCGGCAGCAGCGGGTCCCAGCCCGTGACGTCGCTGACCCGCCGGAGCCGGTAACGCACGGTATTGGCGTGGACGAAGAGTTCCCGGGCCGTGGCTTCCAGCGAATGTCCGAGGGCCAGGTAGCTGGAGAGGGTTTCGACCAGGCCGTTGCCCGCGTTGAGCAGCGGAACGTAGATGTGCTTGTACAGGTCGCGGCGGGCGGCCTCGTCTCCGGACATCACCCGTTCGGGCCACAGATCGTTGGCGGCCACGGGCCGCGGCGCGGCGGGCCAGGCCCGTGCGGCGGTAAGGCCGGCAAACGCGGCCTGGGCGGAGAGGCTGGCGTCCACCAGCGAGCCCGACTCCGGGCCGTAGACAACGGGGCCGGGGCCGAAGAGCTCGCTCAGCCTCAGGAAGGCAGGGCCCTGGTCGGAGATCCCGCCGAGGACGAGGATCAGGCGGTCACCCTGGATGCCGACGAGCGTGTCGTCGGCGAAGCGCGACCCGGCGCGGCGCACTTCGGCCACGAATGTGGGGCTGGGCTCGCCCGGCGAGCTGCCTACCATGACCGTGATCCGGCCGGAGGACTTCCAGCCGACGGCGGCGATGCGCGAACGCAGGGCGTCGGAGGATTCGCCGCGCAGGATGGCGTCCACGACCAGGGCTTCCAGCCGCGTGTCCCAGGCGCCCCGGGTTTCCGCCGCGCGGGCGTACACATCGGCCGCGGCGAAGGCAACCTCGCGCGAATATCGCAGCACGGCCTCGCGAAGGCCCGCCTCATCGTTCCCGCCCGCGAGATCCGGCACCTGGTCCTCGACGGCCTCGACGACCACCCGGATGAGCTGCAGGGCCCGTTGCAGGCTGATGGAGCGGGTCAGTTCGGTCGGCGCGGTGCCGAAGACGTCGTTCATGACCCAGGCGGGGGAGGCCGGCCGTTCGTACCAGGTGACGAAGGAGGCGATGCCCTTCTGCGCCACGAGGCCGAGGGCTGCCCTCTCATCCGGGCGCAGGCTGCGGTACCAGGGCAGGTCGTTTTCGAGCCGCTTCAGGGTGGTGGTGGACAGTGCCCCGATCCGGGAGCGCAGCCTGTCCAGGGTGGCGGCGTTGGTCGGGGCGGCCTTGTCCGGCGCACTTTTGGTGCTGCGGGACGCCGCCGGCCGCGCACCGGAAGGTGCAGCGGAGGAATCGGTCCGAGGGCGGGGCATGCATCGAGCATACGCAGTTGCCGGGCCCGGCTCCATTCAGGGGCTTTGTGTGTTTCCTACTAAAACACCGGCCGAGGGTGGCTGCGCCGTGCCGGAAAAAGACTGCGGCGGACACCCGCCAGGGGCGTCCGCCGCAGTCTTGCCGTCCGGGCTAAGCCGGCCGCGAGGTCAGGACTCGCCGCCGGCGTTTCCTGTGGTTCCCGCGTTGACGTCGGTGAGCTTGTAGCGCTCAAAGGCTTCACGCGGTGCGTTCTGGTCCACCTCGCCGCGGCGGGCCAGCATCTGCAGCGCCCGCACCACGATCGAATGGCTATCGATCTTGAAGAAGCGCCGTGCCGCCGCGCGGGTATCGGAGAAGCCGAACCCGTCGGCGCCGAGCGTCGCGAATTCGTTGGGGAGGAACTGGCGGATCTGGTCCGGCACCGACTTCATGTAGTCGGTGACGGCCACGATCGGGCCGGTGGCGCCCTCAAGCTGCTGGGCGACGAAGGGCTTGCGCGCCTCCTGGCCCGGGTTGAGGAACGCTTCCTCCTCGGCGGCCACCGCCTCGCGGCGCAGTTCGTTCCAGCTGGTGACGGACCAGACATCGGCGGAGACGTTCCAGTCCTCGGCCAGGATCTGCTGGGCCTCGAGGGCCCACGGAACGGAAACGCCGGAGGCCAGCAGCTGGGTGCGGGGACCGTCGATCTTGGCCGGCGCCAGCAGGTAGATGCCCTTGACCAGGCCCTCGACGTCCAGTTCTTCGGGCTCGGCCGGCTGCACGATCGGCTCGTTGTAGACGGTCAGGTAGTACATGACGTTGGGATCCGGGTGGTTCCCGCCGTACATCCGCTCCAGGCCGGACTTCATGATGTGCCCGATTTCGTAACCGTAGGCCGGGTCGTAGGTGACGACGGCCGGGTTGGTCGAGGCCAGCAGCGGCGAGTGGCCGTCCGCGTGCTGCAGGCCTTCGCCCGTCAGCGTGGTCCGGCCGGCGGTCGCGCCGATGACGAATCCACGGGCCATCTGGTCAGCGGCGGCCCAGAAGAAGTCGCCCGAGCGCTGGAAGCCGAACATCGAGTAGAAGATGTAGATCGGGATCAGCGGCTCGCCGTGGGTGGCGTAGGACGTGCCCGCGGCCGTGAGGGCGGAGGTCGAGCCGGCCTCGTTGATGCCGGTGTGCAGGATCTGGCCCTGCGGCGATTCCTTGTACGCGAGCACCAGGTCGCGGTCCACCGACAGGTAGTTCTGGCCCTTGGGGTTGTAGATCTTGGCCGTGGGGAAGAACGAGTCCATGCCGAAGGTCCGGGCTTCGTCCGGGATGATCGGCACCACGCGGTTGCCGAATTCCTTGTCCCGCATGAGGTCCTTCAGCAGCCGGACGAACGCCATCGTCGTCGCCGCCTGCTGCTTGCCCGAGCCGCGCTTGGCGACTTCGTAGGCCTTGTCCTCGGGCAGGTGCAGCTGGGTGTGCTTGGTGCGCCGTTCCGGTACGGCGCCGCCGAGGGCGGCACGCCGCTCCATCATGTACTTGACCTCGGGGGAGTCCTGTCCCGGGTGGTAGTACGGCGGGCGGTACGGGTCGGCCTCGAGGGCCTCGTCGCTGATCGGAATGCGCAGGTGGTCGCGGAACCCCTTCAGATCATCGAGGGTCAGCTTCTTCATCTGGTGGGTGGCGTTGCGGCCCTCGAAGTGGGTTCCGAGGCCGTAGCCCTTGACCGTCTGGGCCAGGATGACCGTCGGCTTGCCCTTGAACTCGGTGGCGGCCTTATAGGCGGCGTAGACCTTGTGGTAGTCGTGGCCGCCGCGCTTGAGGTTCCAGATCTGCTCGTCGGTCATGTCCGCGACCATGTCCTTGGTCTGCGGGGTCTTACCGAAGAAGTGCTCGCGCACGAACCCGCCGGATTCGGCCTTGTAGGTCTGGTAGTCCCCGTCCAGCGTGGAGTTCATGATGTCCACGAGGGCGCCGTCGTTGTCCTTGCCCAGCAGGCTGTCCCACTCGCGGCCCCAGACGACCTTGATGACATTCCAGCCGGCGCCGCGGAAGAAGGCCTCGAGTTCCTGGATGATCTTCCCGTTGCCCCGGACCGGTCCGTCGAGCCGCTGCAGGTTGCAGTTGATCACGAAGGTGAGGTTGTCGAGCTTTTCGTTCGCTGCCAGCTGCAGGAAGCCGCGCGAGTCCGGCTCATCCATCTCGCCGTCACCGAGGAAGGCCCAGACGTGCTGGTCCGACGTGTCCTTGATGCCGCGGTTGTGCAGGTAGCGGTTGACCTGCGCCTGGTAGATGGCGTTGGCCGGTCCGATGCCCATCGAGACGGTCGGGAATTCCCAGAAGTGCGGCATGTTCCGCGGGTGCGGGTAGGACGGCAGTGCATGGCCCTCGCGGGACTTCTCCTGGCGGAAGCCGTCCAGGTCTTCCTCGGTCAAGCGGCCTTCCATGAAGGCACGCGCGTACATGCCGGGAGAGGCGTGGCCCTGGAAGAAGATCTGGTCTCCGCCGCCCGGGTGGTCCTTGCCGCGGAAGAAGTGGTTGTAGCCGACTTCGTAGAGCGTCGCGGCGCCGGCATAGGTGGAGATATGGCCGCCGACGCCGATTTCCGGACGCTGGGCCCGGTGCACCAGCATGGCGGCGTTCCAGCGCATCCATGCGCGGTAGCGCCGCTCGATTTCCTCGTCGCCGGGGAAGGCAGGCTCCTGGTCCACGGGAATGGTGTTCACATAATCCGTGGTCGTCACCATGGGTACGCCGACGCTTTGCGCGCCGGCCCGCTGCAGCAGCGAACGCATGATGAACTGGGCGCGCTCAGTGCCTTGGGACTGGATCAGCTGGTCCAGAGACTCCACCCATTCGGCGGTCTCTTCGGGATCACGGTCCGGCAGCTGGCTTGTCAGGCCGCTCAGGATGTGCGAGGTGTCTTCTCCTGCGCTCACGTCCAACCTCTCTGATGTGCAGATTGTGTCTGCGCCTTTTCTGATTAAGCGTCCCGGCCGATGGTACGGCGGGGTTCGGCCTCTTCGCCGGAGGCGTCGGCTGCTGTTCCCTGCGGCCGGTTCCGCCGACGGTACAACTGGTGCAACTCTAACCGTTTGCCTGACCACTATGCAGTACGTGACGGCCTTCACGCAGGTGCGGGACCGCCGTCGGTTTGGACTGCTGCCCGTCATGCGGCTTGAAGCAACCACAAATAGGGTGTTGGCTTGTAATATCCATAACAGCGTCCGTACCGGGCGCAGCGAATTGCAACGAGGAGGAGCACAGTGAGCGAGGCCGAGACCGCCGCGGTTGACAATGTGGCGGGCAGATTGGGTTTCAAAGAAGGGGACCTGATACAGGAGTTCGGCTACGACGACGACGTGGATTTCGATCTGCGCGACGACATTGAGGAACTCACCGGCTCCGAGTTGCTGACGGAAGACGACCAGGAGGCCGTCGACTCCGTCATCATTTGGTGGCGTGATGGGGACGGCGACCTCGTCGACGCGCTGATGGATGCCCAGACCACGCTCGACGCCGGAGGCCAGGTATGGGTCCTCACGCCTAAGTCGGGGCGCGACGGTTACGTACCGCCGTCGGAAATCCAGGAGGCCGCTCCTACCGCCGGCCTGCACGCCACATCCTCCGCGGGTGTCTCCGATGACTGGGCCGCGGCGCGGCTGGTCAGCAAGCGGAACAAGGGGTAGCGCCGTGGCGGAACTCACGGTTGGCCAGACTGCACCGGACTTCGAGCTTTCCAACCAGTTCGGGGAGCCCGTCAGGCTGTCGGCCCTGCGCGGCGAAAAGATCGTCCTGGTCTTCTACCCGTTCGCGTTCTCGGGTATCTGCACCGGTGAATTGTGCGAACTGCGCGATGATCTCGAGTCGTTCAAGAGCGAAAATGCCCGCGTCCTGGGCATATCGGTCGACCACAAGTTCGCGCTCCGCGCCTTCGCGGAGAAGGAGAACTACGACTTCGACCTGCTGGCCGACTTCTGGCCGCACGGCGGCGTCGCCAGGACATACGGCGTGTTCGACGACGAATCCGGCATGGCCACCAGGGGTACCTTCATCATCGACGCCGAGGGGATCCTTCGGCACATCATCAGGAACCCGCGCACCCAGGCGCGCGACATCCAGGAATACCACCGCATCCTCAAGGAACTCTGAGCGGGCCGGCGCATGGACCGCGGCCAATTGCGTGAGGTGCTAGAGCTGCTCTCGGGGCGGCCGCTGGCCGTCCTGACGGGGGCGGGGCTCAGCACGGACTCCGGCATCCCCGACTACCGCGGACCGGGGTCGGTGCCGCGCAATCCCATGACCTACCAGCAGTTCGTCTCCGACGAGGCGCTGCGCCGAAGGTACTGGGCCCGGAATCACGCCGGCTGGCGGCACATGCGGCGGGCGGAGCCCAACGGCGGGCATTTCGCCCTCGCAGAGCTGGAACAGCGGGGCGTGCTGACCGGCTTGATCACGCAGAATGTCGACCGGCTGCACCAGGCCGCGGGAAGCCGGAAGGTCATCGACCTGCACGGCCGCTTCGACCGGGTGGTCTGCCTCGATTGCCGGACCACGGTGGATCGTGCAGCTTTGGCTCTCCGGCTCGAGGAACTGAACGCGGGCTGGATGGCCGCCCGGTCCGATGCCGGGGATGTCGCTCCCGACGCCGACGCGGATGTCTCCGATACCGAGGGCTTTGTGATTGCCGCCTGCGACGTCTGCGGCGGGATGCTCAAGCCCGACTTCGTGTACTTCGGCGAGAACGTTCCCAAGGACCGGGTGGCGGCGGCGTACGCGCTGGTGGACGCGGCGGCGGCGCTGCTGGTGGCCGGGTCGTCGCTGACCGTGATGAGCGGCCTGCGCTTCGTGCGGCACGCCGCCAAACAGGACAAGCCGGTCGTAATCATCAACCGCGGCCGGACGCGCGGGGACGCCCTGGCCACGGTCAAGGTCGAGGCCGGAACCTCGGAATCGCTGCAGGCGCTGTCCGCCGGACTTCCGGAGCCGGCCGAGGCCGCTTCGGGCGCGTCCGATTGGCAAGCTGGTCCGGTTATCAGGTAAGGTATTTCCTTGTGATGTTGCGGCGGATAACGCATTGCGGCACTGTACAAAACATCGCAGCGGGTCTTTAGCTCAGCTGGTAGAGCGCCACGTTTACACCGTGGATGTCATCGGTTCGATCCCGGTAGGACCCACCCGCCAGGACCTCGGAGACGGGGTCCTGTTTGCGTTTAAGTGCGGTGGTTCAGGGTGCAGCGGCCGCCCGTCCCGGCCGCATGCCCTGCCTCCCGGTTGGCCAAGGGACGCCCCGGCTTGATACCAAGGAAGAGGAAGATTTCCGACCTTAGGTTGATATGCCCAAACGCATTACCCGGCCCATAGCCGGAACCCTGGCCGCGGCGACGGCCGCCACGCTCACGGCGTCGTCCGTGGGGTTGGCCGGCGACGATGGCCGTTCCATCCTCTCCTCGACCGCCCACGCCGCCCAGGACGTCGTGGCGGAGCAAGTGGCGGCCGGCCCTCCGGCGGCCGAGGCGAAAGTTGCTGATGGGTCCGGCACTCGGGAGGAAAGATTCCGCGTGGCCATGGCTGAGCAGGCCGAGGCGTCCGGCCAGACGTTCTCCGTGGCGGTCCGTGATGACGCCACCGGCCAGACCTGGACCTACGAGCCCGGGCGGCGCTATATGGAGGCCAGCGTGGTGAAGGTCTCCATCGTGCTGTCGCTGATCCGCCAGGCCACCGAACAGGGCCGGGGGCTCTCGGCCGAGGAAATCGAGCTCTCGAGGCAGATGATCACGAAGAGCGACAATGACGCCACGAACGAGCTGTACGCGAGGATCGGCGGAAACGTCGGGCTGGGCGAGACCTACCAGCTGCTCGGAATGTCCAGCACCGAGTCCGGACCCGGCTGGGGCGGCTCGCTGACCACAGCCGACGACCAGCTGAAGGTCGTCGAGGCGGTCACCAAGGGCGCGGACTGGCTCGACGAAGACCAGCGCGGTTATCTGGTCGAGCTGATGAATTCGGTGGAGGGATCGCAGTACTGGGGCGTTCCCGCGGGAACCCGCGACGCCGCCGTCGCTGTCAAGAACGGATGGCTGCAGGACGAGGACGGTCTGTGGAGCGTCAACAGCATAGGCCATGTCAGCGAGGGCTCCGATGAATACAGCATCGCCGTGCTCTCGGCCGGCAGCGCCGCCATGGACGACGGCGTCTCCCTCGTGGAAGACGTAGCCGAGATCGTCCACGACCTCTAGCAGGACCACCGCGGCCCGCGCACAATGCGGCCAATATAGTGCAACCGCTTTTCCCTCGTGCCGGGGGTCCCATTAGGCTGGACGCAGGAATCCCACTGTCCGGCGCAACCGCTGCCGGACCGCACAGCAGCAATGGAGACTTAATGAGTGCACACATCGGCGTGACCGGCCTGGCCGTCATGGGCGCCAACCTGGCCCGCAACTTCGCCCGCAACGGCTACACCGTGGCGCTGCACAACCGTTCGGCAGCCAAGACGGACACACTGCTGGAGAACTACGGCGATGAGGGCGACTTCATCCGCACCGAGACCCTGGCCGAGCTGGTGGAGGCGCTCGAAAAGCCCCGACGCGTGCTGATCATGGTCAAGGCCGGCGGCCCGGTGGATTCGGTGATCGACCAGCTGGTCCCGCTGCTGGACGAGGGCGACATCGTCATCGACGCCGGCAACTCCCATTACGAGGACACCCGGCGGCGGGAGGCGGCCCTGGCGGAGAAGGGCCTGCACTTCGTCGGCATCGGCGTCTCCGGCGGCGAGGAGGGCGCCCTGCTGGGGCCGTCCATCATGCCCGGCGGTTCGCGCGAGTCCTACGATTCCCTCGGACCGATGCTGGAGAAGATTGCCGCCAAGTACGACGGCGATCCGTGCTGCCGGTGGGTGGGTACCGACGGTGCCGGGCACTTCGTCAAGATGGTCCACAACGGCATTGAGTATGCGGACATGCAGGTCATCGGCGAGGCCTCGGACCTGCTGCGCTCGGCTGCCGGGCTGGAGCCGGCCCGGCAGGCGGAGGTCTTTACCGAGTGGAACAAGGGACCGCTGTCCTCGTTCCTGATCGAAATCACCGCCGAGGTACTGGCCCACCAGGATGCGAAGACCGGGAAACCGTTTATCGACGTCGTTGTGGACTCCGCGGGCCAGAAGGGCACCGGGCGCTGGACCGTAGTGTCGGCGCTGGAACTGGGCTCCCCGGTCTCCGGGATCGCCGAGTCCGTGTTCGCCCGCGGGCTGTCCTCGCAGCGCGACCAACGTGAACTGGCGCAGGACATCCTCGCCGGCCACGAGGACCGGGTTGAGGTGCCGGAGGGCTTCGTCGACGACGTCCGGCAGGCCTTGTTCGCCTCCAAGCTGGTCAGCTATGCGCAGGGGACAGACATGCTGACCGCCGCCGCCACGGAGTACGGCTGGGATTTGAAGCTGGATGAGATCGCCTCCCTGTGGCGGGCCGGCTGCATTATCCGCGCTGAGCTGCTGGACGACATCATGAAGGCCTACGCGGACGAGGACAAGCCCGCGAACCTGCTGTTCGCCCCGGCCTTCGCCGCCGCGATCGCAGATGCCGTTCCTGCCTGGCGGCGCGTTGTCGCCACGGCGGTTCAGCTGGGGATCCCGGTGCCGGTCTTCTCCAGCTCCCTGGCCTACTATGACGGCCTTCGCCGCAAGCGGCTGCCTGCGGCACTGACGCAGGGCCTGCGCGACCTGTTCGGGGCGCACACCTACCGCCGGATCGATACCGAGGGCACCTTCCACACGCTCTGGAGCGGGGACAAGTCCGAAGTATCCGCGGTAGATACTCACTAGGACAAAGTATGTCGTGACCGGGGCCGCCCTTGACGGGCGGCCCCGGCTCCGCCGCGCCCGGAACGCACAGAGTTTGGCTACCACGGAGACTGGATAAGGCAGCAATGAGCACCACGGACATCGCCGATCCCAAGACCGGCGCCCCGTCGCTGCCGGACGCCAAAGAGCAACAGGGCCCCGGCGGTGCCACGGGCTCGAAGGCGGGGACAAGGTTCTATCTCCTGGACGGCCTCCGCCTGGCCGCGGCCATAGGTAGGTGTGCTGCTCTATCACTTCACGTCCCGGAAGAACGTAGCCTGGGGCCAGCCCGTCAGTGAGGTTTTCCGGAGACGTCCGCGGTAACGGCATTCGGCGGTAGAGATGTCAGGCCACGATTTCCCGGACATCTACTGCTGGATTGCGGTAGCGTGCTGCTTTGCCCTGGTTGCCGCTACAACGCTCACTCCGCTCCGGGGAGTCACCTGGAAGTGGCTTGCCCTGGCCGGGTCGTTGACCTATCCGCTGTACGTGATCCACGAGTACTGGGGCTGGTGGTTCATCTCCGTCATGCAACCGTGGCTGCCGCAGCGTCCAACGCTCCTCATCGCGATTGTGCTGTGCCTGGTCTTGGCTTGGGTTATCCACCGGGCGGTGGAACGTCCTTTGGGGCCCAGACCGCGGAGATCCGTCCAAGCCGGTTTGGAATGTCTGCGCGCCGGACCAAAGTGAGCGCGGGCGCAGACGTCAGTCCCGGCCCGGACGTCCGTAGGACTGCTGACGGGGGCGGAGGGAGCCAAAGCGAAGGCCCCGTGCCGCCTTGGTTTAGGGGCGGCACGGGGCCTCATGCTGCGGCTCTCAGATCCACATCGCGGGGTCGATGTACTCGGCCGGATCCACGGCGGGCTTCGTTTCCTTCTGCGGGTCGCGATGCCGGAAAGTTGCCGGGATGCCGGTGATGATCGACTCGGGCGGGGCGTCCTTGACTACGACGGCGTTCGCGCCGATGGCGCTGTCGGCCCCGATGACCACGGGTCCGAGTACCTTGGCACCGGCACCGATGACCACGCGGTCGCCGATGGTCGGGTGCCGCTTCACCTTGGCCAAGGACCGGCCGCCGAGGGTCACGCCGTGGTAGATCATGACGTCCTCGCCGATTTCAGCCGTTTCGCCGATCACGACGCCCATGCCGTGGTCAATGAAGAACCGCCGCCCGATCACGGCGCCGGGATGGATCTCGATGCCGGTGAGGAACCGCGCGAACTGCGAGAGCAGGCGGGCGGGGAACCGCAGCGAGGGATTCGCCCACATCCGGTGGGTGAGCCGGTGGATCCAGATCGCGTGCAGACCCGAGTAGGCCAGGACGTTTTCGACCTGCCCGCGGGCCGCCGGGTCGTGCGACCTCGCAGCCTCGAGGTCTTCCCGCAGGCGAGCTGTGAATCCCATTGCCACTTCCTCTTCGGCGGTGCGACCGCCGGCGTTGCCGTTACGGATGATCAGCCGCGGATGTCGTCGTACAGGATCGTGGAGATGTAGCGCTCTCCGAAGTCCGGGACCACGGCCACAATCAGCTTACCCGCGTTCTCTTCGCGCTTCGCGACCTCCAGGGCGGCCCAGACGGCGGCGCCGGCCGAGATGCCGCCGAGGATGCCCTCCTTGATGCCAAGTTCGCGGGCCGTGCGGACCGAAGCATCGGTCGGAGCGTCCAGCACCTCGTCGTACACCTCGGTGTCCAGGATTTCGGGAACGAAGTTCGCGCCGAGGCCCTGGATCTTGTGCGGTCCCGGGGTCCCGCCGGTCAGGATCGCGGAGTCCTGCGGCTCCACGGCGACGACCTTGAGGCCGGGCTTGCGCTCCTTCAGCAGCCCGCCGGCGCCGGTGATCGTGCCGCCGGTGCCGATCCCCGCCACGAAGATATCGACGGCGCCCTCGGTGTCTGCCCAGATCTCCTCGCCCGTGGTGCGGCGGTGGATGGCGACGTTGGCCTGGTTCGCGAACTGCTGCGCCCAGATCGAGTTTTCCGTGGTGGCGACGATTTCCTTGGCCTTCTCCAGCGCGCCGCGCATGCCTTCCGAACCCGGCGTCAGGACGATTTCCGCACCGAAGGCGCGAAGCATCACACGGCGCTCGGTGGACATGGTTTCCGGCATGGTCAGGATGACCTTGTAGCCGCGGGCGGCGCCCACCATGGCCAGCGCGATGCCGGTGTTGCCGGAGGTGCCTTCGACGATCGTGCCGCCGGGGTGCAGCGCTCCGGCCTTCTCCGCTGCGTCGACGATGGCGACACCGATGCGGTCCTTGACGCTGTTAGCGGGGTTGTAGAACTCAAGCTTGACCGCCACGTTGCCGGGGAGGCCTTCGGCCAGTCGGTTGAGCCTGACCAGCGGCGTGCCTCCGACAATCTGGGTGACGTCGTCGTAAATCCTTGCCATGAAAGGTGCCTCTTCCCGCCCAGTGGGCTTAGTGCAGTGACGTGCCTCGGCAGAGGCCTGCAGGCCACCAAGGCACAGTTGAAGCCAGCCTAGCCAGCGCCGCCCGCGGCCGTTAAGCCGCGAGCCATTGGGCGTAATATTTCCGGGCCTTGGCCAGCTTGGGGTTAATGATCACCTGGCAGTAGCCCTGCTCCGGGTGCTTGGCGTAAAAGTCCTGGTGGTATTCCTCGGCGCGGTGGAAGGGGCCGAGCTGTGCCACCTCGGTGACGATCGGGTCCCGCCAGTCCTCCTGCGCGCGGGCAATGGCTGCCTCGAAGAGATCCTTCTGTTGTTCGTCGCGGTAGAACATGGACGAGCGGTACTGCGTGCCGACGTCGTATCCCTGGCGGTTTAGCGTGGTCGGGTCGTGGGCCGTAAAGAACAGCCCCAGGATGACGTCCTCGGGCACCACCTCTTCGTCGAAGGTGACGGCGACGACTTCCGCGTGGCCCGTCGTCCCCGAACAGACCGCTTCATAGAACGGGTCCTTGGTGTGGCCGCCGGTGTACCCGGAAACCACCTCCGTGACTCCTTTCGTCTTCTGGTAAATCGCGTCCAGGCACCAGAAGCAGCCTCCGCCGAGCACAAAAGTCTTCATGGCTTTAACAATGTCATGGTGTCGCCGAAGATTCCCGAAGCGGCATCCGGCCCGAAATGATAGCGCGGGGGCGCAGCCGTTTGGGGTAGAAAAGGATCATGAACGACGACGATCAAGCGCAGAACGACGCGGACGCCCGGCAGCCGGCCGCCGAAGAACAGCCGGGCGGGACGCCCGTGCTGGGGGACGTGCTGCTCGCAATCGAAGAGCTGTGGCCCCAGTCGCTCTCCGAGCCGTGGGATGCAGTGGGGCCAGTGGTCGGCCGGACTGCGGCCGAGGTAAAGCGGGTCCTCTTCGCCGTCGATCCGACGGCGGAAGTCATCGATGAGGCGCTGGCCTGGCAGGCGGACCTGCTGGTCACGCACCATCCGCTGCTGCTCAAGCCGGTGAATTCCGTGGCGGCCTCGCACTTCAAGGGGGAGGCGGTGCACCGGCTGATCGAAGGTGGCTGCGCGCTGGTGACGGTGCACACGAACGGCGACAGCGCCGTCGGAGGCGTTTCGGACGTGCTGGCGGACGCAATGGGGCTCCAGGGCGTCAAGCCGCTGGTGCCGGCGGAGAAGGGGCTGCCGGAAGAAGGCATCGGCAGGGTCGGGGAGCTGTCGGAAGCGACGACGCTGGGCGACTTCGCCGCCGTCGTTTTCGGTATGCTCCCGGCGGTTGCCGGGGGAGTGAAGGTAGCAGGGGACCGCAACGGGGTGGTCCGCACGGTCGCCGTCTGCGGAGGCGCCGGGGATTCCCTCTTCGACGCCGTCCGCGCCGCGCAGGCGGACGTATACGTCACGGCGGACCTGCGCCACCACCCGGCCTCGGAGGCGCGCGAGGGAGCCGTGGAGGGGCGGCCGTACCTGATCGACGTCTCGCACTTCGGCAGCGAATGGCTGTGGCTGACGCCGGCGGCAGAGGCGCTGGACAACGTGCTGCGCGACCAGGGGTACGACGTCGAGGTCAACGTCAGCGGAATCAACACCGACCCTTGGGACTTCATCCTCACGCCCGGCTGAGCCGGTGGGGCGAGGCGATAGGCTAGGACAATGCCGGCCGAGAGGGCACGGTTCGCATTCGGAAGGAAATCCATGGCGAAGGCACCAGCATCCGAGCAGCTGAGGCTGCTTGACCTTCAGGCGCTGGACAGCAAGTTGACCCAGCTGGACCGGCGCGCCGCCGCGGTTTCGGCCAACGCGGACATCGCGGCGCTGAAGGAAAAGCTCGCCGCCGCGGACTCCGGGCTCGTGGCCATCAACACCGAAGCCAGCGACACGGCCATGCAGCTCAAACGGGCCGAGACCGACGTCGAAGTGGTGCAGGCCCGAATCGACCGTGACCAGCAGCGTCTGGACAGCGGAGCCGGGTCGCCGAAGGACCTGTCCGCGCTGCAGAACGAGCTGGTCTCGCTGAACAAGCGCCGTTCGGACCTCGAGGATGTCGAGCTGGAGGTCATGGAGCGTCTGGAGGCGGTACGGGTCCGCCAGGCCGAACACCAGCAGGAGAACGATGCCCTCGCGCAGGAACTCGTGGCGCTGGAAAAGACCCGCGATGACGAGCTGGCCGGCATCGCCGCGGAACGCAAGGATGTCGAGGCCGCCCGTGCGGAGCTGGCTGCTACTTTCGACGCGCCGCTGCTCGCCGTCTACGACAAGACCCGCGCCCATCGCGGGATCGGGGCCGCGCGGCTGTTCCACGGCAAGTCCGAAGGTTCCGGCATGCAGCTGAGCCCGGGCGACCTGAACGAGATCCGCGGCGCAGCGGCGGATGAGATCGTGTTCTGCCCGGATTCGGGCTGCATCCTCGTCCGTTCGGCCGACTGGAGCTAGTCAGGCGTCACGCCCGCTTGGCGCTTTTCCCCGCATCCGGTCCGCCCTGCGCTTCACCGCGCGGATGAGCCGCCGGGCGCGGACACGGTTGGAAACGGCCGGACGGGGACCGAGCAGGGAAGCCGCGAGGCTGCCGTCCGGTGCTTCCTGAAGCCTGACCCGCCGGCCCGTGGCGACCGTGTGGATGGCCCCGCCGGCGCTGAGCGAGACGTGGGCCTCGTAGAGGCCGGGCTCCAGGCCTGCCAGGGACACTCCGGCGAACCGCTGCGTGGCGAAACGGGCATGCGTGTGGCTCTTCGCGCCGTCGCCGAAATAGTCGGCGGGATCGGTGACCCGGGCCCCGGCCAGCGGCAGGGACCGGACGTGCGCATCTGAGGCCAGCACGAGATAGTAGCGGCCGGATTCCCAGCCGGCCATCGGCGTGCCCCGGACCGCGAAGGTGCCGTCGAAATGGACCCGGTCCCCGCGCGCCCATTGGCTCTTGATCTCGAAGACGGCCTGGTGCGGCGCATCCCCGAGGATCGGGCGCTTGCGGAGCACGCTGCCTTTGCTGTCGGCTGCGAAGGTGACGAGGTCCCCGCCGTCATTGCTTTCCGCGGTCGTCCGTGCGGTGGAGACACAGGCGGCGGTCCGCTCGGCTGATTCCGCCGAGAGGGCCAGCGAGGCCTTGTAATCACCGCGGGGCAAGCCGGCGAGATCCAGTCCGTCGTCGGGCGCCCGGAACTTGCCGAAGCGGTAGTCGCAGAAAAAGTCTTCGTAGTGCGTCTGGTAGATACCGCGGTCCTGGACCTGGACCAGCGGGAATTCGTACCGCCCCGCGTCGCCTTCGAGGACCAGGGACGTCCCGAGGGCTCCAGGCCGGTCCGCGGCGTGGCCGCGCAGGAATGCCACTCCCTGCGGGAAGAACTTCGGGCCGGCCAGCTTGCCGGCCCGGAGTTCCACGACGGCCGCCGAGGAGCTCCGCTGCTTTCGCAGGCCGGCCGCTGCTGCCTCCGGATCCTGCCGGAAGCCGTTGCTGACTTCGCCGTACCGGGGAACGACATTCTCGCCCAGCGCGTACAGCACGGACAGCAGCAGCGGCATGTTGTAGCGGGTGATGTCCGAATGCTCGTTGACGAGGTCGGAATCCGTCTCGATGTAATTGAAGTTGGAGTATCGCCGCAGCAAGGGCAGCGCCGGCTCCACCTGCTCCGCGTGGAACTGGTCCTGCACCGAGCTGAACACATAGATATTCCGGTCGCGTCGGGCGTCCTTGGCCACCGCGTCGGGCAGCAGGCTGTCGAGCAGTTGCAGCTCTTCACCGCTGCCGGTGCGGGTCAGGTGGCGGTGGATGACCGGCCGGTGCTTGGCGGTGTGGCTGCCGATGTAGATCTGGGGAGCGCTGGCCACGATGTTCGGGAAGTCGTATTTGATGCCGTAGTAGAGCGCGGCGAACCCGCCCTTCGAAAAGCCCACCAGCGTGCAGTCTTCGTGGCCGAGCCCCAGCCGATCCAGTTCCTGGTCGATGGCGGCAATCACCGCCCGCTCGACGGAGAAGTCCAGGCCGTTGCAGAGGTAGTAGGAGTACTGGCCGCCGAAATCATCCTTCAGCCACAGCCAGTTCGCCTGGCTGTCCCGCGAACCGCGGCCATCGAACTCGTAGCTGTCGATCGGCCGGATCCCGGCAAACATGACCACCAGATGCCGCCGGTCGAGTTTGGCGGGGCGGCTCTTGCAGTGGACCGTGACGCCCTCGTGGACCAGCGTGTGCTCGGTTTGTTCCCTGGCCATCCGTTCAGCCCTCCAAGATGATGCTCAGGGCGTGCGGCTTCCGTCCCGTGCCGGGGGTGAGCTCGGCCCTCCATTTCTCCGTCGCGGCCTTGAGCAGCGCCGCGGGGGTCGCCGGAGCCTTGCCGCGCCGGGTCAAAAGGTGCCGGGCGAGTTCTCCGCGGGTGTGCTTGGCGAAGTGGGAGACGACGGTGCGCTTGCCGGCGCGCTCCTGGAAGACGTTGACCGCCACCGTGCTCTCCGCCGGAGGCGCCCACGCGGCGGCATAGCTGCTCGAGCGGCAGTCGACGACCAGCTGCCCGTCGGCGCGGTCGTCCAGGGCGGCAGGCAGGTGCTTCTTCCAGTAGCTGGCGAGCTTGCCGGTCTCCGGGAGCCCCACGGACATCGACAGCCGGTAGGCCGGAATGCGGTCGGCGAAGCCAATCGCACCCCAGAGCGCGGAGATAACGACGACGGCGGCGTCCGCCTTGCGTTTCTGCGCGGCGGTCATGCTGGCGTAGCCGAGGGCGTCGTACAGGACCCCCGAGTAGACCGTGTGCGCCGGCGCCGACGGTTCGGCCTCCAGGCGCCTGTTGCGCTCCACTTCTTCGGCCAGCGAGGCGCCCACGCCCAGGAGCGCCAGGGCTTCCGGATGGGAACTCGCGCTGGCCAGGGCGGCAAGCACTTCCTGGCGCGGACCGTTCAGTTCGGCAAAGCTCAACTCGGCGAGTTCGAACGGATGGCCCGTCGCAGCGGCCGTCTTTCCTTCGGAGGGCGGGAGCAGAATCAGCACCATAAGAGCTTACAGACCTGCAATGCGACCACGGGTCCGGCCCTGCACTGATGACGGGCCGGGACGCGGCCGGCTGTATTGTGGGAGAAGGACAGGTTGGCCGGGCGATCGCGTTGGCTGCCCACGGGCAGCTGCCGAGGAAAGTCCGGGCTCCGCAGGGCAGGGTGGTGGGTAACGCCCACTCGGGGAAACCCGCAGGCAAGTGCCACAGAAAACAGACCGCCAGGGCCGCTTCCGCGGCGCCTGGTAAGGGTGAAACGGCGGTGTAAGAGACCACCAGTGTCCCGGGTGACCGGGGCAGCTAGGTAAACCCCACCCGGAGCAAGGCCAGACAGGGCACGTTCGAGGGCCGCCCGCCCGAGTGCCCGGGTAGGCCGCTTGAGGGCACCGGCAACGGTGCTCCTAGATGGATGATCGCTACCCTGCACGGGGGAACCGGTGCAGGTGACAGAACCCGGCTCACAGGCCAACCTGTCCCACTTTGTGCGGCCGCTGTGAGTGACTTCACACGTAACCGATTCGTGGGTGTGACCGGATTCCCTAAAATGGAATTGGGCAACACCCAAACAGCACTGAGCCAGCCGAGGCGACTGTGTGTTCTGCGCGAAGTGGATTCGACTTCGCTGCGGGGTTTCGCCGCGGAATTCGCGGCGGGTACAACCGGGATCGAGGAAGACCCCGGCTGATGTAGGAAGGTAACTCTGTGAACCAGAAGTCTGAAGCGGCCCTGGATACGTGGATCAACCGCGAAGCGCTCGCTGAAACGATGATTCCGCTGATTGGCCGTTTGTACCGCGAAAACAATGTGGTCACGTCGATCCATGGCCGCAGCCTGATCAACCAGTCCGTCGTGGGCATCCTGAAGGCCCACCGCTTCGCCCGGCAGATCGACGAGGTGGAGCTGCCGCTGGAAGAAACCTTCCCCGTGCTGCAGGCTCTGACCGAACTCGAGCTTGGCGCAGGCTCGGTTGACCTGGCTCGCCTGCTGGGCAAGTTCAAGGACGAAGGCGCAGGCCGCGACCTCAAGGAGTTCCTGCGCGGGGAACTCTCCGGGATCGTGGGCAAGCGCGGCGAAGACACCCGCACCAGCACCGACGTCGTGCTGTACGGCTTCGGCCGCATCGGCCGCCTGCTCGCCCGGATCCTGGTCGGGCACTCCGGCGGCGGTCACGGCCTGCGGCTGCGCGCCGTGGTGGTCCGCAAGGGCAGCGAGAACGACCTGGTCAAGCGCGCCAGCCTGCTGCGCCGCGACTCGGTCCACGGACCGTTCGAGGGCACCATCTCGGTGGACGAGGAAGCCAACACCATCCTCGCCAACGGCACCCTGATCCAGTTCATCTACTCCAACGATCCGTCGACGGTGGACTACACCCAGTACGGCATCGAGGACGCCATCGTCGTCGACAACACGGGCAAGTGGCGCGATGAGGCCGGGCTGTCCCAGCACCTGCAGTGCCCCGGCGTGTCACGCGTTGTGCTCACGGCCCCGGGCAAGGGCAACCTGAAGAACATCGTCCACGGCGTGAACCACAAGGACATCACCGCCGAGGACAAGATCGTCTCGGCCGCATCCTGCACGACCAACGCGATCACCCCGGTGCTCAAGGCGCTCAACGACAAGTACGGCATCATCCACGGCCACGTCGAGACCGTGCACTCGTACACCAATGACCAGAACCTGATCGACAACTTCCACAAGGGTTCCCGCCGCGGCCGTTCGGCAGCGCTGAACATGGTGCTGACCGAGACCGGTGCCGCCAAGGCCGTGGCTAAGGCGCTGCCCGAGCTGGAGGGCAAGCTGACCGGCAACGCCATCCGCGTTCCCACCCCGGACGTGTCCATGGCCATCCTGAACCTCAACCTGGAGCAGGAAGCAACCAAGGACGAGCTCAACAGCTACCTGCGCGCGGTGTCGCTGGACTCCGACCTGCACAAGCAGATCGACTACATCGCTTCGCCGGAGGTCGTCTCCACGGACTTCGTCGGGTCGCGCCGCGCCGGCATTGTGGACGGGCTGGCGACCATCGCCAACGGCAAGAACGCCGTGCTCTACGTCTGGTACGACAACGAGTTCGGCTACAGCTGCCAGGTCATCCGCGTCCTCGAGGAAATTGCGGGCGTCCACCCGCAGCAGTTCCCCGTCGTCGCCAACGAGCCGCTCGCCGAGGCGATCGGCTGACCTGACCGCAACTGGTCCGGCTGACAGTGCCGGCCGCGCCCACTGCGGCGCGGCCGGCACTTTCGTCTGCGGCTATGGCTTTTGCCGCAGACGTGTTCCTAGAATGTCCCCATGAGTGAGACAGAGCTGACGCGTTGGGAAAAGGCCCAGGCCAACCACAAGGAAGCCGTCCGCCTGCTGGAGGACGCCAAGGCTGCGTTTGCCCGGGGCGAAGTCCAGCAGAAGCGCGTGGACGAGCTCACCAGGCTCAAGGACATCGCCACCGAGGATTACCTGCGGTGCGAGAAGGAGCACCGCTCCGGCTTCACGGACTACTGACGGCGGCCGGACCCGGCCGGCACGAATCTCAGTGGCCGAACGGATCCGGATCCACGCCGGGCATCCACGTCTGCCCGGGGATGCCCCAGCCGGCATTCTTGATGTGTTTGCGTGCCCGTTTGCCCCAGCGGCCGTCGAGGCGGTCGATATAGAGCTTGCCGTCCAGATGGTCGTATTCGTGCTGCATGACCCGTGCGAACCATCCGGTGGCCTCGAAGTCCAGCGGGTTCCCGTGCTCGTCGAAGCCGCGGACGCGTACCCACTCCGCACGCTTGAGCGGATAGGACAGCCCGGGCACCGACAGGCAGCCTTCGACTTCGTCGTCCGGATCCGGCTCGGCGCCGGACACCTTGCCGAGCGTGACCGAAGGGTTGACGACGACGCCGCGTTCCGGAACGCCGTCGTCGTTCGCGTACTGGTAGGTGTAGAGGCGGAGGCCGACGCCGATCTGCGGTGCGGCGAGCCCAACACCGTGGGCCTCGTCCATCGTCTCGTACATGTCCCGGACGAGTTCGCGCAGTTCGTCGTTGAAGTCCTCCACGAGGGCTGCGCGGCGGTGCAGGACCGGCTCCCCGGTGATGGTGACGGGACGGATCGTCATGCTTCTCCTCATGTGGCACGGCCGGAAAAAGCGAAGAGCCGCCTGGAGATGTTCCATGCGGCTCTTGCTGAGTCGGCGTGGACGCCAACCCTAAATGGGGTGAGTAACGGGGATTGAACCCGCGACCTCCTGGACCACAACCAGGCGCTCTGCCAGCTGAGCTATACCCACCATATGCCTCTTTGTTCCTCCCGGCAGACTCCACTCTAGCGGTTCCTGCCGGTCTTCAACCACAAAAGGCAACGCAGATTAGTCTACATGCCCGGCGGGGTGGTTTCGGCCAATTCGGGCGGTTTCGGCCCGAATCCGGCTAAATGTGTCCCACCTAACATCGGCGCTATTCCACGGCGGAGGCGGAGACGGACGAGGCGATCTGCTTGGCTGCCGCCGAGTCGGGGCCGGGGGAGGGGACGAAGACGGCCTGCCGGTAGTAGCGCAGTTCGTTGATCGAATCCTTGATGTCGCCCAACGCCCGGTGTCCGCCGCTCTTGGCAGGAGCCTGGAAGTAGGCCCGCGTGAACCAGCGGCGGGAGAGCTCCTTGATCGTGGAGACATCGATGATGCGGTAGTGCAGGTGCTCGATGACGCGCGGCATGTCACGGGCGAGGAAGTTGCGGTCGGTGCCTACGGAGTTGCCGGCGAGCTGGGCCTTGCGCGGTTCGGGGACCCATTTGGTGATGTACTCCATCACGCGGTCTTCCGCCTCGCTCATTGAAACGCCCGACGGGAGCTCGTCCAGCAGTTTCGACGTGGTGTGCATCTGGCGGACGAAATCGCCCATCTGCGCCAACGCCTCCTCGGTCGGCTTGACGATGACGTCGACGCCTTCGCCGAGGACGTTGAGTTCCGAGTCGGTGACGAGGACGGCTACTTCGATCAGGGCGTCCTTGTCGAGGTCGAGCCCGGTCATTTCGCAATCTATCCAGACAATATGTTCATTAGAGATAGGCACCGCTCCAATGTACCGCGTCGGCCCCCTGGCCAGACGGTTCGGGCGGCCCTCGCGGCGGGCCTTGCCGGTGTGGTGACGGGTCCGAATGCTAGAATTCGCTGTTAGGCACCCCCGCGGCACCAGCCCGCGGCCGCCTCCTTGCCCGCCGTTCCCGGGGAATGCCGCCGCGCGGCGTGGCAACCGGCCCAGCAGTGTGCCGCGACTGACCTGACCGCCCGGATGGATTGGATATGGCGAGACCATGACAGCGAGGATGCCCGCTGCTGAAGCGACCGGCTCCGCCAAGGAGCGCGAAGGGGGCGGGCAGTCGGCGCGAAGCATCATCGAAGGCACCATAGGCTCCTTCCTGATGTTCTTCGGCTCCCTCGGGGTCGGCTGGCTGGCCTCGATTTCGGAACTGCGCCGCTGGCCGCTGCTGATCTGGCTACGCGTGGAGCCGGCCGGCGTCGTCCTCTCCGTGGTCCTGCTGGCACTCGGCGGCATGCTTCTGGTCCGTTCCTGGCTGCGCCTCGGCCAGCGCTTCACGGTGTGGGGCAAGGAGTCCCGCAGGGCGACCTACACCGCGATCATCGCCTGGGGGATCCCGCTGGCGTTCAGCATCCCGCTGTTCAGCCGGGACGTGTATGCCTACATCGCCCAGGGCAAGGTGATGGTCAACAACCTGAACCCTTACGTGGACGGGTACGACCAGCTCTCCAATTACCTGCAGACCGGGGCCGACGACCTTTGGGCGCAGAGCCCCACGCCCTACGGGCCGGTCTTCCTGTGGATGGAGGAGTTCGTTGTCTGGCTGACCGGCGGCCATCCCGAGTTCTCCATCATCCTGTTCCGCATCATTGCCCTGGCCGGGGCCGCCATGTGCGTCTACTACGGGCCGAAGCTGGCGGAACTGCATGGCATCAACCCGAACCGCGCGCTCTGGCTGGCCTGTGCCAATCCGCTCTTCCTGACCACCTTCATTGCCAGCGTGCACAATGACGCCCTGATGCTGGGGCTGGCCCTCGGCGGCCTGTACCTGGCCGCGGTGGGGAAGCCGCTGCGGGGCATCCTGCTCGTCACGCTGTCCGTCGGCATCAAGCCGATCACGCTGATCTTCCTGCCGTTCCTCGGGCTCCTCTGGGCCGGCAAGGGCGCCAGCTGGCCGCGCAAGTTCTTCTACTGGGCCGTGACCGCGGCCCTGTCGCTGGGACTCCTTGGCGTCCTCGGCGTCATCAACGGGTTCGGGTTCGGCTGGGTCTCCGCCTTGAGCACCCCCGGAAGCATCTGGATCTGGTACGCCCCGATCGGCCTCCTCGGCGCGGCCCTGGGCGGCATGTTCGATGCCTTCTCCCTGGACGGGGAGACGGTGACCTGGCTGGTACACAAGATGGGCACGGCACTGTCCATCGCCGTCGTACTGTGGATGATGTTCCGCGGCCGGCACGAACTGATTGTGCGCCGCCTGGCGGTGGCCATGGCGGCGGTGGTGTTGCTGGCGCCCATCATCCAGGCCTGGTACGTGGTTTGGCTGCTTCCGCTGTTCGCGGCGACAGGCATCCGCAATGACTGGCAGGTGCGGACCGTGTACTCCGTCACATCTTTCCTGATGGTCTATGCCATAGCGGACCAGCTGGACATCTTCCCGTACATCGCGATCGACCTGAACGCGGCGCGGCTGCTGGCTGCGTTCGTGGCCGTTGCTTTCGCGGTCTACCTGATCTTTTTCGACCCCAGGACGCGCAAGCTGTTCCGGAAGGAATACAGGGACGCGGCCGACGACAGGCTGTTCTGAGCCGCGATAGGGCTGGCCGCCAGGCGGCCGCCCCGCCGGCAACGGCAGCAGAGAGTGGAGATACTGAAGCAATGACGACCGAACCCGAAGAAGTAATCGCCGCCGATTTCGACGTCACCGAGTGGGACCCCGAGCCCTACGAGGTGGAGGGCTCGAATTCGGAACTGAGCAGGGTCCGGGTGACCAAGCTTTTTGACGGTTTGATCACAGGAACCAGCCGCGCGGAACTGCTGATGGCAGGCAATGGCCGGGGGGCCGGCTACGTGGGCTCGGAGGTGTTCACGGGTACCGTCGACGGCAGGTCCGGCTCCATGATCATCCAGCACTGGGGCCTCGCGGAGGGGGAAGTGGCAGTCAGCGACGGCCACATCATCCCCGGGTCCGGCACCGGGGAGCTCAAGGGAATTGTGGGTAAGGCGACCTACTCGCAGGACGCGGCCGGGCAGCACAGCCTCCAGCTGCGCATCTACTTCCGGACTGAGACGCCGACCGAGCTGCCCGGCTGATCCTCTAAACTCAGTACGTTACAAACCGATTGCTGTAAGGAAACACACCTGGCATGAGCCTTGTCGACTATGCGAAACGGAATCGACTCCACCGAGTCGGTGCCCGGCCGTCGCTGCACCGCTATCTAGCCGATGCCTGGAGCCGCCGCGACTTCGCCATCGCCATGGCCAGGTACAAGATCGAAGCAGCGAACCAGCGCAACCGGCTGGGCATGCTGTGGATCTTCATCAAGCCCACGCTCAATGCCCTGATGTACGGCCTGATCTTCGGCGTCCTGCAGGGAGCGAGCCGTCCGGAGAACTTCCCGATGTACGTGGTGATCGGGGTGTTCCTGTTCGAGTACTTTTCGACCTCGATGAACAACGGCGCCAAGTCGATCACCGGCAACGGGGCGCTGGTGCAGTCCCTGGCCTTCCCAAGGATCACCCTGCCGCTGTCCACCGTCATCCAGCAGCTGATGACCCTGGTACCGATGCTCGGCGTCATGGTGGTCTACATTCTCATCCTCGGCGCACCGATCCGGGCGGAATGGCTGCTGATGATCCCGCTGGTGGCGATCTTCACGGTGTTCAACCTTGGCGTGGCCCTCATCGGTGCGCGGCTGACCGTGCATATCCGCGACCTGACGCAGCTGCTGCCGCTCGTCACGAGGATCCTCTTCTACACCTCGGGCGTGCTCTTCGCCATTGACCGCATCCTGGCGCCCTACCCTTGGGCGGTGGCCCTCTTCGATTTCCACCCGCTGCACGAAGTGCTGTCGATCGCCCGCGGGCTGCTGATGCCGGGTGGCGAGTTTAATCCGATCTACTGGCTGTATTTCTCGGTGTGGGCCCTCGGGGTCTTCGTCGCCGGGGTCCTGTTCTTCTGGGCAGCCGAGGAGCGCTATGGCCGAGTCGACTAAAACCGGAGAAGAAGTGCTCAAGGAAACCGCAGCGGACGGGCGGAAGCCGGTCGTCGTCGTCGACAGCCTGCACGTGAAATACCAGGTGCACGCGGGCGGACGCCCGGTCAAGGGCACAGGCCGCGCGCTGCTCAAGCGTGCGGGCCGCGGCATCAGGACGGTGCACGCGCTGAAGGGCGTCTCCTTCACGGCCTACGAAAACGAATCGATCGGCGTCATCGGCTCCAACGGCTCCGGCAAGTCCACGCTGATGCGTGCGCTGGTAGGGCTGACGCCGCCGAGCGACGGCGCCGTCTACGCCTCGTCCCGGCCCAACCTGCTCGGCGTGGGCGCGGCCCTGATCCCCGAGCTGTCGGGGGAGAAGAACATCCAGCTGGGCGGGCTTGCCCTCGGGTTCTCCAAGCAGGAGATCGGCCAGCTGCGGGACGACATCGTCGAGTTCGCCGAGCTCGAGGACTTCATCGACCTTCCGATGCGCACCTACTCGTCAGGGATGCAGGCGCGGCTGAAGTTCGCCATCGCCGCCTCCAAGCAGCACGAGATCCTCATCGTGGACGAAGCCCTGGCCGTAGGTGACCAGCGGTTCCGCCAGCGCAGCGAAGCCAGGATCCGGGAGATCCGCGAGAACGCGGGCACCGTCTTCCTCGTCTCGCACTCCATGAAGTCCGTCCTCGACACCTGCAGCCGGGTGATCTGGATCAACAAGGGCGAACTCATGATGGACGGCGATCCGAAGGAAGTCGTCGACGCGTACAAGGAAACCAAGAAGTAGTGCCCGACTCACCCACCCTGTCGCGCATCATCCAGCACCCCGGCGTCTCCTACGTCATGCCGATCCTCAATGAGGCCGAGCACATTGAAGCCGCCGTGCGCAGCATCCTCGACCAGGACTACGCCGGCGAGAAGGAGATCGTGCTCGCCCTCGGGCCGTCCACCGATGCCACCAACGACGTGGTCGCGCGGATGGCGGCGGAGGAGCCTCGGCTGCACACGGTCGACAACCCCACTGGACGCACGCCGGCCGGGCTGAACCTGGCCATCCGAGCCTCGCAGTATCCCGTGGTGGTCCGCGTCGACGCGCACACCGAACTGGAGCCCGGCTACACCGAGCGGGGGGTGGCCACCCTGCTGCGCACCGGGGCGGCGGACGTGGGCGGTCTGATGGACGCCCAGGGCAGGACGCCCTTCCAGCGGGCCGTCGCCACGGCGTACGTCTCGCCGCTGGGCCTTGGCGGCGCGGCCTACCACAGCGGCGCGCCGGAGGGCCCGGCGGAATCCGCCTACCTGGGCATTTTCCGGCGCGAGGCCCTCGACGCGGTCGGCCATTTCGAGGAGACCCTCTGGCGCGGCCAGGACTGGGACATGTGCCTCAGGCTCCGGCAGGCGGGCTACGCCGTGTGGTTCGACCCGGAGCTGAAGGTCACGTACTGGCCGCGCTCCACCTGGACCAAGATGGTCCGGCAGTTCTATGCCGCCGGGATCTGGCGCGCCGAGCTGGCGCGGCGCCACAAGGAAGGCAAGTCCGTCCGCCACTTCCTGCCGCCGCTGCTCGTCATCGCGCTGGCCGCAGGACTGGCCGCGGACGTCCTGCTGGCCGCCGGTGCCGCCGCGGCCTGGCCTGCCTGGCTGGCCGTGCTGCTCCTGCTGGCGGGCCTGGTTCCCGTGCTGTACGCGCTTGGAATCGTCTATGCCGCCGTGACCATCAAGGCGGACCTCACCCTGTCCGAGCGGCTGCGGTTGCTGGCCGTCCTGCCCGGGATCCACGTCAGCTGGGGTCTGGGCTACCTGCGGGGCAGGGTCTTCGGCGCGCACGGCACGGTGGACACGAGCAGGAGGAAATCATGACCGGCCCGAGCCGTCCGGCCCGCCCCACGCTGGAGCAGCTGCGCGAAGTGGCGCAGCCTCCGGAGGTGCGCAGCCGCAAGAACGCCGAGCACTGGACCGCGGAGCTGTACCTGCGGCACATCTCGATCTACCTGACCAGCGTCCTCGTCCGCACGGGCATTTCCGCCAACGGTGTCACCGGCCTGATGATCCTCTCCGGCTGGGCGATCTCGGCCGCCCTGCTGATCCCCGGCATCTGGGGCCCGCTGCTGGCGGTCTTCTTTTCCCAGCTGCAGCTCTACTTCGACTGCAGCGACGGCGAGGTGGCGCGGTGGCGCGGGACCCAGAGCCCGAAGGGGATCTTCCTCGACAAGATCGGCCACTACACCACCGAGGGGCTGATTCCCCTGGCGCTGGCCCTGCGGATCGTCCTCGACCTCGGCCTGCTCGACGCGGATCAGGCGTCCGCATACCTGCATCTGTTCCTCGGCGCCGTGCTGGCGCTGCTGATCGTGCTCAATAAGGCGCAGAACGAGATGGTCCACGCATCGCGTGCCCTGGCGGGACTGGAAAAGCTGCCGGACACGGCGGAGGCCAAGGCGGTTCCGTCCGACTCGTTCGTGGGCAGGCTGCGCCGGCTGGCCCGGTTCCTGCCGTTCCACCGCGTCCTGCATTCCGTCGAAATGAGCCTGCTGATCCTCGCCGCCTCGATCGTTTCGCTCGTGGCGGGCCAGGCCGAACTCGGCGAGCAGTGGCTCCTGTACGTCCTCGTGCCCGGTGCCCTGTTCGTAAACCTCGGCCACTTCGTGGCCATTATGGCCTCGCCCAGGCTGCGGAAGTGAGGCGGCTGCATCATGGCTGACACAGCGGAAAGCACGACGGCGGAAGGCGCCTCGCGGACGAAGGCGACGTTCGGCGTCGTTATCCTCACGCAGGGAACGCGCCCGGAGGACCTGCAGCGGGGGTTCCGGTCGCTACAGGCGCAGCGCGACGTCGACCTCGACGTCGTCGTTGTCGGCAACGGCTGGCGGCCCGAGGGCCTCCCGGACGGCTTCAAGGCACTGCATCTCGAGGAGAACCTCGGCATCCCCGCCGGCCGCAACGCCGGTGTGCCTGTGGTCTCCGGCGAGTTCCTGTTCTTCCTGGACGACGACGCGTGGCTGCCGGAGGAAGACTTCCTTGCCTCGTGTGCACGACTGTTCCGCGAGCAGCCCGACATCGGCATGATCCAGCCCCGGATCGAGGACCCGGCGGACCCGAACGCGCCGCAGCGCTGGATTCCCCGGCTGCGCAAGGGCGACAACCGCGACTCGAGCAACGTCTTCTCGGTGGTCGAAATGGCCATCGCCATGCGCCGCGATGTCTTCGAGAAGACGGGCGGCTGGCCGTCGAGCTTCTGGTACGCGCACGAGGGCATCGAATTCGCGTGGCGAGTCTGGGACACGGGCTTCCGGACCTGGTATGCCGGCGGGCTGCGGGCCGGGCACCCGGTGATCGACCCGCGGCGGCACGAGGAATTCTTCCGCCTCAACGCCCGCAACCGCGTCTGGCTGGCCCGCCGCAACCTGCACTGGCCGTTCAGCTGGGCCTACGTCGGCTCCTGGACGCTCCTCCAGCTCGCGCGTTCGCGCCGGCAGCCGCAGCAGCTCAAGCCCTGGTTCGCCGGCTGGCGCTCGGGCTGGACCCAGGACCCCTGGGCCCCAGGAGAAGCCAGGCGCAAACTCAGGTGGTCGACCATCTTCAGAATGGGCGCCGCCGGCCGCTGGCCCGTGGTCTAAGCGCGCCTCGCCTGTCCTGCGCGGGCCTATGGCTGAACTGCCCTAGACTGAACAAGAGGTAAATTCCAGCTGAAGAAAAGGTCTGTGGTAGCACGTGGGCAAGACGGTCCTCACTTACGGAACATTCGACCTGTTCCACATCGGACACCTGAACATCCTGAAGCGGCTGAGCTCCCTGGGGGACCGGCTGATTGTCGGAGTATCCACGGACGAGTTCAACGCACTCAAGGGCAAGAAGCCCGTTGTCCCCTTCGACCAGCGGATCGAGATCGTGCGGTCGATCCGCTACGTCGATGAAGCCATCCCGGAAGACCGGTGGGAACAAAAGCGCGAAGACATCGCCAAGTACGGCGTGGATGTCTTCGGGATCGGCGAGGATTGGAAAGGGAAGTTCGACGATCTGGGCGACAGCGTCGAGGTGGTCTACCTGCCCCGTACCTCCGGCATCTCCACGACGGAAATGAAGCGTGTGCTCAGCGCGTTCGACGAGCGGCACGTAGAGGAACTCAAGCGGACTCTGGACAGCATCAGCCAGATCGTCAAGGAACTTAGCTGACCTTCCCGGGCGCCGGCGGGAACAGCGTCCGCGGCTCCACGACGACCGCCGTCATCATCCTGACCGGCTTCCAGCTGGCCACGATGCAGAATGCGAGCGAGCCGGCGATAAAGGCCACCGTGCGCAGCGTCGGCTGACCCGCCTCGACCAGGGCGGTGGAACCCACCACGGTCAACAGCGGGAGATGCAGCAGGTACGGGTACATGGTGTGGCGGCCGGCTTCGGCAACGGACGATCCCAGCCGAGAGGGGGCGTTGGGACGGCCCGGGAGGGCCAGCATGAACGCTGCCGCCATGAGGGTGCCGGAGGTCAGCGCGAGCAGGCGCCAGCCGGTCCCCTCGAGCGCCGACATTTCCATTGCTTCGTAGCCGACGTTCCCTAGGAAGGGCTCGCGGTTGAAGTTTCCACCCAGCAGCAGGGTCAGCAAGGCGCCCCCTGCCAGTACGGCGACGCCACCGACGCGGAACCGGACATCCCCGCGCCACTGGGAAATCCGGTCCACCAGCCAGGGGCCCAGCAGGAACATCGGCAGGAAATACAGGATGCGGGACAGTGACAGGAATCCGTCGATGTTCGAGCTAAGGCCCGCTGCCACGGCCAGCAGGACCGCGATCGGAACGGCAAAGCGCAGTCCCCGGAACCACGGCACGATCAGGCGCCAGCCGGCCAATGCCACCAGGAACCACAGACCGAAGGTCTGGGAGGTGAAGGACCAGCTGGGCTTGTCATCCTCGAAGAAGTAGCCGAAGCCGAAGGCGATCAGCTGGAACAGGATGTACGGCACGAGGAGCTGCCAGAAGATCTTGGTCAGCCCTGTCCCATCGGCCTGGGCGCGGCGGGCACCCCAGCCGGCGAGCATCACGAAGACCGGAATGTGGAAGATGTAGACGTAGTTCGACACCACCAGGGCCAGGCCGCTGCTCCCGCGCAGCAAGCCCACCGCGTGCCCGGCCACAACCAGGACGATCGCGGCCCAGCGGGCCTGGTCGATCCACGTCTGGCGGACGCGGGCCGGGGCGGGCGTCGCGCTCTCGGGCTGAAACCTGGCCGTCATAGGCGGCGCCACTCTTCGGCGAACGGGGCGTAGGCCGAGCTCCACGGTTTCCGTCCGTCCCGCCAGTTGACGAGCCTGGCATCATCTCCGTCGCCAAGCAGCGGCGAGTAATTCCACCTCGGATCCAGCGGGGTCCGTGCGGCTCCCAGGACGGCGTTCAGCGCCTCTCCGAAGTCCATCTTGTAGTTCACCAGGAGGCTGACGACGCTCCGGGCGACGCCGGAAGAACGCGCGGCTTCCAGGTCCATGACCAGGACCGATGCGTCGAACACACGGAAATCGAACGGGTGCAGGGCATGGGTCACTGCCACCATTTCCATCGCCTTCGCGTGGTCTGCGCGGTGCCGGATGGAAATGGACCGGAGCAGCCGGAAGCCGCTCTGATAGCCCTTGCGGTGCTCATCGCGTGCCGCGACGACCTGACCGTCGAGCTCCGCCCGCAGCAGGTCCGCGATGTCGGACCGCAGCATCACGGCGTCGTTGATGTAGACGGCGCGCCTACTGCCGGCCAGGATCTCCGGGACCAGGGCCAGCAGCACGTTCCGTCGCTGCTGTGCGGACACCGAGCCGAACCCGCCGCTGAGTTCCGCCCCGGATAGCCAATGCACGCTGAGCGAGGGTGAGGGCAGTCGTAGGCCGCTTTTCACGTCCTCCGGGATGTCGTGATCCGGTACCCAGAGCCTGACTTCGGCCGTGGTTGCGGTTGCGATGGAGTTGACCAGTCGCTGCAGGTGCCCGGCCCCTCCGGGCCGCAGATCGATGACGACGTCGACAGCCCCGCCGCCCGAAGCGACCGGGGAGGCGGCGCTCCGGGCCATGAGGCTGATGTCTTCAACGGTCGGCTCGGCCGCAGGCTTCATGGCCAGGAAGCGATCGGCTTCAGCCATCGCGGGCGCACAAACCTCCGCCCACTCTGCGTACACGACGTCCTCGGAGGCACCGCCCGCGATCAGGGGAACGATTGCGGCGAGCTTGTCCAGGATGCCCTGCCGGATCCTGTCGAAATCCTGCGGGGTAGTACCGATGAGCCCGGCGAAGCGGACATCGGACGGGTTCTTAGGAAGGAATTCGACTTCGCAGCCGACAGACCGGGCTGGAAGGAAACAATGCAGCCGGGAGGTCGAAATGTACCGGTAGCGCTCGTGGTAATTGCCCACCCATTCGACGGCGGTGCCAAGCTTGTCGGTGAACGACATCTCGCGCATGCTTCGCTGCGTTTGCAGCAGGACGTCTCCTTCACCGGTCTTGGGAGCATCCACGAACGCCGTTGCCGTGCGGTCGTCGCCGCCGTCGCGGCGGAAGACGGTGTCCACCGTCGTCGTCATGCAGCCCGAGAAGAAGGCAGGAACACCCGCTGCGCGCAGCAGCGCCACGGTCTGCCAGTCCCGGCAACCGACCGGGCTGTACTTCTTCAGGTAGTCAATCGCTTCGGGTGTCAGCATGTCCGGCTTGTTGACGTGGAACGAGACAAAGATTGGCCGGATGTTGGGGTGGAACGGGAAGTTGAACGTCTGGCCGAAGGTGTGGTGCATGTACCACCCGAAGGCGAAGGCCCAGGTGTTCTCGGGTATGTCCTGCAGCGTGCTGGCGTCCCGGAACGTCTCGACTACGCCCACAGTCGCCTCCGCGGTATCCAGCCGGCGCTCGTCCTTGACGCGGGAACGGGCGCCCTCCAGGAACTGCACGAGGTCCGGATCGCCTACGAACTCGAGGTTGCTGTGCCGGACCAGGTGCCCGATGGAGGACAGGGTCTGGATGTAGTCACCGACGTTCCGCGACCACGCATCGGGCTGCTGGTAGCTGAGCAGGCCAAAGTTCACCGCAGTCTGCGGCTTCTCCAACGGTCTCCGGCGCGAGCCTTCCGGAAACCAGGTCTGCAGACGTTCCAGTTCGCGGTGCTGGAGACGCGTCAGGGCATGCACCGGCCTACCCAGTCCGTGGGCGGCAAGGAGCCTCGCCGCGTCCAGCTGGTTCCTCGCGAAAGCCATCCCGGCAACGGACAGCACGGCAGCCGCCGGCCAGTCTGCGTGCCCTTGGTTGGCCAGGAGCCGCTCAAGGGTTTCAGCGGCCTCGTCAGGCGCCTGGCCGAACGCCGCGGCGAAGTATTCCGCCGGGCACAGGTTGACGATGCGGTCATCGTCGATGCCGCGGAACTCGCGCCAGGCCAGGTCCGTGCCGGAGATCACCAGCAGGGCCATGCCCCGCACACTCCGCACGATATTGACCGGAGACCCGGATGCACGCAGGCTGTGGCCGGCGGAGAGCACGGTTTGTGCCTCCCCGGCGGCAATGGCGGAGCGTGCTTCGCCGATGATCGTCGGGGCCAGCGAGCCGCCGCCAGCGACAATATTGATGATTGACGGCGTTTCAGGCTTCCGTTCGGCGGACACTGCGGGGGCGCTGGCCGCGGGTACGCGGGCAGGTTTGCGCGGGGCAATGGTTTCGCCGGCAATGCCGGCAACGGTGGGGAGGACCGCCTTCGCCACAGGTTTGAGGGATTTCCGTAGGTTGCGCTTTCCTTCACGCAACGTACGGCCGGGCAGGGCAAAAAGATCAGTCAAGACGTGGTTCCTTGCGGCAGGTCGGGGAAACATCAGATGACATCTTACTGAATTCGCGACGCCTGCGGTCCGATCGGCACAGGAGTGCACGGTGACGATAAGGTTGGTGCCGAACCGCGCGTGCGTAACATCATCTATTTCACCTATGGGGGAGTACCTTTGCCAGCTGCATCGTCTGGAGGATTCGAATTGACGAAGACCGGCATCAACGCCTCGGGTGAGCTGACCTTGAGGGGTACGGCTCAACCGGCCAAATTCGATTTGGAAGCGGCAGCATTCCTTATTGTCGGCAGGAAGACTCAGTCGGAGACGGAATACCCGGCTCGATGGGCCGGGAAGGGTCGGCAGCTGGAGGTTTCCGGCCGGATTCCACTGAAGGCACTCGAGATCGCCGGCGACACGCTGGCCGACGTATATTTCATCAGCCGCGGTTCCGGCCAGGAGACACGGACCCGGGTCGCATGGGACCGGGGGGCGGCGCGCTGGCTACCTTACCCGACCAAGTTGGGCAATTTGAGCCTGAAGAGGAAGGACGCATGAGCGGCGTGCAGGAAACCGGGAAGGCGCGGCTTCCGGACATGAAGTATTTCATGGTGCTGTGGGGCATTGCAGAGAACTTCGGAGGAATGACCACCATGAGCCTGCACCGGGCAGGGGCCTTCGCTGAGGCGGGCCGGTCGGCCGGCGTCCTGACCTTCGACACCAAGCCCAGCTACGCGTCAACCGTCGAGCGGCTCCGCAGCCAGGGAAAGCTCTCCCACGACACCGAGGTCCTCAACGTCTTCCAGTATTACCGTGCAGCAGCCGCCAGCGAGGTCGTCGGCCCCAAGCCCGTCCCCGTCCCCGTCGACGAGGGCGAGCGGGGTCTTCCGGAAGTGGTGCTTGATCCGGAGGGGAACGTTTACTCGCGGGCATTCCTCCGGCCCGACGGCACCACAGTGGCGGCACGGCACTTCTATCGACCCGACGGAACCGTGTTCCTGCGCGACGAGACACCTCACACACAGGACGGCGCGAGCAAGGGGCGTTTCCTGACGCTGACCGACGAAACCGGCACTGCAAGGGCGCAGTGGCGACGGGCAGGGGACTTCTACCGCTTCTGGATGACGGAGCTGGCCGGGGGACAACCGACCGCCTTAGTCGTCGACAGCTCCTTCGCCGGTCCGGTCGTGGCACCTATCGACGAGCCCAACATCATCAAACTCATGGTGCTCCACAACAGCCACATTGGCGGTGGCGGAGATCCTTTCCTCGGCAAGCTGGCCACAGGCCAGAAACCGATCCATGAGAACAGCCTGGCCTGGGACGGACTGGTCTTTTTGACTCGGAAGCAGCGCCAGGACTACGAGGCCCGTTTCGGAAAGTCCACGAATCTCTTTACGGTGTCCAACCCCAAACCGCGGAGCGAGGAGCTGCCGGATTTTGCGGCGCGGATGCCAAACCGTGGAGTCATGGTGTGCCGGCTTGAGGCCCAGAAAAACGTTCCGCACGCCATCGAGGTCATGGCCCGGGTGCATCAGCAGCGGCCGCTGGTCCGTCTGGACATTTATGGAACGGGTTCGCTCCGTGACGAGCTGCAGGCCAAGATCGACGTGCTTGGGCTGCAGGACGCCGTCCGCTTGCATGGCCACACACCCAACGCAGCGGCCCAGTTCGAGACCGCGCGGTTTTCGCTGCTGACCAGCCGCAACGAAGGCCAGCCGCTCTCCCTGATGGAGAGCCTCGGCCGCGGCTGCCCGCCGGTCGCCTACGACATCCGCTACGGCCCCAGCGACGTGATCGAGGATGGCGTTAACGGATTCCTCGTTTCTGCAAGGGACGTGGCAGCCGCAGCTGAACGCGTCATTCGGCTCTGCGACGACGACGATCTGGCGCACCGGCTGGGCGCCGCCGCCTGGGAGCGGAGCGAGAGATTCTCAAACGAGGCAGTCCTGGAGCAGTGGTCCCGGACGATCGGTACCGCATGGGCCCAGCGCCTGGAGCGGCTGGCCCTGACCAATCTGGGCTTCCGGCTCAAGGAACTCTTTTACACCGCGGCGGGCGGCCTGGGTATCGCAGGCGATATCACCTGGGCGCAGCAGTCCGGGCCGGCCGCGGAGGAAATTCTAGGGGCGAACCTGGTGATCGGACGACGCTCCGGCGGGGCGCCGGCGTTCTATCCCGCCGAGGTCGAGGCACGAGGACCGGGCCTCCTCGGCATCAAGGCAGAGGTGACCGCGGACCAGATCGCCCGCGATGTGCCCGAAGACAACAACGAGCTGGACATCTTCCTGCAAGTGAAGGGGAACAACGTGCTGAAATCATTCCGCGTCGGGTTTCCCGGACCAGGGCCGTCCTGGAGACCGTACGCCACGGCTCATGGCTCGCTGAGCCTGAAACTCGTTTAGGGGCAGCGGCCCGCCCGGAGACGGGCAACCGGCTCCGGGCGGCTAAACCCTAGCTCTTCAGCGCGTCCGCGATCGGACGCTCCAGGTACGGCGCGAGCGTCTTGGCATAGGTCGCCGTTATATGCGAACCGTCGGAATACGTCACGACGGACCCGACAGCGCCCTCACAGGTTCCGTCGGGGCAGAAGTAGCTGTCCAGGTCCACTGTTTCGATCCGCGGAGAATCCAGGTCCCTGGCCGCGGTATACAGGGGGTCCATCCAATGCCACTCCCGCGGGGTGCCGCTGCAAGCGCCGGCATCGCCCTCATTCTCGGCCAGGCAATCCGGGATTGAGCTGATTTCGTTCCCGGGATAAGGCGGGTCCTTGATGACGAGGACGTTGGTGCCGGCCTTGTCCCATTCGGCCAGATACGACAGGTACCCGTCGACTGCGGGATTTTCGGTCGTCTTCCAGGACTCGCCCTGCACCGGTACCGACTGCCGCTCGGAGGTGATCACCAGGTCGTACTGGCCGCCCGTTGTCTGGTCGAGGACCCAGTCCCCGTACTTGAGGCAGTTGTCGGTCTTCTCCTGGGTGTCGAACTTCAGCGGAACGTTCGTCGGGTTGCAGCGTGACACCAGGTATGTCGAGATGGTCCAGTCGTTCTTCTCCGCCAGGATCTGCAGCGCCGGCAGCCAATGGCCCGCGTGCGAATTGCCTACCAGCGCAACCTGCGTCTCGCCGTCGCCGTATTTGCACACGGGACGGTCAGTGAATGGTGAGTTGGACCAGCACTGGTCCTCGTAGGCGTCCGCGCGGTCCTCCTTGGCCAGGGCGGGATCCGGGACCAAGGGAGCGTCGGGGTCTGGTACACACTCGTCGAAGCCCTTGGCGATTGCGGCAGCGCCTAAACACGGATCGTTGCTGGTTTCCGCCGCGGCCAGCTGCTGCTGCGCCTGCTGCGTGCGGAAACCGACTTCGGCCAGTTGGAGCCCGCCGGCGGCGACGAGGATTGCCATTCCGGCGGCGGCGAATCGGTAGGTCGGGATCAGTCCCTGGGCCGCCCGCGTGAAGCGGAAGCGGTCCTCGACGAAAGTCTTGCTGAGTGCGGCCAGGACCAAGGTCGCGGCGATGATGGCCAGCTTGTCCACCCAACCCAGGTCCCCGCCGGTGGCGTAGGGGAGCAGCACGATCAGGGGCCAATGCCAGAGGTAGACGGAGTACGACACACCGCCCAGCCACTGGACCGGACGGGCCGCGAACATGGTGGTCGGCGACATCCGGTGCCCGGATGCCGCCAGGATCACCAGGGCCGTACCGAGCACCGGCAGCGCGGCCGCATAGCCCGGGAACGGCGTCGCATCCGTATAGGTCAGGCCTGCGATGACGATGGCGCCCGCCCCTATCCAGGAGAGGGCGGCGTTGGCCGCGGGGTTGATCCGGGTGGCCGCCAGCGGAGCCAGCGTCGCGACGAGGCCACCGGCCGCCAGTTCCCACATTCGCGTGGGAGTGATGAAGTAGGCGCTACCCGGTTCGGCCGCCGTGGCGTAGACGGAGAAGGCAAGCGAAGCGGCAAAGACCGTTCCGATGGCGGCCCGCACCAGGCCCATCGGATTCCGCCGGGCCCGGCCGGCGGCCCTGAAGACGCCAAGGATGATGACCGGCCAAAGCAGGTAGAACTGTTCCTCGACTGACAAGGACCAGAAATGCTGGGTGGGGGTCGGCTCGTTTTCCGCCGCCAGATAGTCAACCGAACTGCCGGCGAGGACCCAGTTCTGCACGTAGAGGGCGGAGGCGATGACTTCTTTGGCGATGCCTTCCCACAGGGTCGGCGGCGCGACCAGGCGGGCGGCCGCCGCGGTGGCCGCCAGTACGACGAAGGCGGCCGGCAGCAGGCGCCGGATCCGTCGGCCGTAGAAATGCGCCAGGTCCTTGGCTGTCCGCGGCGGCTTGTTGATCAGATGGGAGGTGATCAGGAACCCCGAAATCACGAAGAAGACGTCCACGCCGACATATCCACCGGTGAGCCGTTCGGGCCACAGATGATAGATGACC
Source organism: Arthrobacter sp. USHLN218 (assembly GCF_037144715.1). Classification (NCBI taxonomy): domain Bacteria; kingdom Bacillati; phylum Actinomycetota; class Actinomycetes; order Micrococcales; family Micrococcaceae; genus Arthrobacter; species Arthrobacter sp. USHLN218. Next base: position 178,771 of record NZ_JBBCYT010000007.1, read on the forward strand.
ACCAGGCCCACGGCGATGGCGCGCAGGCCCTGGATGTCGGCGCGGAAACCTGTCTTCCCGCTGCCCGCTTTGGACTGTTCGGCTGAAATTAGACGCCTCCTGTCGGCACTTTCCTGGGACCCCCGACTCCGTTAGCCCGCTATTCTACAGGCCAGCCTCTGCCAAGGCCCTTTCGAAGGCGCTGATAAAGCGCCGCGTGCTGGCGAAGGGTGAGGTGTCGCCGAAGATCCGCCGGACCAGGTCCGATTGTTCCCGGCTGACAGGAGCGGCCTCGAGATCGTGCAGGACCTGCACGATGTTGCCGCTGTCGCCGGTGTCCAGAAGGGGCACGACGCCGGCAATCCCGTTCCGGTCGACGGCGGCCCCGGGGTCGGCCGGCATCGTGACCAATAGCGGCTTGCCCCGCGGCAGCCAATCCATCGCCATCGCGGAGATATCGCAGACGCAGACGTCCGCTTCCGACATGGATTCGGCGAAGTCCGGGCGGTCATCTACGTAGTGTCCCGCCTCGGGCTCCGTCTTGGCGGCCGCCTTGATCATGGCGCTGATCCTCTCGACGGCCTGGCCGTGCGCCGGGAGCCGCGTTCCGCTCCGGGGATGGGGGCGGAAGATCAGGCGGTACTCGCCGCTGGCCAGGATGGCCTCGACCAGCGCCGGCCCGTGGGAAACGAGGGAGCCGTAAGCCATGGCCGGGCGGTCGCCTTCCCACGTGGGGGCGTAGAGGACGGTTGCGCGCCGCGTCGTGCCGGCCTTCCCCACGCGGTCGCCTCCGGTGGTGCCCTGGCTCCCGCCGGTGCCGTCCAGGGAGTCGTCCAGTTGCGGCCGGCCGACCTCGACCAGGCTCCCGGGCCGCAGATGCCTGACCGCGGCCTCGATCCTGCGCCGCGATGCCTCGCCGGCGATGAAGCAGTGGTCGTAGGCCTTCAACTGGTTGGAGGCCATGGAGATCTTGTCGCTCTCGCCGTGGCTCAGGTGGATGTGGATCGGCGACGTAAGCCGCAGGACCGTGAAGTTCGCCTGGTTGTTGTTGACGTAGAAGACCACCCTGACGCCGTGGGCCTGGATGAATTCCTCGACTTGCGCGATGCCCGTAGCCAGATGGACGGGCAGCGGCGCATCCTTCAAGAGCGCGCCGGCCGTGGAGGGCCGGTGGCATAGCACTGCCACGGGGTGTGTCCGAGCGAGCCTGGACATCGGACCGAACCACTGCCGTACCTGGTACGCGCTGGCGACGTCGTCCGCGAAGTAGACCACGGCGTCGTACCCTTGGCCGGTAGCAGGGGCGGCCGATGCCAGCTGCTGCCGCACCCTGCGTTCCAGCAGGAGATTGGAGGCATGGTCGGAAAGGACTTTCAGAGCACGTCGGAACTGCTCGATGCGCGGCACGGGGAACTCCTGTCGGGAGGGCTAGCGGTGCCTTACAGCCTAACGAACCGTGCCGGCCCGCCGTCGTTCAGCCTCCACACTCCCGGTCAGGGGGGCATTGTTAGACTGTAACGGCTCTTCCGGGCAGGAGGGGCGCCAGCGGTGCTGAAAGGATTCTATGATCGCAGGAATGAAGGGCAAGGTCGCGCGCCTTCTGCCTCAGCCAGTCCTGCAGACGGCTTTCGACGTGATCGAGGGGCGCACCGCGGCGCAACGCGCTGTGGCCGGACGCCTCGACAAGGCACGCACTCGCAGCGTCCGTGCCAGCCTGGAGCCGGGCTACGTTCCCCTAAGGACAGCTGACGGGATCGTCCTGGCGAGGACGGTCCGGCGGTTTTCGGCGGCCGCCGTGGCTCAGGAGAATGCGGCGCTCGCCGCCGCTGCGGCCGACGCCGCCGGGGTCGCTTACCGGCTGGAGCCCGGAACTCCGGGTGGAGGACTCCGGCTGGCCGCGGCCGCCGAGGACCTGCCTTTGATTGCCCGGGAACTGGGGCAACTGGCAGAAACGCGGGCCGTCTACGCCTGCGGGAGGGGCGGGACACCCGCCGGGCTCATCCGCAGCGCGGCTCCCGGTGAGTGGCCGCTGGAAGTCTTCGAGTACCGCTGCGCGGACGGACTGGTCCTGTCCGGCAGCGAGCTGGCCTGCCAAATCGGCCCCACCGGCGACGCGCTTCCCCTGGCGGGGATGGACGAGTTCACCGACCCGGTGGACATCGTCTACACCTGGGTCGACGGCGAGGACCCCCGGTGGGCACGGGAGCGGGAGGCCGCCTGGGCGCGGATCCATCCGGGTACCGTTAACCCGCACGCGGCCAACCCGGAGCGCTACCGCTCCCATGACGAACTGCGCTACTCCCTGCGCTCGATCGACTACTACGCCCCCTGGGTCAAACGGATCTTCCTGGTGACGGCAGGCCAGGTGCCGCACTGGCTGGACACCGGTAACCCGCGGATCACCGTCGTCGACCACTGCGAAATCTTCCCGGCAGAGGCGCTGCCGACCTTCAACTCGCACGCGATCGAGGCCAGACTGCATCGGATTCCGGGCTTGAGCGAGCATTTCCTCTACCTGAACGACGACGTATTCTTCGGGCGCCGGGTAGGCCCGGAACGGTTCTTCCACGGGAACGGCCTGTCGAAGTTCTTCCTCTCCGAACAGCGGATCCCTGCCGGGGGAATCTCGGCGGCCGACCTTCCGGTGGACAGCGCTGCCAAGCGCAACCGCGCACTCCTGGAGGAACGGTTCGGCAGGACAGTGTCCCGCAAGTTCAAGCACGCCGCACACGCGCAGCGTGTCAGCACGCTGCGGCGGATCGAGCAGGACTTTCCCAACGACCATGCCCGGACCACCCGGTCCCCGTTCCGGAGCCCGGAGGACATTTCCATTCCGTCGTCGCTGGCCCACTACTACGGTTACGGGATCGGCGCCGCGGTTCCCGGGACCATTGACTACCGATTCTGCGACATCTCGGAGCCCTCGGCGCCGGTGAAGCTGCTGCGCCTGCTGCGCAACCGGGACGCCGACGTATTTTGCCTTAACGAGACCGGTCCGGCCGACGTCGCTCCCGAACGGCAGGACGCGATGCTGAACGACTTCCTGGAAGCCTATTTCCCGGTGCCCGGTTCGTTTGAACTAGGAGAAGAATGAACACGCCCTCATTGATATCGAAGGCCAAGGCTAGGGCCGAGCAGGCGCTCGATCCGAGGTCCAATTCCGCACGGCGCGAACTCCATGAGCTCAGGGTCGTCCAGTCCGGGACCGCGGCTACGGTGGAATTCACCCTGAGTCCGGGCTTGGCGCCGGCCGCCGTCTGGGCCCTTCACCGCGAGGCGGGCTGGATCCGGCTGGCCGACACTGCCCGTGCCGCCAAGGCATCCGGGCATCCGGCGGCTACGGAGGGGGTCACCTACCAAGCGGAACTGGATCTGGCGCGCTTCGCACAGGAGCTGCCGTCCGGGTTCGGAATCGACGAGGCCGAGAGCGCTGCAGGTGCCGCCGGATCGGGTATCGCAGCGGACGCGGAAGGGACCACGGAGACCAGTGCCGACGCGGATGGGGAAGGCGCCGGCCAGGCCGGCGCGGGGGCGGACACGCCGGTTACCGCCGACACGGCGGCCGCCGCGGACTCCCAGGGCGCCGCCGTCGCGCTTTACCTTGAAGTTGCCGCCGCCGCCGCGGATATCCCGCGCTATGCCCGCGATATCCGCTCCGATGAGGCAGGGCAGCCGCTGAAGTTCGCGGAATTCCGGCAGCTTCGCGATGCGGACGGGCCGGAATTCCCCGACGAATGGCGGGCCATGATCGGGCTCGGACGCTTCATGTCGACGAACGCCGGCAGGTTCGAGGCGGTCGAGTCGGGGGCCAACCGGGCCCAGCTCTACATCAATCGCAACGGCTATCTCGCGCTGGCCCTGAACCGCACGCTGAAACCGTACAACGCGGTGTATGTCCGCAAATTGTCGGTCGACGGCGGAATCGTGAGCTTCACCGGACGGCTCGTGACGCGGCATGGAACGGCGTACCGGGCCGAACTCGTCTTGCTGGGACGGGATACCGGGACGCGCTATTCGACGGCGGCAACGCTCCAGCTGGACGAGCGCACCGTTGTGGCGCGATTCGGCCTGCGCGAGTACGGGTTCGAAGCGAAGCTGGACTTCGCTCCCTACCCGGACGAACAGCTCGCGGGGGAAACCATCCTCGATGCCTGGCTGGAAGTACAGGAAGAGCCGGGCGCCGAGCCCGTCCGTACCCGTGTGGGCAAGACCAAGTACCTGACCCGCAAGCTGTCGCACGCCGGGTGGCAGCGCCGCGGCACGAAGACCCTGCTGCTGACCCCTTACTACACCTTCAAGGCCAAGAAGACCTCCTTCCATGTGGAGTTGCTGGATGCCGGAGCCTTCGAACATCTGCGTCGCCGGACGCGGATTCCCCTCCAGCCCCAGCGGCGCCCGGGGAGCAAACCCGTCTGGCTGATCGGGGAGCGGCCCTACAAGGCCCAGGACACCGGCCTGCACTTCTTCCGCTACATGCGCACGGAGCATCCGGAGATCGACGCCTACTACGTGATCGATCCGGAGTCGCCGGAGAGGCGCAATCTGGATGGGCTGGGGAACGTGGTGGCCTTCCGCTCCAAGCAGCATTTCGACCTCGCCCTGCGGGCCGAGCGGTTCATCGGTTCCCACCACCCGGATTTCCTGTATCCGACGCGAATGCCGCAGTTCCGGCGGACGGTCGGCGGCGTCAAGGTGTTCCTGCAGCACGGTGTCATGGGCACCAAATGGATGGTGCCGAACTACGGCAAGAAGTCCGCCGGCTTCGATACCGATCTGTTCATCGTCAGCTCCGACCGGGAAAAGGAGTACATCGTCGATGACTTCGAGTACCCGGCCAAAGACGTCGTCGTTGCGGGCCTGTCGCGGTTTGACGCCTTGTTTGCCGGCGATGTCGCGGTGAAGAAGAACCAGATCCTGATCATCCCCACCTGGCGGGACTGGTTGACGCGCCCGGAACTGTTCACCGAGTCCGAGTACTTCCAGCAGTGGAACGAACTGCTGCATGACGAGCGGCTGCGCAGGATGGCGGTCGAGCATGATGCAGAGATCGTTTTCTGCCTGCACCCCAACATGCAGCAGTACCGTAACTACTTTGCCGATGCTCCCGCGCGCGTGATCTCGCAAGGCGAGGTCGACGTGCAGCACCTGCTGAAGGAGAGCGCGGTCATGGTGACCGACTACTCCAGCGTCGGATTCGATTTCAGCTTCCTCGAAAAGCCGGTCCACTACTTCCAGTTCGACCGGGAGCGGTTCCTCGGGCGCAAGGGATCGCACCTGGACCTGGACGCGGAACTTCCCGGCAAGATCGCTTTCGACGCGGATACCTTGCTCGGCGACCTCGAACAGTCCCTGCAATCGGGGTGCGTCATGACGGAGGAGTATGTCCGGCGCTCCCGCAGGTTCCTGACGTTCAAGGACCGCGACAACTCTGCACGCATCTTCGAAGCGGTCCTCCATGCCAAGCCGGCCGAATCACGTATCCGCAAGCTGGTCGACCCCGAACTCGGCGAACGGGTCTTCGGCCGGTTTCGCCGCAGCCGCTTCTATTTCCCCTCGATGCGGCGGTTCTACTCAGCCGCGCTCCGCCTGCCGATGGACGAGGAGCTGATCGTCTTCGAAAGCGGGATCGGCAAGCAGTACGCGGACAGCCCGCGCTACATCTACGAGGAACTGGTCCGCAGGAATGACCCGCGGACCAAGGTGTGGGTCTACCGCGGCAAGCTGCCGGTAAAGGACGATCGCACGAAGGTGGTCAAGCGGCTGTCGCCCCAGTATTACTGGTACCTTGCCCGCGCAAAGTACTGGGTCAACAACCAGAATTTCCCGTTCTATATCCGCCGCCGCAAGAACGGCGTCATGGTCCAGACCTGGCACGGTACGCCGTTGAAGCGGATGCTGCACGACCTCGACGAGGTCCACGGCCGGGACGAGGGGTACCTCGACCGCGTCAGCCAGGCCGTCCGGCAGTGGAGCGTCCTGCTGTCGCCCAGCCCATACGCCACCTCGGCTTTCCGCAGCGCCTTCGAATTCAGCGGCCGGGTGCTGGAAACCGGCTATCCGCGCAATGACATCCTCGCCGACGAGTCCGCCGAAGAGCGGGGTGCCGAAATCAAGCGGAAGCTGGGCATCCCGGAAGGCAAACGCGTTGTCCTCTATGCGCCGACTTTCCGCGACTCGCAGAGCAATGGCAAGGGACGGTTCCATTTCGAGATGCCGTTCGATGTGGAGGCCTTCCACGAACGGTTTGGCTCGGACGCGGTGCTGCTGCTGCGCATGCACGTCCTGGTCAGCGGGAACATCGTGATTCCGGACAGTGCACGGGAATCGGTCCAGGACGTTTCCGGATACCCGGAGATCCAGGAGCTGTACCTGGCCAGCGACGTCCTGATAACCGACTATTCGTCAGTCTTCTTCGACTTTGCCATCCTCCGTCGCCCCGTCGTTTTCTACGCCTACGACCTGGAGCTCTACCGGGACACGCTGCGCGGATTCTACCTGGACTACAGCGCCGAGCTGCCCGGGCCCGTCGTCGACTCCGAGGCCGGCCTCTACGCCGAACTGGAGAAGGCTTTCCAGCCGGATGCGGACCGCGACCGTCGGTTGGAGGCCTTCGTGGCCAAATTCGCGCCGCACGACGACGGCCACGCGACGGAACGCGTCGTAGACGAGCTGTTCGGACGGATCGAGCCCCGACGTTAGCGGTTTCCCCGAGCCGGGAACGGGAAGCGGCTCGGCCCTGATCGGACGCTGACCGGTCCTAGGTCCTCCCCTTTGATTCGGGAGTACCTAGGACCGTCCGAGTGCCGGGCCGGACAGCAACGCAGGCAGTGCGGCCTTATCGGCCCTTCAGCCCGCGCGCCCAACGGCGAAGCCAATGGGCCCCCTGGGCGGACCGCTTATTGTCCTGGTGACGGACCGAGAATGAGCCGTGCTTCGTCGCATACACCTTGAACGCGGGATGGTGCACGATGTGCGGATCCCCGAAAACCAGTCGCTTCTCGGCCTGATGGCCCGGAGAAGTGATGTAGGCGTCGAATATCGCCCCGGGGTGGCTCTTGGGCAGTTTCAGCCGCCACTGTCCGTCGACCAGGTCCGCCTGGGCCGCGTACTGGCCATTTCGCCGGCGGATGGTCAGCTTGGTGTCGGGATGCACCCTATGGCCCGCAGCCAGAACCAAGGTGTTTTCGTCCCACTCCGCCCGTAGTACGGGGACCAGCGCTGAATTGTCTGCACGGACCTTCCGGGACGGAGCGGAAAGAACTTCCGTCCAATTCGCTGCGAATTGATCCGTATCGAACCGGTCCAACGTGCTGACACAGGCCTTGCCCATGCTGGACCGCAGTTCCGTATCCTGCATCAGCCGCAGGATTTTCCTGGCCAGCCCGTCGCTATCCTCGAAATCCGCCAGGTACCCGTTTTCCCCGTCGACGATGACGTCCCGCGGCCCGTAGTTGGAATCGTAGGCCGCCACAGGTACACCGAACGACATGCTTTCGAGCAGGATCAGCGGAAAGCCCTCCGAGGCGGATGTGAGCAGGGTCGCACACGCCGAACCATAGATCTCTTCCGGATTGTTGGTGAAGGGCATGAAGCGCACCTGCTCCGCCACGCCCAGTTCCTGGATCAGGTCGTGGATCAGTTGCTCTTCACTGTCTTTGTAGCCGAAACCGAATACTTCCAAGGTTGCAGCCGGATTCGCGTCAAGGACTTTCCGGAAGACGCGGATGGCCTCGTCCAAGCGCTTCTTGGGATGGGTGCGGGCAACCAGGATGAGCCGGTTATGGTCGGTGGCCAGCTCGGACTTCCTCGCCGGAGGCGCGACCTGGGGGATGACAGTCAGCCGGTCGGGGTGGCCGAACTGGGCGGCGATGTCGGCCCTCTGCGCTTCGGTCAGCAGCACCATGGCATCGTAAGCATCGAGCCGAGCCAGAGTGGAGCGCCAATTGTCGCTGACCTCTGCTCCCCGAACATACGGCCGCTCAAGGTGGTTGCTGTGCACAGTGACTATCTTGCGAAGATCCGGGTGCTTGATCCTGCGGATGACCTCGTCGAGGTTATGGCGGGGCAGGATCGGCAGGTTCTCGCGAAACTCGGTGGTGATCGCAGCGCTGGAATGCCTTGCAAGGAGTTGTTCAAACGCATAGGTGTACAACTTGGCGGTGTTGGGGAAGTGCTTTGTTTCCCGTCCGAACAAGTAGCTCTGGCCCCAGTCCTTGCTTCCGGGTGCCTGCCAAATCGTCAGGAAGCACCGTGCGTTCCGTCCTATGTAGCGCTGCACGGCGACCCCGTCCTGAACCGTCGGGTAGTGAACGACCCGGACGACCCGGCCCGCTCCATCCATCTCCTCCCGTTTGACCTTGACCCTTTCATCGTTGAAGTGGTCGATGTACATGGGGGTGCCGTCGTCCGCCACCCGGACGAACAGTTTCAGCAGGCCATCGTGAAAGTACCGGAAGATCTGGGTATTGCTGCGGTCCTGGACCGCTACCAGCTGGTCTTGGTGCGGGAGCGCGACGACGGGGCGCGTATCGAGGGACGGGCTGGGGTCGAGGACATTCAGGACACTCCACACCTGCACGTCTTGGTGTAGATGGCCCCCGGCCTTCATCTCAGCGACGTCGCTTTCGAGCCGGGGCTGGAAACCGAGGACATCGATGTGCACGCCGTCAAATGCAGCGTAGGTTTTTAGCGTGTTCGCACGGTCGCGAACTGCCTTCACCAGTCCGCCGCGGCGAAGGGCGAGGGTGCTTACCGGGAAATGTACGTCTGTTGGCACGAGTAGACAATACCCGAGGAGCTCAAAAGGGCTTTAGGTACAGGCAACTCGGTGGAAGTGCCGACGGGCAAAATGCGGACTCACTTATGGGCCGAATCAATGAGCGCCCCGGACAGGAATCGAACCTGCGACCAAGAGATTAGAAGGCTCCTGCTCTATCCGCTGAGCTACCGAGGCTTGGCGAAGCTCCGCCAGTCAGCAAGTTTATCCCGATCCGGCCGCGATCCCGAAAGCGGCGCGGCTCTTCCTCCACAGGGCGGACGATGTGCGAATAGTCCACAGACGTTGGGCGAGGCCTGGTCCGCCGCCGCCGCCGCTAACAGACTGATCTTGCCGGCAACAGGGCCGGCAGGAACGGAAGAGGGCTGGATATGACCGAGTACATTACGGTCCGCGGTGTTGTCGGAACCGAAGTGGAAGCAGGGCTGACTAACGGCGGGACGCAGACGGCCAACTTCAGGCTGGCCTCTTCGGAGCGCCGTTTGGAGAAGGATCAATGGGTGGACAAATCAACCAACTGGTACCGCGTGGAGGCTTACCGCTACCTTGCGCAGAACATTGTCCACAGCCTGAAGAAGGGCGACCGGGTGATCGTGACCGGCAAACTGAGGCTGCGTCAGTGGGTCCGCGAGGACGGCCATCAGGTCACCTCACCGGAAATCGATGCGGAGTCGATCGGCCACGACCTCAAGTGGGGCACGGCGAAATACTCGCGCAACGTTTCCCGCGGTTCCGGTGCCCAAGGTGACGGCGATGCTGTTCCCCGGCCCGTCTTCGCCGCGGACGGGGAATTGCGCCCTGAAGTGCAGGCTTCGGCTGTCCGCTCCTGGGACCTGGGGGACGGGGAGCCGCTGGAGGGGGAGCCGCAGGACGACGAGTACATTGCGGAGGAGTCTGAGGGGCCAGTGCGGGCTGCCGGTTAACGCATCCACCGGCATGAAACAATGTCGGCGTGACCCATCAGCGATCTCTCCCAGCGTCCGTTCGTCTTGGCCGGCTAGCGAGCGTGTTGGCAGTCTGCCTCGCTCTTGCTGCCTGTTCGACGGGCTCGGAGTTGCCGGGACCGGAGGCATCCGGCGACCCGGCGCCCGCTCCTGCCCCTACGTCGGAGTCGGGGCAGGAGGCGGGCACGGAGCCAGCAAGACCGGAGCCCGCGGTGAAGGTGTCCGAACGTAAAGTCCGCGCTGAGCTCGAAGACCTGGCGGGGAGGACACCGACGCCCACGAGTGATCAGATGGTCGCTGCCCTCGCCACGGCCGGGTTAAAGAAGTCCGAGGTGGAAGTATCGGCCGATATCACTCCCACCGGCCTGGCTGTCGACGCCATTGAAGCTGCCGCACCGGTCGACGACAACTGCATCGTGGGCCAGGTGCGGGACGGCAAGGTGGCAATCTCTGTTCTGCCGGTCCTCGACAGCGGGAAGTGCTTCGTCGGAGGCGCCGCCTAGCAGCACAGCCCGCCATTATGCCGGGGGCCGCGAATATGTGTTCTGGCGGCGCACCCACTAGCCTTGAGGGCATGGCGGAATTCATTTACACAATGACCAAGGCCCGCAAGGCCGTTGGTGACAAGGTCATCCTCGATGACGTGAGTATGTCCTTTTTCCCGGGCGCCAAGATCGGCGTCGTGGGTCCGAACGGCGCGGGTAAGTCCACGATCCTGAAGATCATGGCCGGACTCGATACGCCGTCCAACGGTGAAGCGCGGCTGAGCCCGGGCTACAGCGTCGGGATCCTGCTCCAGGAACCGCCGCTGAACGAAGAGAAGACCGTACTGGGCAACGTCCAGGAAGGCGTCGGCGAGATTTACGCCAAGATCCAGCGGTTCAACCAGATCTCCGAAGAGATGGCCGCACCGGACGCGGATTACGATGCCCTGCTCGAAGAGATGGGCAAGCTGCAGGAAGCCATCGACGCTGCCGACGCGTGGGACCTCGATTCCCAGTTGGAGCAGGCCATGGACGCCTTGCGCTGCCCGCCGCCGGATGCCGACGTCACCGTGCTCTCCGGTGGTGAGCGGCGCCGCGTGGCGCTGTGCAAGCTCCTGCTCCAGAAGCCGGACCTGCTGCTGCTCGACGAGCCCACCAACCACCTTGACGCCGAGAGCGTCCTCTGGCTGGAGCAGCACCTGAAGTCCTACGCCGGCGCAGTCCTCGCGGTCACCCACGACCGGTACTTCCTGGACCACGTTGCGGAATGGATTGCCGAAGTGGACCGCGGCCACCTGTACCCGTACGAAGGCAACTACTCCACGTACCTGGAGAAGAAGCGCGCCCGCCTGGAGGTCCAGGGCAAGAAGGACGCCAAGATGGCCAAGCGCCTCTCGGAGGAACTGGAGTGGGTCCGTTCCAACGCCAAGGGACGCCAGACCAAGTCGAAGGCCCGCCTGGCCCGGTACGAGGAAATGGCCGCGGAGGCGGACCGTACCCGGAAGCTTGACTTCGAAGAGATCCAGATTCCGCCGGGACCGCGCCTGGGTTCGCTGGTTGTCGAGGGCAAGAACCTGCAGAAGGGCTTCGACGACCGCCAGCTGATCGATGGGCTCTCCTTCTCGCTGCCGCGCAACGGCATTGTCGGCGTCATCGGGCCCAACGGTGTGGGTAAGACCACCCTGTTCAAGTCGATTGTCGGCCTCGAGGAACTCGACGGTGGCGAGCTGCGCATCGGTGACTCGGTCAAGATCTCCTACGTGGACCAGAGCCGCGGCGGCATCGACCCGAACAAGACGCTGTGGGAGGTCGTTTCCGACGGCCTCGACCACATCCAGGTCGGCCAGGTCGAGATGCCCTCGCGCGCCTACGTCTCGGCCTTCGGGTTCAAGGGCCCGGACCAGCAGAAGAAGGCAGGCGTGCTCTCCGGCGGTGAGCGGAACCGGTTGAACCTGGCGCTGACCCTGAAGCAGGGCGGCAACCTGCTGCTGCTCGATGAGCCCACCAACGACCTCGACGTCGAAACCCTCTCCAGCCTCGAAAACGCGCTGCTGGAATTCGCCGGCTGCGCCGTGGTGATTTCCCACGACCGCTGGTTCCTTGACCGGGTGGCCACCCACATCCTCGCCTACGAAGGCACCGAGGAGGAGCCGGCCAACTGGTACTGGTTCGAGGGCAACTTCGAGTCCTACGAACAGAACAAGGTCGACCGGCTTGGCGCCGACGCCGCCAAGCCGCACCGGGTGACCCACCGGAAGCTGACCCGCGACTGACGGACCGGACCGCCCACGTCCTCAGGAAGGACGGACCGGCCGGCGCCGCACGGTGAAGTTTTCCCCGGAAGCGGGACTGTGAAATTCAGTCCCGGCTTCCGGGGAACACTTTTTTGCAGGCACGTAATTCCTTTTGCGGGCACGCAATTCGTTGATTCCCCGCGATTTCCCGCGATTTCCCCGCGGCCGTAGCGGGGTGTGGCTTTCTGCGGGGGAGTCAGGCATCCACCGGGTCGATGGTGTCGATCGGAACGCGCATCATGCCCTCCTGCGCTATCGTGGCGACGAGTTCTCCCGATCGGTTGAAGACGCGGCCCACGCCGAGCCCGCGGGCGCCCGAGGCGCTGGGGGAGTTCTGCACGTACAGCAGCCATTCGTCGGCCCGGAACGGCCGGTGCCACCACATTGCATGGTCCAGGCTGGCGAACTTCATCCCGGGGCTGATCCACGCGATGCCGTGCGCCCGCAGGATCGGCTCGAGCAATGTGTAGTCGCTGGCGTAGGCGAGGGCAGCCCGGTGCAGATCCGGATTGTCCGGCAGCGGCCCCTTGGCCTTCATCCAGACTGAATTCGTGGGCGTGTGTTCCCCTTCGGCGCTGATGTACAGCGGGCTTTGGGCATGACGGATGTCGAAGGGCCGCTGGAACGCCCATTGCTGCGCGATGGGGTGGTCGAACTCGCCCAGCAGGTCCGCGGTGCTCGGCAGGGATTCCGGATCCGGAATCCCATCGGGGAACGGCTCCTGGTGGTCGAGCCCGGCCGCGGGTGTCTGGAAGGAAGCGATCATGGACAGGATCGGCACGCCGTTCTGGTAGGCATGGGTCCTCCGCGCGGAGAAGGAGCGCCCGTCGCGCAGACGCTGCACGCCGAACGTGATCGGCTCGTTCGCGTCGCCCGGCCGGAGGAAGTAACCGTGCATGGAGTGGATCTCCCGGTCCGAGCTGACGGTGCGGACCGCAGCAAGAATCGACTGCGCCAGGACCTGTCCGCCAAAGACGCGTCCATGCGGCTGCGGCTCGGAGATGCCGACGAAGATCTCCTCGTCGGTGCGGGCACCTTCCGCCTCGGACAGGTCCAACAGCTTCAGCAGTCCTGCTACTGGATCGGTGCGTTGCTCAGAAGCAGTCATGAAGTCTCCTTGCGGTGTTACCCCGCGGTAGTAACGGGCTGGTGTCGAGCCTAGTGAGTCCCCGGGCGCTGCTCAACCGGCGGCCGCGGTTCGCGCCGCGGAAAGCGCACCTGAGAGGATGGGAGCATGGCCCACGAAACACGGTTCCCGATCCAGCTTCGCTTCAGTGACATCGATTCCTACGGGCACGTGAACAACGTGACCTTCCTGAGCCTGCTGGAGACCGCGCGGGTGCAGTTGCACGATCTGCCTGAGGCGGAGGCAGAAGCCGAGGCACGGGCAGCCAAGGACGACGGCGGCGGCGCGGGGACAGGCGGCAGCGTCCCCTCGAGTGCCGGGAGCGATATGGCCGGAGGCGCAACGCTAAGGGATCTGTCCGGGCCCGGCAACTACACGCTGGTGGGGCGGCAGGAGATCGAGTACCTGGCGCCGCTGCTGTACCGTCCGGAGCCCGTCTATGTTGGGGTTCGGGTGACCGACCTGGGACGTTCCAGCTTCGAGCTGGGCTACACGGTGGCCGAGCGGGACGAGTCGACGGTCTACGCCGTCGCGGCCGCCACCATGGTCCTCGCCAGCCGCGAGACCGGCCGCCCGGTGGCGCTGCCCGAGGCGTACCGGCAGTCGCTGGAACAGTACCGGGGCGCGGAAGTACCCTTCCGGCGTCGTTCGCGGCAGTCCGCAGGTGCGTGACGCCATGGCCCGCACCGCAAGCCTCACCCTGGCGGACCCGCAGGTCGCCGCAGACTTCCGCACGTTCGTCAGCCGGGCACGGCGCGTCAACGACGGCGCTGTCCACTTGCAGGCGTGGGGCCAGGTGCTGGCGGCCTACGTGTGCATTATGAAGCCTTCGTCGCTGGGGGAGGCGACGCCCACCGTCCTGGGCCTGCGCACCATGGGCCTTGGGGCGCCGGCCCAAGCGGAGGCTACGGTGTCGCTCGCGGCGGTGGCGGACCGGCTGGCGCGGATGGACGGCAACGACGTGGTGCTGCCCTTGCCGCCGATGGAGGTGCGCGAGTCGTGGACCGGCGTGCTGCCGCCGCGTTCGGGCTGGGAGCCCGCTGGATCGGTCGCGGCGGACGTCCTCGGCGCCGCGGCGGCGGCGGGGATGGCCGAGGTGTCCCGGACGGTGCCGGCGAACCCTGGACAGCTGATGGTCAACACGGCCCGGAACGCGGTCTGGGGCCGGGACCTCGAACTGCCGGCGGGAACCCGGATTCCGGGCGGCATCCCCGCCGGCGCCGCGTTTGCTGCGTTCTCGCTCGGCTTCCTGGGCACGGAGGAACCCGCCATGCTGTTCGGCAACGGACGCTGGCTCCGGCTCAGCACGTCCCGGGGGCATGTCCTGGCACGCAGGGCGGTCTCTCTGCAGGACTAGGCGCTGTTGACCATGGAGTGGGCGGCGCGCTCGAAGTAGTCCCAGAGCGTCTGCTCGTACAGCGGCGGCAGCTCGAGCGAATCCACGGCTCTGCGCATGTGGTGCAGCCAGCGGTCGCGCGCCTCGAAATCCACCTTGAACGGGTTGTGCCGCATACGCAGCCGGGGGTGGCCGCGCAGCTGGCTGTAGGTGCCCGGGCCGCCCCAGTACTGCTCGAGGAACATCCGCATCCGCTCAGCGGCGGGACCGAGGTCTTCCTCCGGATACATCGGGCGCAGGACTTCGTCCTCGGCGATGCCTTCGTAGAAGACGTCCACGAGCTTCACGAACGTGTCGTGGCCGCCGACGGCGTCGTAGAAGTTGTCCGTGTACTCCGGCTGAGTGAAGGCCTTGGCCGCGGCCGGTGTCGGGGTGAGCGTGGCGAGCGGCCGGCCGAGCCCGGCCTGCCCCGGCGCGGGGGACGGGGTCCCGGCGGGAACAGGGGTCGGTCCAACGCCGTGCTGCTGTTCGGTCATCGTGCTCCTAGCGCGGTCAGGGTGCGTGGTTCCATTCTTCCAACCGGCGGCGCGGTCCGCGAATTCCCGGGCCGCGGCAGGCCGCCCGGTCAGCGGGCTCCCTGGGCCGTACGGACGCTGGGCTGATGGTGGACGGGGAAGTTGACCGAGCGGGCGATGAAGCAGAGCTTGTTGGCGTCCGCATGCAGCCTCCGCGCCAGCTCGCTCTGGTCGGGATCGCTGATGGTCACGGTCGGGCGGAGCGTGGCGGACGTCATTTCCCCGCTGCCGTCGCGGTTCACATGCAGGATCGCCTCGGCGTCGTCCGTGTACTCGGTGACCAGGATCCCATGGTTCACGGCAACGTGAAGGTAGGACAGCATGTGGCACTGCATCAGCGCGGTCAGCAGCAGCTGCTCGGGGTTCCACCGGTCCTTGTCGCCGTGGAAGACCGGGTCGGCCGTCCCGGCAAGGTCCGGCAGGCCGGCCGCGCGGACGATGTGGTCCCTGCCGTAGCCGCGGTAGCTCGACGTTCCGGTGCCGCGGTTGCCGGTCCACTGCAGGGACACGTGGTAGCGATGATTGCTGAGGTCCATGCCTCCATTCAACCAGCCCGCGGCGGTCAGCGGCAGGCCGTGATGCGGTACAGGGCGGCGGTTCCGCTGGCATCGAGGAGCTGGAACCCCTGCGTGTAGTCGACCTTGCGGAATCCGGGCCACTGCCGGCCCTTGACCTTCCGGTGTGCGGGGGCGGCGCTGTCCGCATACACGTACTGCGCCCCGATCCGCTCCAGTGCGTCGCAGACCTCGGGATCGGTCAGGATGTTTTGGAAATGGTGCCGCAGGTACTCCTCATCCTCGGTTCCCTTGTTGGCCACCATCTGCGGGAAGACCACGTGCCGTCCGGTCAGCGCGTACAGGTGGGGCAGGCCGTTGAACGGATCGCCGATGACGACGGCGTCGGCGGGCAGATCGTCCTTGAGCGACCGCATGAAGTCCTCTTCGCCGGCGGACAGCGGCCGGCCCTGCGGACGCGGATCTACGGAGTACGGGGATGAGCTGGCGTTGTAGCGCTGCTGGTAGCGGAAGTCTCCGGTGGCGGGATAAATCACCGCGAGGGCGACGACTCCCACGAGTCCGGCCGCCAAGTGCTGGCGGCCCGGGGGATGGTTGAGCGCGGCGACAGGCTTGACCAGCAGCCGTCCGGCCGCGGCCAGGGCGAGGGCGGCAAACACGGCGCCCAGCATCAGCACGAGGGGCAGGATCCTGGCCGGTTCCTTGTACCAGAAGCCCGCGAGCCAGCGGAACGGCTTCTCGTCTCCGGCGGCCAGCACGAAGATGATGCCGGCGAACGCCATGCCGGCGACGGCGGGCCGGGCCCGTTTGCTCCACAGGGCGATGATTGCGCCGGCCACCATGAGGACCGCGATCGGGTAGTCATAGGAGCCGGGCACGGAGAACCGGTGGTCCGGCTGGTTCGGCAGGTCGAAGACGGCCCAGAGGACGGCCTCCTGCCATGGCGCGTAAGGATTGCGCGGGTAGTTGATGACGCCCTCAAGCACGTTCGAGCGAGCCAGGAAGAAGGACATCCCGACGAGCAGGAGCACGGTAAAGGCAGCCCAGCCCAGGCCGCGGCGCCGGTCGCGCTGCCATTCGCGCCGGATGGCCAGGACGACGAAGCGGATCATGTAGACGCCGGCCAGCGCGAGCAGCCCGAAGAGGGCCGAGGGGTGGATCCAGATGGTCCCGGCGGTCACCAGCAGCAGCGCCAGCAGCTCGACCACGATCCGGCGCCCCCTCCCGGCCTGGGGCGCAGGGAACTGCATCTCGATGCCGAGCGCCAGGACCGCGGGGATGAGCGCCGTCGCGAAGGCGGCCGGCCATTGGCCCTTCGTGCCGATCTGCAGGTAGGGGAAGGCGAGCAGTGCCGAGCCCACCAGCGGGGAGAGCACCATGACGGCCGGAAGATTCGGGAACAGCGCCTTGCCGAGGTAGGCCAGCGAGACCGGCCAGATGACGGCGGCGATGATGATGCAGGCGACGTTGCCCGCCACGACGACGTCCCCGGGAGCCAGCGACACCAGGGCATGCCAGCCGGTCGGGTAGAACGACGGCGTTCCGCCGCCGAAGATCGGCAGCACGCTCCAGGGGCTGGCCTGCCCGTTTTCCTTGATCCATTCGAGGACGTTGACGTGGTACGTGGGGTCCCAGACCTGCGAGACCAAGCCGGGCGACCCAATCCCGGCCATCATGGTGGACGCGATGATGACAGCAGCGGCAGCCAGGCTGCAGCCGGCCAGCACCTTGACCGGACGCGGCAGGGGATTCTGCTGCTCGGGAGCCGGCGGGCGGACCAGCCGGCCCACGAGGAAGGCCACGGCGGCCGAGACGAGGACGGCTGCCGCCGCGCTGGCCGGGGTCCAGCGGATGCCGGTGAACAGGCACGCCATGGTCCCCAGGGCCGCGACGGCCGCCGACGCGGCAGGGGCAAGGGCGACGGACTGGAACGACGTGAGACGCAGCCCTGTCAGGACCAGGAATCCCGGCAGGTAGAAGGCCGCCAGAACGGCCAGTGCGGGAACCAGCGCATCAATCCAGCTCACTGATGGAGTCCCTTCGGTTTATCCCGACATGACCGCACGCACGGCAAATCATGCCGAAAATGAAGGGGTTCCACAATCAGCAAGTCTAGACAGAACATGTCTGCCGCGGCTCATCCGCGGCAGACATGCTGCTGGTCCCTGAGGCTAGCGGTCCGCGGCCTGGGCCCGCAGGGCGCGGACGATGCCGTCCCGGTTCTCCAGGACCAGGCGCCGCAGCGACGGCGATTCGGAGCCAAGCTGGCCGAGGAACTCATCGGTCAGCCCAACGGTCTCCTCGGTCGTCAGGAGGGAGGGGTACAGGCCGACGGCGATCTGCTGGGCGATCTCGTGCGTCCGGCTGTTCCAGACGTCCCTGACCGCGGCGACGTAGGCCGCCGCATACGGCTCAAGCAGCGTCCGGTCATGGACGCGGTTGAAGCCGGCGATGATGGACTGCTGCGTCGCGTTGGGCAGGTCCGTGTTCACCACGACGGCGTTCCAGGCCTCCGCCTTGGCGCTCGCCGTGGGAATGGCGGCCTTCGCCAGGGCGGCGGCCCGGGCTCCGGTTGCCGTGGAGTCACGCTCCAGTTCGGCGTCGATCTCAGCCTGGCCGAATTCGCCGCCGGCGACGAGCGAGGTGAGCAGTTCCCAGCGCAGGTCCGCATCCACGGTCAGCCCCGGAAGCGTGCGCTCGCCCGAAAGCAGCGCCGCCACGGTCTCCAAGTGGGCCGACGAGCGGGCGTGGGCGGCGAAGGCTTTGACGAACTGGAGCTGGTTGTCGGAACCGGCCTCGGCGCCGTCGCTCAGTTCCCAGAGCCGCTGCGCCGTGCGGCCGGTCAGCTCGTCGCGGTGCTCCGGGTTCACGTAGAAGGACAGCGTGGTGGCGAGCTGGCGGAGCAGCACCATGACCACGGAGGAGTCCGTCTCGTACGCGATGTTGTTCAGCACCAGCTCCACGTACTCGCGGGCGGGGCTCTCGCCGTCGCGGGTCGCGTCCCACGCCGAGGCCATGACCAGGGTCCGGGGCAGGGAATGGCTGATGTCCTTCAACCGCGTGGTGGAGGTGGCCAGCGACTTCTCGTCCAGCCTGATCTTGGCGTAGGCGAGGTCGTCGTCGTTGAGCAGCACCAGGTCGGGCCGCTGCAGCCCCGCCAGCGCCGGAACCGCGGTCCGCTCGCCGTCGACGTCGAGCTCCTCGCGGTGGGTGCGCACCAGCTTGCCCGCGGCATCGGCGTTGTAGAAGCCGACGGCGAGGCGGTGCGGGCGGATCGTGGGGAAGTCCGGGACCGCGGACTGGAGGATCGCGAACGAGGTGATGGTGCCGCCGTCGTCCGTTTCAATCTCCGGGCGGAGCGTGTTGACCCCGGCCGTCTCCAGCCACTTGGCCGCCCACTCCTTCAGATCGCGCCCGCTGGAGGCCTCCAGCTCGGTGAGCAGGTCCTCCAGCTCCGTGTTGGTCCACGCATGCTTGTGGAAGTATTCGCGGACGCCGGCCATGAACTCCTCCTGGCCCACCCATGCCACCAGCTGGCGCAGCACGGAGGCGCCCTTGGCGTAGGTGATGCCGTCGAAGTTGACCTGGACGTCCTCCAGGTCCTTGATCTCGGCGACGATCGGATGGGTGGAGGGCAGCTGGTCCTGGCGGTAGGCCCACGACTTCTCCATCGAGGCGAAGGTGGTCCAGGCCTGCTTCCACTCGGTGGCTTCGGCGGCGCAGAGCGTGGACATGAACTCGGCGAAGGACTCGTTCAGCCACAGGTCGTTCCACCAGCGCATGGTGACGAGGTCGCCGAACCACATGTGCGCGAGCTCGTGCAGGATCGTGATGGCCCGGCGCTCCACCATGGCGTCCGTCGGCCGGGAGCGGAAGACGTAGTTCTCCAGGAAGGTGACCGCACCGGCGTTCTCCATAGCGCCCGCGTTGAACTCCGGCACGAACAGCTGGTCGTATTTAGTGAACGGGTAGGCCCTGCCGAACTGCTTCTCGAAGAACTCGAAGCCCTGCCGGGTGAGCTGGAAAATGTTCTCCGCGTCCATGTACTGCATGAGGGACTTGCGGGCGAAGACGCCGAGCGGGATCGTGCGGCCGTCCGAGCTCGTGAGCTCGCTGCGCACGGACTGGTAGGGGCCGGCGATAAGCGCGGTGATGTAGGAGGAGACGCGCGGGGTGGGTTCGAACGACCAGGTGGACCGTTCGATTCCGTCCGGGGCGGCGCCGGCGGGCACGGGGACGGGGGTGGGGGAGTTCGAGACGACGTCCCAGTGCGACGGGGCGGTCACGGTGAACCGGAAGGCGGCCTTCAGGTCCGGCTGCTCGAACACGGCGAACATGCGCCGCGAGTCCGGCACCTCGAACTGCGAGTACAGGTAGACCTCGTTGTCCACCGGGTCCACGAAGCGGTGCAGCCCCTCGCCGGTGTTCATGTACAGGGCGTCGGCCTCGACCACCAGTTCGTTCGACTCGGCGAGCCGGGGCAGCTGGATGCGCACGCCGTCGGAGACCTCGGCAGGATCGAGGTCGACGCCGTTGAGCGTCACCTTGTGCACCGTCTCGGTCACCGCATCGATGAAGCTGGAAGCACCGGCTGAGGCGGAGAACCGCACGACCGTGGTCGATCCAAACACCTTGGCGCCGCGGGTGAGGTCCAGGGTGACGTCGTAGGATTCGACGTCCAGCAGCGCCGCGCGCTCGCGGGCCTCGTCACGGGTGAGATTCAAACCTGGCACGGTGGGGCCTCCAAAGTCGGACTGGGACGGGACGAGGGTCCTCTCGCGCGGATACGTGAAAGAACCCTTGAATAAGACCGCCATTCTCTCACTTTCCGCTCCGGAGGCCACCAGATGATGGAATGTGTCCCCGCGGCGGGCGGCCAGGGCGGCGGTCCCGTGGAATGCCGACCTAGTAGGCTTGAAGCCGAATTCTCCCCGCCACCGACGAAGGATCTCCATGCGCGTCCACATTGCCACCGACCATGCCGGCCTGGAACTGAGCCACCACCTGATCGAGCACCTGGGCGGGAAGGGCCACGAGGTCATCGACCACGGACCCAAGGAATACGACGCCGAGGACGACTACCCCTCGTTCTGCATCGATGCCGCGCTCGCCGTCGTGGCGGACGAGGCCGCGGGCACCGAGGCCCTCGGCATCGTGCTGGGCGGCTCCGGCAACGGCGAGCAGATCGCCGCGAACAAGGTCAAGGGCATCCGCGCCGCCCTTGCCTGGAACCTCGAGACGGCAAAGCTCGCCCGCGAACACAATGACGCGAACGTCGTCGCCGTCGGGGGCCGGCAGCACAGCGTCGAAGAGGCAACCGCCATCATCGAGGCTTTCCTCGCGGAACCGTTCAGCCAGGCCGAGCGGCACGTGCGCCGCATCGGCAAGATCGCGCACTACGAAGAGACCGGCGAGGTCCTCGCCTAGAGGCGCGGCAGACCATGCCCGAAGGCCACTCCATCCACCGTCTCGCCGCGCAGTTCGAATCCGTCTTCGCGGGCCAGGCCCTTGCCGTGAGCAGCCCGCAGGGGCGGTTCGCCGCCGGTGCGGCGCTCATCGACGGCCACAAGCTGGAAACCGCGCAGGCGCACGGCAAGCAGTTGTTCCTCCAGTTCTCCAACGCCCTCATCCTGCGCGTGCACCTCGGCCTCTACGGGGCCTGGGACTTCGGCGGGGACAGCACCTTCCGCGGTGCGTCCAGCATCGGTGCTCCGCGCCGGGTGGGGGAGCGGGAAACCTACGACGGCGGCGCTCCGGCCGTGTACGACGGCCCGCCCGCGCCGGTGGGCCAGGTCAGGGCGAGGCTGGTGTCGGACCACGGCTGGGCCGACCTGCGGGGCCCCACCGCGTGCGAGGTCATCACCGAGGCCGAGCGGGATGCCGTCGTAGGGAAGCTGGGACCGGACCCGCTGCACCCGCACTCGGACCCGGAGCAGTTCGTCCGCCGGCTCACGGCGAAGGGGAGCGCGGCCGGCACCCTGCTGATGGACCAGTCGGTGGTCGCCGGCGTCGGCAATATCTACCGGGCCGAAAGCCTGTTCCGGCAGGGCATCAGCCCGTGGGCACCGGGGAAGTCCCTCTCCGAACGGCAGACGCTGGACCTGTGGCGGGACCTCGTGGCGCTCCTGGCGGACGGCGTGCGGGACGGCCGCATCGTGACGACGAGGCCCGTCCACCGGTCCGCCGCCGAGGGCCCCGCATCGCCGGCGGACGCCCACTACGTCTACCAGCGGCAGGGGCTGGCCTGCCGGGTCTGCGGCACGCCGGTGCGGCTCGAGGACATGGGCGGACGGAAGCTCTACTGGTGCCCGGGCTGCCAGGGCGGCCCGGCCTGAGGCGGCGATTTGTGAACCAGGCCGGACGTCGTGCTAAAGTTTCAACGTCCTGGGGATGTAGCTCAATGGTAGAGCCTCAGTCTTCCAAACTGATTACGCGGGTTCGATTCCCGTCATCCCCTCTGCGCGAAAAGGCGGGTCCGCAAGGGCCCGCCTTTTTTGTGTACGCGGCTTTTTTGGCCGCACCCAATTGTGCACGGGCACGGCTTTGGCCGTAGACTTGCCTGTGCACTACGGGGCGTAGCGTAGTGGCTAGCGCGCCTGCTTTGGGAGCAGGAGATCGCAGGTTCGAGTCCTGTCGCCCCGACTCTGTATGTGTGGTGCAGATCCCATCCAATAGCAACAGGAGTTCTAACGCTGTGAAGAGCGCTGTCGAAAACCTCACCCCGACCCGGGTCAAACTCAATGTTGAGGTTCCCTTTGAGGAACTCAAGCCCAGCATCGATGAGGCCTACAAGACAATTGCCTCCCAGATCCAGGTTCCTGGCTTCCGCAAGGGGAAGGTCCCTGCCCGCCTGATCGACCAGCGCGTCGGCCGCGGCTACGTCATCGAAACGGCCATCAACGAGGGCCTGAACGGCTTCTACCAGGACGCCGTGCAGGAAAGCGGGCTGCGTCCGCTGAGCCGCCCCGAGGTGGAAATCACCGAGGTTCCGGATCCCGCCGCCTCCGAGGGCCAGCTGGCCTTCCACGTCGAGGTCGACATCCGTCCCGAAATCGAGCTGCCGGAGTACGCCGGCCTCGAGGTCACCGTCGAAGCTGCCGAAGCGTCGGACGCCGACGTCGAGAAGGCGATGGATGACCTGCGCGGCCGGTTCGGCACGCTGAAGACCGTTGAGCGCCCCGCGGCGGCCGACGACTTCATCACCATGGACCTGAGCGCCAAGGTGGACGGCGAAGAGGTGGACTCCGCTGCCGATCTCTCCTACCAGGTCGGTGCCGGCACCATGCTGGACGGTCTGGACGAGGCCGTCACCGGCCTGAGCACGGGCGAGGACGCCACCTTCATGACCAAGCTGGCCGGCGGCGAGCACGCCGGTGATGAGGCCGAGGTCAAGGTTGTCCTGAAGGCCGTCAAGGAGCGCGAGCTTCCCGAGGCCAACGACGACTTCGCACAGCTTGCCAGCGAGTTCGACACCATCGCCGAGCTGAAGGAAGACCTCGCCAAGCAGGCTGCCGACAGCAAGGTCATGGAGCAGGGCGTCGCGGCCCGCGACAAGGTCCTGGACAAGCTGGTCGAGCTCATCGAGGTTCCGGTTCCGGAATCCGTGATCGAGGAGCAGCTGGAACAGCACTTCCGCCCGGAGAACAGCCACGGCGAAGACCACGACACCGACGAGCACCGTGCCGAGGTCCGCGAGAACACCGAGCGCGCCTTCCGCAACGAGATCATCCTCGATGCCGTGGCCGACAAGGAAGAGGTCGGCGTCAGCCAGGCCGAGCTGATCGACTACATCGTGTCCTCCGCCAGCCAGTACGGCATGGACCCGAACCAGTTCGCACAGCTGATCGACCAGAGCGGCCAGGTTCCGATGATGGTCTCCGAGGTCCGCCGCCGCAAGGCGCTGGCCAAGGTGCTGGAACTGGCGAAGGTCACCGACAGCAACGGTGCCGAGGTCGACCTGTCGGACTTCGTCCGCCCCGCCGGCGGCGAGGACGAGAGCAACGTCGAGGAAATGATCCAGGCTGCCGAGGCAGAGGCCGACCAGGCCGCCGGCGCCGAGGACATCGAAGAGTCCGCGGAGGAAGTTTCCGCCTCCGAGGCAGAAAAGAAGTAGCGGCCCAAGGCCGGACAGGCGGACCGCCGGGTTTCCCGAAAGGGACCGGCGGTCCGCCGCTTTAACGCCTCCGGGACGTGCTCCGGCGTCGTAATCCTGCCGGAAGCAGAGCCGCCGGCGGCGCCGTGACGGGACCGATGCGCCGTCAGCGAACAGTGCGGCGTCAGGGAGGAATCGGGCAGCCGAACACGTTACTGTCCAAGTAAGTAAACGCCCCGAGGGCCGCCGGAGAACGGCAACTGCCCGGGGAAGAAGCGAGAGGTATTTCAGCATGTCGAATGAATCCGCCACTCCGATGATGGCTACGGTCGATCCGGCCAGCCGCGAAGACTACATCTACAACCGGCTGCTCAAAGAGCGCATCATCTGGCTGGGCTCCGAGGTGCGCGACGAAAACGCCAACGCCATCTGCTCCCAGCTGCTCCTGCTCTCGGCGGAGAACCCCGAGAAGGACATCTACCTGTACATCAACTCTCCGGGCGGTTCCGTCACGGCGGGCATGGCGATCTACGACACGATGCAGTTCATTCCGAACGACGTCGTCACGGTGGCCACGGGCCTGGCCGCGTCGATGGGACAGTTCCTGCTCTCGTCCGGCACGAAGGGCAAGCGCTACGCCACTCCGCATGCCCGTATCCTGATGCACCAGCCCTCCGGCGGCATCGGAGGCACGGCGTCGGACATCAAGATCCAGGCCGAGCTGATCCTCCACATGAAGCGGGTCATGGCGGAGCTGACGGCCGAGCAGACCGGGCAGTCGGTCGAGCAGATCCTCAAGGACAATGACCGGGACAAGTGGTTCACGGCCGAGGAGGGCCTGGAATACGGCTTCTTCGACCACATCTCGGCCCACGCCGGCGGCGTGACCGGCGGCGGCGGGACGTCCCAGGATTCGTGACGGCGGCTGGCAGCCGACTTCCTTCCAGACCTTCACAAGCAGGAGCATGAACATGACCCCCAACTTCGCAGCCGCAGCCGGCGGCTACGCCGGCAACCTTCCCACCAGCCGCTACGTACTGCCCCAGTTCGAGGAGCGGACGCCCTACGGCTTCAAGCGCCAGGATCCGTACACCAAGCTGTTCGAGGACCGCATCATCTTCCTGGGCGTCCAGGTGGACGATGCCTCGGCCGACGACATCATGGCCCAGCTGCTGGTGCTCGAGTCGACGGACCCGGACAGGGACATCACCCTGTACATCAATTCGCCCGGCGGCTCGTTCACGGCGATGACCGCGATCTACGACACGATGCAGTACATCCGTCCGGAGATCCAGACGGTCTGCCTCGGCCAGGCGGCCAGCGCGGCGGCTGTGCTGCTCGCGGCCGGCACCCCCGGCAAGCGGCTCGCACTGCCGAACGCCCGCGTGCTGATCCACCAGCCGGCGTTGGGCGGGGGAGAGCGGGGCCAGGCTTCCGACCTGGAGATCCAGGCCGCCGAGGTCATGCGTATGCGTACCTGGCTGGAGGACACCCTGGCGCTGCACAGCGGCAAGACCTCCGCCGAGATCAACCAGGACATCGAGCGGGACAAGATCCTGACCGCCGAAGACGCCCTGTCCTACGGCCTCATCGACCAGGTGCTTGATTCCCGCAAGATCAACAAGCCGGCGATCAACAAAGCTTAGCTCTTGTGTGCAGCCAGCCTGATGGCCCGCGGTGCGTAACATCGCCCCGCGGGCCATCGGGTTACTGAAACTGTCAGTGAAGTGATTTAGAGTGGAAGCTAGTCAGCAGCCTCCACCGCTCGTATCGGGTATCCATCGAGGATGTCCCGGGGGTTGACCATCTCCAGTAGGACCAGGTAAAGGGGACCGAATATGGCTCGCATTGGCGAGAGCGCTGATCTGCTCAAGTGCTCTTTCTGCGGCAAAAGCCAGAAGCAAGTCCGGAAACTGATTGCCGGCCCCGGCGTCTACATCTGCGACGAATGCATCGAACTCTGCAACGAGATCATTGAGGAAGAACTGTCCGAGGTCGCGGACCTCGGCTCGTTCGAGCTTCCGAAGCCTCGGGAGATCTTCGATTTCCTGCAGGAGTATGTCATCGGGCAGGAACCGGCCAAGCGTGCCCTGGCCGTCGCGGTCTACAACCACTACAAGCGCATCCAGTCCGGCCACGCCCCGAAGGGCTCCGCGAACCTCTCCGACGCCAGCCCGCTGGAAGACGTCGAGGTGGCCAAGTCCAACATCCTGCTGATCGGTCCTACGGGCTGCGGCAAGACCTACCTGGCGCAGACCCTGGCCCGGCGCCTGAACGTTCCGTTCGCGGTCGCGGACGCGACCGCCCTGACGGAAGCCGGCTATGTCGGCGAGGATGTGGAGAACATCCTGCTCAAGCTGATCCAGGCGGCCGACTACGACGTGAAGAAGGCCGAACAGGGCATCATCTACATCGACGAGATCGACAAAATCTCGCGCAAGAGCGAAAACCCGTCGATCACCCGGGATGTCTCCGGGGAGGGCGTTCAGCAGGCGCTGCTGAAGATCCTCGAAGGCACCGTTGCGTCGGTTCCGCCGCAGGGCGGGCGCAAGCATCCGCACCAGGAGTTCATCCAGATCGACACGACGAACGTCCTGTTCATCGTGGCCGGAGCCTTTGCCGGGCTGGAGGAAATCATCGGGTCCCGCGCGGGCCGCAAGGGAATCGGCTTCGGGGCTCCGCTCAGCGACGCCAGCAAGGATAAGGACTCCTACGGCGAAGTCATGCCGGAGGACCTGCTCAAGTTCGGCCTGATCCCCGAGTTCATCGGCCGGCTTCCTGTCATCACGACGGTCTCCAACCTGGACCGCCAGGCACTGATCCAGATCCTGACGGAACCGAAGAACGCGCTGATCAAGCAGTACCAGAAGATGTTCCACCTGGATGGCGTCGAGCTCTCCTTCGAAACGGATGCCCTCGAAGCCGTGGCGGACCTGGCCCTGGAACGGGGGACGGGAGCCCGCGGCCTGCGCGCCATCATCGAAGAAGCCCTGCTTCCCGTCATGTTCGACCTCCCGAGCCGGGACGACATCGCGTCCGTGGTCATCACCGCTGACGTGGTGACCAGCAAGGGAGCGCCTACCTTGATCTCGCATGACGTGGTTGCCAAACGCAGGAACAAGTCCGCCTAGCCTGGCACCAGGCAGGAATACAAACACTCACCGCACCCGAGGAGTTCCACCATGTCCGCAAGCACCGACGTCTCGACCGTTGACTTCTGGTTCGACCCGGCCTGCCCGTTTGCGTGGATCACGTCCCGCTGGATCCTGGAGGTCGAGCAGGTACGCGACATCAAGGTCGAGTGGCACGTGATGAGCCTGGCGGTGCTGAATGACGGCCGGGACGAGCTGCCGGACAACTACAAGGAATTCCTGAAGTCGGCTTGGGGTCCCGTCCGCATGATCATCGCGGCGCGTGAGCTGCACGGCAACGAGTACGTCAAGAAGCTCTACGACGCGATGGGCACACGCACCCACAATGAAGGCAACAAGGACACCTCGGCCGTCATCGCGGCGGCTTTGGAAGAAGCCGGCCTGCCGGCCGGGCTGGCCGACTACGCCACCTCGACGGAGTACGACGAGCAGCTGCGGGCCAGTCACGAAGAGGGCATTTCGCTCGTGGGCGATGAGGTCGGCACGCCGGTCGTCTCGTTCAACGGCACGGCCTTCTTCGGGCCGGTGCTGACCAGGATCCCCCGTGGCGAGGACGCCGGCCGGATCTTCGACGGGGCCGTCGCCCTCGCCGGGTTCCCGTACTTCTACGAAATCAAGCGGTCGCGTACCACAAGCCCCGAGTTCGACTAGGACTGACGCCGGGCTGCCGGCACGCCGTAAAAAAATCCTTCCAAAAAGTCGGGAAACCTATGGCGTGTCGGCTTGCATGAGAGTATAAATATCTATACGCATCCCCCAAAAGATGCGGGAACGAACACCAAAGATCCAGAGACTAGTTATACGGACCAAGTTCCGTTAACAGCCAGTCCGTGACGGGACTCGGAAGACCTGGAAATCCAAGGAGCTCGGGAGATTCCAAACGTCACTAGGAGTCATAGAGTCGAAGCCCCACCAACGGCTAAACGCTGATGGGGCTTCCCCTATTTAACCGGTCCCTTAGGCGGGTGCCTCCGCCGGTGCCAGATCGACACCGGTCACGGCCAGCTCGCCGTCGGCCTCGACGATCTTGAGTTCGCGGGCGTTGCCCGCTGCCTTGAGGTCTCCCAGGCCGGCCTCAAGCTGGCCGACCTGCAGGGCCGAACCGCTGATGATCGCGGTCAGGACCTCGGTCCGCTGCTTTACCTTGGCCTCCGACTTCGCCTTGCGGATTCCGCCGAGCGCCTGGCCCACCGTGCCGAGCAGGCCCTTGTCCGCGGCAGCCGCGATCGAAGCCAGGGCGCCGGTGGCCGGCCATTCCGCGCGGTGCACCGACCCGGCACGCCACCAGCTCCACACTTCTTCCGTCGCGAAGGGCAGGAAGGGGGCGAACAGGCGCAGCAACGCGTCGAGGGTGGTTGCCAGCGTCGCCAGCACCGAGCCCTGCTCCGCGTCGCCCGCCGCACCGTAGGCCCGGTCCTTGACCAGCTCCACGTAGTCGTCCGTGAAGGACCAGAAGAACGACTCGGTGATTTGCAGCGCGCGTGCGTAGTCGTAGTTATCGAAGGCAGCGGTGGCCTGGTCGATGACGTCGGCCAGCTGGCCGAGCAGCGACTTGTCCAGCGGGTTCGTCACGGTGGTGGCGTCGTCGGTGATGACCGAAGCTTCCGTGGCACCGAGATTCAGGACGAACTTTGAGGCATTCAGCAGCTTGATGGCGAGGCGGCGGCCGATCTTCATCTGAGCGATCTCGTACGCGGTGTCCGCGCCCAGCCGGGCCGAGGCCGCCCAGTAGCGGACCGCGTCCGCGCCGAACTGCTCCAGCACGTCGGTGGGAACCACCACGTTGCCCTTGGACTTGGACATCTTCTTCCGGTCCGGATCCAGGATCCAGCCGGAGATCGCCGCGTGCCGCCACGGGGCGCAGGACTGAAGGGCATCGCCCCGGACCACGGTCGAGAAGAGCCAGGTCCGGATGATGTCATGGCCCTGGGGCCGCAGGTCGAACGGGAAGACCTTGCCGAAGAACTCTTCGTCGCGGCTCCAGCGTCCGATGATCTGCGGCGTGAGCGACGAAGTCGCCCAGGTGTCCAGGACGTCGGCGTCGCCCGTGAAGCCGCCGGGGACATCGCGCTGGTCTTCGCTGTAGCCCGGGGCCGCTTCCGCGGCCGGGTCCACCGGCAGCATCTCGTCGGCGGGCAGCACCGGGTGGTCGTAGTCCGGGTTGCCGGCCTCATTCAGCGGGTACCAGACCGGAATCGGCACACCGAAGAACCGCTGGCGGGAGACGAGCCAGTCGCCGTTGAGCCCCTCGATCCAGTTCTCGTAGCGGGAGCGCATGAAGGCCGGGTGGAAATCGATATCGCGGCCGCGTCCGATCAGCCGTTCCCGGCGGTCGGCATCCCGCCCGCCGTTGCGGATGTACCACTGGCGGGAGGTCACGACCTCGAGGGGCTTGTCGCCCTTTTCGTAGAAGTTGACCGGGTGGGTCATCTTCTTCGGCTCGCCGTCCAGTTCTCCGGCGGCCTGCAGCAGTTCGACGACCTTCTCCTTGGCGGAGAACACCGTCTTGCCCGCCAGCTCGGCGTAGTTCGCCTTGCCTTCCTCGGACGTGATCCATTCCGGAGCGTCCGGGGCGATGCGTCCGTCGCGGCCCACGATGGCCCGGGTCGGCAGCTGCAGCTCGCGCCACCAGGTGACGTCCGTCAGGTCGCCGAAGGTGCAGACCATGGCGATGCCGGCGCCCTTGTCCGGCTTTGCGAGCGGATGAGCCTTGACTTCAACCTCGACGCCGAAGAGCGGGGAAGTCACTGTGGTGCCGAAGAGCTTCTGGTAGCGCTCGTCGTCCGGGTGCGCCACCAGCGCGACACAGGCCGGCAGCAGCTCCGGGCGGGTGGTCTCGATGTGGACGGCCTCGCCGTCGTGGGTCTTGAAGGCGTAACGGTAGTAGGCCCCGGGCATCTCGCGGTCTTCGAGCTCCGCCTGTGCGACCGCGGTCCGGTAGGTCACGTCCCACAGCGTCGGCGCTTCGGCCATGTAGGCGTCCCCGGCAGTCAGGTTGGCCAGGAAGGCCCGCTGCGACACAGCGCGGGATACGTCGTCGATGGTCCGGTAGGTCAGGTCCCAGTCCACCGACAGGCCCAGCGTGCTGAACAGGTTCTCGAAGACCTTCTCGTCCTC
Source organism: Arthrobacter sp. USHLN218 (assembly GCF_037144715.1). NCBI lineage: Bacteria > Bacillati > Actinomycetota > Actinomycetes > Micrococcales > Micrococcaceae > Arthrobacter > Arthrobacter sp. USHLN218. The sequence goes on from NZ_JBBCYT010000007.1 coordinate 208,661, forward strand.
GACGGCCAGCTGCTCGCACAGCTCAATGAAGTTCCGGCGGGACACGACATCGAAATCCCGCTGGTTCTTCGCCGGCTTGGCCGGCGGCTGGTAGTCCGCGTCGTAGGGGATGGCCGGATCGCAGCGCACGCCGTAGAAGTTCTGGACGCGGCGCTCGGTCGGCAGGCCGTTGTCGTCCCAGCCCATCGGGTAGAAGACGTTCTTGCCGCGCATGCGCTGGTACCGGGCAAGCACGTCGGTCTGCGTGTAGGAGAACATGTGCCCCACGTGCAGCGAGCCCGAGGCCGTCGGCGGGGGAGTGTCGATCGAGTAGACGTCGCTGCGGACCGTGTCCGGGTTGAACGCGTAGGTCCCTTCCTCGCGCCAGCGGCGGGACAGGACAGCCTCGAGGCCTTCGAGGGCCGGCTTGTCGGGGACGTTAACGGAAACGGGCGTGTCTGCGCCCGGGGTATGTTCTGCCATGCTGGCCATTGTTTCATGCCGGACGGGGAATGTTGATTCGTACGACGGCGGTGCAGCACCTACCTGCCCCGCGCGGCCTCGCGTAGCATGCGGCTATGGTGAACGTTCAGATCAAGCGGGTCTACGAACCGGCCGGCGACGAGGACGGCTACCGGGTCCTGGTGGACCGGATCTGGCCGCGCGGAATCACGAAGGACGACGCCCGCCTGGACCTCTGGCTGAAGGAAGCCGGCACGTCCGCCGGATTGCGCAGGGAGTTCAGCCACAGACCCGAGAAGTTCCAGGCCTTCGCGGCGGCCTACCGCCGGGAACTGGAGGGGACGGAGGCGCTGGAACGGCTGGTGGAGCTCGCCCGGGAACAGCCGAAGCTCTGCCTGCTGTACGGAGCCAAGGACGAGACACACAACCAGGCCGTCGTGCTGCGCGAGCTGATCCTGGAAGGACTCGGCGGGAGCGAGCGCTGACCCTCGGCGCCGGCTGCCGCGATGGGAGCGAACGACGCCGGTTGGACGCCGGGCGCTACTGCACGGAGCCGGCGCGATGAGCATGGCAGCGCCGCGCCGCGATGGCACCGTCGGAGGCATCCTGCCGGGCCGCTACGCTAGGGGCATGACCAAGCGCGCAGTAGTAACAGGAGCAAGTTCGGGAATCGGGGCGGCCTCGGTGCGTGCCCTGTGCAAGAGCGGCTGGGACGTTGTTGCCGTGGCGCGCCGCGAAGAGAAGCTGGCCGAGCTGGCGGCCGAGACCGGCGCCGTCGTTATGGCCGCGGATATCACCGACGCCGCCGCAGTGGAACGTCTGGCCCGCGACGTACTGGCCGGCGGCGGGATCGATGCCCTGGTGAACGTGGCCGGCGGAGCCTTCGGCGTGGACACGATCGCCGACGCCAATTTCGCCGACTGGGAAAAGATGTACAGCGTCAACGTGCTCGGCACGCTGCGGATGATCCGGGCCTTCCTCCCGGCACTGCGGGAAAACGGCGAAGGGTCGGTCCTGCTGCTGACCTCGACCGCCGGACTCGTCGCCTACGAGGGCGGCGGCGGTTACGTGGCGGCCAAGTTCGCCGAGCACTCGATGGCCAACACGCTCCGGTTGGAGGAGGCCGAGCACAATGTGCGGGTGATCGAGATCGCCCCGGGGCTGGTCCATACCGAGGAATTCTCGCTCAACCGCCTCGGCGGTGACCAGGCGGCGGCGGACAACGTCTACACGGGGGTGGAGAAGCCGCTGCTCGCCGAGGACATTGCCGACGTCGTGGCCTATTCGCTGAACCTGCCGCACCACGTGAACCTGGACCAGATCGTGATCCGCCCCGTGGCGCAGGCGGCCGCGCACAAGCTGATCCGTTCGGCGCGGTAGGCGGGCCTGCAAGTGCCGCTGCACGTAGTGGCCTGCGCCCACGGGACGGACGATCCTGCCGGCCGGCTGCTGATCGACGGGCTCCGCGCAGGGTTGGCGTCCGAGGCGGGACGCCGCGGGCTGGACGTCCTTGTCCACGAGGCGTACGTCGATGTCCAGCAGCCCGCCCTCGACGGTGTTGTCGCCGCACTCCCGCCGGGGGAACCCGCCGTCGTCGTTCCGCTGCTGCTGTCCACCGGGTTCCACACCCAGGTCGATATCCGCACGGCCGTGGACTCGCGTCCCGGGACAGCGGCCGCCGCGGCCATTGGACCGGACCGCAGGCTGGCGGCAGTGCTGGCCGAGCGGCTTGCCGCCGCGGACCTCGCGGAGGGGGACTGCGTCGTGCTGGCCTCGGCAGGCACCCGGGTGGAGCGCGGCACGGCGGAGGTGGAGCAGATGGCCGGGTGGCTGTCCGAGGAGATCGGCAGGCCGGTGGCGCTTGGCTTCGGCGCGGCCGCCGAACCTCGGATCGGCGCTGCGGTCGAGGCCGCCCGCTCCGAGCCGGGTTGCCGGAGGGTGCTGATTGCCTCCTACCTCCTCGCGCCGGGGCATTTCCATTCGGTGCTGGGCCGCGCCGGAGCGGACGCTGTCACCGCCCCGCTGCTGCCGTCCCCCACCGTTGCGGAATGTGTCGTCGACCGGCTGTTCGAGGCGCTTAACATGACGCGGTAAGTCGTCATTCATTGCCCCTCATTGCGACGTATTGAGCGCCACGACGCCGCATGAGGAAACAGTTGAAGGGCCTGGATTGCCGCCCCTACGGTGGCTGCCATGACTCAGGCAATCGAGACACAGGCGGACCCGCAAACGGCCCCGCAAACCAGACGACGCCCGTCCGCCAAGCCCCACGGCCAGTGGAACGTCGACGGAAAAGCCCCGCTGAACCACAACGAGGAATTCAAGCAGCGGGACAACGGCCTGAATGTGCGCGAGCGCATCGAGACGGTCTACGCGGTCGAGGGCTTTGACTCGATTCCGTCGGACGACCTCCACGGCAGGTTCCGCTGGTGGGGCCTGTACACGCAGCGGAAGCCGGGGATCGATGGCGGCAAGACGGCCACCCTCGAGCCGCATGAGCTTGAGGACCGCTACTTCATGCTGCGCGTGCGGATCGACGGCGGAGCGCTGACCACCGAGCAGCTGCGCGTCATCGGCGGCATCTCCGTTGAGTTCGCCCGCGGCACGGCCGATGTCACCGACCGGCAGAACATCCAGCTGCACTGGATCGACGTCGCCGACGTGCCGGAGATCTGGCGGCGCCTCGAATCCGTCGGGCTCTCCACGACCGAAGCCTGCGGCGACGTCCCGCGCGTGATCCTCGGATCGCCGGTTGCCGGCATCGCGAAAGACGAGATCATCGATCCAACGCCGGTCATCCGCGAAATTTCCGCCAGGTTCATCGGCGACCCGGAGCTGGCCAACCTGCCGCGGAAGTTCAAGTCCGCCATCACGGGGCACCCGTCGCAGGACGTCGTGCACGAGATCAACGACATCTCCCTGGTGGGCGTGGTCCACCCCGAACTGGGCCCGGGGTATGACCTGTGGGTCGGCGGGGGACTCTCGACCAGCGCGCGCCTCGCCGAACGCCTGGGAGCCTTCGTCACTGAGGAGCGGGCGGCAGAAGTCTGGCATGCCGTGGTGCGGATCTTCCGGGACTACGGCTACCGCCGGCTGCGGAACAAGGCCCGGCTGAAGTACCTGATGAACGACTGGGGACCGGAGAAATTCCGCGCGGTCCTGCAGGACGAGTACCTGGGGTATGAGCTGCCCGACGGGCCGGCGCCTTCGCGGGCCAGCTCGCCCGGGGACCATGTCGGGGTCCATGAGCAGAACGACGGCAACTTCTATATCGGCGCCGCACCAGTTGTAGGCCGCGTCAACGGCACCGTGCTGACGGAGCTGGCGGACCTTCTGGAGCGCAACGGGTCCCGCCGCCTGCGCACCACGCCGCACCAGAAGATCGTCGCACTGGATATCGCGCCCGGGAAGGTGGACGCCGTCGTCGAGGGCCTGGAAGCGCTGGGATTGAGCAGCGCGCCGTCGCTGTTCCGCCGTTCGACCATCGCCTGCACCGGCCTGGAGTTCTGCAAGCTCGCCATTGTCGACACTAAGGACACGGCCGAGCGGACGGTCGCCGGCCTCGAGGAGAGCCTGGCCGACATCTCGGAGCGGCTGCCGGAACAGCTGAGCCTGCACATCAACGGCTGCCCGAATTCCTGCGCCCGGATCCAGACGGCGGACATCGGCCTGAAGGGACAGCTGCTGCCGGACGCGGACGGAGGCCAGACACCGGGTTTCCAGGTGCACCTCGGCGGGGGACTCGCTTCCAGTGACAGGGAAGAGGCGGGCCTGGGCCGCACAGTGCGCGGGCTGAAGGTGACCGCTGACGGGCTGGTGGGCTACGTGGACCGCGTCGTGCGCCGCTACGACGAACAGCACGCAGAGGGCGAGACCTTCGCCGAGTGGGCACACCGCGCGGACGAGGAGTTCCTGAAGTGAGCGGCGGCATCTCGACGGTCCGCACGCCTGCCGAAACCGAGGGACTGCGCCGGTTGGCGGCCGCGGGCGCTGAGGAACTGGGCTTCGACGCACCGGCAGAAGACGTCGTGGCCTGGGTGCGGCGGAATTTCGCGCCCGGGGACGCCGCCGTCGCGTGTTCCATGGCGGACGCCGTGCTGCCCCATCTGGTGGCGGCCCAGCTTCCGGGCGTCGATGTCCTGTTCCTGGAAACGGGTTACCACTTCGCCGAAACCGTGGCCACCCGGGACGAGGTAGCCCGCAGGATCGACGTCAACGTGGTGGACGTGCTTCCGGAGCAGACCCTCGCCGAGCAGGAGGCAACGCACGGACCGGACCTGTTCGCGCGCGACCCGGCCCTATGCTGCCGGCTGCGGAAGATGGACCCCCTCGCCACTGCGCTCGCAGGCTACCGGGTCTGGTTCACCGGAGTCCGCCGCGACGAGGCGCCGACCCGCACCAACACGCCGCTGGTGGGCTGGGACGAGGCCCACGGGCTGGTCAAGGTGAACCCGGTGGCGGCGTGGAGCTTCGAGGAACTGACCGGCTACGCGTCACGCCACGCCGTGCCGCTCAACCTGCTGCTGCAGCACGGCTACCCGTCCATCGGCTGCCGCCCGTGCACGCGGCCCGTCGCCCCCGGCGAAGATCCCCGCGCCGGGCGCTGGGCAGGCCTGGCCAAAACCGAGTGCGGCATCCATTCCTGACCTTCGCCCAACCATCTGTGCCTTCCCTTCCCCGACACACAAGGACCCGCGATGACCCTGATCCATTCCTACGACGCGCCGGCCCCGGCCCCCGAGCGGCTCGGCGTCCTGGACACGCTCGAGGCCGAATCAATCCACATCATCCGCGAAGTGGTGGCGGAATTCGAGCGGCCCGCGATGTTGTTCTCCGGCGGCAAGGACTCCGTGGTCATGCTGCACCTGGCAGCCAAGGCGTTCTGGCCGGGGCGCGTGCCGTTTCCGGTCCTGCACGTGGACACCGGGCACAATTTCCCCGAAGTCCTGGCCTTCCGGGACCGGACAGTGGAGCGCCTGGGCCTGCGGCTCGTCGTGGGCTCCGTGCAGGAATACATCGACCGAGGGGAGCTGAAGGAACGGGCCGACGGCACCCGGAACCCGCTGCAGACTGCGCCGCTGCTCGACACCATCGCCGGGCACCGCTTCGATGCCGTCTTCGGCGGCGGCCGGCGCGACGAGGACAAGGCCCGTGCCAAGGAGCGCATCCTGAGCTTGCGCGATGAGTTCGGCCAGTGGGATCCGCGCAACCAGCGCCCGGAGCTGTGGAACCTGTACAACGGCCGCCATGCCGCGGGCCAGCACGTCCGCGCCTTCCCGATCAGCAACTGGACCGAACTGGACATCTGGCGCTACATCGCCCGCGAGCGCATCGAACTGCCGCCGATCTACTACGCCCACCCGCGCGAGGTCTTCCGCCGTGACGGGATGTGGCGGGCCGTCGGGGAATTCTCCCGGCCGGGCCCGGAGGAGGACGTGTCCGTCCGGACGGTCCGCTACCGCACCGTCGGAGACATGTCCTGCACCGGCGCCGTCCTCTCCGAGGCGGCAACCGTCGAGGACGTGGTGCTCGAAGTCGCCGCGTCCACCCTCACCGAGCGCGGGGCTACCCGCGCCGACGACCGCATTTCCGAGGCGGCGATGGAAGACCGCAAGAAGGATGGGTATTTCTAATGACCGAGGAACTTTTGGAACGACCGGCCCTGGCCACCGGTACGCTCTTCCGCTTCGCCACCGCGGGCTCCGTAGATGACGGCAAGTCCACTTTGGTGGGCCGGCTGCTGCACGACTCGAAGGCGATCCTGGCCGACCAGCTGGAATCCGTCGCCCGCACCTCGGCCGAGCGCGGCTTCGGCGGCGAGGGCGGACTCGACCTTGCGCTGCTGACCGACGGCCTGAGGGCCGAACGCGAGCAGGGCATCACCATCGACGTCGCCTACCGCTACTTCGCCACCGGCCGGCGCACCTTTATCCTCGCCGACTGCCCCGGGCATGTGCAGTACACGCGCAACACCGTCACCGGCGCCTCGACGGCCGACGCCGTGGTGGTCCTCGTCGATGCCCGCAAGGGTGTCCTCGAGCAGACCCGCCGGCACCTGAGCGTGATCGCGCTGCTGCGCGTGCCGCACGTCGTCGTCGCCGTGAACAAGATCGATCTCGTGGGCTACTCCGAAGAGGCCTTCGCGCGCATCGAGGCCGACGTCCGCCGGGTGGCCGCGGACCTCGGCCTGACCGGCGCGGTAAGCATCCCGGTGTCCGCCTTGGACGGCGACAACGTGGTGGAGCGTTCGGAGCGCACACCCTGGTACGGCGGGCCGACGCTGCTTGAGCTGCTGGAGTCCCTTCCGGGCACCGATGACGAGGACGACGCCGTTGCCTCCTTCCGCTTCCCGGTCCAGCTGGTGCTGCGGCCGCAGGGGGCGCTGGCGCCCGGGCTCGACCCGGACGCGTTCCGGGATTACCGCGCCTATGCCGGCCAGGTCGTCGCCGGCACCGTGCGGGTGGGCGATGCCGTCTCGGTCCTGGCTCCTGGGCATCCGCCGCGGACCACGACGGTTGTGGGGATAGACGCCGCGGGCACCGAACTGCGGGAGGCCTCTTCCCCGCAGTCGGTGGCGCTGCGCCTGGCCGGCGAATTCGATGTCGCCCGCGGGGACCTGATTGCCGCCGAGGACAGCGCCCCGGCCGCTTCGGCGGACCTGCCGGCCTCTGTGTGCTGGCTGGCGCAGCAGCCGCTGCGGGCGGGCTCCAAGGTCCTGGTCAAGCACGGCACCGCCACCGTGCGTGCCCGGGTCGAGGCCATCGAGGGCCGGCTCGACCTTGAGGCACTGCAGGCCGGGCCCGCCGAGGAGTTGGGACTAAACGACATCGGACACGTGGCGCTGCGGCTGTCCGCCCCGCTCCCGCTCGAACCGTACGCTGTCCATCGGCGGACGGGGGCCTTCCTGTTGATCGATCCGCAGGACGGAACTACCCTGGCGGCCGGGATGATCACCAGGGGCGGTGCCCGATGAGCCAGGACCGGCATACCCCTAAGACCGTCCGAATCACGGCGGCCGGTTCGAAACCCCGGCGGCGGCGCGGCTGGGACATCGCGGTGGCACTGCTGTTCTGCGCGGCCATCGCCGGCTCCGGCGCCGCTGCCCTCTCTGCGGCGGGCAACGGTGCCGGCGAGCGCGCGGACAGCGCGGCCTCGTCCGCGGCCGAACTGCGGCTGGGCTATTTCGGCAACGTCACGCACGCCCCGGCACTGGTCGGCGTCCGGCAGGGCTTGCTCGCCGACGCTCTGGAGCAGGGGACCGGCACTACCCTGAGCACGCAGGTGTTCAACGCCGGCCCCGCCGCAATCGAGGCCCTCAACGCCGGGGCCATCGACGCCGCGTACCTGGGGCCCAACCCGGCCATCAATTCCTTCGTCCAGAGCCGCGGCGAATCCGTGGCAGTCATCGCCGGGGCCACCTCAGGCGGTGCGCAGCTGGTGGTCCGGCCCGGGATCCGGGACGCGGCGCAGCTCAAGGGCAAGGTGCTGGCCACCCCGCAGCTCGGCGGTACCCAGGACGTGGCCCTGCGCTCCTACCTGGCATCCCACGGCCTGGCCGCCACCCCGGACGGCGGCGGGGACGTGACCATCAACCCGACCGAGAACGCCCAGACCCTGAAGCTGTTCCAGGACGGGAAGCTGGACGGCGCCTGGCTGCCCGAACCATGGGCCTCCCGCCTGGTGCTCCAGGCCGGTGCCGACGTCCTCGTCGACGAGGCGGACCTGTGGGACGGAACGCTGGCGGGGAAGCCCGGCCAGTTCACCACCACCGTGCTGGTCGTCAGCCGGAAGTACGCCGCGGATCATCCCGGGACGGTCGAGGCGCTCCTGCGGGGCCACGTCGCAGCCATTGACTGGCTCAATGCGGCCGCCCCGGCGGAAAGAGCCGAGGCCGTCAACGCTGGCCTCAAGGAGGCAGCGGGGGCGGAACTGCCACGCGACGTCATCGACCGCGCACTGCGCAACATCGCATTCACGCCCGACCCGCTGGCCGGGACGTTCCCTCGGCTGCTCGAAGACGGCGTGGAGTCCGGTCTCACCAAACCGGCGGACCTGACGGGCCTGTTCGACCTCCGGGCCCTGAACCGGGTGCTCGCGGAGGAACCCGGGCATTCACGCATCGGCGCCGCGAAGCTGGGCACAGAGTGAGGCGGGCGGCGCAATGACGGTAGTGCTGGAAAACCTCGGCAAGCGCTTCGGCGGCGGGCCGGCCGTGCTCGAGGGCGTGGATGCCCGGTTCGGGCAGGGGGAGTTCGTCGCCCTGCTCGGTGCCTCCGGCTGCGGCAAGTCGACACTGCTCAACATCATCGCGGGCCTGGAGCTTCCCAGCTCCGGCGCCCTGGAGGTTCCCGCGGAGGGCGCGGCCTTCATGTTCCAGGATCCCGCCCTGTTTCCGTGGCTCACGGCCCGGGGCAACGTGGAGCTGGCGCTGAAGCTGCGCGGTGTGGGCAAGGCGGCCCGGCACCGGCGCGCCACGGAGCTGCTGGAACTGGTCCGTCTGGGCGAGGCCGCCGGGAAGCGGCCGCACGAGCTGTCCGGCGGGATGCGCCAGCGCGTCGCCCTCGCCCGGGCGCTGAGCCAGGATCGGCAGCTGCTGCTCATGGACGAGCCGTTTGCGGCCCTCGACGCCATCACCCGGGACCTGCTCCACGAGGAGCTGGAACGGATCTGGCGGGAGACCGGCCGGACCATCGTCTTCGTCACGCACAACGTGCGGGAGGCCGTCCGGCTGGGCCAGCGTGTCCTGCTGCTCTCCTCCCGTCCCGGCCGGGTGGTCCGGGAATGGGCGGTGCCGGCGGAAGCGCGAACCGAAACCGCCTGCGCGGCGGCCGTGGCCGCTGAAGTCACCGCACGCCTGAGGGAAGAGATCCGACGCCATGCCGCGTAATGCAACCAACCTCGAACCGCGCCCGCTGGCGCCCGAGGGAGCGCAGGCGGCAGCGCCCGCTCCCGCATCAGCCCCGGGCGTTCCGCCGACGGAACAGCCCTCGCCACCGGCAGGAGACGAGCTCCGCGCCGTCGAGGCCGGGCTGGACACCCTGCAGTCCGGGGGAACGTCCCCGCAGAGGGACTGGAGCCGGATCCTGCTGCCGCTTGCCGCCGTCGTTGTTCTCCTCCTGGTGTGGCAGCTCCTGGTCTCGATGGACCTTAAGCGCCGCGACCTGGTTCCCGGCCCGCTGGACGTCTTCGCGTCCCTCGGCCGGCTGTGGACCGAGGGACTGGTGCAGGAGTCCGTGGGCACATCGCTCCAGCGCGGGCTGGCCGGCTTCCTGGTCTCGGTCGCCGTCGGCACCCCGCTGGGCCTGTTGCTCGGCCAGGTCGCCGTGGTGCGCCGCGCCTTCGGGCCGCTGGTCTCCGGCCTGCAGGTCCTTCCCTCGGTGGCGTGGGTGCCCGCGGCCATCATCTGGTTCGGTTTGACCGATGCCACGGCCTATTTTGTGGTGCTGATGGGCGCGATCCCCTCGATCGTGAACGGCTTGGTGGCGGGCATGGACCAGGTCCCGCCGCAGTACCGCAGCGTGGCGCGGGTGCTGGGTGCCTCGCGGCTGGAAACGGCGCTGCAGGTAGTCCTGCCGGGCGCGCTGCCCGGCTACGTCGCCGGCCTGAAGCAGGGCTGGGCCTTCTCCTGGCGCTCGCTGATGGCCGCGGAGATCATCGCCGTCGGCGGCACCATGGGCTACGGCCTGGGTTCCCTGCTGGACCAGGGCCGGACCCTGTCCGACATGGGAATCGTGATGAGCGCGGTCCTGGTGATATTGGCTGTCGGCATCCTGGTGGAGCTGCTGGTCTTCGGCCCCGTGGAGCGGCGGCTGCTCAAGCGCCGCGGCCTTTTGGAAGGAAGTACACGATGAACGGACTGGATCTCTACCCGGTATCGCTCCGGCTGCTCGGCAAGCCGGTGCTGCTGGTGGGCGGGGGCCGGGTCGCCGGCCGGCGCGTCCGGGCGCTGCTGGACGCCGGCGCCGCGGTTACCGTCGTCGCCCCGGACGCGGGCAACGACGTCGGACGCCTGGCCGAGGCGGGGCTGCTCACCTGGGTGCGCCGCGGCTACGCGCCGGAAGACCTCGACGGCGTGTGGCTCGCCCAGACCGCGACCGGGATTCCGGGACTGGACCGGCAGGTGGCGGCAGACGCCGAAGAACGCCGGATCTGGTGCGTCAACGCGTCCGACGCCGAGGCCTCCGCCGCCTGGACGCCGGCGGTCGGCCGCGCGGACGACATCACCGTCGGGGTCAATGCCGGCGGCGATCCGCGGCGGGCCAAGGCACTCAAGGACGCGATCATGCTCGCGCTCCGGACGGGGCGGCTGCCCCTGCGCCGCCGGCGCCCGGCGGACACCCGCCCTGGCCGCGTGGCGCTGGTCGGCGGCGGTCCCGGCGACGCGGGCCTGATCACGGTGCGCGGTCGGCAGCTGCTCGCCGAGGCGGACGTGGTCGTCGCGGACCGGCTGGGTCCCCGGGACCTGCTCGCGGAACTGGAAGAGGGCGTCCGTGTCATCGAAGTCGGCAAGGCGCCGGGCAACCACCTGGCCGGCCAGGACGAGATCAACACGATCCTGGTCCGCGAGGCGCGGGCCGGCCGGCTGGTCGTCCGGCTCAAGGGCGGCGATCCGTACGTCCTCGGCCGGGGCGGCGAGGAGGCCCGCTTCTGCCGGGAGCACGGCGTGGACGTCGAGGTCGTTCCCGGGGTCACCAGCGCCATCTCCGTCCCCGCGGCCGCCGGGATCCCGGTCACGCACCGGGGCGCGGCGGCCGGCTTCAGCGTCGCCACCGGCCACGAGGAACTGGCCGAGCTGCCGGCGCGGGCGGACCACACCCTCGTCCTGCTGATGGGAGTGCGGCGCCTGCCCCGGATCGCGGCCGCGCTGCGCTCGCGCGGACTGGGCCCGGAAACGCCCGTCGCCATCGTCGAGCGCGGCTGGCTGCCGAACCAGCGCGTGACTATCGGCACCCTGGACAGCATCGCGGCGCAAGCGGCGCGCGTCGGAGTGGAGAATCCGGCAGTGATCGTCGTGGGGGACGTGGTGCGGCTGAGTCCGTACGCGCCCGCAGAGCTGGCCGGCGAGCCGGCAGGACAGCCGGCCGAACCCCCGGTCGGCGCGGCTGCGCGCTGATACCCCCGGCGTCCCGCCGGACCCACACTTTTGACCAACAGCGGAAGGCACAAGGAGTACCCGCATGAGTGAAGACACCATCGATAACAACAACAACGTCCCCGGACGCCTGCGCATCGCCGTGGTGGGGGCCGGCCCGGCCGGAGTCTACGCGGCCGACCTGCTGACCAAGAGCGAGGCGGCGGTCTCCGGCGGGCTCAGCCTGAGCATCGACCTGTTCGACCGCTACCCCGCACCCTACGGCCTGATCCGCTACGGCGTGGCCCCGGACCATCCGCGGATCAAGGGCATCGTCACCGCGCTGCACAAGGTGCTGGACCGCGGGGACATCCGCTTCTTCGGGAACGTGGACTACGGTACCGACCTCGACCTGGAGGACCTGCGCCGCCACTACGACGCCGTCATCTTCGCGACCGGCGCCGTCCAGGACGCCGACCTGAACATCCCCGGGGTCGAGCTGGACGGATCGTTCGGCGCCGCGGACTTCGTCTCCTGGTACGACGGGCACCCCGATGTGCCGCGCGAATGGCCGCTGTCCGCGAAAGAGGTCGCCGTGATCGGCAACGGCAACGTGGCGCTCGACGTCGCCCGCGTCCTGTCGAAGCACGCCGCGGAACTGCTTCCCACCGAGATCCCGGACAACGTCCACGCCGGGCTAAAGGCATCGCCGGTCACCGACGTGCACGTGTTCGGCCGGCGCGGACCGGCCCAGGTCAAGTTCACGCCGCTGGAGCTGCGCGAGCTCTCGCACAGCCACGACGTGGACATCGTGCTGTACCCGGAGGACTTCGAGTTCGACGAGGCCTCGGACGAGGCCATCCGTTCCAACAACCAGACCAAGACCATGGTGGCCACGCTGACCAACTGGCTGGTGGAGCAGGAGGACCGGGAAGAACGGCAGGAACAGGAAGGGACCCGCGGTGCCTCGCGCCGCCTCCACCTGCACTTCCTGCACACCCCGGTGGAGATCCTCGGTGGCGAGTCCGACCCCGGCTCCGTGGCGGCGATCAGGTTCGAACGCAATGAGCTGGACGGTACCGGAAACGTCCGCGGCACGGGCGAGACTGTCGACTACCCGGTGCAGGCCGTCTACCGGGCCATCGGCTACTTCGGTTCGGCGCTGCCCGGTCTCGAATACGACGGCCGCCGCGGCGTCATCCCGAACGAGGAAGGCAGGGTGCTCGATGCCGGCGGCCGGCCCGTGCCCGGTCTCTACGCCACCGGCTGGATCAAGCGCGGGCCCGTGGGGCTGATCGGGCACACGAAGGGGGACGCCCTGGAGACGATCACCCATCTCCTCGCCGACCGGGACGGGCTCCAGGCGGCGCCGCTGCCGGAGGAGGAGGAAATCGTCCGGCTGCTGGAGGCCCGCGGCATCGAATACACCACCTGGGAGGGCTGGCTCGAGCTCGATGCCCGGGAGCGCGAACTCGGCGCCGCCGCCGGCCTGGTGGAGACCTCCCGTGGTCCCGTGCCCCGGGAGCGGATCAAGGTGGTCCCGCGGGAGCAGATGGTCGCCGCGTCGCGGCCTGCCCGGAGCACCGCGCTCGCCGCCGACGGCGTCCGGTAGCACCGGGATGGCCGGGTGATCGCCGGGTTTTCGCCATTGCCCCAGGCTGGCCTAAACTGGGGAGTAGCAGCGTTGACCCGGCCATCACCGGCGAGCTTCCGGAAGAACGGCGCAAGCCCAGTAGAACCGGACGGGTAAGCCCGTCACAGCAGCGAATGAGTGGCAGCCACGGCGCACGGAGATCCGTGCGGCGGCGGCGGCAAGTGAGGTGGTACCGCGGGCTTCTCGGCCGGGCGGCCAGGCCGGACTCCCGGCCCGGCGGCCAGGGGAGGGCACGTCCTCGCATAAAGTGTCCACGCTCCCAGCCGCCCAGGATGATGAAATGCCACAGACCTATCCCAAGGCCGCTGCCGCCGGTGCAGCCGCAGCCCAGAGCTCCCCGAAGTTTCCCGAAGTCGAAGAGCTGGTACTGAAGTACTGGCAGCAGGACGGTACCTTCCAGGCCTCGATCGATGCTCGCGATGCCGGCAGCAACGGCTCCAACGAGTTTGTCTTCTACGACGGCCCGCCCTTCGCCAACGGGCTGCCGCACTACGGGCACCTCCTGACCGGCTACGTCAAGGACATCGTCGGCCGCTACCAGACGCAGCGCGGCAAGCGCGTGGAGCGCCGCTTCGGCTGGGACACCCACGGGCTGCCCGCCGAGCTGGAGGCCATGAAGCAGCTGGGCATGACGGACAAGGCCCAGATCGAGGCCATGGGCATCGACAAGTTCAACGACGCCTGCCGCTCCTCGGTGCTCAAGTACACCCGGGAGTGGCAGGACTACGTCACCCGGCAGGCCCGCTGGGTGGACTTCGACAACGACTACAAGACGCTCAACGTCGAGTACATGGAGTCGGTCATCTGGGCGTTCAAGCAACTGCACACCAAGGGGCTGACCTACAACGGCTACCGCGTCCTGCCGTACTGCTGGAAGGACGAGACGCCGCTGTCCAACCATGAACTGCGGATGGACGACGACGTCTACAAGAACCGCCAGGACCAGACGGTGACGGTGACGTTCCCGCTGCTGGCCGGAGAGTCGGACCTCAGCCGCGAGCTCGCCGGCGTGAACGCCGTGGCCTGGACCACCACGCCCTGGACCCTGCCCACCAACGCGGCCCTCGCCGTCGGGCCCGCAATCACTTACGCGGTGCTGCCGGCCGGCCCCAACGGCACTACGGCCGCGGGGGAGCGGTTCCTGCTGGCGCAGGACCTGCTGCACACCTACGCCAAGGACCTGGGGTACGACGACGGCGCTGCCGCGGCGGAGGCGGTCACGGCCACCTTCGCGGGCGCGGACCTGGAAGGCCTGCGCTACGAGCCGCTCTGGGACTACTACACGGACGCGGAGAAGTGGGGCACCGGCAACGCCTGGAAGATCGTCGTCGCGGACTACGTCACCACTACCGACGGCACCGGCCTGGTCCATCAGGCGCCGGCCTACGGCGAGGATGACCAGAGGGTCTGCGAGGCCAACGGAATTCCGGTGATCGTCTCGGTCGACGAGGGCGCCAAATTCCTGCCCTACTTCGGCCAAGGACCCCTGGCCGAGATCGCCGGGCTGCAGGTCTTCGAGGCGAACAAGCCGATCACCAAGGTGCTCAAGGCTGACGGCCGGCTGCTCCGCCAGGCCAGCTACGAGCACTCCTACCCGCACTGCTGGCGCTGCCGCAACCCGCTGATCTACCGCGCCATCTCGTCCTGGTACGTGGAGGTCACGAAGATCAAGGACCGGATGGTCGAGCTGAACCAGCAGATCAACTGGATCCCGGAGAACGTCAAGGACGGCCAGTTCGGCAAGTGGCTGGAGAACGCCCGCGACTGGTCGATCAGCCGCAACCGCTACTGGGGCAGCCCGATCCCGGTCTGGGAATCCGACAACCCGGACTACCCGCGCCAGGACGTCTACGGCTCGCTGGCCGAGCTGGAGGCGGACTTCGGCCGGCTGCCGCTCAACGCGGAGGGCCAGCCGGACCTGCACCGGCCCTACATCGACGAGCTGACCCGGCCCAACCCGGACGACCCCACGGGCCAGTCCACCATGCGCCGCGTGCCGGACGTGCTGGACGTCTGGTTCGATTCCGGGTCGATGCCGTACGCCCAGGTGCACTACCCGCACGAGAACCAGGACTGGTTCGAGCACCACAATCCCGGCGACTTCATCGTGGAGTACATCGGGCAGACCCGCGGCTGGTTCTACACACTGCACATCCTGGCCACCGCGCTGTTCGACCGCCCGGCATTCCGGAACGTGATCAGCCACGGCATCGTGCTCGGCTCCGACGGGCAGAAGATGTCCAAGAGCCTGCGCAACTACCCGGACGTTTCCGAGGTGCTGGACCGCGACGGCTCGGACGCCATGCGCTGGTTCCTGATGTCCTCGCCGATCCTGCGCGGCGGCAACCTGATCGTCACCGAACAGGGCATCCGCGACGGCGTCCGCCAGGTCATCCTGCCGCTCTGGAACGTCTGGCACTTCTTCAAGCTGTACACGAACACGGCGAACAACGGCGCCGGCTACGAGGCGGTCCCGGTGGCCGGGGATGCCGCCCGCATCGCCGGCCTGGATTCGCTGGACCAGTACATCCTGGCGCACACCGGGCAGCTGGTCCGGGACATGACCGTCAGCCTGGACGAGTACGACGTCAGCGGCGCCTGCGACGCGCTGCGCGAGTACCTGGACACCCTGACCAACTGGTATGTCCGCCGCAGCCGCCAGCGCTTCTTCGACGAGGACGCGGACGCGTTCGACGTGCTCTACACCTGCCTGGAGACCGTCTGCCGCAGCGCCGCCTCGCTGCTGCCGCTGGTGACCGAGGAGATCTGGCGCGGGCTGACCGGCGGCCGTTCGGTGCACCTGGCCGACTGGCCGGACGCCGGGCTGTTCCCGGAGCAGGCCGATCTGGTCGCCCGGATGGAGAGCACCCGGGGCATCTGCTCGGCCGGCTCCAGCCTGCGCAAGGCCGCGAACCTGCGCGTGCGCCTGCCGCTGTCCGAGCTGACCGTGGTCACTGCCGGAGCGGCGGAACTGGCCGGCGGCTACGAGGAGATCATCAAGGACGAACTGAACATCAAGTCCGTCCGCCTGGTCGACGCCGGCAGCGCCTCGCCGGAGGAGTTCGGGATCGAGCAGAAGCTGGTGGTCAACGCCCGCGCCGCTGGTCCGCGCCTGGGCAAGAACGTCCAAACGGCGATCAAGGCCGCCAAGTCGGGGGACTGGTCGGTGGACGCCGACGGAAAGGTCACCGCCGGCGGGCTCGCACTCGAGCCGCAGGAGTACACCCTGGAGACCGTCGTCGCCGAGCAGGCCGGCGGAGCATCCGCATCCGTGGCCATGCTGCCGGGCGGGGGCTTCGTGGTCCTGAACACCGAGGTCACTCCGGAACTCGAAGCCGAGGGCCTGGCCCGCGACTTCGTCCGCACCATCCAGCAGGCCCGCAAGGACGCCGACCTCGTGGTCAGTGACCGGATCCGCACTACGGTGGCGGCCGGGCCGGACGTGCTGGCGGCGCTGGGCCGGCACCAGGAACTGGTCTCGGAGGAAACCCTGACCGTGGAGCTGGTCCTGCTGCCCGGCGACAGCCAGCAGGTCACCGTCGAGAAGGTGGAGGCTCAGGCATGAGCGACGAGTTCGGCGTCGAAAGCGTCTACGCGGAACTGCTGAGCAGGGCTCCCGAGAACAAGATGGAGCCGCGGATGGAACCGCTGTTCCGCGCCATGGAGATCCTCGGCGAGCCGCAGAAGGCGTTCGCCAGCATCCACCTCACCGGCACTAACGGCAAGACGTCCACCGCGCGGATGATCGAGGCCGGGCTGCGCGCCCACGGCCTGCGCACCGGCCGCTACACCAGCCCGCACCTGAGCAGGGTGACGGAACGGATCAGCATCGACGGCGAGCCCGTCGCCGATGAGACCTTCGTGCGGATTTGGGACGAAGTCCGGCCCTACCTGGAGATCGTGGATACCGAGCTGGCCGGAGCCGGCGAGCCGCGGCTGACCTACTTCGAATGCGTCACCATCCTGGCCATCGCGATCTTCGCCGATGAGCCGGTGGAAGTTGCCGTGATCGAGGTCGGACTGGGCGGCATCACCGATGCGACCAACGTCGTGGACGGCCAGGTCTCCGTGGTCACCCCCATTTCCCTGGACCACACCGACCTGCTGGGCGACAGCGTCGAGGAGATCGCGGCGGAGAAGGCCGGGATCATCAAGCACGGCGGTTTCCTGGTCAGCGCCGCTCAGCCGGCAGAGGCGGCGCAGGTGCTGCTGGAGAAGGCCCAGGAGACCGGGGTGCCGTTCCGCTTCGAAGGCGTCGAGTTCGGGGTGGAGTCGCGCGTGCTGGCCGTCGGCGGTCAGCAACTGGTCATCTCCGGCCTGGCCGGCCGCTACGAGGACATCCTGCTGCCGCTGCACGGCGCCCACCAGGCCCAGAACGCCGCCGTCGCCGTTGCCGCCCTGGAGGCGTTCCTCGGCGGCGGGACCAAGGAGCTCAACGCGGACGTGCTCCGCGAGGGCTTCCGCCAGGTGACGTCGCCCGGCCGGTTGGAGGTAGTCCGCACCGCGCCGACCATCATCGTGGACGCCGCGCACAACCCGGACGGCATGCGGGCCTCCGCCATTGCGCTGAAGGAGGCCTTCAACTTCACCCGCCTCGTGCCCATCGTCGGGGTGCTGCACGAGAAGGACTCCGTGGGCGTGCTGGAGCAGCTGCGCGAACACCTCGGGGACTGGGTGGACCAGATCTGCGTCACCGCGTCCGACTCGCCGCGCGCCATCTCCGCCGAGGACCTCGCCGAGGACGCGATGGCCGCCGGTTTCGCGGAGGAATCCATCTACGTCGCGCCGAGGCTCGACGATGCCATCGAATGGGCGGTCGAACGCGCGGAAGAACTCAACGACCTCTCCGGTGGTGTCCTCATCACCGGCTCCATCACGCTCGTGGCCGACGCCCGAATCCTGCTCGGAAAGTGAAACGCATCAGAACATGGCACGACTGACCAAAGCACAGCGGGAATGGCGCCCGGACATGCCCAAGAAGCGGCGGTCCATCAAGGTGACCTTCTGCTCGATGGTGCTCACCCTCGAAGCCTTCGTGGTGTTCTTCGCCACCCTGGTGGCCTTCGGACTCCACAAGGACCGCTTCCCGCAGCCCGTAGTGCTGGGCGTGGGACTCGCGCTCAGCCTGCTGCTGGTCCTCAACTGCGCCCTGCTGCGCCGGCCCGCCGGCTACGCCATCGGGTGGATCCTCCAATTGGTCATCATCGCCATGGGCTTCGTGGAGCCGATGATGTTCATCGTCGGACTCATGTTCGCCCTCTCGTGGTGGTACGGCGTCCGGACGGGTATCCGGCTGGACCGCGAGAATGCCGAGCGCGATGCGGAGCAGGCTGAGTGGGAGCGGAACAACCCGCCGGCTCCCGAACAAGGTGCCTGACCGGGCCGCCGGGCGGTTCGCATAGGATGGACCGGGAAACTCTGCAGCCGCAGGTTAAGCGAATTGAGGAGAGCTACGTGAGCGTTGAGCGCACTTTGGTACTGGTAAAGCCCGACGGCGTTGCCCGGGGTCTTACCGGCACCATCCTGGCGAGGGTGGAGGCGAAGGGCTACAAGCTCGTCCAGCTGAAGCTGGTGGATGCTACCCGCGAACTGCTGGAGCGCCACTACGAAGAGCACGTCGGCAAGCCCTTCTACGAACCGCTGGTGGAATTCATGCTGAGCGGGCCGACGGCGGCGGCCGTGTTCGAGGGCAACCGCGTCATCGAAGGCTTCCGGTCGCTGGCCGGGACGACCGAGCCGACCATGGCCGCACCCGGCACCATCCGCGGCGATTTCGGCCGCGACTGGGGGCTGAAGGTCCAGCAGAACCTGGTGCACGGTTCGGACTCCGCGGAGTCTGCCGAGCGCGAGATCGGCATCTGGTTCGGCTAAGCCTTCCGGCCCGCCGCAGGCAAAAAGGCCGCCCGCATCCAAGCGATGCGGGCGGCCTTTCCGGTTGACGATGCGGACGCTCAGCCGCCGAGGAAGGCGTTCATGAAGCGGATGAACACGCTCGCCGCCGTGGCAATCCAGAGCACCGCAGTGATCGTCCAGGCCCAGTCGCCGGCGAAGCGGACCACGGCCTCCGGTGCCTTGATGACGCCGTGCGCGAGGTTGCGCACCGTCACCATGACGAACATCGGAATCATCATGGCCCAGACGACCATGCAGTAGATGCACAGGATGAAGATGTCGAAGAGCGCCTGGCTCCAAAGCCAGACGACGAAGATGAAGCCGAGGGTGACACCGGTCTGCAGGCCGATCCAGTACCACCGCCGGAACCTGGCGCCCGCGAGCATGGCCATGGCCGTCGTAATCGGCACCACGAAGGCCACGATGCCGATCAGCGGATTGGGGAATCCGAACAGGGAGGCCTGCCAGGTCTTGAAGACGGCGCCGCAGGAGACCCAGGGGCTGACGTCGCAGCTGGTGATGTAATCCGGATTGACGTACGTCGCGATGCGTTCGAGCACGAGGATCGCGGAGGCGACCCAGCCGATCGCGCCGGTCACGAGAAGCAGCCAGGCGAACGGTTTATGCCGGGCAGGCGCCGCAACGCTGTCGTCCGCGGCGTGGGCGGCCGGTATGGCAGCGGTTCCAGTCCCGGACCGGTCAGGAATAGTGTTCACCGGAAGAAGTCCTTTTCCATCAGGGATGATGCTCGATTCTATCCACAGTAGAAGTGGCAAATAACAGCCAAACGGGCACCTGTATGAGAGAATGGCTCTTGGCTGGTAATGGAACCACATGCCACTACCGGTCCAGCGACAGGCTTCCAGGTTTGTCGGCGATGCTTCCGGTTAGCAAGGCCCATCATCCGGATGGGACCCGCGGAATCCGCCAGACAACCCTACCGATGAAGAGAATATACGCGGTAGTAGGAAAAGCGCCGCTGGTCCCCGGGTGTGCTGCGCTCCCTAGATGGCGCGAGCCCGGGCGATATAACAATGACTTCCGGTGACGGGCGGCCGCAAGGCCCGAAGAATAACCGGCAAACCGCCCTTGGGGGCGCCGGAATGTGGCTGGTGCCAGAGGGGGCTGGAGTGCAGAGCTACAGATGGAAATTGAACAGCAGAACCCGGAAGCACAAGGCGACGCAGCCGTAGGGACGGGGATGGAGCCGGCCGCGCCGCCGGCCAAGCGGGCGGTACGGACCCGCCGGAAAGCCGCCGTGGACCTGGACCTGGCGGCGTCTTCGGAGGAACTGCCCCTGGAAACGCCGGCGCCCGCACGGACCCGCGTCCGCCGCACCCGGAAACCGGCCGCCGCATCCGCGGGCGCCGGGGGTGCCGTAACCGTTCCGCCGATGCCGGCCGAGCCGCCGGCCGTGGGAGAAGCGGACACGCAGAGCGACGCCGCTCCGGCGCAGGGCGCAGAAGCCCCGCCTGCCGAAACCGAGGCGCCCGCCAAGCCCAAGACGACCCGCCGCCGGAAAGCCGCACCCAAGGCCGAAGCCCAGGCGGCCGAGACCCAGGCCACCGAGGCGCCGGCCGACCAGCCTGCGGCCGGCCAGCCTGCGGCCGGCGCCGCCGCCGTCGAGAAGGTCGGCACGGAAGGGGCTACCGCGGAGAGCACCGCCGCTGTCCAGGCCTCCCCGGAACAGGCTGCCGCCGAGCCCGCTGCGGAGGAGCCCGCCGCAGCCGAGCCCGCTGCAGCCGAGGCGGCCCCCGCACCGGCGCGGACGCGCCGGACCCGCACTTCGACCCGGAAGAAGCCGGCCGCGAAAGCGGAGGAAACCGCCGAAGTTTCCGAGCCGGCCGGTCCGTCTGCGGAGCCCACCGAGACCGCCGGGTCCGCTCCCGCCGCGGCTGGCGAGCCGGCCGTCGAGGCCGCCTCCGCAGAGCCAGCCCGCGCTGAGGCCGGGGAGGCGCCGCAGGACCAGTCGTCGCCCGCCGGTGAAGCGGCCCAGGACGAGACTGCCCAGGACGAGAGCGCCCAGGATGCGGCAGCGCCGCTGAATCCGTTCGCAGTGCCCGAGTCGCCGATGTCGCTGCTGTTCCATGCGCCGGACCTGACCACGGTCCGCCCCGCCCGGCCTGCCGAGGAGCCCGAGCCGGCCGAAGCAGCCGACGAGGAGGAGGGCGGCCGCCGCCGAAGCCGGCGGAACCGCCGTTCGAAGAGCAAGAACCGCACCGAGGCCGTCGAAGAGACCGCCACGGAAGAAACGCCTGGCGCCACGGAAGAGGAAGCCGCCCCGGAAGCGGCCGACGGGGTGACCGCACGCCGCCGGCGCCGTCGGCGCCGCGGCGACCAGGACCTGGAGCTGACGGGCGGCCACGAAGATGATCCGCCTAACACGGTCACGCGGGTCCGCGCACCGCGGCCGGTCAGCGAAACCGCGCCGAGCAACCGCGTCTCTTCCGTCAAGGGCTCGACCCGGCTCGAGGCCAAGAAGCAGCGGCGCCGGGAGTCCCGGGAGTCGGGCCGCCGCCGCCAAGTCATCACCGAGGCCGAGTTCCTCGCACGCCGGGAGTCCGTAGACCGGCAGATGGTGGTTCGCCAGCGCGATGACCGCATCCAGATTGCCGTCCTCGAGGACGGTGTGCTGGCCGAGCACTTCGTCTCCAAGACCCAGCAGGACTCGCTGATCGGCAACGTCTACCTGGGCAAGGTGCAGAACGTGCTGCCGAGCATGGAGGCGGCGTTCGTGGACATCGGACGCGGCCGCAACGCCGTACTTTATGCCGGCGAGGTCAACTGGGACGCGGCGCATCTGGATGGCCAGCCCCGCCGCATCGAGAACGCCCTCAAGTCCGGCGACTCGGTGCTCGTGCAGGTCACCAAGGACCCCGTCGGCCACAAGGGAGCCCGGCTGACCAGCCAGATCTCCCTGCCCGGCCGGTTCCTGGTCTACGTGCCCGGCGGGTCGATGACCGGCATCTCGCGCAAGCTTCCGGATGTCGAGCGCAACCGGCTCAAGAAGATCCTCAAGGAGCACGTCCCCGAGGGCGCCGGCGTGATCGTGCGCACGGCCGCCGAAGGCGCCAGCGAGGAAGAGTTGATGAACGACATCAACCGGCTGCGCGCCCAGTGGGAAGGCATCGACGGCAGGGCCAAGTCGAACAAGACGCTGCCGCCCGAGATGCTCTACGCCGAGCCTGACCTGACCATCAAGGTTGTGCGCGACGTGTTCAACGAGGACTTCTCCAAGCTCATCGTCTCCGGCGAGGAAGCCTGGGACACCATCGAGGCCTACGTGACCTACGTGGCCCCGGACCTGGTGGACCGCCTGGAGAAGTGGAGCGCGGACGAGGATATCTTCTCGGCCAACCGGATCGACGAACAGATCCACAAGGCGCTCGAGCGCAAGGTCTTCCTGCCCTCGGGCGGCTCCCTGGTGATCGATCGGACCGAGGCCATGACAGTGGTGGACGTCAACACCGGCAAGTTCACCGGATCGGGCGGCAACCTCGAAGAAACCGTCACCAAGAACAACCTCGAGGCGGCTGAGGAAGTCGTCCGGCAGCTGCGCCTGCGCGATATCGGCGGCATCATCGTCATCGACTTCATCGACATGGTGCTCGAAGCCAACCGCGACCTGGTCCTGCGCCGGCTCGTCGAGTGCCTCGGCCGTGACCGGACCAAGCACCAGGTTGCCGAGGTGACGTCCCTGGGCCTGGTCCAGATGACGCGCAAGCGCATGGGCACCGGCCTGCTGGAGGTGTTCGGCGAAAACTGCGAGCACTGCGGCGGCAGGGGCGTCGTGACCCACGACGAGCCGATCGAGCACCGCCGGGCAGCAGTCGCCGCGGAGCACCATCAGCACCATGTTCGCGCGGAGAAGGCGCCGCGTCCGGAGCGGCAGTCGCGCAGCGAGAAGCGCCGGAACCGCGGCCAAGGCAACCAGGATGCGGGCCAGCAGGCGCAGGCCGCCCATGAGGCGCCTCAGCCGGACGACGCGGAGCGCCAGGCCAAGGCCCAGGCCACCCGGGCCGCGCTGGCGAACATTGCCGCCGCAGCCCAGGCCGCGCACGAGGCCGAGGACCATGCCCATGAGCTGGCCGAGGCGGGCGCTGCCCCGTCCGCACCGGTCCTGAAGATCAACGGCGAGGAAGTGGCGCTGCCGCGGGCCGAGCACAGCCCGGCCGCCGCGAGCGAAAAGCCGGCCCTGACGCTCGAGAACCTGACCGAGGCCTTCGACCGGGTCAGCCCCGAGGTCAAGGCGGAGAAGCCCGCCCCGGCCGAAACCCGGCCGGGGGCCGCGCCGGAGCCGTCCGCGGCGGAGGCGTCCTCAGCATCTGCCGCACCCGCCGCCGAACCCGTGCAGCCGGCACGTGCGCAGGCGGAGCCGGGCACGGCACCTGCGCAGGCGCAACCGGCCACGGCACCGACGGGCCGGCGCCGGCGCCACCGGGCCGCCGTCCGGCCGCAGGGAGCGGCCAATGCCGAACCCGTCCAGCAGCTCCCGGAAGCCCCCGCGCCCGCGGTTGCCGCCGGAGGCGCCCCGGCCGCCCGCCGGGTGTCGGTCTCCGCGCCGGCGGCCAAGCCGGCCCAGCCGGAGAAGAAGGGCGCCGAGCCGGTAATCCTTGGCGTGGGAGTCCCCGCTTCCGAGCTCTGACCACGGCAGCAAAAACGCCGCCGGGTGCCTCTTACTTGGCACCCGGCGGCGTTTTGCTATGCTGGCGTCAGTGACACGGGGTGCCGGTAACGCCGGCTGAGATGGATACCCGTTGAACCTGAACCAGTTAGGACTGGCGGAGGGATTGTCACACGGCTCCGCCGGCGTTGCCTCTATATTTCGATCGTCCCGCCGCGCTGCCGTGCAACGCTCGCTCCGCCTCTGATCGATGGAGCCAGCAGTGGAAACCCGCAGCATCCCCAGGGTACTGAGCATCGCCGGAACCGACCCGACCGGCGGCGCCGGCATCCAGGCGGACCTGAAGAGCATCGCGGCCAACGGCGGTTACGGCATGGCCGCCGTCACGGCACTGGTCGCCCAGAACACGCGGGGCGTGCGCAGCGTGCACACGCCGCCGCCGTCGTTCCTGGCGGAGCAGCTGGCAGCAGTCAGCGACGACGTCGAGATCGACGCCGTGAAGATCGGCATGCTCGGCTCGGCGGACATTATCGAAGCGGTCGGGGAGTGGCTCGCGGAAACCGCGCCCGCCGTCGTCGTTATTGATCCGGTGATGGTGGCGACCAGCGGCGACCGGCTGCTGGAACCGGCGGCAGAGGAATCCCTGCGACTGCTGCTGCGGAACGCGCACCTCGTTACTCCCAACCTTCCGGAACTCGGTGTGCTGCTCAACGAGCCGATGGCAGAAGACTGGGACGCGGCGCTGGCCCAGGGCCGCACCCTCTCGCGCCGCTACGGGACCATTGTGCTGGTGAAGGGCGGGCACCTGCCCGGCGGCGATTGCCCCGACGCACTGGTGGACGTGCACGGTCGCCTCGCCGAGGACGTCGTCGAATTCCGCTCGGCGCGCGTGGCCACGGCCAACACGCATGGCACCGGCTGCTCCCTCTCCTCGGCGATGGCGACGGTGCAGGCGCGGACCGGGGACTGGACCGAGTCGCTGAAACAGGTCAAGGACTGGCTCTTCGGCGCGCTGGCCCGCGCCGACGAGCTGGAAGTCGGCCAGGGCAACGGGCCCATCCACCACTTCCACCACCACACTCCGCGGCCGCCCGCCGCCTTCAGCGCCGAGTGCTGGGAAGACATTGCCGGCCTGCGCGCGGGAATTTTCGGCCTCGGCTTCATCCGCCAGCTGGGTGACGGATCGCTGCCGGAGACCGACTTCGGCTACTACCTCGCGCAGGACGCGCTCTACCTGTCCGGCTATTCGCGTGCGCTGGCGCTTGCGAGCAGCTTGGCGCCGACGGCGGGGGAGCAGCTGTTCTGGGCGAAGGGAGCCCGCGACTGCATCGAGGTGGAGGCGCAGCTGCACCGGGAATGGCTCAGCGAGCGCGAGGTGCCCGGCGGGCTCGGGCCCGTGACCAAGCAGTATGTCGACCATCTGCTGGCGACCGGCGCCTCCGGCGGCTATGCCGAGCTCGTTGCGGCGGTCATTCCGTGCTACTGGCTGTATGCGCACGTCGGCGAGGTGCTCCACGGCGCCTACCGGGCCTCGGGAGCGGCCGGGCATCCGTACGGCGACTGGCTGGAAACCTACGCGGACCAGGGGTTCGCTGAGGCGACGCGGCAGGCGGTCGGTATCATGGACGATGTTGCCGCGCGTTCGACCGAGGACGTGCGGCGGCGGATGCTTGAGGCGTTCCGCGAGTCCTCGCGCTACGAACTCCGGTTCTTCGACGCGCCGCGGCTGCACGCCGGAGGGACGCCCGCCTGAGCAGGGGCGCCGATCGCCGGGGTACGCCACGCCGGACCAGCCGGTATTTGCGGGTTGGAGCGGATATAGCGTAACCTAGTTCTTCGGTGCAAACGCCTTCGAAGGGATCATCCCGTTGGCGTGACTGCACAGCGCTGGCGCGGAGCTAATCAGGCCCGCAGAAGAGCGCGTAAAGGTATCAAACGTCGAGAGAAGTG
Source organism: Arthrobacter sp. USHLN218 (assembly GCF_037144715.1). Taxonomy (NCBI): domain Bacteria; kingdom Bacillati; phylum Actinomycetota; class Actinomycetes; order Micrococcales; family Micrococcaceae; genus Arthrobacter; species Arthrobacter sp. USHLN218. Next base: position 234,293 of record NZ_JBBCYT010000007.1, read on the forward strand.
AGTTCCCAAGTGGTGTACGCGATTGTCCGCGCAGGCGGCCGCCAAGAAAAGGTTTCCGTAGGAGACCTCGTGACCCTTGACCGCGTCCCCGGTGGAGCCGGCAGCACCTTCGAGCTGCCTGCACTGCTCCTGGTCGATGGCGACAAGGTCACCTCCGCAGCTGACGAACTGGCCAAGGTCAAGGTCACTGCCGAGATCGTTGAGAATCTTCGCGGCCCGAAGATTGTCATCCAGAAGTTCAAGAACAAGACCGGCTACAAGAAGCGCCAGGGCTTCCGTTCCGAACTGACCAAGGTCAAGGTCACCTCCATCGCTTAATTGCGGTCGGCAGGCTTCCAGCAGTTTCCAGAGACACAAAGGTAGGCATAGCAAATGGCACATAAGAAAGGTGCGAGCTCCACTCGCAACGGTCGCGATTCCAACGCTCAGCGTCTGGGCGTGAAGCGCTTCGGTGGCCAGGTGGTCTCCGCTGGTGAGATCATCGTCCGCCAGCGCGGCACCCACTTCCACCCGGGCGCGAACGTAGGACGCGGTGGCGACGACACTCTGTTCGCCCTCGAGGCCGGAGCCGTTGAATTCGGTACCCGCCGCGGACGCCGTGTGGTCAACATCGTCGCTGCTGCAGCCGCCGAGTAGTTTTCGGCTGTAGACAGCTTTCCAGTGAGGCGGGCCGGCTGGTCCGCCTCACTGGTATTTAACCCGACTAGAATCACCCATGGACCGTCCGTGCGCGACAGGTCCGCCGCACGCAAGAGGAGTTGAACGTGGCAACTTTCGTTGACCGGGTTGTACTGCACGTATCCGGTGGGGACGGCGGCCACGGCTGCGTTTCCGTAAGACGCGAAAAGTTCAAGCCACTGGGCGGTCCCGACGGCGGCAACGGCGGCAACGGCGGCGACGTCATCCTCCGGGTCGACTCCCAGACCACCACGCTGCTGTCCTATCACCACGCGCCGCACCGCCATGCCAGCAACGGCGACTTCGGCAAGGGCGACATGCGCCACGGCAGCAACGGGGAGACCCTGGTCCTGCCCGTGCCGGACGGAACGGTCGTCAAGACCAAGGACGGCAAGGTCCTGGCGGACCTGGTCGGCGAGGGAGCCGAGTACGTCGTGGCCGCGGGGGGCCAGGGCGGCCTGGGCAACGCGGCGCTGTCCTCGCAGAAGCGCAAGGCGCCGGGCTTCGCGCTCCTCGGAGTTCCCGGGGACGAGCAGGACGTGCTGCTGGAGCTGAAGACCATCGCCGACGTCGCGCTGGTCGGCTACCCCTCGGCGGGGAAGTCGAGCCTGATCGCGTCGCTGAGCGCGGCCCGGCCCAAGATCGCCGACTACCCGTTCACTACCCTGGTGCCCAACCTCGGCGTCGTGCAGGCGGGCGATGTCCGCTTCACGATCGCGGACGTCCCCGGACTCATCCCCGGCGCCAGCGAAGGCCGCGGCCTGGGTCACGAATTCCTCCGCCACGTGGAGCGCTGCGCGGCCCTGGTGCATGTGCTGGACTGCGCCAGCCTCGAATCGGACCGCGACCCGATCACGGACCTTGAGGTGATCGAGGCGGAGCTGGGCGCCTACGCCGTCGACATGAGCTACGCGGGCAGCGAGGGCGTGGTGCCGCTGAACGAACGGCCCCGGCTGGTCGCCCTCAACAAGGTGGACGTCCCGGACGGACGGGACATGGCGGAGTTCGTGCGGCCGGAACTGGAGCGCCGGGGCTACCGCGTGTTCGAAATCTCCGCGGTCAGCCACGAAGGCCTGCGCCAGCTGAGCTTCGCCATGGCCGAGATCGTTTCCGCCGCCCGCACCAACGCCGCGTCCGCCCCCGCCCCGGCGCGGATCGTGCTGCGCCCTAGGGCGGTCAACGAGGCCGGCTTCACCATCCGCAAGGAAGAGAAGAACCTCGAGCCGCTGTACCGCGTGCTGGGCGAGAAGCCCGAGCGCTGGGTGAAGCAGACGGACTTCAACAATGACGAGGCCGTGGGCTACCTCTCCGACCGGCTGGCGAAGCTTGGGGTCGAAGACCAGCTATTCAAGGCTGGCGCCGTGCCCGGTTCAACGGTGGTGATCGGCGAGGACGACGCCGTGGTCTTCGATTGGGAGCCGACTATGATGGGCGGCGCCGAGCTGCTCGCCGGCACCCCGCGCGGCACGGATCTGCGCCTCGCGGACTTCAGCAGCCGGCCCACCCGCAGCCAGAAGCGCCAGGAACAGCAGGACCGCAAGGATGCCAAGGCCGCCGCCCGCGCCGAACTCGAAGCGGAGCGCAAGGCGGGCATCTGGACCGAATCGGCCAACTACAAGGGGGCCGCTGCGGAAGACGGCGATGACCAGTAGGCTCCCCGCGGCGGACCGGTCCATGTTGCGGACCGCGCGCCGCCTGGTCGTCAAGGTCGGATCGTCCTCGCTGACCTCCGTTGCCGGCGGGATTGCGGAAGATGCGCTGCTGGACCTGGTGGAGGTGCTGGCTGCCCGGCGCAACCGAGGCACCGAGCTGATCCTGGTGTCCTCGGGGGCGATCGCGGCGGGGCTGGCCCCGCTGGGTCTCGCCCGCCGCCCGCGGGACCTGGCCACCCAGCAGGCCGCGGCCAGCGTCGGCCAGGGCCTGCTGATGGCCCGCTACACGCAGGCGTTCGGAGCCCACGGCGTCGCCGTGAGCCAGGTGCTGCTGACGGCCGAGGACCTGATGCGCCGCCAGCAGTACGCCAACGCGTACCGTGCGCTGAACCGCCTGCTGCACCTCGGCGTCGTACCCATTGTCAACGAAAACGACACGGTGGCGACCCACGAGATCCGCTTCGGGGATAATGACCGCCTTGCCGCGCTCGTCGCGCACCTGGTCAAGGCGGAGGCGCTCGTGCTGCTCTCTGACGTCGACGCGCTCTACGACGGCCCGCCCAAGGCCGGCGCCAAACGGATTCCGCAGGTCAACGGCGCGCAGGACCTCGAGGGCGTCAGCATCGGGAGCACGGGCAAGGCCGGGGTCGGCACCGGCGGCATGGTCACCAAGGTCGAGGCAGCCACCATCGCTGCCGAATCCGGAATCCCGGCGCTGGTCACCTCGACCCCGAACGCCGCGGAGGCGCTGGAGGGGAACGACGTCGGCACCTGGTTCAGCGTCAACGGTTCCCGCCGCCCGGTCCGGCTCTTGTGGCTGGCGCACCTGGCCACCGTGCAGGGGCGCCTGACCCTTGACGACGGCGCCGTGCAGGCGGTGCGTGAACGTCACCGGTCGCTGCTGCCCGCCGGGATCACCACGGTCAAGGGCACGTTCGAGCCCGGCGACCCGGTGGAACTGGCGGACCTCGAGGGCCGCGTCGTCGCGCGCGGGCTCGTCAACTTCTCCTCCTACGAACTGCCCCGCATGCTGGGCCGTTCCACCAAGGAACTCGGCGCGAGCCTCGGCCGGCAGTACGAGCGCGAGGTCGTCCACGTGGACGACCTGGTGGTCCTGTGACGCGTTCGTAACGCTGGACGGCGCGCCGCTCGGCACCGGCTAAAATCGCAGTATGACCCAGACAGCTCCTTCCCAGGCAACTTCCGGTGACGAGCAGGCCGCTGCCGAGCGGCCGGATGCCGTGACGGCCGTCCGCGCCATCGCGGACCGGGCCCGGACCGCTTCGCGCCGCATGGCCAGGGCCAACCGGTCCTGGAAGGACAAGGCCCTGCTGGAGATCGCCGACTCGCTGCTGGCGAAGCGGGACCTCATCCTGCGCGCCAACCGCCTGGACGTCGAAGCCGGGCGGGAAAACGGCACCAGCGCGGCGTTGCTGGACCGGCTCAGCCTCTCGGCCGAACGCATCGCTTCGCTCGCCGACGCCCTGAGGAACCTCGCGGGGCAGCCGGATCCGGTCGGCACGGTCATGCGCGGCCAGACCCTGCCTAACGGCCTGCGCCTGCGCCAGGTCCATGTCCCGATGGGCGTGGTGGCCGCGATTTACGAGGCACGGCCCAACGTCACTGTGGACATCGCCGGCCTGGCGCTCAAGAGCGGCAACGCCGTGGTCCTGCGCGGCGGCAGCGCGGCGGCGCAGACGAACGTTGCGCTGATCGGAGTCATCCGGGATGCCCTGGACCATGTCGGCCTCCCGGCCGACGCCGTGCAGAGCGTCGACGAGTACGGCCGCGAAGGCGCCAACGCGCTGATGCAGGCCCGCGGCCGGATCGACGTCCTGATTCCCCGTGGCGGCCGCGACCTGATCCAGACCGTGGTCAACAACGCCAAGGTCCCCGTTATCGAGACGGGCGAGGGCAACGTGCACATCTTCCTCGACGAATCGGCCAGCACCGAGATGGCCATCGACATCCTGCTCAACGCCAAGACCCAGCGGCCCTCGGTGTGCAACACGGTGGAGACCCTGCTGCTGCATTCCAACGCGCACGCGGCCGCCGAGGTCCTGCGCGCGCTATCGGAGGCCGGCGTCCGGCTGCACACGGACCAGCGCGCCGCGGAGCTGCTGCCCGAAGGTGCCGACGCCACGCCCGCCACGGACGAGGACTGGGCGCAGGAGTACATGGACCTGGACCTGGCGGTCGGCGTCGTCGATTCGATGGACGAGGCCCTGGAGCACATCCGGCACTGGACGACCGGCCACACCGAGGCGATCATCACCAACGACCTGGCCAATGCCGAGCGCTTCATTGCCGAGATCGATTCCGCCGCCGTGATCGTCAACGCTTCCACGCGCTTCACCGACGGCGGCGAGCTGGGGCTGGGAGCCGAAGTGGGCATCTCCACGCAGAAGATGCATGCCCGCGGCCCGATGGGGCTTCGCGAACTGACCACCACCAAGTGGATCGTCCAGGGTGAAGGCCAGGTCCGCGGCTGACCGCATGACCGCACCCCGGCGGCTCCCCAATGCGGGCTTGCCGCCGCTCAACGCGTACGATTAGACAGAAGCAGACCCGCGCCGCGTGATGGCGCTCGACGCACTCTCAGAGGGAGAACAATGCTGACTCAGGTATACAGCGCCGCACTGGCGGCAGCCGAACCCCATGTTGAACTGCCGGTTCCGGCCGGGGTAATCGGGGGAGGCATCTTCGTGGTCTTCCTCCTCCTGATGTTCGCCACGGTGGCCTTCACCAGCGTCGGCAACCGGCACCCTGCGGTCGAGGAACACGTCGACCCGCACCGCCAGCATCCGAACAAGCACGACCACGGCCAGGCCCGCCACTAGCATGCCCTTCGCGTCACCCGCGGATGCGGCCTCCCGCTCCGCGGGGGACTCCGGCCGCCGCGTCCGGCTCGGAGTGATGGGCGGGACCTTCGACCCGATCCACCACGGCCACCTTGTGGCCGCGAGCGAGGTCGCCGCCGTCTTCGACCTGGACGAAGTGGTCTTCGTGCCAACCGGCCAGCCGTGGCAGAAATCGACCCGGGACGTCTCGCCGGCCGAACACCGCTACCTCATGACCGTGATCGCCACCGCATCGAACCCCCGCTTCACGGTCAGCCGCGTGGACATCGACCGTCCCGGCCTGACATACACCATCGACACCCTGCGCGACCTGCGCGCCGCCCGGCCGGACGCCGAACTGTTCTTCATCACCGGCGCGGACGCCATGGCGCAGATCCTGTCCTGGAAGGACATCGATGAGCTGTGGTCGCTGGCGCACTTTGTCGGGGTAACCCGGCCGGGCCATGTCCTCCACGACCTCGGACGCAAGGACGTGAGCCTGCTGGAGGTGCCGGCCATGGCCATCTCCTCCACGGATTGCCGTGACCGCGTCGCCGAAGACCAGCCGGTCTGGTACCTGGTGCCGGACGGCGTAGTACAGTACATAGCCAAGTACGGCCTGTACCGCTCCGCACTCCCGGGGGCACCAGAATCACAGAACTAGCCGCAGACGAGACCACATGGGTGATTAGCAGAGCATGAGCAAGGAATCGCAGCAGCCTCGCAGCCGGAGGGAACTTCGGCTGCAGCGCAGCGAAGCCGCCGACCAGCCCCAGGACCGGGAACACGCCGCGACGGAGGCCGCAGCATCGGAAATTCCTGCCGGTGCACCCAAGGCACCCTCCCGGGATCCCGAGGCGGGAAAGCAGCGCCCCGCCGAACGCTCTTCGCAGGCAAGGGCCCGCGACCGCGAAGCACACCAGGCCTACAAGGCGCTGACCGAAGCGCTCCCGAAGGTTCCTGCTCCCCAGGAACAGCAGAACCCGCCGACCCGCCGGCAGCTCAGGCTGCAGCAGCTGGAGCGCGAACGCGGCGCCCAGGGCGCCGGCCAGCCGCCGGCCAAGCCCGCAGGCGGCGTTCCCGTTTCGGGCACTGACGACGGCGCCGCGTCCGGTAACCAGGATGGCGGCACCTCGGGCACGGCGGACGGCGGGATGACGGTCGACGCCGGCTACCAGCCTCAGCATCCGCCGGTGGAAGGCGGCCGCCGCGACCGGCGCAAGCGCGAACAGCCGGGGCAACCGGACAACACCTCGGCGACGGCCGCCGTTCCCGAGCTCCCGCCTGCCGCCGCCCAGGCGGTAGAGGCGGGGGAGATGTCGGTGGAACAGGCGCTGGCCGCCCGGGAGCTGTTGATCGGCCAGGCCAGGAACATGGCCAACGTGCTGGCGACGCAGCAGCAGGATCCCCGCAAGGTGGACCTGGAGGTGCTGGCGCAGCAGAAGGCCCTGGCCGAACGCGCCGCCGTACTCAACCGGCGCGCCGCCGACAAGCAGCGCCTGAGCGCCGAAGCCCGCCAGCAGCGCACCACCGCAACGGGGCAGCCCCCGGTCCAGGACCTGGCATCCGCCCCGATGGAGTTCGTGCGCATGCCCGGGAGCGAGAAGCACGTCCTGCGTCCCTCTGCGACCTCGCACGTGCCGATTGTGGCGGACCGGCCGCAGAAGGCGCGTCCTGCCGGCCGCCCGGAGAAGGTCACGGGTCCGGCCACGCCGCTGCCCGCGGCCCGGACCAAGGCCGCGGCGGGAGCGGCGCCGGCGGCTGCCCGTCCCGCCGATCCAGGGAAGCCCGCAACGCCAGCTGCGCCCCGGAAGGACACCCCGTCCGCGGCGCAGCAGAACAAGCCGGCGGCCAAGCCTGCACCGCGCAAGCCCACGGTTTCGGAACCGGCCGGGCCCGCACCGCGGTCGCGGCTGCTGGCCCACGCAGAAAACGTTGCGGACAACAAGATCCAGCCGCTGCGCGCAACCAACGCGCACGGGCTGGACCCGCTCGACGCACGAACGGCAGGACTGGGCCAGGCCAACCGCATGCGGATTGCCGTCATAGCCGCCCTGGCCCTGGGTGCCTTGGCGTTCGTCGCCGGCATCACCATGATGATCATCAGCTTCAGCGGCTAGACCGCACCAACCAAGGGGACCTCAGTGACCGCTTCCGAAAATTCCATCTCCATCGCCCGCGCAGCAGCCCGCGCGGCCGCGGACAAAATCGCCAAGGACATCGTGGCGATCGATGTCAGCGACCGGCTGGCCATCACCGACGTCTTCCTGATCGCGTCGGCGCCCAGCGAGCGGCAGGTCAACGCCATCGTCGACGGTGTCGAGGAGGCCCTCCACAAGATGGACCTGCGGCCCGTCCGCCGCGAGGGCCGTTCCGAGGGCCGCTGGGTCCTGCTCGACTACGCCGAGGTCGTGATCCACGTCCAGCATGAGGAAGACCGCGTGTTCTACGCCCTCGAGCGCCTGTGGAAGGACTGCCCGAGCATCGACCTGCAGCTGGAAGCGCAGCCGGCGCCGGCGGACTCGGAGTAGCCCGGGAGCCGGGGACGGGCTCACCGCGCGCCCGATTTGGCATCCCCGGCAGCTTCTGCATAGAATATTCAAGTTGCCCCGGACGGGGCGGCAAGGAAATACCACCGAATACGGGGCTGTGGCGCAGCTGGTAGCGCACCTGCATGGCATGCAGGGGGTCAGGGGTTCGAGTCCCCTCAGCTCCACTCGTGGAGGCATCTGGAACAGATGGAACCACGCCGTGGAACACAAGTCCGGCACTTTCCGCCGGCAGTATTTCCTAACGGGGCTGTGGCGCAGCTGGTAGCGCACCTGCATGGCATGCAGGGGGTCAGGGGTTCGAGTCCCCTCAGCTCCACGAACGAGGCCTATCGCCCGTCGGAAAAAGTCCGGCGAACGGTAGGCCTCTTTTCGTTTCCCCGGCAAGCCCTACGCTATCCCGCGGGCGCGGCTGGCGTCCGGTACAGCATGCGGCGGCTCAATCGTCCACGATTCCCCGGTACGCCTTGACCGCATTGTTGGTGGTCGGGAAGAAGTGGTCCGGACCGAACCGGCTGCCGACGCCGAACTTGACGAGCCGGTCCTTGATCGGCCCCTTCATCTCGGCGAACACCAAATCGATGCCCTCGCGCTCCAGCTGCTTGTCGAGCTCCACCAGCGTATCGGTGGCCGAGGTGTCCAGGCCGGTGATCGGCTCGGCAGCAACAATGACCATCCGCACCGGCGGGGGAGCCTCCTCGACCAGCGTCCTGATGTGGTCGCTGAACAGGGCGCTGTTGGCGAAGAACAGCGGGGCATCGAAACGGGCGATGACCAGCCCGGGAATCCGTTCGCCCTCTGGATGCCTGTCGACGTCGTGGAAGCCCGGCACGTCCTGCACTTTGACGAGTTCCGTGCGGTAGGGGCTCCAGGCCTGCCGTACGAAGGCCAGCAAAGCCAGGCCGACGGCAATGGCGATGCCTTGGAGGACGCCCACGAAGACGACGCCCAGGAAGGCGGCGATGAGAAGGACGGTTTCGGTCCGGCTCATGCGCGCCAGCCGCACGAGGGTCCTGATGTCCACCAGGGAGGCCACGGCCGCGATGACGACGGCGGCGAGGGTGCTTTGCGGCAGGTACGCCGTGAGGCCGGGTGCCAGCAGCATGAAACCCGCGACGAGCAGTGCCGCCACGAAGCCGGCCAGTTGGGTGCGTGCCCCGGCGTCGATGGATACCGGGGTGCGCGACGTACTGCCGGAGATCGGAAACCCGCCCAGCAGGCCCGCCGATAGGTTGGCCATGCCCAGGGCGCCCATCTCCTGACTGCCGTCCACGCGATAGCCGTAGCGGTCCGCCAGCGTCCGGGACAGGACGCCGGTATCGGCGAAGGCAATGAGGGCGATCCCGGCGGCCGGAGCGATCAGGGCCAGGATGTCTGCGGGCCTTAGCCCCGAGAGGGCCGGTCCGGGCAGGCCCTGAGGCAGGGCCCCGACCACCGGGACCTCGGACGCAAGCCCCAGCGCCGCCGTCGCTATCATGGAGCCCGCAACCGCGATCAGGATGCCCGGGAGCTTCCACCCCAGCAGCTTCGGAACCGCGATCGCCGCCAGCGACGCAAGGCCGATCGCCAGGGCAGTGCCGTTGACGCCGCCATCGGTGAGCGCGCCCGCGGCACGTTCGAAGTTTTCCCAGGTCGAGGCCCCGGAACCCGAGACGCCCATCAGTTTCGGCAGCTGGCTGGCGAAGACCACGAGGGCAATGCCGTTGAGGTAACCGGAACGGATGGGCTTGGAGAGCAGCCCGGTGACGAAACCGAGTTTCAGCGCCCGGCCGGCGACCAGGATGAGGCCGGTCAGCACGGCCAGCAGGCCGGCGAGGGCCACGGCGCGTTCCTGGTCCTCCAGCGCCAGGGGGAGCACGGCGGCGGCGATCATCGGTGCCAGCGACGAGTCCGGCCCGATCACCAGCAGCCGTGAGGGGCCGAAAACCGCGTAGGCCAGCAGCGGAACGATGGTGGCGTAGAGGCCGGTGACCGGCGGCAGCCCAGCCGCGGCGGCGTAGGCCATCCCCGCCGGAATCAGCAGGGTGAAGAGCGCTGCCGCGGCCACCAGGTCGGAGCGCAGCCAGGAGCGGTCATAGCGCAGGACGACGCCGATCCCGGGGAAGAACTTGTCGATCCACTTGCGCTGTCCCACTCGAGCCCGCCTCAGGGTCGGTCGTCGTGAACGCTCCGGCTGCGCGTCCGGGGCTGAGCCCATTATCCACCGCACCCGGTGGGCCAGGCACGGTCGTCCCACCGGGCTGCTGCCGCTTGGCGCGGGCACCAGGCCCGCCCCCGCGGCTCCCGCTGCTCAGCGGCGCTTGGGGGAGATGCTGGACTCGTGCAGGATGCCGGAGAGCCGGTCCATGAAGACATCCAGCCGCGGGTTCTGCCGGTCGTTCAAGAGCAGTGCGAAGATGTTCCGCGCCAGCCTCACCTCGGGGACGTCGATGACGACGATGCCCTCCGGTCCGTCCTGCAGGGCCAGTTCCGGCACCAGTGCTGCGCCCAGGCCGGAGGCAGCCATGGCCAGGCTGGCGTTGAAGTCGTCGCAGTAGGCGGCCACACGCGGATGCAGGTCGCAGCTGGCGAAGAGCCGCTCAATCACCGTCGCGTCGCTCGTCCCGGGGTGGTGCATGATCCACGGCATTTCGGCCAGCTGGGAGGCCGTCACCGTGGCACCGTGGCGGATGCCCCAGGACTGCGGCAGCACCACCCGGTAATTGTCGTCCCCGAGCCATTGCCGGCTGATGTTGTGCGGCCAGGCCAGGCCGCCCTGTCCGACCTGGAAGACCAGCGCGACGTCGAGTCCGCCGCCGCTCCGCAGCCCCTGGATCGTCTGGCCGGGTTCGGCCACGTAGACCTTGAGCTTGATGCCGAGGCCGGACCAGTCGGAGGCCCTCAGCAGGCGGGGCAGCACGTAGGTCGCCAGGCTGGGGAAGATGCCCAGCTTGATCTCCTGTGCGCTGGCGTCGTGGCTGCCGGCCGTCGCGGCGAGCAGCGCCTCGATGTCGGTCAGCACCTTGGCGGCGTGCCGCGACATGATCTGCGCCGCTTCGGTGGGCTGGACGCTGCGGGCCGATCGCTCGAAGAGTTTGACGCCCGTCTCGCGTTCCAGCGCCGACATCTGCTGGGACACAGCTGATGCCGTGTAGCCCAGCTGGCCGGCGGCGGCGGCGAAGGAGCCGCGCCTGGTCACTTCCAGCAGGGTGCGCAGATGCACCGTATTGACCATCAGGTCTCCTGACGATTGGAAGGATGCTCCATCAAAGCATCTTAGGCACGAACACGCCATTTTCCGGTTTCGGGAGGGGATGCAGCGCCGGTTCGGGAAAGGCCGCGCCGCCTGCGGCCGGCCGCCGAGGCGCAGGAATGCATCGGCCGCCGCGGGTGTTCTACTTAAGGCTGCCCGCGGGAGTGGCGGGGGTCGCTCCGGCGGGCACGACATGGACGCAACGACACGCCGACGAACAAGCGACACGAAGAATTTCCAACCTGTTGGCAAGTCCGTCCACAGCCTGTGGACGGCGGACCGGCAGAGGCGTCGGAACCCCGGAAAATCAACGGTTTCATCACTCATTGGATCCCGGGTTCCTGTGGACGACGCGGGGGATGAATGACATACTTGTAATACATCATCTAGGGGTCGCGGCGAGAAGCGTGCACTAGATGTAGTAGATTGAAAGCCGCTGGCGGGTGAATGGCAAGACCAGCCGGTGTGACGGCGGGACGGCACCGGGCGACAGCGAAGAATAGCCACAGACTTAACGGGAGAGGGACCATGACTGTAACGGTTTACACCAAGCCGGCATGCGTGCAGTGCAACGCGACTTACCGGGCGCTGGACAAGAAGGGCATCGCCTACGAGACCGTTGACCTCTCGCAGGACCCCGCAGCCCTGGACCGCGTCCGGGCCCTGGGCTACATGCAGGCTCCGGTGGTTGTTACCGAACAGGACCACTGGTCCGGCTTCCGCCCGGACAAGATCGAGGGCCTCGCCCAGACCGCGGCCGCTACTGTGGCCTAGCCGGAACGGAATCGGAAAGGCGGTCTCCATGACGGCTCTCCTGGCGGCCGGAGGGGCCATCGGGCAAGGGTCCGGAGGCGGGCCCGGCTCCACCACTGCTGCATCCCTGATCTACTTCTCGTCGGCCTCCGGGAACACCCACCGCTTCATCGGGAAGCTCGGTGTGGAAGCGGCGAGGATTCCGGTTTTTTCCCGGGACGAAACCATCTACGCCCGCCGGCCGTATGTCCTGGTCATCCCGACGTACGGCGGCGAGGACGGCCGGAACTCGATTCCGCCGCAGGTCCTCAAATTCCTCAAGCACGAGGGCAACCGGAACCTGCTCCGCGGAGTCATCGGTTCCGGCAACACCAACTTCGGCACCACGTACTGCCTGGCGGCAAAGAAGATCGCCGCGAAGTGCCAGGTGCCGCATTTATACAGCTTTGAACTTATGGGGACGTCCGACGACGTGGACCGGGTCAAAAAAGGATTGGAAGACTTTTGGAAACGACAGTCGCAGACGCGGCCGTAGCCGCTAAGGAACTGCCCGCAGCGTACAAGGGGCTCGGTTACCACGAGCTCAATGCGATGCTGAACCTCTACGGACCGGACGGCAAGATCCAGTTCGAAGCCGATCGCTGGGCGGCGCGCCAGTACTTCCTGGAGCACGTCAACACCAACACCGTCTTCTTCCACGACGTGGACGAGAAGCTCGATTACCTGGTCAAGCACGACTACTACGAGCGCGAAACGCTTGACCAGTACACGATGAACTTCATCCGCGACCTGTTCAGCCACGCCTACAAGAAGAAGTTCCGGTTCGAGACGTTCCTGGGAGCCTTCAAGTTCTACACGTCCTACACACTCAAGACCTTCGACGGCAAGCGCTACCTGGAGCGCTACGAGGACCGTGTCTGCATGGTCGCCCTGCACCTGGCCCGCGGCGATGAGGAACTGGCCACCCGGCTGGTCGACGAGATCATCGAGGGACGGTTCCAGCCGGCCACGCCGACCTTCCTGAACGCGGGCAAGAAGCAGCGCGGCGAGCTGGTTTCCTGCTTCCTGCTGCGGATCGAGGACAACATGGAGTCCATCGCCCGCGGCATCAACTCGGCCCTCCAGCTCTCCAAGCGCGGCGGCGGCGTGGCGCTGTCCCTGACCAACATCCGCGAGCACGGCGCACCGATCAAGCAGATCGAGAACCAGTCCTCCGGCGTCATCCCGGTCATGAAGCTCCTGGAAGACTCCTTCTCCTACGCCAACCAGCTCGGTGCGCGCCAGGGTGCCGGTGCCGTCTACCTGCACGCCCACCACCCGGACATCTACCGGTTCCTGGACACCAAGCGCGAGAACGCGGACGAGAAGATCAGGATCAAGACCCTCTCCCTCGGCGTCGTGATTCCGGACATCACCTTCGAGCTCGCCAAGCGCAACGAGGACATGTACCTGTTCTCCCCGTACGACGTCGAGCGCGTCTACGGCATGCCCTTCTCCGACGTCTCGGTCACCGAGAAGTACTACGAGATGGTGGACGACGCCCGGATCAAGAAGACCAAGATCAACGCCCGCGAGTTCTTCCAGACCCTCGCCGAGATCCAGTTCGAATCGGGCTATCCGTACATCATGTTCGAGGACACGGTGAACCGGGCCAACCCGATCGCCGGCAAGATCACCATGAGCAACCTGTGCTCGGAGATCCTGCAGGTCTCCACCTCCTCCGAGTACAACGAGGACCTGACGTACGCCGAGGTCGGCAAGGACATTTCCTGCAACCTCGGGTCGATGAACATCGCCAAGACCATGGATTCCCCGGACTTCGGCGCTTCCATCGAGACGTCCATCCGCGCGCTGACCGCGGTCTCGGACATGTCGTACATCAACTCCGTGCCCTCCATCGCGGCCGGCAACGCCCAGTCGCACGCCATCGGCCTCGGCCAGATGAACCTGCACGGCTACCTGGCCCGCGAGCGGGTCCACTACGGCTCCGAAGAGGGCCTGGACTTCACCAACATCTACTTCGCGACCGTGCTCTTCCACTGCCTCCGCGCTTCCAACGCCATTGCCAAGGAGACCGGGGAGACCTTCGGCGGCTTCGAGAACTCGAAGTACGCCACCGGAGAGTTCTTCGATAAGTACACCGAGCAGGACTGGCTGCCGCAGACCGAGAAGGTCCGGGAGCTGTTCCAGAACATCCACATCCCGACCCGGCAGGACTGGGAAGCGCTGAAGGCCTCCGTCATGGAGTTCGGCATCTACAACCAGAACCTGCAGGCCGTGCCGCCGACCGGCTCGATCTCCTACATCAACAACTCGACCTCCTCCATCCACCCGGTGGCCTCGAAGATCGAGATCCGCAAGGAAGGCAAGATCGGCCGCGTCTACTACCCGGCGCCGTACCTGACGAATGACAACCTGGAGTACTACCAGGATGCGTACGAAATCGGCTTCGAGAAGATCATCGACACCTACGCCGCCGCCACGCAGCACGTGGACCAGGGGCTGTCGCTGACGCTGTTCTTCAAGGACACCGCCACCACCCGGGACATCAACAAGGCCCAGATCTACGCCTGGCGCAAGGGCATCAAGACGATCTACTACATCCGCCTGCGCCAGCTCGCCCTGGAAGGCACCGAGGTGGAGGGCTGCGTCAGCTGCATGCTGTAGCAGCCGGCGCACAACTAAAAGTACGACGGCGGGTGACCGCCCGCCGTCGTACGCTTTCCTTGCGGTATTCCGGCACCGGAGGCCGCGTCCGGCGGGGCCTGAGGGCCGCCACCGCGAACTAGACTTGAAGAAACACCAAAGGAATCCGAGGGTAAAAATGACGGAGAAGGTCAAGCTCCTCCACCACGTTGAGGCCATCAACTGGAACCGCATCCAGGATGAGAAGGATGTGGAGGTCTGGAACCGGCTGGTCAACAACTTCTGGCTGCCGGAGAAGGTGCCGCTGTCCAATGACGTGCAGTCCTGGCACACGCTGACGCCGGCCGAGCAGACCCTCACCATGCGGGTGTTCACCGGCCTGACCCTGCTGGACACCATCCAGGGCACCGTCGGTGCCGTCAGCCTGATCCCGGATGCACTGACCCCGCACGAGGAGGCCGTGTACACCAACATCGCCTTCATGGAATCGGTGCACGCCAAGAGCTACTCTTCGATCTTCTCCACCCTGTGCTCCACCAAGGAGATCGACGAGGCCTTCCGCTGGTCGGTTGAAAACCAGAACCTGCAGAAGAAGGCCCAGATCATCACCGACTACTACTACGGTGACGACCCGCTCAAGCGCAAGATCGCCTCGACCCTGCTCGAGTCCTTCCTGTTCTACTCCGGGTTCTACCTGCCGATGTACTGGTCCTCGCGCGCCAAGCTGACCAACACGGCCGACCTGATCCGCCTGATCATCCGCGACGAGGCCGTGCACGGCTACTACATCGGCTACAAGTTCCAGAAGGGCCTGGAGCAGGTGGACGAAGCCAAGCGGCAGGAGCTGAAGGACTACACCTTCGAGCTGCTCTACGAGCTGTACGACAACGAGGTCCAGTACACCCACGACCTGTACGACGGCGTGGGGCTGGCCGAGGACGTCAAGAAGTTCCTGCACTACAACGCCAACAAGGCCCTGATGAACCTGGGCTACGAGGCCATGTTCCCGTCCACCGTGACGGACGTGAACCCGGCCATCCTGTCGGCGCTGAGCCCGAACGCGGACGAGAACCACGACTTCTTCTCCGGCTCCGGTTCCTCCTACGTGATCGGCAAGGCCGTCAACACCGAAGACGAGGACTGGGACTTCTAGCCGCCGTCATCATCTAGTTCTCTGCCTCTGCCCCGGTTGGACTTGTTGTCCAGCCGGGGCACTGTTGCTGTGGGATCCCGACCAAGTTGGAAGAAGTGCACCGCCGGCGGAAGCCTTGAAGGCGCATCACTGGCGGGCCGATGGTGCCACCGTTGCGGAAGGCGGCACCAATTCCGCTGTGCACCTAGTTAGGACTTTTGTCCCTGTTTTCCGCTGAGGCAAGTCTTGAGCCGATCTTGAGGGTGCCCTGCGCCTTTGCGAAGGTTCGGTGCGGCATGCTGTTCCCAGCTGGCGGCCACCATCCGGGTTCCGTCTGGGGAGTAGGAACCATTCGCGGCCGGTTCGTAGCCGCAACGCGATGGCGGGGCGCGGGCAGGTTCTGGGGAGGGCCTGCCGCCCCCGCCGTCTCGGACCCCAGGACGATCAACGCCGAGCGGCTACCCTCAGCATGTTGCTCCGAAAGCCGCCTGAAAGCCACTGGCCTCTCCCGCTGGTCCTTATCGGATGATTGGGTCAGCGTGCTTCGTTTGTAGTCCCTCTGCCATGCTTTCTCTCGGATATTGCAGCAGTAGACTTTACGCTCGGCCGCCGCTTATAAAGGGGTGCTCGGACGATCGCCGCGTCGCGGACGACCGCCTGCCGAAGTATGCTTTGCACAATGCGGGCACCCAGGAGGTGTGGTGCCTGGCTGATAATCCTCGTTCCACCATCAGCCCCCGGTCGGATCCCGGGATGGCTGTTCAGAACCGCCTCCCAACATTCCTACCAGAAAAGCACCCGAATGCAGCCACATCATTCGTCCCCATGGAGCCCGGCCGCAGCTATCTCCGAGCAGACCCCCGGCGTCTTCTTCGTCGAAGGCCCGGCCTCCAACTGGATCATCGCCCGCGACGGCCGCGACTTCACCGTCATTGACGGCGGCTACCCCGGCGACATCGGGCATGTCCTTGCCTCGATCAGTCACCTCGGACTAGACCCGGCCCACGCCGCGGCCATGGTCATCACCCACGGGCACATCGACCACACCGGATCCGCCGGCCATTTCTCCGACGAGTACGGCACGCCCGTCCTCTCCAGCTCCGCCGAACGCCCCCAACTGCTCGGCGAGGTCAAGTACCAGGTGGCGCCCCTCCAGATCATCATCAGGGCCTGGCGTCCCCGGGTTTTGAAGTGGATGATCCATGCCATCCAGGCCGGCGGCACCGCGACGAACAACATTGCTGAGGCTGAAGCCTGGGATGCTGCCCGGCTGGCCGCCCTGCCCGGCGGACTGGTCGCCGTCCCCACGCCGGGGCACACGCCCGGCCATGCCGCGTACCGGCTGCCCGAGGCCGGCGCCGTCGCCACCGGTGATGCCTTCGTGACCGGCCATGCGATCAGCGCGCACTGCGGACCGCAGATGCTGCACCCGATGTACCACCACGACGTCGCGGGCGCCTATGCGTCGCTGAACACGCTGGCCGCCGTCCCCGAGAACCGCGTGCTGCCTGGCCACGGCCCGGCCATGGACCTCGACCTTGCCACGGCCGTTCAGTCGCTGGCTCCTTGATTACAGCTAGTGCGTGTTGACCAACGGTTCCCGGCCGTCCCGACGTCTTCCACCGAGAAAAACGTGACCATCGCCGTCGCCTCCGCTACCGGCAAGCCGGACACAGCATTGCCCCGGAGTCTGGGGGCGCAGTTCCGGGGCAATGCCTTTCCCCTCCCAGGACGGAGGGACCGGCGGCGCTGCCAGTCTCGTCATGGCGTTGCCGTCACGACAGACAATATGGGTGCTGACTTGGAAAAACACCGGGCGTAAACGCTCACCGCCGAATCGCTTCAGCACCCTGGAAATACGAAATGGCCCGAAGCCAGGCCTCCCCAGGCCGTCTCGCTTCGAGCCATTTCGCTCTGGCAACAGTTCACGCATATGAATCCAGCGCCGTTGCTGGCATTCCCCCATGAGAAAAGCTGCCCGCCGGTCGCGGCCCCGTTCAAAAGCCCCGCCGACAGGTCCAGTATCCCGGATCCCGTGAGGACCTAAAGCGGTTGACCCGTCCCGCAGTCACCCCAGTTCCCAGTTACTGGGGTAGCACCGGGAGCGGACGTCCGTCTGATCTGCCGGAGGATGCTTCGTATGGCCGTCAGGAATCCTCTGCCGAACAGCACAACCCGCCGCAGGAGGCTCTGCCGGCTCGGGGCTGCCGCTGCCGCTGCCGTGGGGCTGGTTTTGTCCTCCACCGCCGCCAACCTCACCCTCGAGCACGTGGAGCGGTCCACGATCGAACCCTATGGTGAGAGGATCCGGATCAGCGGCGGGTCCGTGAACGTTCATCGTTCGGCTGGCCCAGGAGAAACCATTGTGCTGTTGAGTGGGCTGGGAACGCCGTCGCCGGCGCTGGACTTTGCCCCGCTGATCCGGGTCTTGGACGACTACAACGTCGTCGTGGTCGAGGGGTTCGGCTATGGGTATGCGGATCAGGCCCCCGACGATGCCCGGACCGTTGAGAACATCACCGACGAGCTGCACGAACTGCTCGGCGGGCTGGGAATCGGCGATCCCTACGTCCTGGCGGGCCACTCTTTGGCCGGCTACTACATGCTCTCTTACGCCAACCAGTATCCCGAGGAAGTGTCGGCCGTCATCGGCATCGACCCGACGTTGCCGTCCGATGATCACGGGCAGGGCCCGGAACAGGCCGCGGAAAGCTCTCCCGGGTTCAACTGGGGGCGGCTGCTCTCGATTACCGGTCTGGTCCGCTGGACCATAGCGATCGCACCCGGCCTCGCCGAACCGGACGGCAGTGCGTTTACCTCGGATGAACTCGAGAGGATGCGGTTGATGGCCAGCTGGAACTGGGACACCCCGGCGGTGGTCGACGAGACGGCCAGGATCGGGCAGAACGGCCGCGCCGTCCGGGGGATGAGTTACCCGGACGAGCTGCCGGTGCTCACCTTCCTGGCCAGCGGGAACGGGATGTCCCCGGACAGACTCGGACGTTACGAGGAATGGCTGCGCAACGTCCGTGACCACAAAATCGTGGTGCTCGACGGCGGTCACTACCTTCACTGGACACACTCGGCAGAGATGGCCGAGCAGATCACCGCGTTCCTGAACGCGCACTGACGAGAGCTGCTCAGTCCCGCCCGAAGGTGGCGGTCAGGTGCTTATGGATCGGGTAAACCTCGCCCGCCGTTAATCGATGGAGGGGCTTCGGGCCTGAATTCCTCTGGACCGCGGCTGCCGGGGCCGCTACCGTAGGATCAAGTGGGGGCAAGAGCCGTGCGAAGGACAGCAATGGCCGGTGCCAATCCTGACGCAATCGATTCCGACGCAGTGACCTTGCCGTCACGTGCCCGCCGCTTGACCCGGCGCGCCGCGCACGGTGTCGCCCGGCCCGCGGCCGCCCTGCTGCGTGCCTACGAAACCGAGCACGCCATCTACGGCACGGTGCTGGTTAGCGCCCTGATTGCCGTCGGCTGGAAGTACGAGACTGACTTGGAAGTCTTCCTGTTCACCCTCGGAACCGTCGGCGTCTTCTGGTTGGCCCACATTTACTCCGGGGTGGTTGCTGGCAATCGGTCAGCCGGGCGCCCCCGCAAGGCGGTCTGGGCTATGGTGCTGGCCACCGCCCGGCATTCGGCCGGCATGGTGCTTGCGATGCTCCTGCCGGCCTTCTTCCTGCTGCTGGCCGCGGCCGGAGTACTCGACGAGTACGTGGCCTATTACGTCGCCCTGTGGGTCGGCGTCGGGGTCCTCGCTGTGCTGGGCTACACGAACGCCGCCCGGCGTCGCAAACGCTGGCCGCTCCGGCTGCTCAACGCCGCCACTACCTCGGCCTTGGGCCTGATCATTATCTGGCTCAGTACGCTCGTGCATTGACCTTCGTTTTGGGGCGGTCAGTGCAACGCGGCGTTGACCAGCAGGCCGTAGAAGAATGCGGCCCAAAACGCGAGCACGGCGAAGAGCGCAGTGAACGCAAGCCCGAGTATCAGGGTGATGCCCCGCTGCAGCCGGGTGAACCCGCTGCTGTTCCAGCCGTGCGTGGAGAGAACGGCGCGCAGCCCGAGCAGGGCGACGGAAAGCGGCACGCCGATCAGGAGGACCAGATACCCGGCCGGGGACACCGGGTCGTCCTGGATGAGGTTGAACTCATGCCGGGCGACGGTGTGCGGGGCGAAGGTGTTGACGGCGAGGACCAGAGCCGGGTAAACCAGCAGGCTCGCCGCCAAGAGGGCGACCCCGGTCTTCTTCAGGACCCGCAGCGGCCGCGGATCCTCGGTTGAGTGTGGGGGTGCGGCCTCTATGCTGGGCATCTCCTCAGCCTAGGCCAAAGTCCTTGCGTCAACGCGCTCGGAGCGAATCGACTGGCGAGGCCGACTAGGCGCGATTAAGCGATGGCCTCGGGCAGCACCGGCACCTCGATGTCCTCCTCAAGTACGAAGGGGAGACGCTGTGGCCTGATGGGCTCACGCCTCCGACGACGCCGGACTGCAACATCTTCGTGAGTGAGCTGCCCGGGGATAGCATTCAAGAGCTTCATTGAGCCGTCGACGGGCGATTGCCGGATGATAATCATCAGCATCGTGAAGGAAAGAAATAACGCATGACCGCAACGGATCGAACCGAACGCCAGCGCCCCGCGAAAAGGAAACCCGAGTCGGGGATCGCGTACGCCGTCACCGGAGGTGCCCTGCTGCTCGGTACTCTCGCTTTGGTCGTCTTCGGCCGGTTCGAGGAAACCCCTGTCACCTTCGCCGCGTTGGCCGGCGGGGTTGCCCTGGGTGCCTGGCTGTTCCGCTGGGGACACCGCTCCTGGATTTCGATCCCTTGCCTGTTCGTTTCGCTGGCTGCATTCATTGCACTGGCCTCCTTTGCCGGTGGGGGCACGAGCATCGCCTGGATCGGGGGCTTCGTCGCAGGAACGAACCTCGGTGCCGGCTGGAGGTTGGCGACGCGCCGAACACCCGAAGCGCGCGGGACGATGGCCGGTGTCAGGCCGACGGTTGATTCCGTCCGGGCGGATATCATCTCTGCGATCGCAGAGATGCGTGCGGTTGCCCAGGAAGAGCAAGACGAGCAGCGGACCCGCACGGCGGATTACCTCGATCAGCGGTTCGCAGGTGTCACGGATCGGCAGGGCCTACGCGAGGCCGCCGAAGGCGCGCTCACCCTGTACGGCGGTGCGGGAACGTTCGCGGACGTCGGAACCGCCGAGTCGGCGCGGGCTGTGGTGAACCTCCAGGAGGCCCTGCACATGGCCCGGTCCCGGTTCGTGCGGAACACATAAGCGCGGCCACGCCGTGTCCGCGGTCGGCCTCGCCCCGTTACGATATGGCGTTGCAGGACCGGATCCTTCCACAGCGCTTCTGTACTCGCCCGATCAGCTCAGGGCATCCGGGCGTGCGTCGTAGCTCATGCGTGGATCGACTACCAGCCGCAGGGCTTTTTCGCGTGCGGGGTACGCCTGAATCCCGGCGGCGCCCTGCTCGGTCGCCTGCTACGAAGGGTAGAGACTTATGAGGCCAGCCAGGGACGGTGCCAGCCGAGGTAATCGGCGGTCAGCTCATCTGCCACTGGCGGCCCCCAAGACCCGGGCGTGTACCTGTGCACCGGTGGCGGCGCATCCAGGAGTGGCTGCATGATCCGCCATGTCTCCTCGACCCCGTCCTGGCGGGTGAACCGCGTACTCTTCCCGACCATCGCCGCCTCGAGCAACACTTCATAGGGAGTCGGCCCTTCGCCCCCTTCATTGGCGAACTCCATGTCGAGATCGATGGCGCCGGGGCCGACCGTGTCCGCACGTAGAGCCTCGACCTTGAGCCGGACGCCGGTCGACGGATCAAGCCTGATGACGAGCTGGTTGGGCTCTGGTCGGCGATCGGATCCGAAGTTGAAGCCGAGCCGGGGCGGGTGCTTGAACACCAGCCGAAGTTCGGTCTGGGTGACCGGAAGCCTCTTGCCGGTCCGAATGAAGAACGGTACCCCTGACCAGCGCCAATTGTCGATGTCGAGCCGTAACGCGGCGTACGTCTCCGTCGTCGAATCCGCGGCTACGCCGTTGATGCTCTGGTAACCCTCGTACTGGCCGCGGACGTAGTGGGCGGGGTCGGCCTCGGAGACCGCGCGGAACAAAGCGACCTGCGAGTCCTTGATCGTTTGCGGATCACCCCCTGACGGTGGCTCCATCGCGGCCGCGGACACGACCTGCATGAGGTGGTTGACCACCACGTCGCGCAGCGCACCGACGGGATCGTAGAAGTGGCCGCGGTCCTCGACGCCGAAGTCCTCGGCCATCGTGATCTGCACGCATTCGACATAGTTCCGGTTCCAGATCGGCTCGAGCATCGTGTTGGCGAACCGCAGGTAAAGGACCTCCTCCAGACCCATCTTCCCCAGATAGTGGTCGATCCGGTACAACTGCGACTCGTCGAGGAACTGGTGCAGCTCCTCGGCCAGGGCGCGAGCCGAGGCTCGGTCGCTCCCGAACGGCTTCTCCACCACTACCCGCCCCGTCGAGGTCAGGCCCGCCCGGGCCAGTCCCTTGATGACTGTGCCGAACAGGAAGGGCGGGACTTCGAGGTAGAACACAGGCGTGTCGGCGCCCTTGATTGCCTCGGCGATCCGCCCGTAGGTTGCTGCGTCGCCGAAATCGCCCTGCACGTAGGACAGCCGGGCCGCGAAACGGCCGAAAACGGCGGCGTCGATCACCTCCCCGGCACCCTCGATTGACACCCGCGCCCGTTCCACCAGCTGGTCAATCGTCCAATCATCGACGGCCACCCCGACGATCGGGCACTTCAATAAACCCCGCCGCTCCAGCCGGTACAACGACCTGAACGTCATCACCCTGGCCAGGTCTCCGGTGATCCCGAACACCACGAACACATCGGCGGAACCCTGACCAGCGCTATCCGGATGGCTACGCCCGGCACCGGTTGGGCCACTCATAGTTGCTGTCATGGCATCTCCTCGACGTGATCGACTATCTGCCGGCAAGAACGAATCTGCTCGTGGCCTCCGTGCCGGGGCTGAGGTAGACCGGCTTCTCTCAGAGCCAACCACCGCCTCCCGGCCCCCGTCATCACCT
Organism: Arthrobacter sp. USHLN218; assembly: GCF_037144715.1. Lineage (NCBI taxonomy): Bacteria > Bacillati > Actinomycetota > Actinomycetes > Micrococcales > Micrococcaceae > Arthrobacter > Arthrobacter sp. USHLN218. Next base: position 256,869 of record NZ_JBBCYT010000007.1, read on the forward strand.
ATTTTGGATGATGACGCCATCCGCTCCGGGGGGTCAGGATCAAGGTCTAGAGGCAGCATCGCCTGATCAGAGAACCGCTCCAGGAGGCTCCGGCATGACAGACGACCAGCACTATGACGTTGTCATCATCGGGACGGGAGCCGGGGGCGGGACGCTCGGCCACAGGCTCGCCACGAACGGGGCGAAGGTGCTCTGGCTGGAGCGAGGTCCGTTCCTGCCGCGCGAGCGCGACAACTGGCAGACCGAGGCGGTGTTCGTCCGCGGAAAATACCTCGCGAAAGAGCTGTGGTACGACCGGCACGGCCGCGAGTTCCAGCCGGAGGTCAACTACTACGTCGGCGGGAACACCAAGTTCTACGGCGCGGCATTGTTCCGCCTCCGTCCGGAGGACTTTGGCGAGCTACGCCATCATGGCGGAATTTCCCCGGCCTGGCCGATCTCCTATGACGACCTGGAGCCTTACTACACCCAAGCCGAACATCTCTATCTGGTGCACGGTCAGCACGGCGAGGACCCGAGCGAGGGCCGTGCCAGCGCGCAGTACGTCCACCCTCCGGTATCCCATGAACCCCGCATCCAGCAGTTGAACGACGACCTGGAGAAGCTCGGGCTGCACCCCTTCCACCTCCCGATCGGCGTCAATCTCCAGGAGGTCGGACCCGGACGGGCGGCACGGGCAAGTGCGTGCATCCGATGCGACCGGGTCGACGGCTTCCCGTGCCTGCTGAACGCAAAATCGGACTCGCAAGTCATCTGCGTGGATCCTGTTCTCTCCCAGGACAACGTCACACTGGTTACGGGCGCCCACGTGCAGCGCTTGGAGACCGACGCTTCAGGACGCAGTGTCACCGCGGTCGTCACAACCTTGGACGACGGCACCGAGACCAGATTCACCGGCGACATCGTGGTCGTCGCCTGCGGCGCGGTGAACTCCGCCGCCTTGCTGCTCAGATCCCGCCAGGACCACCACCCGGACGGGCTGGCCAACAGCTCCGGAGTGGTCGGCCGGCACTACATGCGGCACAACAACATGGCGCTGATGACCGTGTCCCGGGAGCCCAACCCCACGCGGTTCCAGAAGACGTTGGCGATGAACGACTGGTATCTAGGGTCCGACGACTGGGACTATCCGCTCGGCGGTATCCAGATGCTCGGCAAATCCGACGACGAGGAGCTTCGCGCGCAGTCGCCGCGATGGGCCGGCAAGATCTCTCCGGGCCTGCCCTTCGAGGTGCTGGCGCACCACGCCGTCGACTTCTGGCTCTGCGGCGAAGACCTGCCGCAGGCCGACAACCGCGTCACGGTCGACGCGGACGGCACCATCCACCTCAGCATCGACGAGAAGAACAACGTCGAAGGAGTCAAGCGGCTGCGCCGCAAACTCGACGGCATGCTCGGCAAACTGGGCATGCACGAGCACCATTTGCTGGACCGGAGCCTCTACCTGTACAAGAGCATGCCGATCGGCGCCACCGCGCACCAGGCAGGCACCGTCCGTTTCGGCCTCGATCGCGAAACCAGCGCTCTCGACGCGAACTGCAAAGCCCACGACCTGGACAACCTCTACGTCGTCGACACCAGCTTCTTTCCCAGCATCGGCGCCGTGAACCCGTCCCTGACCGCCATCGCCAACGCCCTGCGGGTCGGCGACCACCTCACCGAACGCCTTGGCTAGTCCCCGGGTCCCCATGGCAGCTGTCATTCCCGCTGAAAGGGGTGCGACATGACGCTGTTCGCCGAGGCCCTCATGCCTTTGATGGAGGTTGACCCGGTTCCGTGGGCTCGAGCCCAGATGGCATTCACGTTGGCCTTCCACATCATCCTGGTGCCACTCGGCGTGTCCTGGTCTGTGATGGCGCTGATCGCCAACTACCGGGGCATCAGGCGGTCCGACGCTGACGCCATCCGGCTCGCGCAGCGCTGGTCGAAGTACATGGCGGTCACCTTCGCCGTCGGCGCCGTCACGGGAACGGTTCTCTCCTTCGAATTCGGCCTGCTGTGGCCTCAGTTCATGGGTCAATGGGGCGAGGCGTTCGGGGTGCCTTTTGCGTTCGAGGGTCTCTTCTTCTTTCTCGAGGCCGTTTTCGTCTCGATCTACATCTTCGGGTGGCGCCGACTCAAGCCCTGGACCCACTTCTGGACCGGTGTGCCGATCGCCGTCGCCGGCATCTTCGGCAGCGTTTCGGTAGTGGCCGCCAACGCATGGATGAATTCCCCCGAAGGGGTCACCCTGGACACCGCCGGGAATGTCGTGGCCGTGGACCCGCTCGGCGTGATCTTCAACGAGGCGATGCCGCTGATGGCGGCGCACATGGTGATTGCGGCCTACCTGGTCGGCGGCTTCCTCGTGGCCATGGTCTACGCGACGGCGATGCTGCGCGGGCGGCGGGACCACTACCACAGGCTCGGCTTTCTTATCGCCTTCAGCGTGGCCGCCGTCGCCGTCCCCGTGCAGATGGGGGTCGGTGACGGCCTGGCTCGCTGGGTATACAGCAACCAGCCGGTCAAGTTCGCCGCGATCGAGATGGTGCCGTCGACCAGCAGCGACGTGCCCGAGACGCTGCTCGGCCATCTCAACTCAGAAGGAGAGGTGGTGGGCGGTATCCCCATTCCCGGGCTCGCCTCGTGGTTGTCGGACCCCAGCACTGGCCGGGCGACCGTCGTTCAGGGGCTCGACACCGTACCCGCAGACGAACGGCCGACGAACCGCCAGGTGAACGTCGTCCATCTCGCTTGGGACATCATGGTCGGCGTCGGTACTGCCCTGTTCCTGCTGACGCTGTGGTACTGGGCCTCGTGGATCTTCCGACGAGAGATGCCTCGCAGCAAGTGGTTCCTGCGCTGCGCCGTCGCTGCCGGACCCCTCGCCGTCCTGGCGTTGGAGGCGGGCTGGACGGTGAGCGAGGTCGGCCGTCAGCCGTGGATCGTCTACAACAAGATGCGCGTGGAGGACGCCGCGACCACCAACACCGGAGTCTGGGTCACCTTCATCGTGGTCACGATCCTCTATCTCGGGCTGGGCGTCACTACAATCCTCGTCCTGCGCGGGATGAGCCGTCGCTACCGTGCGGCAGGACGATTCGTGGAGACGGACTCCCCGTACGGACCACGCAAGCCGATGAAAGAGCCCTAGGGGTCACCCATGGATACCGCCGCAGCCCTGCTCCTGTTCGGTGCCATCACCATCTACGCGATCTTCGGCGGCGCTGACTTCGGTGCCGGCTTCTGGGACCTGACCGCTGGTGGCACGCAGCGCGGGGAGCGGCCGCGCGAGGTAATCGACCACTCCATCGGGCCCGTGTGGGAAGCGAACCATGTGTGGCTGATCTTCATCTTCGTCGTGCTCTGGACGTGTTTCTCCGAGGCTTACGCGTCGATCACCCTGACCATGTTCGTGCCCCTCACCTTGGCGGCACTCGGCATCGTCCTGCGCGGTGCCAGCTTCGCTTTCGGGAAGGCGGTGTTTCGGCAGCGAGCCCGCCGCAGCTTCGGGGCCATCTTCGCCGTCTCCTCGGTGCTGGTGCCCTACTGCTTCGGCGCCATCGCGGGAGGCATCGCATCCGGCCAGGTTCCGGCCGGCGGTCGGGCGGGCGATCCGCTGCACAGCTGGGTCAACCCGACGTCGGTCGTCATGGGTCTGCTCGCTGTATCCGTGACGGCCTATGTCGCCGCGGTACTGCTCACCTGGGATGCCCGTCGCCTCTCCGACGAGGCGATGGTCGGCTACTTCCGCGTCCGCGCCGTGGCGGCCGGGGCCGTGGCGGGAGCCGTCGCGCTGGTCGGTCTCTTTGTCGTACGGAGCGAAGCCAGCTACGTCTTCGGAGGACTCACCTCACGTGCCCTGCCGCTGGTGATCATCTCGGCGGCCGCCGGGCTCAGTGCGCTTTTCCTGCTCCGAGGCCGGCCCCACCGCGGAGCGCGGCTGGCAGCGATCACCGCGGCCGGCGCACTGGTGCTCGCCTGGGGCGTTGCACAGTGGAACTACCTGCTGCCCGAAACGCTAACGGTCCCGGCGGCCGCTGCGCCGTCGGGCACGATCACGGCCGTGCTGGTCGCGGCCGGTCTCGCCGTGCTGTTGATCGTGCCGGCCTTCACCTTGTTGTACGTGCTCGACCAGCGCGGAATGCTTCCCGAAGAAGGCGGCGACGACGAGCCCGACCGGGGCCCCGGGGCCGTCCGTGCCTGACGTCGCTGACGAGGTGGCAAGCGAGATCGACGTGGTCGTGCGCCGGGCGCGGCCATTCTCTTCTGGTCAATCGGTGGCTGGACCCTGCCGCCGGACTTCGTATCAAGCCCGGAAGCAGGCAGGCCGGTTCAGCCGGGCTTTCCACCGCGGTGGAAGCCGCGGGAACTGAGCGTGGGGAACTGGCGGCGACGCCGGGGCATGGTCGCCGGCGTCGCCTCTTCCGCTGCAGGGTGTCCAGCGACGTGGACCTCGTACCACTGGTGGTAGAAGGCGACCAGCGGGGCCGAGCTCAGGCCGTGGAGAATAACGCTGAGTGCAACGGTGATGACTACGGTCGTGAACACGACTTCACCGTCGGGAACCCCGCGCTCGAAGGCGAGCAGCGCGAACACCAGCGAGGCGAGGCCGCGCGGACCGAACCAGCCGATGAACGCCGTCGTCTGGGCCTTCACGCTCTGGCCGGCGAACGCGATCGCCACGGGGATCATGCGTACCAGTGTCAGGCTGAGCACAGCGTAGAGGACCACCTGCCACGTGACGTGGGGGATGGCCCATGTCAGGGCCAGTGCTCCGAAGCCGATCCAGGTCACGGCGGCCAGGAAGTCGCCCGACTCCTCGGCAAACAGGGTCACCAGCGAACCGCGTGCGCCCGAGGCCCTCCCGAACGCGAGGCCGCCGACGAAGGCGGCGATAAAACCGCTGCCGCCAAGCGTCAGCGCGAGGGTGTAAGCCAGCAGCGCCACGGACATGGTCACAACCTGGCGCCACTCCGGGCTGATCCATCCCCGCCGGTCGGCGGTGCGGAACAGCAGCCCGCCCAGGATTCCCGCCGCGAGTCCGCCAGCGAGTCCCCAGCCGATTTGGGCGGCCATGTTGCTGACGACCGCGCCGGTGACCCCGGTCGTGAGTTCGGCGTTGGCGATTTCGAGCGCGACCAGGAAGAAGGGGACCGCGAGGCCGTCGTTGAGGCCGCTCTCGACGTCCAAGGCTTGCCGCACCCGGGCCGGAACGGCGGTATCCGCGACGACCTTCCGGCCCAAGGCGGCGTCGGTCGGGGCCAGTATTGTGGCCAACAGGGCGGCGGACGCGAGCGCCATGCCGGGGAAGACGAGGGTTCCGACCCACATGCCGGCGAGCATTGTGAGGGGCAGGCCAATCAGTAGCAGGCGGCTTGGCCACCCCAGTTCCCGGCGGAGCGAGCGGAGGTCGAGCCGGGCGGCATCGCTGAACAGCAGCAGCACGAGTGCGAGCTCCGCCACGCGCTCGACCGCTTCGGCCTCCAGCGCGATGTCGAGCATGCCCAGAGTGGAAGCGCCGACGGCGAATCCGGCGGCCGTCAGGAAGAGTGCCGAGGTGATGCCATAGCGGTCAAATGGCCTGGAGACGGCGCTCCAGACGATGATGATCCCCAGTATCGTCGCCGCCGTCACCATGCGGATCCTGCTCTCGATCGCTGCATCGGAGTTTGAGCCCAGCCTACGCTTTACCCGGGCGCTCCGGCAGTGCCCGGCGATCTTGCCCTCCCACCTCGATTCAGCCTGGCAATCCGTCCCGTCCCTGCCGGGCTGCCGCCTGTTCCGCCTGCACCGCCCGGTGGATGTTCCCGTGGATCCTCTGCGTGCTGAGTCGCTCAACCACGCCGTCCCTCTCCAGGGTCGCGCGTACGGTCGGCTTCAGCCGGGCCAGGCGCAGGTTGATGCCGGCCTCGCGGGTCAGGTGCACCACGTCTGCCAGCTTGGCTGCGCCCTGGGAATCGATGAAGTTGATCCCCTCGCAGTCGAGCACGATGCCGGTAAGCTGCGGCGCCGATTGGATGGCCTCGCGCAGGCGGTCCTCCAGGGCGTCGGCGGTGGCGAAGAAGAGCCCGCCGTCGAACCGCACCACGGCGATGTCGGGAAGCACTTCGTCGCCGGGGTGGCCGTCGGTTTCGCGGAAGACCTGGGTGCCCGGCTGGCGTCCCAGGACCGGCATCTCGGGGTGTGTGGCCACCGAGATGAGCCAGAGGAGCGAGAGTCCGATGCCGATGAGGACGCCCGCGAGCACGCCAAAGATGACGGTGCAGGCGATCGCGGTGACCGCGATCCAGAAGTCGAACCGCTGCACCCGGGCCAGCCGCCGCATTTCGCGCAGGTTCATCATGCCCATGACGACGGCTTCGATGATCAGGGCCGCCAGCACCGGCTGCGGCAGGTTCGAGAAGAGCGGAGCCAGGAAGAGCAGCGTGAGCAGGACGGTGGCGCCCGAGGTGAGGGAAGCCAGACCGGTCCTGGCCCCGGAATGATCATTCAGCGAGCTTGCCGACAGGCTCGTCGAGACCGGCATCCCCTGGAACAGGCCGGCCGCCGTGTTGGCCAGCGACTGGGCCGTCGACTCCTGGTCAATGTCGATCCGGTAGTGGTGCTTCGCGGAGAAGGCCCGAGCATCTCCCGCGGTCTGGGAGAAGCCGATCAGGGCAAGCGCCACGGCCGCGACGGCGACGATACCCACCTTGTCCCACATCAGGTGGAGGTCCGGGACCTGCGGCGACGGCAGCCCGCTGGGCACATGTCCGACGAGTGCCACGCCTTTGGCCCCAAGGTCGAACACCGCCGACGCGAGGAGTCCGCCCACGACCAGGACCAGGGCGCCGGGGATGCTGGGCGCGACCGCCCTCAGGCCGAAGACCACGGCCAGCGCAATCGTGCCTACGAAGAGCGTCGCCGGATGCGTCCCGCCCAGGGTGCCCAGCCAGGAGATAAATTCCTGGATCGGGTTGGACCCGGTCGCGTCAGTGCCGGTGAGCTTCGGCAGTTCGCCGACGACGACGTCGATCGCCGCGCCGAAGAGGAAGCCGGTCACCACGGCCCGGGAGAGGAACTGGGCAATCCAGCCCATTTTGAGGACTGCCACGAGCAGGAACAGGATTCCGGAAGCAAGGGTGATGCCAGCGACAAACGAGGCAATATCCTGCGGGCTGGTGAGGCCGGCGGCGAGCACTGCGCTGGCAGCCACCGCCGCGAGGCCCGAACTGGGCCCCATCGAAATCTGACGGCAGGTGCCGAAGATGGCGTACGCGATCGCGCCGGCTGCGGCTGCATACAGTCCATTCTGCAGCGGGATTCCCGCGATGCCGGCGTACCCCAGGTTCTTCGGAACGATGAGGGCCGCGACGGTGATTCCGGCGATCAGGTCGCCGCGCAGCCACGTGCGGTCGTAGGAACGGAGTTGTCCGATCAGTGGCACCAGGGACCGGCCCCTGTGCTGCGACCTTTTCATGGTCCAGTCATACTCCGGGCCGCAGTGGTCCACCAGAGCCATCTTCTCCGGATCATCCCGCTGGTTCACCAGCCGGACCGCAGCGCTCGCCGGCTTTGGTCAGCGGGGTCCGGCCGGATGCATGGGAGCCTTACTTCAGCTTGAGCCTGGCCAGGACCATGTTGTGGTCCGACGCCGGGGTGGAGCGCAGCCGGCCCGCGGCGTCGATGTCGAGGACGTTCTCGTACGAGGCGGTGCCGGCGATGTTCTTCGTGAAGACGTAGTCGATGCGCCCGAACGTCGACGTCTGCTGTTTCCGGTAGCCGTTGGTGGTGGGGTAGAGGAAGTCGGTCTTCGCCGCCGAGGAAGCGGTGTCGGTCCAGCCCGCCTTGATGAAGGCCTCGTGCGGGGCGTTGGAGGGCAGCTGGTAGAAGCTGCTGTTCATGTCCCCGCCGACAACGACAGCGCGGTTGCGGGTGTTGATCGTCTTCATCTGCCGGTCGATGGTCTGCAGGACGGCGGTTTTGGAGACGGAGCCGGTCAGCGGCAGCTTAGGGTCGACGTGGTAGGACACGGCGTAGAAGATCTTGCCGGTCTTCTTCGATTTCAGGGCTACCCAAGCGGCACCGCGGCGGTCCTGGCCCGCCGGGGTCGGCAGGGCGAAAGTGCCCCGTTTCACGACCGTGTATTTGGAGCTTTTGTAGGCGACGCGGTTCCAGTAGTGCTTGGTGCCGGCCTTCTCCGGCGTCCGGTCCAGTGCATAGCCGATGGTCTTCAGCCGGGCCTGGAAGTCGGTCATGGCCTTGGTGCTGGCGGTGCCCGGGATGTTCACGTTCATGGCCTCCTGGAGCAGGAGCACGTCCGGGTTCTTCGCCTTGATGGTTTTCAGGTGCGTGAGCTTGCGGGTATTCCAGTGCGGGGCGCCGGTGACCGTGCAGCTGGCACAGAGCAGGTTCTGGCTGGCAACGGTCAGCGGCTCGCTGCCGCCGACGACCGGGGCCGCGGGGTAGGCGGTGAGCCGGACCGAGGTGCGGGTCTTGTAGGTCTTGTTGTGCGCCTGGACCCGAATGAAGCTCGGCATGGAGGAGCGGGATCCGTGCGTGAGGTTCCGGATGGTCAAGGTGGTGCCCGTGACGTTGAGGTAAGTGCGCGGCCGCAGCGTCATGGCCATGTTGTCCGCGATCGTCACCGTGTAGTGGGTAGTGTCCGCGGTGCGGTTCCAGCTGACCGTGATGCTGTCCTGCCCGCCGGTCGTCTCCAGTGCGGTGAATGCGCCGGGGTAGTTGGCCTGTGTCGTGGCCTTCAGCGTGGGCGACCAGGCCGAGCGGACGTACTCGCCGTAGTCGCTGCCGGGCTCGCGGTACAGCGCCCGGTACTGGATGTAGTAGGTAGTCGCGTCCTCCAGGTCGCCCAGGTATCGGCTGTTGACCTTCTCGATGACTGGTGCGCCGGCCATGTCGGAGCGTGTGGAAAAGCGGACCTCGTACCGGTTGGCCCCGGTGACCGCATCCCAGTCGAGGGTAAAGCCGGTGTAGCCGGCAGAGACGAGCTCGGGTTTGTCCAGGCTGGCTGCCACCTGTACCTGTCCAGGGGCCGGTGCCGCCATGGCGGTGCCGGGTACTAGGGCAGCGAGCAGTGATGCGGCGAGCAGGGCGGCCGCGGCGCGGCGCAGGGGAGTGGACTTCATGATGCTCCTAGGCGAGTGAGTGATCTCTAGGAGACATGCGTCGAACCCCCGAAGCCTTCCCCCGCACAAGAGTATGACCGCCAAACCGCGTTTGGGGAAACGTTGAACCTAGGAGGGCATCCCCGGGCGACGAAACGATCCTCAATCCGTCGATCGCCCGGGCCCCACGGTGCCGCACCTCCCCGGCCAGCGCGCCCGGTCTAACCTTTCGCTTCAGTGACCGCGGCTAGGTCGCGGCCGAAAGCCTCGGGTTCGTCATCGATAGGAAGGTCAACGGTGTTTTCGTCAGCGTCGAGGGATCCGGGGGAGTCCGGCCTGAGGGCAGCGAAGACCGCAGCGAGGTCATCCTGCTCGCTCCCGTGCTCGGCGACGAGCTCGAAGGTCTTGCTCCGGGCGGCATCGGTGCGAAGGCTGTCGATGAGCACGCGGGCAATTTGGTCACGCGCAATGGCACCGTCGGCGGGCGTGCCGCTTTGCCGGCGGTCGCCCTGGAGCATGACTATCCTGCGTTGGTCGGCCTGGTTGTGGTCGAACCAGCCCGGCCGCACGATTGTGTAGGGGTTGCCGCTGGCCTTCACGAGCCGCTCGCTGCGCAGCTTCCACTGGGTGTACGGCATGCCTGGCCTGGTCACACCAATCGCCGTCATGAGCGCGATGCGCACGCTTCTGCCCTCCAGCGCGCGGAGGATGTTGGCGACGCCGGCATAGTCGTTGTCGCGCACGTCGCGTTCGCTCGTGGTGGAGCCATGGGTAAGTACGACGGCGTCCACCTTTTCAACGGCAGAAACGAGTGTTTCGGGTCGGGTCAGGTCTCCGACGACGACTTCAACATCGTCGGGCAGGGTGCGTGCGGCGCGGGCCCGGTCGCGCACGAGTGCCCTGACGGTGTAGCCCCCGCGCAGCGCCTCGGCTACGGCGTGGCGGCCGATACTGCCGGTAGCGCCTGCAATCAATACTGTGAGCTGGCGGTTGTTCGTCATTTGTTCTCCTTGACGGCGCCAGTCTGCGCCGTTTCACGTTGTGTGGCCGCCCAGCTGGCGAGGACTTTCAGGGCGTCCTCCGACGGCGTGTTCGGGTCGGCGGTGTATACGTTGATCCGCAGTCCGGGGTCGGAGGGCAGTTCGAGGGCTTCGTATGTCAGGTCCAGGTCGCCGACGATGGGGTGGTGGAGCCTTTTGCGGCCGGTGCGGTGGTACTTGACGTCGTGCCGGGCCCATCGGGTGCGGAACTCCTCGCTGCGGGTGGAGAGTTCCCCGATCAGGTCCGTGAGGTCCTTGTCGTAGGGATTTTTCCCGGCGGTGGACCGCAGGACGGCGACGATGTCGTCGGCGCTGCGCTCCCATTCGGCGAAGAACTCGCGGGCCTTAGGGTTGAGGAAGGTGAATCGTGCGCTGTTGGGCGGGGTAGTTCGTTCTGCCATCATGTCCAGATAAAGGGCGCGGCCGAGCTCGTTGGCGGCCAGGACGTCGCCGCGGTCGTTACGCACCCAAGCGGGCGCCGTCGTAATCGCGTCGATGACCCGCTGCACACTGGGCCGCACCGTCAGGGGACTGCGCTTGCGCCGCACCCGGGGAGCGGCTGAAGCAGCGCGGGCCAGATCGAAAAGGTGGGCCGTCTCGGCGTCGTCAAGCTTCAGGGCGCGCGCGAGGGCCTCCAAAACGCTGTCCGAGGCGCCGGAGAGGTTTCCGCGCTCCAGGCGGATGTAGTAATCGATGCTCATCCCGGCGAGCATGGCGACTTCCTCGCGGCGCAGTCCGGCCACGCGGCGGTTGCCGCCGTAGGCCGGCAGCCCGGCTTCCTCGGGCGTGATCCGGGCACGGCGGGAAGACAGGAACTTCCGCACGTCGTCGCTGTGTGTCATGGGATCCACGCTACGCCCGGGCTTGGGAGCGAGGGAGGCACTGCCATTACCCGGAACGACCGTGACTCCCTGACTCTAAGGAATCGCGGTTGCATGGAAAGCATGAAACGAGCACCCACAACAGCTGCCCGCCCGGCGGCGATCCTGGCAATCATCCTGGCAAGCTACTTCATGATTCTTTTGGACAACTCGGTCATCTTCACTGCCCTGCCCAGCCTGCAGGCCGAGCTGCTGTTGAGCACCGGTGAGCTCTCGTGGATCCAGGATGCCTACACGCTGGTCTTCGGCGGCCTGCTGCTCCTGGGCGCCCGGGCCGGCGACTTGCTCGGGCGCCGGCGCGTGTTCGTGTTCGGGCTGGTGGTGTTCTCGCTCGCGTCGCTGCTGATCGGCCTGGCGCCGGCGGGCTGGTTTGCGATCGCCGGCCGCGCCGTACAGGGCGTAGGCGCTGCGATCGTGGCACCGGCGTCGTTGTCGTTGCTTACCGCGAGCTTCCCGGAAGGCCGTGAGCGGATCAGGGCCGTGTCCCTGTACGGGGCGACGGCCGGGATCGGCGCCAGCCTCGGGCTGGTGGTCGGCGGCGCCCTGGCCCATTGGATCTCGTGGCGGGCCGGGTTCTTCGTCAACGTCCCGATCGGGGCTTTGATGATCGCGCTTGCTCCCCGGTTCCTGCCCGAGACCGGACGCGCCCGCGGACGCTTCGACGTGCCCGGCGCGCTCACGGCGACCCTGGGCGTGGGCGCGCTCGTCTTCGGCATCATCCACACCGCCGAGGCCGGCTGGAACGAGCCGGTCACCACGATGGCAGTGAGCGCCGGCGCCGTACTCCTGGCCGTGTTCGTGCTGATCGAGCGCAAGGCGGCCCAGCCGATCATGCCGCTGCGCCTGTTCGCGAGCCGCCGCCGCACCGGCGCCTACGTGGCCCGCTTCCTCTACCTCGGTGCGATGATCGGGTTCTTCTTCTTCACCACGCAGTACATGCAGGAAGTCCTCGGCTTCAACCCGCTGCAGGCCGGGATCGGCTTCCTGCCGATGACCGCCGTGAACTTCGCCGTCGCCATGAGCATCCCGCCGCTGGTCAGGCGGATGCCGGGCTCGGCTGCCCTATTGGCAGGGATCCTGATCACCCTCGCCGGGATGTTCTGGCTCAGCCGGGCCGGGGCCGACTCGAGCTACGGGACGGCAGTCGCCCTGCCGATGATCCTCATCGGTGCCGGCCAGGGGTTGGCCTTCGCGCCCTTGACGTCATTCGGGATTGCCGGTGCCCCGGCGGCAGACGCCGGCGCCGCGTCCGGCCTGGTGAACACCTTCCACCAGGTAGGCACCTGCCTGGGACTCGGCATCGCCGTCGCGGCCGCAGCCACCGTCCCTGCCGGCGGCCCTGCCACAGGGCAACTGGCTGCGCAGGTCAGCGCCGCCCTCACCACCGGCAGCGTCCTCCTGCTCCTGGCCCTGGCGGTCAGCGCAGCCCTCATCCTGCCCGCAGACCTCGCGGCCCGGCGGATCCGCGAAACCCCGGCCACCGTGTCCGTGCCGCAGGCCGCGCACGCGCGCTGACCACCTGAACCCGGGTTCGTTCTTTGCAGCACCTGCCCCTCGACCACCACCTGTTCCCCACGAAACAAAGGAAAAACTCCCATGAAAACACGCAAGCTCGGCGACGGCCTGGAAACTTCTGCCATGGGCCTCGGCTGCATGGGCCTGAGCTTCGGCCTCGGCCCCGCTACCGACCGGGCCGAAGCCCTTGCCGTCATCCGGTCCGCCGCCGAACGCGGCGTCACCCTGTTCGACACCGCCGAAGGCTACGGCCCTTACCTCAACGAAGACCTCGTCGGTGAAGCCCTGCAGCCCATCCGGGACGACGTTGTGGTGGCCACCAAGTTCGGGTTCGACATCAACGAGAACGGCGAAACGGTCGGGCTCAACAGCCGCCCGGCGCATATCCGCGACGTCGTCGACGCCTCGCTGCGCCGGCTGCGCACAGACCACATCGACGTGCTTTACCAGCACCGGGTCGACCCGAACGTTCCGATGGAGGACGTCGCGGGCACCGTCAAGGACCTGATCGCCGAGGGCAAGGTGCGCCACTTCGGCCTGTCCGAGGCGAGCGAAACCAATATCCGCCGCGCCCACGCCGTCCAGCCCATCGCAGTCATCCAGGACCACTACTCGCTGTGGATGCGGGAGCCGGAAACCACGAAGTTCGGGGTCTGCGAGGAGCTCGGGATCGGACTGGTCGCCTGGGGCCCGCTCGGACAGGGCTTCCTCACCGGCGGCATCACCCGGGACATGAAGTTCGACCACCCCAATGATCTCCGCGCGGACTTCCCGCGCTTCATCCCGGAGGCACTCGAGGCGAACTTCGCCCTGGTCGACTTCCTTAAGGATTTCGGCACCGAAAAAGGCGCCTCCCCGGCACAGATCGCCCTCGCCTGGCTGCTGGCGCAGAAACCCTGGGTCGTGCCGATCCCCGGCGGCACACACCTGACCCACCTGGACGACAATCTGCCCGCAGCCGACCTCGAACTCACCGCGAACGACCTCCGGCGGATCGACGAAGCCCTCGCCGCCCTCGACCTCGTCGGCGCACCCCTCTCCGCCGGGCTCGACGCCGCCATCGACCGCGACCGCTAACCACAGGCAACCTACCGGCCCCGACTCCATCGAAGCCGGCCGGCTTAACACGCCGGCACTCATGGGGGTACTGACAGGCACTCCCAGGCGATCCATGCCCGGTGTTGACTGAAACCCGACACAACCACTAAGGAACCCCACCATGCGAGCAACACTGATGTACGGCGCCGGAGACGTGCGCGTCGAAGCCGTCCCCAACCCCGCCATCCAGGAACCCGCCGACGCGATCGTGCGCATCGTCGCAGGCTGCATCTGCGGCAGCGACCTGTGGCCCTACGCCTCCATGCCGCAGACCCCCGAGGGCGCGCGGATGGGTCACGAATTCGTCGGCATCGTCGAAGAACTCGGATCCGAGGTGACCGGCCTAGCGATCGGGGACTTCGTCATCGCACCGTTCGTCGCTTCCGACGGTACGTGCGATTTCTGCCGGGAGGGACTGCAGACCTCCTGCCGCCACGGGGCCCACTGGGGCGGACATGATGACGGGGGCCAGGGTGAATTCGCCCGTGTCCCGCAGGCCTCCGGGACCTTGGTCGTTGTCCCTGCCGGCTTCGATGAGAAGCTGATTCCGTCACTGTTGAGCCTCTCCGATGTGATGTCGACCGGATACCATGCGGCCAAGAAGGCCGGCATCGCGCCAGGCCAGACGGTCACGGTGATCGGTGACGGCGCGGTCGGCCTCTCAGCGGTCATCTCCGCCAAGCTGATGGGCGCCTCGCGCATCATCCTCATGGGACGGCACCCGGACCGCACGGACCTTGGCCGCGAATTCGGTGCCACCGACGTGGTTTCCGAACGCGGTGAGGAGGGCATCACCAGGGTCAAGGAACTCACGAACGGCGAGGGCACGCACGCCGTGCTCGAAGCCGTGGGCCTCAAGCCTGCGCTCGAGATGGCCATTGGCGTCGTCCGTGACGGCGGCGTCATCAGCCGCGTCGGGGCACCGCAGTTCTCCGACGTGCCGCTCGGGTTCCCCGAGTTCATGCGCAACATCACGCTCACCGGCGGCGTCGCGCCCGCCAGGGCGTACATCGACGAACTACTGCCGCTCGTGCTCGACGGCACCATCGAACCGGGCAAGGTCTTTGACCGGACCATTGGCTTGGACGACGTGCCTGCAGGCTATCGGGCAATGGCCAGCCGCGAAGCCCTGAAGGTACTCGTTCGCCCGTGACCCAGGTCCCGGGACCGACAATGGCCCCGGGACCTGCGTTTTGCCTGCTCAGCGCGTGCGTGAGCACGAACACATGTCACGGGTTTGTAACGATTCAGCAGGGGGCGATACGTTAGATGGCGCCATGCTCCGGACGGTGCCATGGCCTGGTGCGCACGCCGAACTCTGCCAGCGTACCTGTCCGTTCAATTGCACTGGCAGAGGTGGAGGAACCATCATCGGCGCCACCGGCGCCTTGGGGTGAAGTGCGGCCAGCCGAAGCAGTTCCTGCTGTGCGGCGGCCGCGCCGGGATGCTCTCTCTCGAATCCGACAGCTAACTTCTCAGGCGTGTAGAGAGGATTCCCGTGAAGATTCACTCATCGCGCGGTCGCCGGCGTGCCGGCTCCGCCGTTCCACCCGGCCGCCGCGTTCGCGGCCGCCGAAGCGCCGCCGCAGCCTCCTCTGCGGCCGGACTCTCCTCGGTTCGGAAGCCGGTGGCGTTCACCGGCATCGCCGCCGTCGCCACCGGGCTGGCAGCGGCCGTGGTCCTGCCGCTGATTCAGCCAGCGGAACCGGATGCCGCGGGCAACCCCTCGGACGCCAAGACGTTCACGACGACCGGATCGGTAGCGGTATCGACCAGCAGCACGACTCCCGCGTACGACCGGCCCACGGTGGACAGCAAGGCGGCCTCCACCGAGGCTGAACCAAAGCCGGCGGCAGGCGACGTGCTGCCGACCGCCGGCGCCGCTTCCCCGCAGGTCCCCGCGGCAGGAGCGAATGGCCCTGCCGAGGAGCCTGCTGCCGTCCCGACCAGCGACGGTGCGGGAGCAACGGGGACGCCGGAGGCTGCGAGCGCCCCGGCCACCGGCTCGACCCGGGACAAGGCGGCGGCCGCGACCGGTCCGTCCCGGGCCGCCACCGCGGACCCGACCTCGGTGCCGGAATCGACGGGCACGGCGGCGGCCGCGACCGGTCCGTCCCGGGCCGCCACCGCGGACCCGACCTCGGTGCCGGAATCGACGGGCACGGCGTCGTCCGCGCCGGCGAGCCCGCGCCCCACCGCATCCGCCACCCGCACCGAGCGGGCCGTGCCCGACCAGACCGCTCCGGCCCAGCGCAGCGCGCGGGCCACGACGTCGGTGTCTCCGAAGCCTGCTCCGTCCACCGAAACGACCGCTCCCGGTGGTCTTCCCGTGCCTGGCGTATCGGTGGAAATCGGCACTTCGGAGGGCGAAGCGGCGCTGGGGAAGCTTCGGGCAGTGCGCGGCGAGACCGTCGACGACCCGAACTGGCGCTGGATCCGCGCGCATCTGCACGGGCGCGAGGAAGAACGCAGCCGCTAGGCCCTCGTGCTGGTCCGCGGGGACAGAATCCCGCACGCCCCTGCCTCGGACCTGCGGCGGGAGTACGACGGCGGAACTCACGTTCCGCCGTCGTACTTGCTTGAGCTGCGGGCAGCTCAACGGCGGCTCGACCAATTCCCGGATGCGGGATTACCGTTGAGATGGAGTCCGATGATGGACGATTTCAACGCACTGGTGGACACGGCGCGGACGGCCTACGCCCGCGGTGACTGGCATGCCGCCTATCGGGATTTCGGGCGCGCCAGGGAGCTCTCCGGATTGTCAGCGGCGGATCTTGGCCTGCTGGGCAGCGCCGCCTGGTGGGTCGGGGAGGTCCGGGAATCGCTGTCCCTGTCCGAGGAGGTGTACCACCGCTTCCTGGACGGTGGCGAGCCGGCCGAAGCGGCCATGAAAGCGTTGAACCTGGGCCTGTTGTGGTTCATCCGGGGCGACCTCGTGATTGCCTCCGGCTGGGCCAGCCGGGCTCGGCGGATCCTGGCCGACATGCCGGAGGGGCCGGCGCAGGGCTACCTGCTGTACCTGGACGCGTCAATTGCCTTCGACTTCAGCCCCGACGGACCGGCGGCGCAGGCCGCGGCACGGCTGCAGGAGCTGGCCCGCCGGCACCGCGCACCGGAGCTGACCTCGTTCGGGTTGGTCCTGTCCGGGCTGGTCGATCTGCGCGCCGGCAGGACGGCGTCGGGTTTCGCGCAGCTGGATGAGGCGATGCTGCCCGTGCTCGCCGGGGCGATCCCGCCGGAATGGGCCGGGGACATCTACTGCACGGTGATCCATGCCTGCCATGAACTGGGGGACCTGCCGCGCATGAGCGCCTGGACCCGCGCCACGGAGCAATGGTGCCAGCAGTTCCACGGGGAAGTGGTCTACGCGGGCATCTGCCGCATCCACCGGCTGCAGCTGCTCAGTGTGGAGGGCCGGTGGGGCGAGGCGGAGGCGGCCATCGAGCGCAGCGGCGCGGAGCTGGTCGGCCGGAACAACTGGGTGGCGGGCGAGGCCTTCTACCAACTGGGCGAGCTGAGGCGGCTCCGCGGCGATGCCGGCGGAGCGCAGGCAGCCTACGCCCGCGCCCGCGAGCTGGGCACTGACCCGCAGCCGGGGGAGTCCCTGCTGCAGCAGGCGGCGGGCCATAGCGACGCGGCATGGGCCGGGCTGTGCTCGGCGCTGGCCGGGCGGGACCGGCTGGCGTGCGCGCGCCTGCTCGAGCCGGCGGTCTGCATTGCCCTGGCCCGGGGGCTGCGGGACGAAGCGGAACGGTTCTGCACCCAGCTGGAGGAAACGGCGGCCGAATTCGGCACGGCCTGCTTCCGCGCGTGGGCCGGACACGCCAGGGCGGAAGTGCTGGTCGACGCGGCAGACTTTGCGCACGCCCTGCCCCGGCTGCAGTCTGCGGCCGCGGGATACCGGGCGCTGCAGGCCCGGTATGAGACGGCCAGGCTCTACGAGCTGTCCGCAAGGGCGCACCGCGGGATGTCCCAGCCGGCCGTGGCCGACGCCGACGAGGCCACGGCGCTCGCAATCTACCGGGAGCTCGGCGCGCTGCCCGACATCCGGCGCTTCGACCGGACCCCGCTGCCCGGTGGCCTGACCGAGCGGGAAGCCGACGTCCTGGCCCTGATCGCTTCGGGGGCCAGCAACAAGGACACGGCCCAGGCGCTGTTCATCAGCCAGAAGACCGTCGGCCGGCACCTGGCCAACATCTTCGCCAAGCTCGGAGTGTCGTCCCGCACCGCGGCCGCCGCCTGGGCCCATGAGCACGGCCTGCAGCCCGCGGGAGCCCGCAGGCCGGCAGGCTCTGCATGAAATGGCCCATGCCGCGGCCGGAGGAAATGGGTAATCGTCCCGACGCGCCGGTTCTCGCCGCTCCGTAGCGTTGATGGTGCACAGCCAGTGCACACAGCGTGAAGGAGCAGCAGTGATGGATATCGATCTGGCGGTCCTGGCCGGCGGTGTCTCCACCGTCATCTTCGCCGGCAGCGTCATGCCGATGATCGTCAAGGCGGTGCGGACCCGCGACCTGGCGTCCTACAGCCTGGGGAACCTGCTGTTGAGCAACACGGGGAACCTCGTCTATGCCGTCTACGTCTACAGCCTCCCGGCCGGGCCCATCTGGGCGCTGCACGGTTTCTACATCCTTTCGACCGCCTTCATGCTGGCCATGTACCTGCGCCACGGTGCGCTCGCGGACCGGCGGAAGGCCCGTCCGCCGCGCACCGGACAGGATGAGCGGCAGCCGCGGCAGGGCACCGAGGCCTTGTCCGGACTCCGGCAGTCCGCCGCCTCCGGAGCCGTGGTCCCGTAACGCAGGTCCGCTACAGCAAAGGAAAAGAAAAATGACCATCGACCAGGAAACGACTCTGGAAGAACTCGGTAGCGGCCATGACGCCGCGGCGGCGGCTGCCGCCGCGGGAGGCTACCTGGAGATCCTCAACAAGGCTGCGATCGCCCTGCTCACGAGCGTCGGGCACCAGACCGGCCTGTTCGAAACGCTGGCGCAGCTGCCGGCGGCGACGAGCAGGCAGATCGCCGACGCGGGCGGCCTGGACGAACGCTACGTCCGGGAGTGGCTGGGCGGCATGACCGCTGCGGGGATAGTCCGCTACGACGCCGCCGGCCGCACCTACCTGCTGCCCCGCGAACAGGCGGCCGTCCTGACCCGGGCCGCGGGCCCGAACAACATGGCTCTGCTGATGCAGCACATCTCCATGATGGGCGAGGTGGAGCAGAAGATTATCGACCGCTTCCACCGCGGCGGCGGCCTGGCCTACGCCGAGTACCCGCACTTCCACCGCAACATGGCGGAGACCAGTGCGGCAGTCCACGACGCGGCCCTGCTGGACGTGATCCTGCCGCTCGCGCCGGAAATGCCGAAACGCCTGGCCCGGGGTATCGATCTGTGCGACATCGGATGCGGCAGCGGCCACGCGATCAACCTGATGGCCAGGGCCTTCCCCGCCAGCAGGTTCACCGGCTACGACTTCTCCGGGCATGCCATTGAGGCCGCCCGCGCCGAGGCCGGCCGGATGGGCTTGGCGAACGCGTCCTTCGAGGTGCTGGACGTGGCGGCCCTCGACCGGGAGCAGGCCTTCGATGCGGTGACCGCGTTCGACGCGATCCACGACCAGGCGCACCCGGCGCAGGTGCTCGCGAACATCCGCAAGGCGCTGCGGCCCGGCGGGGTGTTCCTGCTGGTGGACATCAAGGCCTCCAGCTACGTCGAGGACAATGCCGCCCTCCCGTGGGGCAGCTACCTGTATGCCATTTCGATGTTCCACTGCATGAGCGTCTCGCTCGGGCTCGACGGCGACGGGCTGGGTACCGTCTGGGGCCGGCAGCTGGCGCTGTCCATGCTCTCGGACGCGGGCTTCGGCCGGGTCGAGGCCAAGGAGATCGAGTCGGATCCGTTCAACCTGTACTTCGTGGCAGGGCTGTAGTCAGGCCCGCGGGAGGACGTGCCGCCGCTTCGGGAGCCTGATCCTCTCCAGGTCCTTCGCCGCGAGGACCGTGGCACCGCCCGCCCGCGCGCCGGCCTGCTCCGCCAACACGGACACATCGTCCCCGTAGCGGGAGGAGAAGTGCGTCAGCACCAGCGTGCCGGCCCCGCCGGAGGCAGCCAGCGCACCGGCCTGTCCGGCGGTGAGGTGGCGATACTGCGAGGCGAGCCCCTCGTCGTCGTCGTTAAAGGTGGACTCGGTGACGAGCAGGTCGGTGCCGTCGGCCAGTTCCTCGGCGCCGGGACACACGGCGGTGTCCATGATGAAGGCGAAGCGCTGGCCGGGACGGTACACGCTCACGTCCTCCAGGCGCACGCCGTTGAGGCTGCCCTCGCGCTGGAGCCGTCCGACGTCGGGCCCGGCGATGCCGGCCGCGGCGAGGCGCTTGGGCAGCAGGGTGTGGCCGTCCGGTTCGGTGAGGCGGTAGCCGTAGGTCTCGATCCGGTGCCGCAGTTCCCGGACCTCGAGCCCGGCAGCGATGGGGCCGGCCGAGCCGTGCGGGCAGAGCCGCAGGTCGATTCCGGGGGAGGCTACCGAGACTAGCGCACGGACCACGTCCTCGCCGGAGGCCGGGTAGTGCAGATAGACCGGATGGGGCACGCCGTCCAGGGCCATGCGGGAGAGCACGCCGGGCAGGCCGTAGCAGTGGTCCCCGTGGACGTGGGTCAGGCAGATCCGCGTGATCCGGGTGGCGGAGACGCCGGCATGGATCATCTGCCGCTGCGTCCCCTCACCCGGGTCGAAGAGCAGGCCTTCGCCGTCCCAGAGCAGTAGGTACCCGTTGTGGTTCCGGGTCCTCGTGGGGACCTGCGACGCTGTGCCGAGAACGATCAGTTCGCGCATGCCACCGAGTGTGCCATGTGATTGGCGGCTGCGGGACGTTACCGGTTTACTGGTAGGAACGGCCCCAGCGGCACGAGGGAGAAGGACATGGTCAGGGCAGTATGGCGCGGCGCGGTGATCGCCGAATCCGAGGACACCCTGGTGGTTGAAGGCAACCACTACTTCCCGCGCGACAGCGTCAAGGACGAATACCTGGTCCCTTCCAGCCACCATTCCGAGTGCGGCTGGAAGGGCACGGCCCACTACTACTCGCTCGACGTCGACGGCGAGCGCAACCAGGATGCCGCCTGGTACTACCCGCTGACTACCCCGGAGGCCGAAAAGATCCAGGGCCGGGTTGCCTTCTGGCGCGGAGTGACCGTTGGCGACTGAACTGGCGGCCGGCGGGGCGGCGAAGCGGCCGGAAGCCTCCGGGCCGTCGTCCGCCACCCCGGGGCCGGCGTGGCCCGGGGACCTGGACCGGTCGCTGTCGTGGGTCCGGCAGGACGTCTCCTTCGGGGCCGCGGAAGACCTGGATTACGGGCTGCGGATGCTGCAGGCGGCCAAGGCCGGCCGGCTGGGGGCGACGGTGCGGATCTACCGGCCGGAACCGAGCGTGGCTTTCGGCCAGCGCGACGCGCATCTCGCCGGCTTTGCCGAGGCCGCGGAGCGCTGCAGGGCGCTCGGGTTCGAGCCGCTGGTGCGCAAGGCCGGGGGACGCGCGGCGGCCTACCACCGCGGGTGCCTGGTCATCGACCATGTGCAGCCGGAAGCCGACGCCATCGCAGCCTCGCGGCACCGCTTCGCCTACTTCGGCGAACTGCTGGCGGCGGCGCTGCGGGATGCCGGCGTGACCGCCCGCATGGGGGAGATTCCGGGCGAGTACTGTCCGGGGGAGTACAGCGTGCACGGGGTTCCCGGGTACGACGGCGGTACCCGGGTCAAACTCGTGGGCACCGCCCAGCGGGTCGTCTCCGGGGCCTGGCTCTTCTCCTCCGTGATCGTGGTGGAGGACTCCGGGCCGCTGCGGGAGGTGCTGGTCCAGGCGTACGACGCGCTGGGGCTGGAATGGGACCCGGCGACCGCGGGCGCCGCGGACGACCTGGTTCCCGGTATCGGGGTAGAGACGGTCGAGCGCGCCGTGCTCGCCAGGTACCGCGCTGACTGGGAACCCGAGGAGTCCGGCTTCCTGGTGCTGCTGGACCGGACCGGGCGGCCGGGCGACTAGGACCCGGAAGCGGCGGGACGGTGGAACATGGGTCGGTCGATCACCCCGAACAGGCCCGGCGGGCGCAGGCACCGCCGTCCGGAGCCCACGCCGGCGCAGGAGCGCTGGGCCCGGATCCTGACCTGGCTCTACGCGGTGGCGACGCTGACCGCCGTCGTCCTCTGGCTCGCGCGGATCGCGGGATTCCCGTCGCGGCTGCCCGTGGTGGTGGCGTTCGGCGCACTCAACATTCCGCTGACGCCCTCCCTCGTGTCCATCGTGGTCCTGGCCCTCGTCACCGGCGCGCTGTTGCGGCGCCGGCGCGTGGCGCTGATGCTGTTGGCGATCTTCGCCGTGCTGGGGCTGCTGGTCTCGGCGGCTATCCTCGCCGAGCTGTGGGGGCGCCCCGCCGGCGACCGGCCGGCCGCAGCCGCGCTCGCCGCGGGCACCATCATCGAGCTCATCGGGATCGTCGCCTCCGTGCTAACCCTGTGGCTCGTGTGGTGGGTGCGTCCGGCGTTCCCGGCGCGGACGCGGGCCGGCGCGGCACGGGCGGCCGCCCTGACCCTGGTCGGCGGAACAGTGTTATCCGTGGGGCTCCCGCACCTCCTGCTGCGCGCCCGGACCGGGCCGGCTGTTGATGGTCTGGACGTGCTCGGCGTGGCGGTGCTGCGCGCCCTCGGCCTCCGGGTGGCGCCGGCCTTCTACCGGCAGATCCCCGAGGGTATCCCGCTGCTGACGTCGATCCTGCTGGCCGTGACGATCGTGGCTACCGTCTTCGTCTTCCTGCATTCGGGGCGCAGGCCGGGCGCCTGGACGAGCGGACAGGAAATCGCCCTGCGCGGCCTGCTTGCCGAGTACGGCGGCAACGATGCGCTCGGCTATTTCGCGACCCGCCGGGACAAGGAACTGATCTTCGCTCCGGACGGGCGCGCCGCCGTGGCCTACAGGGTGGTTGGCTCGGTATGCCTGGCGGCGGGGGACCCGGTCGGGGATCCGGCCGCCTGGCAGCCCGCGGTGGAGGCGTGGAAGCGCCACGCACGCCGGTTCGGCTGGACACCGGGCGTGGTGGGCGCATCGGAAGAGGCGGCACGGGTGTTTGCCGCGGCCGGGCTCGGCGTTTTGGTGCTCGGTGACGAGGCAATCCTGTATGCGGACCAGTTCTCGCTGACAGACCGGAACCTGGCCGATGTACGGCGCGCCGTTCGCCATGCCCGCCGGGAGGGTATTGAAGTCCGGATCCGGCGGCAGTGGGACGTGCCGCCGGCAGAACTGGCTGCCCTGGGGGAGCTGGCGGACAAGTGGCGGGGGAGCGCAAGCGACCGCGGATTTTCCATGGCACTGAACCGGTGGGGCGACCCCGCCGACGGGCGTTGCCTCATCGTCACCGCACACGCCGACGGCGGTGCCGTCACGGGCCTCCTGTCCTTGGTGCCCTGGGGGAGGAACGGGCTGTCCCTGGACCTGATGCGGCGCTCGCCGGAGGCCGCCAACGGGACGACCGAACTGCTGGTCGCCCGCCTGATGGAGCAGGCCAAGGACCTCGGGATTGCCCGGATTTCACTGAACTTCGCGATGTTCCGGGGGCTGTTCGCCGATGCCGACCGGCTCGGCGCCGGGGCGGTGACCCGGCTCAATACGTCCTTGCTGGGCTTCTTCGAACGGTTCTTCCAGCTGGAGCGGCTCTACCGGTCCAATGCCAAGTACCGGCCCGAGTGGTTCCCCCGCTACCTGTGCTTCGACGGACTCCTGGTGCTGCCCCGGGTGGCCCTGGCGGCGGCGCAGGTCGAGGGTTTTGTGCCCGGGCTGTGGCACCGGGAAGCCCCGCAGAACCGGCTGACGGAAGCGGAGCTCGAGCTGGTCGGTGCGCTCGAGGCTGCCCCGCCCCGCCCTCGCGGCCCCGCCCGCAGGCTCTCCGCGCAGACCCGGCACCGGCTGCGGCACGCACAGATGCTCCGGGATGCGGGGATGGAGCCGTACCCGGTCGGGATGGCGCCCGCAGTCCCGGTTGGGTCCGTCGACGGCGGACCGGGGCAGCCTTGCCGGGTGTACGGGCGGATTTGCGGACTGCGCCACCACGGCGGCGTGCTGTTCGCCGACCTCACGGATGGCGGGCGCACGGTGCAGGCGGTGCTGGAGCGCGAGGTCCTCGGCACGGAGCGGCTTCGCCTGCTGAGCCGGGCGCTGGACGTCGGCGACCTCGTGGTGGTTACCGCCACAGCCGCGCGATCCCGCACCGGCACGCCGTCGTTCCTGGTCTCGCAGCTGGAGGTGGCTGCGAAGGCGCTGCATCCCGTGCCGTACGTCCGCGGGCCCGTGGCGCCGGGCGGCCGTCCGCGGCACCGTGAAATGGACCTGCTGGTTCGCCCGGCGGGACGGGACGTGCTGGCGCGCCGGGCTCGGGTCCTTAGCGAAATCCGGCGCCTGCTCGGGGAAGAAGGCTACCGCGAGGTCGAGACACCCATCCTCGCGGCGCCGGGCGGCGGTGCGGCCCGCCCCTTCCGCACCTACAGCAACGCGTACGGGGCCGATTTGACCCTGCGCACCGCACCCGAGCTCTATCTCAAGCGGCTGTTGGTCGCGGGAACCGGCCGCATCTTCGAGATCGGCCGCAACTTCCGCAACGAAGGGGCCGACGCGACCCACAGCCCGGAGTTCACTTCCCTGGAGGCGTACAGCCCGTTCGCCGACTATGCGGACATGAAAGAGCTGACCGAACGACTGATCAAGGCCGCGGCCACGGAGGTGCACGGAGCGGCCCTGGTGCCCCTGCGCAGGGCACAAGCCGCGGGGGAACCTCCGGAACTGACCGATGTCTCCGGACCGTGGGCGTGGGTCAAGGTCCTCGACGCCGTCTCCCAGATCCTCGGCCGGCGCGTTACTGCCGACTCGGACCCCGAGCTCCTGGTGCGGCTCGCCCACCGGCACGGGCTCGCCGTCGGTCCCGGGGCGGACGCCGGAACCGTACTGGAGGAACTCTACGCCCGGATCGTCGAACCGGCCACGGTCTTGCCGACGTTCTACTACGATTTCCCGGCCGAGAGCACACCGCTGGCGGCCCCGCACCGCAGCGGCGCCGGCTTGGTGGAACGGTGGGACCTGGTGGCCAACGGGATGGAGATCGGCACCGGTTACTCGGAGCTGACGGACCCGCTGGAACAACGCCGCCGGCTCACCGAGCAGGCCCTGCACGCCGGCGCCGGCGCGGCCGGCGCGGCCGGGGTCGACGAGGGGTTCCTGTTCGCGTTGGAGACCGGGATGCCGCCGGCCGGCGGGCTCGGGATCGGGATCGACCGGCTCATGATGCTGCTCGAGGGAACCAGCATCCGGGACGTGCTGAGCTTTCCGTTCAGCAAGCCGGGAGCCGGGCCTTGACCGCTGCGCTCCGCGGGTGCCGTCCGGCGGTTCAGCGCACGAGGCCAGCCACCAGGTTGATGGTGGTGGCGAGCACGATCGTGCCGAGCAGGTAGGAGAGCAGGGCATGGCGCAGCACCGTGGCACGGACCGCGGCGGTCTTCAGGTCGGTATCCGAAACCTGGAAGGTCATGCCGATCGTGAAGGCCATGTAGGCAAAGTCCCGGTACGCCGGGGATGACGCCTGATTGAAGTCCACGCCGTCATGGTCCCGGTAGTAGAGGAACGTGTACCGCAGGGTGAAGAGCGTCTGCACCAGGCACCAGGAGAGGATGATCCCGCCGAGGGCGACGCCGATAATTCCCGCCTTCAGCGGTCCGTCGGCTTCTCCCGCGTCCAGCAGGATGAGGGCGACGCCGCCGAAGCTCGCCAGCGTTGCCGCCAGGATGAGGACGTCCGAGGCCGCCCTGCCGGTGTCCTCGCGGACCGCATGCGCCGCGGTGGCGGCAGGCGAGAGGCCGCCGATGACGGACCACACCCACACCAGGTAAGTCACGCAGGCCGCCGCCCAGCCCACTGACGGGGCATAGGTCCAGGACCAGTAGGACCCCGCCAGCCCTCCCGCCAGGGTGCCCGCCGCCAGCATCGCCGCCAGCCGGACCCCGGAGCGGTGCTTCCCGCTGTCATAGCTGGGGACCGTCATGCGCACATTCTGGCACAGACCGGACTGGCCGTGCCGTCCTGCGCGCCTCCTGCCGCCGGCGCAATGAACGGCCCCGCCCGTGGTAATCCACAAACGGCAAGCAGCCGGTATCCCCGGCCGACGGCGAGGGCCAGACTGATTCCACGACAGGTCACCTGAAGGAGGCAGCATGTGCGATATCTGCAACGGCATGTCGGTGCGGCAGCTCATGGAGAAGATTCGGATGAACATCGCGCGGCACGGCTGGCACGCCGCGCTGGTGGAAGGCGGTCCGGATTTTCCCGCCTTCGGCTACACGGTGGGACTGACGGAGCTGCGGCACGCGGAGATCCTCATCGCCGGCAGGGAACCGCGGGAGATCTACCTGATGCTGGCCGAGATGGCGCACATGGTGATCGGCCGCGGCACCCGGCTGCCGGCCACTCTCAACGTGCGGCTCAGTACCCGGCGGGTCTATCTGGCGCCGATGGAGGAGCAGGACCAGGAAGAAGTGCTGCTGTACGCCCGCAAGCTGTACGGGCGTCGCCTCCGGGCGGTGCAGGCCGTGTGGGCGGACGACGGCGGCCACCTGCCGTGGCAGCAGGACGGGGTCGACGTGCTGACCCAGCCCCTCTACGGCACGCCGCCCGGCCTCACTCCCGTGCGGGAATGAGGCCGGGCGGCGGTATCGCGGGGACGGTGCTCGTCCGGCCTAGTGGCCGCGGGCGATCCATTCGTCGAGGTGGGGTGCCTCGGCTCCGATGGTGGTGGCGTCGCCGTGGCCGGTGTTGACGGTGGTTTCGGCGGGCAGGGTGAGCAGGCGGCTCTTGATCGAGTCGATGATGGTTTCGAAGCTGGAGTAGCTGCGGCCGGTGGCGCCGGGGCCGCCGTTGAAGAGGGTGTCGCCGCTGAACAGGACGCCCTCGGAGGGCAGGTGGAAGCACACGGAGCCGGGGGAGTGGCCCGGGGTGTGCAGGGCGGTCAGGGTGGTTCCGGCGACGTCGAAGGTGTCGCCGTCGTTGATCGTGTGGTCCGGGGCGGCGTCGGGGAAGACGGCGTCCCAGAGCATGCGGTCGGCGTCGTGCAGGTAGACTTCGGCGCCGAGCAGCTGGCGGGTTTCGCCGACGGCCCGGATGTGGTCGTCGTGGCCGTGGGTGAGCAGGATGGCCTTGACGGTCCGGTTTCCTACTGCCTCGGCGACGGAGGCCGGGTTGTGGGCCGGGTCGATCACGATGGCTTCGGAGTCGTCGCCGAGGATCCAGACGTTGTTGTCGACGTCCCAGGTGCCGCCGTCGAGCGAGAAGGTGCCGGAGGTGACGAGGTTCTCGATCCGGATGCTCATGCGGTGGCTCCTGCGGGTTCGATTTCCACGACGGAGCGGAGGACTTTGCCTTCGTGCATTTTGTTGAAGGCTTCTTCGATTTGGTCGAGGGTGATGCGTTCGGTGACGAAGGCGTCGAGGTCGAGGTTGCCTTGCTTGTAGTGGTTGACGAGCATGGGGAAGTCCCGGGAGGGGAGGCAGTCGCCGTACCAGGAGGACTTCAGGGCGCCGCCGCGGCCGAAGACGTCGAGCAGGGGCAGTTCG
>NZ_JBBCYT010000008.1:0-250344 GCF_037144715.1 Arthrobacter sp. USHLN218
GGCCGGGGCCGGCACGAACAGCACCATGATGGCGACGAGGGCGGGCCCGCCGACGGCCGAGGAGTTGTAGGAGAGCGCGTCGTAGGCGAAGGCCCGCCGCTTGTCCGGAATGGCGTCGGAGACGAAGCTGGAGAGCCCGCCCATGAAGAACGGGGCGACCGCTCCGGCCACGGCCAGCGCGGCGAAGACGACCGGCAGCGGGATCTGGCCGAGGAACGCCGTGATCGCGAAGGCGATGGCGGTCAGCACGCCGGACGCCGCGATGAGCAGGCCCGGCCTGCGGGCGCGGTCGAGGGCCGC
Source organism: Arthrobacter sp. USHLN218 (assembly GCF_037144715.1). Lineage (NCBI taxonomy): Bacteria > Bacillati > Actinomycetota > Actinomycetes > Micrococcales > Micrococcaceae > Arthrobacter > Arthrobacter sp. USHLN218. The sequence goes on from NZ_JBBCYT010000008.1 coordinate 301, forward strand.
GCCGACCAACGGGGCGGCCACCACGCTCGGACCGAGGGAGACCGAGACCAGGGCGCCGCCGAGGAGGACGTCTCCCGTTTGCTGCACCGCGAGGATCGGGATCGCCACGGCGGAGCCGGCAATGGCCAGTCTCGGCGGCGCCGACGCAGCAAGATATCCGAGGGCGCTCATGAGAGTGGAAGGGCTCCTTTCGGCCTGAAAACAGCAGGTTGTCGACCCGCCAGTCGAATGCGTGCTGGCTGTGCCGAGCACGCCCCGTGAGCTGACAGCAATGGATTCGTACCTTTGACTGTCGGATTACGTGGGGTCTGCTCGGCACAGCCAGCAATCGGTCCTCGTGGGCTTGGGTCGCTTAGGCCCAGATGTCGCCGACGGTGAACCCTTCGGTAAAGGGGTCGTCTTCGTCCAGGACGATGGTGCTCTTGGCGAAGATCCAGCTGGTTCCGGTGACGGTGGGAACGACTGCCTTCTTGTCACCGATGCTTGCTTCTTCCACGAGGCGTCCGGTGTAGACGTTCCCGAGGATTCCCTGGTGGCGGAAAGGCTGGTCGAGCGCCAGCTCGCCTTTGGCATGGAGTACGGCCATTTTCGCGCATGTTCCCGTGCCGCACGGGCAACGGTCCAGGCCCCCGGTCCAGGTGGCGGGGTCGTCCCAGGAGAACTCGCCGGATGCCATGGTCACCACGTTCTTCCAGTCAGCGTTCGGGTCGTCTGTTGGACCCGAGAGCTGTGTAATGGTGATGCCCACCCCTGGGTAGTCCGGGTGTTCTACCGGCAACTGCTCGATTGCAGCCTCGCGGATCATCGAGGAAATCCGGGCGATCTCAGCTCCGTGTTCGGGAATGAGTTCGAGTCCGGGGAACTGGCGGACGTCGGCTATGACGTAGAACATTCCGCCCCATGCCACGTCGACGGTTACTTTCCCAAGGTGCGGCACGTCGATTTCGGCGTCGAGGTGCGCGGCAAACGCCGGGACGTTTTTGAAGGTCACGTTCTTGACCTTGCCGTCCTTGCACTCGGCCTTTACTTTGATGAGCCCGGCCGGCGCTTCCAGGGTGAGTTCGGTGACAGGTTCCTTCATGGGCAGGATCCCGGTTTCCAGCAGTACGGTCACTACGGAGATCGTGTTTCCGCCGGACATGACCGGGTACTCGATTTGCTCCATGATGATGTACCCGGCATCAGCCTCGGGGTGCGTCGGAGGAACCAGGATGTTGCAGCAGTGCGGCGGGTAGCCTCGAGGCTCGCGCAGGAGCAGCTTGCGCAGTGCATCATCCTTCTTTTCCAGCCAGTGCATCTTTTCGTACACCGAGTCACCCGGAATGTCCGGGATCCCGCCCGTGACGACCCGCATGGGAGTTCCCGCATGAGTATCGACGACTTGAATTTCCCGTGTGTAAGCCACGGTCTTCTCCTATCAGCTCTTGAGTGAAGCGGCCTGGCTGTTGAGTGAACCGGCCTGGCTCAGTTCCAAGGAACGGGTTTCCGGTGCCATGAGCACGGCGACGATGAGTCCCACCAGGGAGATTCCCGCACAGACGAGCATGGTGTTGCCGATACCGATTGCCGCCAAGGACAACGGAACAAGGTAGGTGCCGGTCGCGGCGCCAATGCGGGAGACGGAGGTGCAGAGCCCCATGGCCGAGCCCCGGATTTCGGTGGGGAAGAGCTCGTTCGGGTAAACATATTGGAGCACCTGTGCGCCGCCGATGAATACCGCATAGGAGCTGAACAGGATCAGGGTGAGGACCACTGAGCTATCGGGGAAGAACCCGAGCAGCAGCAGCGCCAGACCGGACCAGAGGAAGCTGTGGATCAGCAGTTTGCGGCGGCCGAGGGGAGCGATGGTCAGGACTGCGAGCAGGCAGCCAATCACGAACATCGAGGTGATCACGATGGATCCGACCGACGCCAGTTCATCCTCCAGGCCCATCAGACCGAGGATCTGCGGGGCGAAGGCGTAGATGGCGAACTGGGGAATGATCGAGCAGGTCCAGAAGACGCTGACGAAGAAGATCCGCTTGCCGTAGCCGGAGTGGAACAGCGCGCTGATCGGCACCTTCGTCGTGGTCTCGGGCTCGGCAAGATCGTCGACGGAGTAGCCGTCGCCGTAGACCTTCTTGATCACTGCCTCGGCTTCGTCAATTCGCCCTTTGCTCACGAGCCAGCGCGCCGACTCGGGGGTTCCGTGGCGCAGCAACATGAAGATCGCGCCCGGTACCGCAGCGCTGGCCAGGGCCCAGCGCCAGGCGTCGTCTCCGCCGATGCGCAGGATCACTTCTCCGACCGCGTAGGCGGCCGCGGCACCGATGAACCACATCATGACGAGGGCCGCGAGAATCGGACCGCGTTGCTTCTTCGGCAGGAACTCCGCGAGCAGCGAGGTGGCCAGCGGGTGATCGGCGCCAATAGCCACACCGAGGAGGAAGCGGAGGGCAATCAGCCACCAGGCGTCTTCCACCCAGAACTGGGCGAGGGAGAACAGGACCATGGCCAGCAGGTCGAGTACGTACAGAAGTTTTCGGCCGATCTTGTCCGTCAGTAGTCCGACGAGGAAGCCGCCGAAGAACATCCCAACCAGCGGGGCGGCAGCGATGAGGCCCTGCTCCATGATGCTGAGGTTGAGGGCGCCGGTCATTTGCAGCATGACTACGCCGATGATGCTGAGGATGTAACCGTCCAGGAACGGTGCGGCCGACGAGTACACGGCCAGCCTCTTGTGGAATGTGTTGAGTGCTACGTCTTCGAGCGAAGTGCGGCTGATGCTCGTCACGTCGATCTCCTTCGATCTGTTAACTGCGCCGGCGCCGGGAACCCGTGCGGTTTGTACGAACGGGAACGGGTTCCCGGCGCCTGCGGTTTGGGGAAGGCCGGGGTTTAGTCCTCGGCGGCGAAGCGGAAGAGCTTCTTGTTGGCGAACTCTTCGATGCCGAAGCGGCCGAGTTCGCGTCCGTAACCGGAGCGCTTCACGCCGCCGAACGGCACGTCGGCACCTTCCAGCCCGGCCTGTCCGATGAAGACCATGCCTACGTCGAGCTGGTTGCCCACGCGTTCGGCGTGCTCGTAGTCCTTTGAGATGACCACTGCGCCGAGCCCGTACGGCGAGGCGTTGGTCAGCTCGATGGCTTCCTCGTCGCTGGAGACCTTGTAGAGCTGTGCCACCGGACCAAACAGCTCCTGCCGGTAGACGTCCGTGTTCTCGCTGATGCCGGCAAGAACCGTAGGCGTGTAGACGTTGCCTTCGGGTTCGTTGTTGCCGACCAGTACCTGTGCACCCTGCTCGATGGCCTGCTGCACCTGTCCCACGAGGGTCTTGGTCGCCTTTTCGGAGGACAGCGGTCCAAAGTCGCCGTTGTCGTACGACTGGGCGCTGATGGCTGCCGTGAACTTCTGCGCGAATTCGTCGTAGTAGGTGTCGCGTACGACGACGCGCTTGGTGCCGTTGCAGGCCTGTCCGGTGTTTTCCATGCGGCCGGCCAGCGCCTGTTCCACGGCGTGGTCCACATCGTCGGTGTCGAGCACGAGGATGACGTCAGAGCCGCCCAGTTCCAGGACGCACTTCTTCAGGTGCCGTCCTGCCTGTTCGGCAATGATCGCTCCGGTGCGTTCGGAGCCGGTCAGTGAGACGCCCTGAACCCGATCATCGGCGATGATCGTTGAGACCTGCTCGTGGGTGGCGAAGACATTGACGTAGGCACCTTCCGGGAATCCGGCGTCTGTGAAGATCTCCTGCAGGGCGAGAGCGGATTCGGGGCACTGTTCCGCGTGCTTCAGGATGACGGGATTGCCGAGGATCAGGTTGGGTACGGCGAAGCGTGCGACCTGGTAGTACGGGTAGTTCCACGGCATGATCCCGAGCAGCACGCCGATGCTCTGGCGGCGCACCAGGGTGCGCAGGCCGTCCTCGACGGAGAGGATCTCGTCGGCGAGCCAGGTCTCGGCGTTGTTTGCGAAGCTGCGGGTGATATCGGCGGAAAATTCGACTTCACCGACCGCCTGGGCGAGCGGCTTTCCCATCTCGCGGTTGATGATGGCAGCGAGGGTGTCCTTGCGCTCGATGAAGAGATCGGCGGCGCGCTGGGCGAGGGCTGCGCGTTCGGCGACGGTGGTGGTCCTCGACCACTGGCGATAGGCGGCCTGAGCGGAGGCGAGGGCCTGCTCGATCTGCGCGTCCGTGGCGTGGGGGTATTCCGTGATGGTTGCCCCACTGGCCGGGTTGATGACGGCGTACGTGCTCATGGGTGATTCTCTTTCGTTGTTGTCAGTACTGATTGAGTGCACCGGCGGCGTTCCCGCCCGGGATTACGGCCGCAGCCCCTGCGAGGCGCGGCTCTCCTCGCGAATGTGGATGAGGGTCGGCCGGTCCGCCGCCAGCGCATCCTTGACCAGTGCTCCGAGATCGGCCGGGTCTTCGAGCTCGACGCCGAGGCAGCCCAGCGAGCGGGCGAGTGCCGGGAAATCGGGGGAATTCAGCGCAACGGAATGCACCGGGTCATTGCGGTCGACCATTTCGTTGTGGATTTCGCCGTAGCCGCCGTTGTCATAGACCAGTACCGGAAGAGCCACCCCGTACTGGGCCGCCGTAGCCAGTTCGGTCGCGGAGAACATCATTCCGCCGTCGCCCTGGAGGACGACCACCGTGGTTTCCGGTGCGGCGATCTTTGCACCGATGCCGGCAGGCAGCCCGTAGCCCAACGTCCCGGCTCCGGTGGGGAAGAGGAAGGAACGCGAACGCTTGGGCCGCAGCACCGCCAGCGCCCCGTTGTAGGCGACCATCGCATTGTCCGCGGCGATGACGGTGTTCTCGGGCAGCACCTCATCGAGCGAGGCCAGCGAGGCCAGCCAGGTCTTCGCGGACCGCTGCTGCGCCTCGATAATCCGTTCCTTGAGCGAGGCGACGCGGCCGGCTGCGGACTCGTCCGCTCGCACCGAGAGTGATTCCAGCGCGATGTCGAGCTGCCGGAGCGTCTCCCGGCTATCGCCCACGAGAGGATGACTGGGATTCGCGTTGGCGAACAATCCGGCAGGATCGACGTCGATACGGATCAGTGTCTTGGGCAGCTTCGGCATGCCGCCGAACCAGTCCGCGGAAGCGAACTCGGTGCCGACTGCCAGCACGGCGTCGGCCCCTTCGATAAGTTCGACGAACTCCGAGAGCTGCATTCCCGAGCCCAGGGCCAAGGGATGGTCTTCCCGGAGGACGCCCTTGCCATTGGTGGTCGTGATGACCGGGGCGCCGAGGCGCTCGGCAACCCGCTGGACCTGGGTTGAGGCGTTTGAGGCGCCCCCGCCCGCGAGCACAACGACGTTCCCGGCCTGGGCGAGTGCAGCGGCGGCACGGTTTACCTCGGCCTCCGGGGCGACCTCATAGGTTCCTGTCGCCAGGGGCACGATATTTTCGACCACAGCGGTCTCATCGAGCAGGTCGAGCGGGACCTCGAGGTATTCCGCCCGGCGGCGGCCGCGGTTCAGGCGGGCAAAGGCCTGCGCGACTGCAGCGGGAATTTCGGCAACGCTTTCGACGCGGTGGCTTTCCTGCACGACACCGGCCATGGCGCCGCGCTGGTCGCGGAACTCGTGCAGCAGCCCGTTGCCGTGGCTGGGGTGCCCGGTGGGCATACCCGGAGCGATCACCAGAATCGGCACCGAATCCGAATAGGCCTGGCCGAGAGCAGTGGCAGCGTTGAGCGCTGCTGGACCGGTCGTGGTGACGACGACGCCGACCTTGCCCGTCGAGCGCGCGTAACCATCGGCGGCGTAACCGGCGCCCTGTTCGTGGCGAGTGGTGATGTTCCGGATGCCGTTGCCCGGCATGGCCGCGAAGATCGGGAGATTGTGCGTGCCCGGGATGCCGAAGACCGTGTCAACCCCGTGCTCGGCCAACGCGGAAACGAGCACCTCGCCGCCTGTGCGGGGTTGCGTCGGTACGGGATGAGTCATGTCGAATGCTCCTTATTAGCCATGGCTGGTTCTTGGTGTACTTGCTTGCGTAGTTGATTCGCCAATATCTGCAAGCCCTTGGATGTCCATCCAGCTTGCGGCAGATGTGGCGGGAATCACTACTGTTTATTTGGATATGAAATCTGCAACCTTCATCACAATTGCCAAGTGAATCGGGTTGGGCGCGTTGAGGGGTTTCCTAGCCTTGCTTGAAGGGTTCGCTAGACACCCAAGGGAGGTGGCAGGCACCCTGTAGCGTTAGCGTCCGCTCACGATGTTGGCGATGCGGGCGAGGACATGCGTCTGCGGGTTCTGGGTCGCGTTCTCTCTGCGGTCTGCGTAGCCGTAGGCAGCATAGAGAGCCTTCGCGCCGATCCAGCGAACCGGTTCAAATTCCCAGTTCCGTGCCTGGCGTCCGACCCAGGGCAACCGGGTGAGCGCGGTTTCTTTACCCAGTAGCAGGTCTGCCACGGTGCGTGCCGCTAGGTTGGTACCGCTGACGCCATGACCGACGTATCCGCCGGCACGGGCAATGCCGGTGGCGCTGTCGTAGTTCACGGCCGCGCACCAGTCCCTGGGAACGCCGAGGACCCCGGTCCAGGTGTGGTCGATGCGGACGTCGCGCAGGATCGGGAAAATTTCGGCCAGTCTGTTCCGCAGGGACTGCACAGTCACCTCCGCGGTGCGACCGTCCCGGTTGAAGCTGGATGCGAAGTTGTAGGGAACCCCGCGGCCACCGATGGCAATCCGTGAGTCTGCGGTCTTATGCATGTAGGTGAAGCTGTGGGCGACGTCGCCCAACAGTTCGCCGCCGGCCCAGCCGATCGATTCCAGCACGCTATCCGAAAGCGGCTCGGTGATGATCATGCTGCTGTTCATCGGAAGGAGCCGCCGGTGCTGACCGGGCAGCGAAAGGCTGTACCCCTCGAGTGCTTCAACGATGTGCTTTGCCCGCACCTGTCCGCGTTCTGTCGTGACGACACGGGGTGCTACGGCAGTCGCCTTGGTGCCCTCGTAGATCGTTACCCCGCGCCGCTCGACTGCGCGGGCGAGACCGAAAACGAACTTGGCCGGGTGGACGCGCACGCAGTGCTGGGTGCCGTAGCCGCCAAGGGCTCCGCGTACCCGCACGCGCTCCTGGATGTCCGCTGCGGAGAGTTCCTGGACATCTTCTTCGCCCCAGCCCTGGTGCTTCATTTCCCGAATATGGGACTTGGCGCGGGCGAGCTGTGCCTGGTTGCTGGCAAAGTGGATGAGCCCGGTTTCGGTGACCGCGTTTCCGAAATCCTCGCTGCGGGCGATCTGGGCGGCTTCGCGGATGGCTCCGAACATCTCGCGCTGCAGGTCACGGGCCGCCTCAGGCCCGTGCGTCGCGGCATAGCGGCGGAACTGGCCGGCCGGTTCCGCGCTCATCCAGCCGGCGTTGCGGCCGGAGGCGCCGAACCCGGCGAATTCCTGTTCGATCACGGCGACCTCGAGGTCGGGTCGTGCCGTCTTGAGGTAATAGGCAGTCCACAGGCCGGTCAAGCCGGCGCCGATGATCGCCACGTCGACGTCGATGTCTCCGTTCAGGGCGGGTCGCGGGGTGGGGCGGCCGCCAGCATCGCGGATCCAGAAGGACACGTCTCCGTTGGTGATGGTGGATGTCGTTTCCGTAGCGCTCATTGTCGCTCCTCTTTCAATAGTGGGTCATTCAGGCGTCCAGCTGGGACGGGAGGCCCGCCGGTCCGGTGCCGGCGCCAAGTGCGTTTCCTACGCGAAAGGGTTCGCGGAGAGGGTGTATTTGGTCTGCAGATACTCATGGATGCCCTCGGCGCCGCCTTCGCGGCCGAGTCCGGAGGATTTCCAGCCGCCGAACGGGGCGCCGGCATTGGATACGACGCCCACGTTGAGGCCCATCATGCCCGTCTCCAGGCGCTCGATCATGCGTTGTCCGCGGGCAAGGTTTTCCGTGTACACGTAGGACACGAGTCCATAGTTCGTGTCGTTGGCCATGCGCACGGCCTGGTCCTCGTCGTCAAAGGTGGAAACGGCGAGTACCGGACCGAAGATCTCCTCGCGAAGGATTTCGGACCCGGCCTGCAGATCGGACAGGACGGTCGGCGCGAAAAAGGTTCCCGGTCCCTCGATTGGGGCCCCGCCGGCATGAAGCGTCGCGCCCCGGGCTACGGCGTCGTCGACCAGGTGCTTCACTTTCGTCACGGCGCGCTCATCGATCAGCGGGCCGACTTCGACGCCGTGGTCCGTGCCGCGGCCGACGGTGAAGGCCCGCGCGTGCCCGGCAAGACGCCGGGCGAACTCGTCGGCGAGCGAATGATGAACGATAAAGCGGTTCGCGGCCGTGCAGGCCTGGCCGACGTTCCGGAACTTCGCCTTGAGCGCGCCTTCGACAGCCCTGTCGAGGTCTGCGTCGTCGAACACGATGAAGGGCGCGTTGCCGCCGAGTTCCATTGAGGTGCGCAGGACACCGCGGGCTGCCTGCTCCAGCAGGCGGATGCCCACGGGAGTGGAGCCAGTGAACGAGAGCTTGCGCAGGCGCGGGTCCCGGAGCAGCGGCTTTGACACTGCGCCCGCCGACGACGTCGTCACCACATTCACAACACCGGAGGGCAGTCCGAGCTCTTCAAGCAACGACACGAAGAACAGTGTTGATAATGGCGCGAGCTCAGGGGGCTTGATGACGACGGTGCATCCCGCGGCGAGGGCGGGCGCGATCTTGCGGGTGGCCATTCCCAGCGGAAAGTTCCAGGGGGTGATCAGCAGGCAGGGGCCTACGGGGTGCTGCGTGATGATCATGCGTCCGGTACCCGTGGCGTTCTGTCCGTAGCGTCCTTGAATACGGGGAGCCTCTTCACTGAACCAGCGAAGGAAGTCGCCGCTGTAGGCGACCTCGGCCCGCGATTCTTCAAGCGGTTTTCCCGTTTCAATCGTCAAGAGAAGGGCGAACTCTTCCGCCCGTTCCTGCAGCAGATCAAACGCGCCACGCAGCAGGTCTGCCCGCCGGCCCAAGGACGTGGCCGCCCAATCCGCCGATGCCGCGTCGGCAGCATCCAATGCGGCTATCCCGTCTGCCCTCGAGGCGTCGGCGACCTGCTTTACGATGCCGCCGGTGGCAGGGTCGCAGACGCCAAGTGTTGCGCCTTCGTCCGCAGGGCGCCATTGGCCTCCAATGAAGAGCCCGTCAGGCACCTGCGCCAAGAGGTCAATTTCATGCTTCACGGAGCCTGCTTCTGTTTCGGGAGTGGATGATCGTGTAGACCTTGACGATGCTGTCGGCGACGACTCAGCGCCCCTTCCAGCCGGGACGCATCAGAACCGTCACCCCGGGCTCCAGCTCCGTGACCGTCCCGTCGCTGTCGACGAGCTGCCCGGAACCTTCGAGGATGTGGATGTACTCCAGGTAGCCGGTGTGATCCGTTTCGAACTCACCGGTGCTGACCCGCCACAACCCCAACTGGTAGGCCGGGGTATCTTCCAGCACCAGGGTGGCTGCAGCCGGCGCACCTTCGAGAACACGCTCATGCGCGATCGGGACCGGGTCCGGCCAGACGATGCTCGAATCCACTCGGGTTGCGGCAAACCGGGACGCAAGATTCATGCGGTTCTCCTTGGAAGATGTTGGTCGTTGTCAGCCTGTTCGGAGAACCACCCTAAGTGAGCCAGGCCACGCTTGTAATAGTCACTAGTGCTGGACAGTTGCCATTTTTTAGACAATTGTTAAATTCATGAGTACGCGCATGACGGTCGCCGACCTTGTCGGCAATCCAAGCCTTGATAGCCATCTGCTTAGCGGGGAGCAGGGGCTTGACCGAACTGTTTTGTGGGCTCATTCCTGCGAGCTGTCCCACCCTGAGCGTTGGCTGGGTCCTCATGAGCTGCTCATGACCATCGGCCTGTGCATTCCGCAGGGTGCGCAGGCGCAGCGGGAGTTCATCGCCGCGCTTGATGAGGCCGGCCTTGCCGGAATTGCCGTAGGCGAGCATGGGCTTGCGCCCCGCCTGACCAACGCCATGCTGGCGGAATCCGATGCCCGCGGCTTTCCGATTCTTGCGACCCATCCGGACACACCGTTCGCGGCTTTTGGCCGCACCGTCGCTGCTGCCAACGCGGACAGTCAGACGATGGGCGTGCTGCTGCTGGCCAAGCTGTATCAAATAGCCGGTCAGCGTGACGCGGCCAGCCGCCGCTCAGGGGCAGATCTAGGCGACCTCTTTGGTACCCGTCTGACGGTCTTCGATGAAGCTACCGGCTGCATTCTCATCGGAGAGGGTCTTCTCGCACCATCGGTTCCGCGGGCTCATTCACTCCGGACCCAGCGGCCTTCCCTGTTTTTTGTTGAAGAAGATTCGGCTCTTGACGGGTTTGCGCTTCTTCATCTGGCCCAGGTCCTCGCGGTCGACGTGAACACCATCATCCAAGAGGCGATGGGCCGCATCAGGGAAGGAGCGGCCGCTGTCGAGCTTGCACTCAATGGACGGAAGGAAGGGCAGGCGGCCCTGTTGGAGGCGTGGGGCGGCACGGGCGGGGCTTTTCGTGCTGTAGTCACCGCGTGCGACGTGGCATTGCGCGTGCCGCTCGCCCTGGCTCTGGCCGGAATTCCCCCGACGCTGACAGAAAGCGCCGACAGGATTGTCCTCGCTGTCCCCGTCCATGAACTCGAGCGGGTCAGAACAATCCTTGGACAGCTGGGAACGACTTCCGGCGTTTCGGCGGAGCACGGTGACGTTGCAGACCTCTCAGGGGCCGTAGCCGAAGCAATGTCGGAATACCATAACGCTCAGGCCCGACAGGAACCGTGGCGGGAATTCAGCGGCAAACAGGTCTCACTGCTCGCTCGATCACGAACCGAAGCCGAACAGATCATTGCTTCGGTGCTGGGCCCCTTGGCATCGGACGAGCCGCGGTCCGTGTCGTTGCGCGAGACCCTATTCACGTATCTGGACAGCGACATGCGTTGGAACGTCACGGCCGATGAACTTCACCTGCACCGTCAGAGCCTCGTTTATCGCCTCGACCAGGTCGAGGCGATAACAAACCGCAGCGTCCGACGCACCAAAGACCTCTCTGAATTCTGGCTTGCGCGGTCCGCATGGAAATTGCTCCACTCATCGGACTAACTTCCTCGATTCACCGCCTTTGACTGACATTCGAAACCTCAAGGGGAAGCTCAGCGGACCATGGGCGGGTTCAACCTACACCTGAGGTCAACAAATCGGACCGGGCGCGCGTTCAACACCTGTAAACGAGGTGAACCGGTCGCTCCTTCATGGCCGGCGCTGAATGCACGGGCATCCGCGGCGAGCTGAACGATCACACTCCGTACATCTGTCTAGATTTCCCGAAGATTCTGCATATTGTCTAATTCCCTTCCGTTGCCTTTGAATCGTAATCTCGGTCACAGTGATTCGCGCAACTAGGGAGCTGGAACTATGCAGGGAACTCAAGGACGTCACTCCGTGGCAGTGCTCGGAGCAGGACTCGCCGGCTTGGCAGCCGCCACGCAGCTGGAAGCGGACGGGATGGACGTCACGGTCTTTGAGGCGCGTGAGCGTGTAGGCGGACGCCTCTGGTCCGAAACGATCGAAGCCGGACGTAAGGAGCCGTGCGTCATCGAACGAGGCGCCGAGTTCGTACTGTCCGGCTACACCTCGATGCGCCGACTCCTCGATGTCACCGGGCTCGACTTGGTGGATACCGGGATGAGCTATTACGTCCGCGCGCTGGCCGACACCCCCGACATCACAACCGACGACGTCGTCGGTGCCGGCCGGGAGGCCGCGGCCATCGCCAAGACCTTCACAAGCCCCCCTTCGGCAGAAGAGGTGCTCCAGCGGCTGGACCTCGAACCGCGCCTGGTGGACGCCTTGCGGGCCCGGATTGAAATATCCACGGCCGTGGCCGCCAGCGACGTCAGCGCTGAGACGCTGGAGAACATTGCCTCTTTCGAGCCGCGCCCAAGCTGGAGGGTCAGCGGCGGCAACCAGGAACTGCCCAAGGCCCTTGCCGCCCGGCTGACCGGGACCATCCGTTTCGGTGAGTTCGTTCAGGCGGTTGAAGCTACGGACGAGGGCTATATCGTGCGGGCTTCTACCGGTTCGAGCCGTTATGACTCGGTTGTAGTAGCACTGCCACTGGCCCTCATTCGCGGTGCGTCCGCCGTTACGATGCCCCTGCCGGAGTGGAAGGTGACTGTGTTGAACCGGGTCCTGCAGGGGGACGCCGCGAAGCTTCACATCCCGCTGCGCGAGGTGCCCGAAACGAGTGCAGTGATGTCTACGAAAGACCGGTTCTGGACGTGGACTGCGATGGATGCCACCGGCTCCGTCACGCCGGTCCTTAACTCGTTCATGGGTTCCCCTGCCGCCCTGGACAACACCCGGGCGGCGGTGAGTCATGACGCCTGGGCCGCCCAAGCACGCCTTATCCGCCCTGATCTGGCCTTTGGGGATCTTGATTCCGCCGTTTCCACGATTTGGCGCAACGATCCGTTGGCCCGCGGTTCCTATGCGGCCTACAGCCCGGCCACGAACCGGGAGGACATCGAGCGGCTCGAACAACCTGTGGGAAACATCTACTTCGCGGGAGAGTACGCAGACCCGGACTTCACTGGCCTGATGGAAGGCGCCATCCGCAGCGGGGAGCGGGCAGCAAACCGCATCCGGGACGCTGTTTTGGCGTCGACTCCCTGAATCGAGGGGTTGGGGACGATTTGGAACCGGCCGTCTGAGACAGGCGGCGGTAATTCGAGGAGATTTTCATGACTGATGTTAGTCCCAGGGGCGGCACTCCGGCGGTCTCGCGAATCGAGACGCGGTCCATCGACTACGTGCCGTTGCACGAACGAGGAGGAAAGCTCTTCGATCAGGCCACGATCTGGTTTGCCGGCAGCGCGCAGCTTCTTAGCCTTGCGACCGGTGCCATCGGCATCTCCATGGGCCTTAATCTGGGCTGGACACTGATCGGGCTGGCCCTTGGAGCGGCGCTTGGCACGATCCCCGTATCAGCACACGCCACTCAGGGGCCGCACCTGGGCCTGCCTCAGATGGTGCAGTCCCGCCCGCAGTTCGGCCGATACGGCGCCTTACTCATTTGGGCCATGGCGCTTGTCGTCTACTGGGGGTACGTGGTTCTGGGAGGCAATCTCCTGGGCGCGACGGCGGCCGAACTGAACCTTGGTACGTCACCGCCAGTCTGGGCGGTCATCACCTGCATCGTCGCCCTGGTACTCGCGATCTTCGGCTACCACTGGCTGCATATCGCCCAGCGGATTATCACGGTTGCGCTGGTCATTGCCATCGTCGTCTATCTGGTGGGCCTGACAGCCGGAGGCCTTGTTCCGGCTTCTGCCTTTGACCTTTCCCAGACCTTCGACCCGGTGTCATTCATGGTGGTTGTCTCTGCTTCCACCGCATACCAGCTGACCTGGGCGTTCTTCGTGTCAGACTACTCCCGGTACATGCCGCCGACGACCCGCAAGTCGGCCATCATCACATTCACGACGGGCGGGCTCTTCTTCGGTCTCTTCTCTTTCATGGCCGTTGGAGCCATCTGCGCCGCCCTGCTGCCCGAAGAAGGTGTGCTCGCCGGTGTGGCTGTCACCGGTGACTACGTCTTCCCTGGTCTGGGGGCCATCCTGCTGGTGACCGGCGGCCTGGGTCTGCTCGGCCTGATGGCAATGTGCGTCTACGGGGGTTCGCTGACACTCATCACCGCGCTCGACAGCATCCGCCCGGTTCGCCCGACACGCCGAATCCGCATAGTGACGATCCTGCTCGTCGGTGTGACGGGGGCAATTGCCGCAGCAGGTCTCCCGGAGGATTTCCTCAATACAAGCTTCGCCGCCGTCCTGGCCATTCTCGGCTACCTCATGGGTCCCTGGACGGCAGTCAACCTGACCGACTTCTTCCTGGTTAGGCGGGGACGCTACTCCGTCCGGGAGATGTTCCGCACGGACGGAGTGTACGGCTTGTGGAACTGGCGGGGGATCCTTGCCTACCTGATTTCGTTCGCCGTCATGATCCCTTTCATGTACCTCAGCTTCTACCAAGGCCCGATCGCTGCGGCGATGGGTGGATTCGATATTGCATTCTTCGTGGGAATTCCCATCGGTGGTGCCGCGTACTGGCTCCTCTGCCGCAACCTTGATCTGGAAGCCGAACTGCGCGTGATCGAACATGCCGACAAAGACCTCGAATCCATTGGTAAACCCGTCGAATAACAGGGCAGCAAAGCTGCCATCCGCTACGAAAGGCGAAAGGAAAACCGTGACCGTCAACGATTGGCAAGAAATCCTCGACCAATGGGTGCAAATCCGAAAGGACGGCCGGGTCGTTCGTACCGGCTATGTAGACGCGGTCACCGACCGGGCGGACATCCTATGGCTACGGGGACACGGAGCCCAGCAGCGCCAGCTTTTCGAAAAGACCGAAGGCTATTTAGTAGAAGCCCTACCCCATCTGTGAAGCCCCAGGGACTGCTAAGACATGCGGCGGTTCAGAAAAATACGACAAAGGCCAGCAGCCGCCACACGATGCTGAAAGGAATCCGATGACAATTCAACTGGAGACAGTCTGCGGCGCCAGCAATGGAACCTCAGCACCTGCGGTCACCGACGAACCGGAGGACCGACACGATTGCCCCTACTGCTGGGGTCCTGAAACAGACTGACCCATTGACCGGTTCCATTGCGGCCGAGGCACTCCGCGGAAGCTTTCCGTCTACCCCATCAAGCCCGGGCGTTTCCGGCCCTAAAACCTCAACGAAAGAAGATTCAACCAGATGAAAGATGTAGTAATCGTCGGCGCCGGTCTCGCTGGTCTTTCGGCCGGGTGGCGGCTGCGTCATTGGGACACGCTGCTGCTGGAGGCGGACGGGCGGGTCGGCGGGCGGATCCGTTCGGAGCGCCGCGGGGACTACTGGTTGAACTGGGGCGGGCATGTCTTCGCCGGTGCCGGGTCGTCCACGGATGCCCTGCTCAGCGAGGTCGGTGTTTCTGCTGTCGAGATCCCCGGGTCGCTGCAGGCCCTGTCGATGAACGGCAAGTTCATCCGCAAGGGGCACATCGCCACGTACCCGTTCCGGATCCCGATGTCCCTGTCGTCCCGGATCGATACGCTGCGCGGCGGGATGAAGGTCGTGGGCGGCGTCGCCAAGTACACCCGGGTGGTGCGGAAGCGGGCGGGGGAGTCCGGGGCGATGCGCCAGCAGCGGATCTACGACTTCCATAACGAGGAATCCTTCCAGGACTACATCGGCGACCTGAGCGAGGACGCGGCCGCGCTGTTCAAGACCACCGTGACCCGGTCGGCCGGCGACATGGACCAGATTTCGGCGGGTGCGGGGATCGGCTACTTCAGCCTGGTGCTGGGCTTCGGCCAGGGACTGAACCGCGGCATCGTGGGCGGGCCGTCGACCCTGACCGAAACGATCGCGGCGTCGCTGGGCGACCGCATCCAGCTCGGTGCCGCCGTGCAGGAAGTCGTGCACAAGAAGAACTCCGTCGTCGTCCGCTACACCCAGGGCGGGGTGGACCGCGAGGTGGAGGCCCGCGCCGTCGTGCTCGCCACCACCGCGGACGTCTCGCACCGCGTCGGCGTGGACCTGCCGGAGGAGCTGCGCGGCGCGCTGAGCCAGATCAAGTACGGCCCGCACGTCAGCACGGCCTTCCTGACCAACGAGACCTCGGCGCGGCCCTGGGATGACATCTACGCCATCGCGGCCCCGAAGCGCTCGTTCGCGATCGCGCTGAACCAGGCCAGCATCGTCCGCGGCACCGAATCGGTGCGCAAGCCCGGCGGCAGCTTCATGACGTTCTCGCCCGCCGGCCTCGGCCGCGCGCTGCTGGAGAAGAGCGACGAGGACGTCATCCAGACCCACCTCGCCGATCTCGACCAGGTCCTCGGCCACGGCTTCGCCGACAGCGTCGTGGAGGCCAAGGCGGCGCGGTGGAAGTCGCCGTATTGCTTCCCGGGCCGGGCCAGGCTCCAGTCCACGCTTATGCGCGGAACCAACCGCGTCTTCCTGGCCGGCGACTTCCTCGGAACCCTCTATACCGAAAGCTCGATCACCTCCGGGTTCTCGGCGGCACAGGAAGCCGCCAGCCTGCTCGCCACCCAGCGCCAGGCGCGGCCGAACCCAGGTGAGGGCCCTGCCGGAATGTCTGAGCGCACAAGTGGCCAGAACTTGGCTAACAGCTAGCCTAAGTGGAACGGTCGACCGATTAGCAGGCAAAGCGAGGAATACGGGTGAAGCAGGTTCCTATCTCCGACGACGACGGCGCCGCGCCCTGCCATTGCGGCTCGGATCCCGGCGATTCCCCCGGGACTCTCACGATCGACCAATTACTACTTCAGAGCCGCATGGGGCTTGAGCGTGTTCACGCTTCGGATCTTGAGCGGGAGATGGCAGCAGGGGCCCTTGTTGTTGACACGCGGCCGGTCGATCAGCGAGACCGGGACGGTGATCTTCCGGGAGCGGTTGTCATTGACCGAAACGTGCTCGAGTGGCGGCTCGATCCTTCCAGCCCCCACCGGCTCCCGTTCGCTGACGACCCCGCTCGGCGGATCGTGGTCGTCTGCAACGAGGGCTACAGCTCCAGCCTCGCTGCACACACCCTGCAACGGCTGGGACTGTCGCGTGCGACCGACCTTATCGGCGGTTTCCAAGCCTGGGCAGCGCTGCGTAGGCGGCCCGCCTGAATAAACGCCTGCGCTGGAGTCATCGCCGATACGAAATCCAGGACTCTGGGCTCCTCGGAACGGGAGCTTCGCCGCTGCCTCTATCCGCGCTGTCTTGACGCGGACAGCGGCTGCTATGCCTGAAGGGCGGGGGAGTCCGGCGCAAAGGGTTTCGCCAGCCACTGCCGCGCCTCCTTCTCCTCTTCGAAGTACCGGCTCGGGTACCCGGGCGCGTGAACGTCCAGGAAGAACTTGGCGATGAGGCGATCCACGCCGGATGGGCCGACAAGTGCCAGTGCCGAGACGTTCAGCCGGGTGGCAAAAGCCCGGAGGGCGTCGCGGCTGAGAGAAGCCATGCCGTTGAGCTGCACCAGCATCGGGCGGCATTCGTTCGGACTCAGTTCTTCAAGCCGGACCAGGAGGTTCCGGGCATCTTCGGTGGTGACGTCCAATCGGGGCTGCCATTCGACACGGATCAGCGAACTATGGTCACAGACCATGACAAAGCGGTCTGGCCCGGCTTTGTCCTCCATGGACACCTCCTTTTTCACGACCTCCAGTAATGCTGCCGTCACAGGTTCTCAAACCGGCTGTGCATTCGGCAGCCCTGATCAATATAAGGGCGCGATCGGGAACTCAACGGCCGCCCATGCAAAAACGCTCGGCTGGGATAACCCAGCCGAGCGTTTTTGGGGTGCTATCCGCGGCCCGTGCAGGCTACGCGAAGTGCTTCGGCAGCGTCGCCTCGTGGGCTTCCTTCAGCTCGGCGAGCGGGAGGGAGAACTGGCTCTGGAAGTCCAGGGCGCCGATCTCCGTGTCCACGACGCCGATCCGGATGTGCGCGAAGCCGCGGGCGGAGCACATGTCCTTGAACCGGACCTCTTCGCTGCGGGCCACGCTAACGACGGCGCGTGCCTGGCTTTCGCTGAAGAGTGCGGTGAACAGGTCCACACTGTCGCGCTCGCAGAGCTCGCCGAGGCCGATCCGGGCGCCCACGCCGAAGCGCAGTGCCATGTCGGCCAGGGCCGCGGCGAGGCCGCCCTCGGAGAGGTCGTGCGCGGCGTCGATCATGCCGTCGCGGGAGGCGTTGACCAGCAGCTCGCCCAGCAGCTTCTCGGCCGCCAGGTCCAGCTTCGGCGGCTGCCCGCCGAGGTGGCCGCGCAGGTTGGCCCACTCGGAGCCGTCCAGCTCGTCAGTGGTCACGCCCATCAGGTAGATGGCCTGGCCGTCCTCGCGCCAGCCCGAGGGGGTACGGCGGGAAACGTCGTCGAAGCGGCCCAGCACGCCGACTACCGGGGTCGGGTGGATGGCCACGCCGCCGGTCTGGTTATAGAGCGAGACGTTGCCGCCGGTGACGGGCACGCCGAGCTCCATACAGGCGTCGGACAGGCCACGCACGGCCTCGGCGAACTGCCACATGACCTCGGGGTCCTCGGGGGAGCCGAAGTTCAGGCAGTCGGTGACGGCCATCGGCACGGCGCCGGTGGTGGCGACGTTGCGGTAGGACTCGGCCAGGGCCAGCCGGGCGCCCTCGTACGGGTCCAGGTAGGCGTAGCGGCCGTTGGCGTCCGTGGAGATGGCGACGCCCAGGCCGGTTTCCTCGTCCACGCGGACCACGCCGGCGTCGTCGGGCATGGCCATGGCGGTGTTGCCCTGCACGTAGCGGTCGTACTGGTTGGTGACCCAGTCCTTGGAGCACATGTTCGGCGAGGACATCAGTTCCAGCACGGCGGCCTTGAGCTCCTCCGGAGAGGACGGCCGGCCGGCGTCCGCGGCGGAGCCGGTGAACGCGTCGCCCTGCACCTTGTCCAGCCACTCAGGCCGATGGAACGGCCGCTCGTAGACCGGGCCCTCGTGCGCCACGGTGCGGGGATCGACGTCGACAATCTTCTCGCCGTCCCATTCGATGATGAGCCGGCCGGTGTCGGTGACCTCGCCCAGCCAGGAGTACTCGACGTCCCACTTGGCCATGATCGCCTCGAACGCCTCGACGTTCTCCGGGGTCACCACGGCCATCATGCGTTCCTGCGACTCCGACATCAGGATCTCGCCCGGGGTCAGGGTCGGGTCGCGCAGCAGCACGCTGGTGAGTTCTATGTGCATGCCGCCGTCGCCGTTGGAGGCCAGCTCGGAGGTGGCGCAGGAGATGCCGGCGGCACCGAGGTCCTGGATGCCCTCCACCACGGAGGCTTTGAACAGCTCCAGGCAGCACTCGATGAGCACCTTCTCCGCGAACGGGTCGCCGACCTGGACAGCCGGCCGCTTGGACGGTTTCGCGTCGTCGAACGATTCCGAGGCCAGCACGGAGGCGCCGCCGATGCCGTCGCCGCCGGTGCGCGCGCCGAAGAGCACCACCTTGTTGCCGATGCCGGACGCGTTGGCCAGGCGGATGTCCTCGTGCCGCATGACGCCCACGGCCAGCGCGTTGACCAGCGGGTTGCCCTGGTAGACGGAGTCGAAGACGACCTCGCCGCCGATGTTCGGCAGGCCGAGGGAGTTGCCGTAGCCGCCGATGCCGGACACGATGCCGTGCACCAGCCGGGCGGTGTCCGGGTGGTCGATCGCGCCGAAGCGCAGCGGGTCCATCACGGCCACCGGGCGGGCGCCCATGGAGATGATGTCGCGGACGATGCCGCCGACGCCGGTCGCGGCGCCCTGGTACGGCTCGACGAAGGACGGGTGGTTGTGGGACTCCACCTTGAAGGTCACGGCCCAGCCGTCGCCGATGTCAACGACGCCGGCGTTCTCGCCGATCCCGACGAGCAGGTGTTCCTTCATCTTCTCGGTGACCTTGTCCCCGAACTGGCGCAGGTGCACCTTGGAGGACTTGTAGGAGCAGTGCTCGCTCCACATCACCGAGTACATGGCCAGCTCGGCCGCGGTCGGGCGGCGGCCGAGGATCTCGACCACGCGCTGGTACTCGTCTTCCTTCAGGCCCAGCTCGGCCCAGGGCAGGTCCGTGTCCGGCGTCTGCGCCGCGTGCGCCACGGTGTCGATGTTGAACTTGCGTCCCTCGACGTGCTCCACGGCATCCGCGGCACCGCCGAAGCTCTGCACATGCTCGTTGCGCAGTTCCTCGGCCGTGGCCAGATGGGTCTCGACGGGGACGTCGGAGGTGCGGTTGGTCTCAGTCATTTACTTGGCACCTGCCACAATCTTCTTCAGTACGGAGATGAACACGCCAAGCCCGTCCGTGCCGCCGCGCAGGTCAACCGGGCCGGCCGCGGAGAAATCGGGGCCGAATCCGGCTTCCGTCGCATGCTCCGGGTGGGGCATGAGTCCGACGACGTTGCCCGCCGCGTTCGTGATGCCGGCAATGTCGCGGCGGGACCCGTTGGGATTGGCGCCGACGTAGCGGAAGGCCACACGGCCTTCGCCCTCGAGCTCGTCCAGCGTCTTCTCGTCCGCCACGTACTGGCCGTCCTGGTTCTTCAGCGGCACCACGATCTCCTCGCCGGCGGCGTACTCGCTGGTCCAGGCCGTGTCGGCGTTCTCGACCCGCAGCCGCTGGTCCCGGCAGATGAAGTGCAAATGGTTGTTCTTGATCATCGAGCCCGGCAGCAGATGCGCCTCGGTGAGGACCTGGAAGCCGTTGCAGATGCCCAGCACCGGCAGGCCGCCCTTGGCGGCGTCCACGATCTGCTCCATCAGCGGGGCGAAGCGCGAGATCGCGCCGGCGCGCAGGTAGTCGCCGTAGGAGAAGCCGCCAGGGATGATGACGGCGTCCACGCCCTGCAGGTCATGGTCGCCGTGCCACAGGCTCACGGCGGTGCCGCCGGCCAGCCGGACGGCGCGGGAGGCGTCCCGGTCATCCAGCGTGCCGGGGAAGGTGATGACGCCCACGCGCGCGCCGGAGAGGCCGCGGTCGGGGGCCGGCGAGAAGTCGCCGATCAGCGGGGTTTCAGACATTATTCGCCGGCTCCGATGGTCGCGTCGACAATGACCTCCACCCGGGTGACGTCCTCGATCACCGGGTTGGACAGCAGGGTGGCGGCGGCGTGGCGGGCCTGCTCGAGGATCTCCTCGGTGACCTCGCCCTCCACGGTCAGTTCGAACCGCTTGCCCTGGCGGACCTCGCCGAAACCGGTCTGGCCCAGCCGCCGCAGCGCGCCGGCAATGGCCTTGCCCTGCGGATCAAGGATTTCGGGTTTGGGCATGACATCAACAACGATCCGTGGCAACGGTCACTCCTGTGTTGGGAACGGGCTCTTTGAACGAAGCGAGGCACGCGGAAACCGCTGCACGGTCTGTGCAGGAAAAGTGCCGTCTCACGCTGACCCAGCGCTCCGCGAGCTTGCACCCTCCATTCTACCGGCTGAAGCAAACCGCGAATTCTACGCCAACGTCGCCTACGGTCAGTAGCATCGGTCTATGGCCGAGAAACCACAATCCATGCTCCTGCCGATCATGGCCGTCGCGGTCGCCGGCGGCCTTGCCCGGCTCGTCATCCGCAAGTACCGCGGCGACCGCCAGGCAGCGCGCGCCGCGCAGGAAGACCTGGCCCGCCGTGTCAGCGAGGCCGTGCGCAAACCCCGTTCCTGAGCGGCCACCTCGCCTGCCAGCAGCAAAGCCGGCTCTGGCACCCGGGAACGGCCCTAAACCTTCCCGGCCGCCCCGCCGAGCAGGTCCTGCATGGCGTTCCACTCGGAGATCTTGCAGCCGTCGGTCAGCGTGAAGGTCTTGTTGACCTCCCGCCCGTCGATGGTGCCGGTGACGTGGGCCTGCTGCGGGCCGCCGTACTGCTGGGTGCAGGAGCGGTTGGGGTCAGGCTGGGTGAAGAAGACGTTTTCGGCATGCTGCACCAGCGCCGCGCAGGCCGCGTCCGGATCCTGGACCGTGGAGCTTTCCATCGGCTGGGAGTCGACGCAGACGAGTGTCTTTTCCTCCTTGTAGTCCGCGCCGGAGGTCGAGACCGAGATCTTCAGCTTGGCGTCCACGGGGGCTCCTTCCGCAGGGCTCGACGGCGGCGCGCTGCCGGGGCCGCTCGAGGCCGGCTGGCTCGCCGGCGGGCTGGTTTCCCCAGGCCCCTCGCCGCCGGGCGCGCAGCCGCTCAGGAGCAGTGCCAGCGCGGCGGGCACGCTCAGCAGGGCCAGTGCCGTCCTTGAGCCAGCGCGTTTGCGGTCCATGTTCTCACCCTTCGATCGTCTCCAGTGCGGCCAGCAAGCGGCCGCGCAGCCATTGCGATTCATCCGCGAAGCCGCGCTGGGCGGCCGCGTACTGCGCGCGGCCCTCGGCGGTTTCGATGCGGATCGGCTCATATCCCCAGGCGGCGAGATCATACGGCGAGGCCTGCATGTCCATCTCGCGGATCCGCCAGGACAGCTCGAAGCAGTCCATGACGAGTTCGCCGGGCAGTGCAGGAGTGAGTTTGTAGGCCCACTTGTAGAGGTCCATGTTGGCGTGTAGGCAGCCGGGCTGTTCCATGTCCCGCTGGTTCTCCCGGCTCAGCCGCAGGGTGTTCAGCGGTGCCGCCTGCGGCGTGTAGAAGCGGAAGGCGTCGAAGTGCGAGCAGTTGATCCGGCTCGCCTCGACCACGCCATCCGTGCCCTCCGCACCGAGCCGCAGCTCCAGGTATTCGTGCCGGACGCCGTTGAGCCGCGACTTGTAGACCATGGCCCATTCGTGCAGGCCGAAGCAGGCGAACCGGGCCGGACGCGCCGCGGTCGCGGCCAGGATGCTCCGGGTGAAGGACACCGTCTCGGTCCGCTCGCGGAGGAACCGCTCGGCGTCGAAGGTGACCGCTCCGCCGTCGTTAATGTCCTGTTCCGCCCGCTCCGCGTCCGTCAGCGCGCGGTAGTACTTCCAGCCGGCGCGTTCCGCCGCGGCTTCGCCGGTGAGTACGACGCCGGCGCCCGGGTGCCAGCGCAGCAGCTGGCCGGGCTTCTGGGTGTAGTAGGTGAAGAGGAAGTCCTCGACCGGGTGCCTGCGCCCCGCCGAGCGGCGCTCCAGGTACGGCTCGGCGAAGCGGGAGGCGCGGCGCTGGTGCGCCTCCTCGCGAGCCTGCCAGTGCTCCGGGCCCAGCACTTCCAGCCGGGTCAACTGCGACTGCATGATTCTATTGTCGCAAAGACGGGCTGCTATATCACTTCCTTAGGCTCGGGGATAGACTTTGACTGGTTATTGGGTGGGACCGTCGTGAACATTCCTGAAAGGGTTCTTTGAGACTATTTCCTCCGCTAATTTGAGCTCACAGATCCCGCCGGTAGTGGCTTCGGCCACGCAGTTGGGGGGAGGGGCCGGCCGAATGGCCGGAACGCCAGCCGCCCGGAGTTGATTCGTTTCCGCGTCGGGCAGCGAGCAGCCGGCGGGTCTGGGGGCCGGACCAAGTTGGTCCGTCCCACAGGGATGAAAGGCGTTCCAATCTCATGACCAAGCAAAGCAGAGGCTTTGTGCGGCGGCGCTCCTTCCGCGCCGCCACGGCACTCGCACTGGGATTACCCCTCGTACTATCCAGCCTGGCAGGACCGGCGGCCGCAGTCGGGCCCGCCGATCCTTCGGGGCAGCCGAGCGTCCAAGCCTACAAAGACGGCCAGTACATCGTGCTGCTCAAGGGCGAACCTTTGGCAACCTACGACGGCGGGGTGGCCGGCATCGCGGCGACCAAGCCCGCCAAGGGCAAGAAGGTGGACGCGGGCAGCCCGCAGGCCCAGAAGTACGCCGCCCACCTGAACCGGAAGCAGCAAGAGGTCGCCGCCGCGGCCGGCACCTCGATGGGGCAGAGCTTCACGACGGCGGTCAACGGGTTTACTGCAGACCTCACCGCGGAGCAGGCGGCGGTCCTGGCCAAGAACCCGCAGGTGCTTTCCGTTTCCGAGAATAAGCAGCTCAGCCCGGACTACTCCAGCACCGAGTTCCTCGGCCTGCCCGGCAAGGACGGCGCTTGGGAGAAGCAATACGGCGGCACGGCCAATGCGGGCAAGGGCGTGGTGGTCGGCGTGATCGACACCGGCTACTACCCGGACAACGCCTTCCTCTCCGGCGAGGAGCCCACGCGGCTGGCCCGCGGCGCGACGCCCGAGGTCGGAGTCCCGTACCTCACCACCGACGGCAAGATCGCCATGCTCAAGGCGGACGGGGAGACGTTCATCGGCGACTGCCAGAAGGCCCAGGGCAGCAGCAACAGCACGCGCGCCTGGACCGGCAAAGAGTGCAACAGCAAGGTCCTCAGTGCCCGGTACTACGCCGAGGACTTCCTGAAGCTCGTGCCGCCGGCCGAGCGCGACCCGAACGAATCGATTTCGCCGCTGGACATCGACAGCCACGGCACCCACACCTCCACCACTGCCGCCGGCAACCACGGCGTCAAGACGAGCGTGGACGGCCGCGACTTCGGCGAGGGCTCCGGCGTCGCCCCCGCGGCGAAGGTCTCGGTCTACAAGATCTGCTGGGAGGACACCAACCCCTCGACCGGCGGCTGCTTCACCTCGGCCTCCGTCGCCGCCATCGAACAGGCCGTCAAGGACGGCGTCGATGTGCTGAACTACTCGATCTCCGGCAACAACAACTCGGTGCTGGATCCGGTGGCCCTGGCGTTCTTCAACGCGGCCGCCACCGGCATCTTCGTGTCCGCCTCGGCCGGCAACTCCGGTCCGACGGAAACCACCGTCAACCACAGCGCGCCCTGGCTGACCACCGTCGCGGCGAGCACGTTCTCGAACGAGCTGCAGGGCACGGTGGAACTCTCCGACGGTTCCAAGTACCGCGGCGCCTCGATCATGAGCTCCGAGGTCCCGCAGACAGCCCTGATCCTCTCGCGCAACGCCGCGGTCAAGGATGACGGGAAGAAGGAGACGGACGAGACCGAGAACGCCCGGCTTTGCCTGCCGGGGTCGCTGGACGCGGCCAAGGCCACGGGCAGGATCGTGGTCTGCGAACGCGGCGTCAACCCCCGCGCGGAGAAGTCCGTGACGGTGAAGGACGCCGGCGGCGTCGGCATGGTCCTGGTCAACGTGCCCACCGGTTCGCTGGACCTGGACCAGCATGCGGTGCCAACCGTCCACATTAACGACGACGGTTTCCTCGCCAAGGTTGCGGCGGACTCCGGCCTGACGGCGGCGCTGGTCAACCACGACACCACCGGCCAGCCCGAGCCTCCGCTGCCCCAGATCGCGGACTTCTCCTCGCGGGGCCCGTCCACGGCGGTCGGCGGCGACCTGCTGAAGCCGGACATCGCGGCGCCCGGCGTCGGCGTGCTGGCCGGCGTCTCCCCGATAGTAGGCGGCGAAAACTTCGGCTTCATGTCCGGCACGTCCATGGCCGCGCCCCAGGTGGCCGGCCTGGCCGCGCTCATGCTGGGCGAAAACCCCAAGTGGTCGCCCGCGGCGGTGAAGTCTGCCATGATGACCACGGCCGCCGACGTGCAGACAGCCGACGGAGCGGCCAATGAGGACAAGTTCGCCACGGGCGCGGGCGAGGTGGACGCTGCTGCGATGGCCGACCCCGGGCTGGTCTACGATGCCGATGTGCTGGACTGGGCGGGCTTCCTGGAGACGGCCTCCGGCGGCGACGTCTGGCCGGACGTGAAGCCCATCGCCGCCAAGGACGTCAACGTTCCCTCCATAGCGCTGGGCACCTTGACCGGCCCGGTCACGGTGACCCGCACGCTGACCGCGCTCGAGCCGGGCAGCTACTCCGCCGCTATCGACGTCCCCGGAGTGGACGCCGTCATCGTGCCTGAGCAGCTCGAATTCACCCAGGCCGGCCAGTCGCTGGATTTCACCGTCACCTTCACCAACGACAGCGCAGAGTACGGCGAGGCCGCGATGGGCGAGCTGACCTGGTCCAGCACCGACCACACCGTCACCGCGCCCGTGGCCCTCACCCCGGTGGCCGCTTTGGCTCCGCCCACCGTCACCG
This sequence comes from Arthrobacter sp. USHLN218, assembly GCF_037144715.1. NCBI lineage: Bacteria > Bacillati > Actinomycetota > Actinomycetes > Micrococcales > Micrococcaceae > Arthrobacter > Arthrobacter sp. USHLN218. The sequence continues at coordinate 25,773 of NZ_JBBCYT010000008.1, forward strand.
TCGACTCCGCCGCCGCATCCGGCGAGCAGGCCATCGACGTGACCTCCGGGACGGACAACCCGATCGACATCACCGTGGAAGGCCTGGTCAAGTCCAACGCGCTGACCGAGGAGAAGACTCCGGATCCCAACAACATCACCGCGGCCAGTTCCATCACCAGCACGCTCACGGTCCCGGCGGGTGCCACCACGGCAGAGTTCGCGATCAACTCCGCCGCCGAGACCGCGGACTGGGATCTGTACGTGATGACGCCGGACGGCGAGCAGATCGCCGTCGCCACCGCCAACACCAGTGAGAGCCTGACCCTCACGGCGCCCGCGGCCGGCGACTACCAGGTTGTCGGACACCTGTGGGGCACCTCGGACGGCGCGGCCACCGCCACCGGCACGCTCAACACCGTTGCCCTCACCGGGGACGCCGGGAACCTGACCGTAACGCCGAATCCTCTGGAGCTGCCCAACGGCCAGTCCGGCAAGGTCACGGCCAAATGGAGCGGGCTCGGCTCCGGCAGCTGGGTCGGCCTGGTCAAGTTCGGTGACAGCGCCTACACCACCCTGACCATCAACGTCCCGTAGCGCTAGCCGCCGGTTCGTCCGTCACGGAAGGAGCCCCGTCCAAGCGGCGGGGCTCCTTTCTTGCGCGGGCCGGGCCGCTCTCGGTCAGGCGGCGGGGCTCCTTCCGTGCGAGGCGCCGGGCCGCCCTCGGTCAGGCGGCGCGCTGGGCGCGCGTCCGACGCCGTCGCCCTCCCCGCCAGCCCAGCGTCTTCCCGGCTTGGCTTCCCGAGCATTCCCCGGCGTTCGTAGCCTCGCGCCGCGGGCGTCTGATTGCCACGGCTCCCTGAACTCCCCGCGGATCAGCGCTTGTTCCCTGCTTTACCCTTCAAGCAACGACCTGACCTGCGACGATGTCCGGCATGGATTTCAAAGCTGGGGAGTTCGCGTTTGGCTCAGTCGCCAGACGGCGCGGTCAGACGGCCCGCTGGGCGGCGTCGATGAGCCGCCGCATGGAGGCGTTGAGCTCCTGCAGCATGCCGCGGTCCAGCTCCAGCCGCTCCAGCATGGTTCCCGGAACGGCCAGCGCCCGCTCGCGCAGCGCCGCCCCGGCGTCGGTCAGCTCGATCGCCAGTGCGCGCTCGTTGCCGGCGACCCGCTGGCGGGTGACCAGGCCGGCGCTTTCCAGCCGCTTGAGCATGGGGGAGAGCGTCGCCGGCTCCTGGGCCAGCGCCTCGCCGAGCTCCTTCACGGTCCGGGGGCTCTGCTCCCAGAGCGCCAGCATGACCAGGTACTGCGGGTGGGTCAGCCCCAGCCCTTCCAACACGGGTTTGTAGGCGGCGACCACGCTGCGCGAGGCCACGGAAAGCGCAAAGCAGAGCTGGTGCTCCAGCAGCAGGTCCTCCGCGCGGTCCGAGTCAACCGTCACAGCCCATCACGCCCTTCCGAATAGTTAGTGCACTAATTGTTAGCGTAGAGTGGTTCATGCATCCAGTCCAATCGTCGGCACGCGCAGGAAAGGGGTCCCTCCATGGGCCAGAAAAAGTCGGGGGCGCAGCGGTTCATGAACATCACGGGCAAGCTGCGCGTGATCTTCGGCCCTGCGCAGAAGAGCGGCGTGGACCACCCGATGACGGAGGAGAACAAGGAACTCCTCAAGGCGCGCGAGGCTGAGGCCGAGCAGTGGCAGACGATCCGCCGGGCGGACGGCAGCACCTATATCGTGCCCAAGCAGCAGTAGCGGACTACACTTGGATCACCGGATTCTTACCCCGTTAAGAAGGTGATTCAGATGGCTGGGAATTCGAGTTTCATCCGCGGTTTCATGAGGATTACGGCCCGCGCGGCCAAGGTCTGGGGACCTGCGGACAGGATTGACAGTGACACTCCCGTAGTGCACCGGCACGATGATGCCGAGTTGTCCTCCGAGGAGCAGCTGGCGGAAATCGAAGTGGAACGTGATGCAGAAGGCCATGCCTACGCGTTCCGCAAACGCCACGAGACGACCTGACCGGTCGGCCCCCTAACCATCAGGAAAACAACGACGGCGATCCCCGCGTGAGGCGGGCATCGCCGTCGTTATTTTGTGGCCGGTTGGGCCGGACCCGGTCCTAGCGGCCGGTGCCGCCGTAGACCGTGGCCTCGTCCTCGCTGTCCAGGTCGAACGCCGAGTGGACCGCGCGTACGGCGGTGTCCAGCAGGTCCGCGTGGGTGACGATGGAGATGCGGATTTCCGAGGTGGAGATCATGTCCACGTTGACGCCGGCCTTGTGCAGCGCCTCGAAGAACTTGTAGGAGACGCCCGGGTTGGAGCGCATACCCGCGCCGATCAGCGACAGCTTGCCAATCTGGTCGTTGTAGTCGATGCTTTCGAAGCCGACGGTGGACTGGGCGGCGTGCAGCGACTCGAGGGCGTCCTTGCCTTCCACAATGGGCAGGGTGAAGGAGATGTCCGTCTTGCCGGAGCCCTGGGTGGAGACGTTCTGCACGATCATGTCGATGTTGGCGTGCGCGCCGGCGACGATGCCGAAGAGTTCGGCCGCCTTGCCCGGGATGTCCGGGACGCCGATGATCGTTACTTTCGCCTCGGAACGGTCATGGGCCACGCCGGAGATGATGGGCTGTTCCATGGGTTCTCCCTCTTGGATCTTGATTTTGTCGTCGGGGCTGGGCAGGACCCAGGTGCCTTCGTTGGTGCTGAACGAGGAGCGGACGTGGAGCGGCACGCCGAAGCGGCGGGCGTACTCAACACAGCGCAGGTGCAGGATCTTGGAGCCGGAGGCGGCCATTTCCAGCATTTCCTCGCTGGAGATCTTCTCGATCTTCTTGGCGCTGCTTACCACGCGGGGGTCGGCGGTGTAGATGCCGTCGACGTCCGTGTAGATCTCGCAGACGTCGGCGTCCAGCGCCGCCGCCAGGGCCACCGCGGTGGTGTCCGAGCCGCCGCGGCCGAGCGTGGTGATGTCCTGGCTTTCCTGGCTCATGCCCTGGAAGCCGGCGACGATCGCGACGTCGCCCTTCTCCAATGCGGTCTTGACCCGGTGCGGCGAGACGTCGATGATGCGGGCCTTGCCGTGGATGGCGTCGGTGATCATGCCGGCCTGGCTTCCGGTGAAGGACTGGGCGGTCGCGCCGTGTTCCTGGATGGCCATGGCCAGCAGCGACATGGAGATGCGCTCGCCGGCGCTGAGCAGCATGTCCATCTCGCGGGCGCTCGGGTCGGACGTAATCTGTCCGGCCAGGTCCAGCAGCTCGTCAGTGGTGTCGCCCATGGCGGAAACCACCACAACTACATCGTTTCCGGCCGCCTGCGTGTCGACCACGCGCTTGGCGACGCGCTTGATGCCGTCGGCATCGGAAACGGAGGAACCTCCGAACTTCTGAACTATCAGACTCATGCGCTCTCTAAACAACTCCTGGGTGTGGCCTGCCGGCAGCCTAAGTCGGCAAGCAGTGGAAATCGGCCGCCGGATATGTCGGCTGCAGACAGCGGCGGCATGGCCAGTCTAACGCCGCGGCCCGGGCGCGGGAGAATGCGCCAAGCCAGTATGACTTCCCTCGGCGTCGGCCGATCTGGCCCTCCCGGCCCATCGGCCGGCAGGTGGCGCCCGGGCTATGATGCCTTGGCATGCGGGATTCGTTCGGGAGGTGCGGTGGCCAATTCGTCGTCCGGTGAGTCCGTCATCCACCGATTCGTCAAGATCGTCAGCGCCTTCGATGATACGCACCGGTCCCTGACGGTGGCCGATCTGGCCCGGCGCACCGACCTTCCGGCCAGAACCACGTACCGCCTGGTCAATGACCTGCTGCTCGAGGGGCTGCTGCAGCGGGAGCGGGGCGGCCAGGTCCGGATCGGCAACCGGCTGTGGGAACTGGCCTCGCGGAGTTCGCCGATGTCCGGTCTGCGCGAGGCGGCGCTGCCCTTCATGGAGGACGTCCAATCCGTGGTCCAGCACCACACCACACTGGGCATCCTGGACGGCAACGATGTGCTGTACATCGAACGACTGGTGTCCGACTCATCTGCCGTGAACATCACCCGGCTGGCGGGACGCCTGCCGATCCACGGGACGTCTTCCGGATTGGTACTGGTGGCTTTTTCGCCCGCCAGTGTCCAGGAGCAGTTGCTGTCCCGGCAGCTGACACGGTACACCGACTTCACCATCACGGATCCGGCCGAGCTCCGGCGCCACCTTGCGGAGATCCGCCAGCGCGGCTTTGCCGTCATGGCCGGCATCATCGTGCCCGAGTCCAGCGGAATCGCCGTGCCGGTCTTCGGGCCGGACAACGCCGTGGTCGCCGCCCTCAGCGTCGTGGTGCCGCGGCAGGAGGAGAACGTTCCGGCGCGCGTCCAGGTCCTCATGACGGCCGCCCGCGGGATCTCCCGCGCCTTGGGCTGGAAGGGCAAGCTCCAAGGGGCGGTGCGGCGCAGCCAAGGCGGCTGAGATTGCCGTTGAATGGCAATCGTGTGTCGCCCGTCTCGCCCGCGGCGGCAGACTGAAGCGACGCGGATCACAGTAGTTAGCGGCATCGCGGCAGCGCCTTCTTCCAGATAAGAACCGGCCTGATTTGTGCTGCCCGGAAACAACGCTGCCGCGTTGGACAACTATCTGAACCAGCTCTCCAGGAGGAGCCCTCATGAACCAGCCCTTGGGCCGGGTAGCCGGCAAGACTGCCATCGTCACCGGTGCGCGCGGCGATCTCGGTGGCGCCACCGCGCGCCTGCTGGCCGAGCATGGCGCGAAGGTCGCCAGTCTTGATGTCGCCGGCATCCCGGCCGCCGTCGAACACCCGAACGTCACGGAGTTCGACGTCGACGTCACCCGCGAGGGCAGCGTTGCCGAAACGCTGGCTGCCGTACGGGAAGCGCTTGGTACTCCGGACATCCTGGTCAATGCCGCCGGCATCATCGGTCCTTCGGGTCCGTCCCACACGGCGGCCGAAGCCGAGTTCGACCTGCTCTTCAACGTCAACGTGAAGGGCGTCTGGCTGATGACCAAGCACACCGTGCCCGCCATGATCGAGGCCGGCAACGGCAGCGTCATCAATTTCTCTTCCATCCACGGCATTACCGGCGGCAGGAACGTGCCCCTCTATCACGCCACCAAGGGCGCGGTGCGGCTGCTGACCAAGTCCGACGCAGCGGCCTACGGCACGTCCGGCATCCGCGTGAACTCCATCCACCCGGGTTCGATGAACACCCGGATGAGCCGCCGCTCGGCGGAGCAATCCCCGATGGGGGCCGAGGCGTACTACCAGCAGCTGGTCGGCAGCAATCCGCTGCCCCGCCAGGGCGAGCCGGATGACATCGCCTATGCCGTGCTCTACCTGGCCTCGGACGAATCCCGCTTCACGACCGGCGCCGAATTCGTCGTCGACGGCGGCTACACAGCGGTCTGACCCGCGCTACAGAAAGGAAAGACCATGAAATTCCTGACCGGGAACCCCTCGGATACGTACGACGTCGTTGTGGTCGGCTCCGGTGCCGGCGCCCTCACCGCAGCGGCCACGGCGGCGCGCGCGGGCAAATCCGTGATCGTGCTGGAGAAGGCCGCGCTGCTCGGCGGCACGTCGGCCATTTCCGGCGGCATGCTCTGGGTCGCAGACAACCACCACGCCAAGGAAGCCGGCCTCACCGATTCCAAGCAGGCCGCCGGCGAATACGTCCGCGCCGTTGCCCGCGGCCGCGGGCGCGATGAGCTCATGGACGCCGCCCTCGAGCACGGGGACACCATGCTCCGCTTCGTCGAAGACGAGCTCGGCGTGAAGTTCATCTTCCTCGACGACTTCCCCGACTACCGCCAGGACCTGCCGGGCGCCGTCGAGGGCGGACGCACCATCGAGCCGGAACTGTTCAACAGCAGCGAGGCCCTCGGGACGCTGAAGGCCCACGTCCGCTCCGACGGCCGGGCGCCCTTCACGATGCAGGAATACGAGACCTGGGGAGCGTTCACCAAGTTCCCGTGGCCGGAACTGGAGCGCCGCCAGGCCGATGGTTTCGTCGCCAAGGGCCAGGCGCTGGTGTCCATGCTGCTGGCCGCCTGCGTCCGGGAAGGCGTGGCCCTGGCGGTGGAGGCCCGGGCCGAGCGCCTCCGGATCGAAGACGGGCGGGCCGCCGGGGTTGTGCTTGCCGGCGGGGAAAGCCTCACGGCCAATGACGGCGTTGTGCTGGCCACGGGCGGCTTCGAATGGGACAAGAAGCTGGCCGACTCCATGCTCGCCTCGCGCCTCTACACCCAGTGCTCACCGCCGTCGAACACGGGCGACGGGCTGAAGATGGCCCAGCGCATCGGCGCGATGACCCGCGGGACCCGGGAAGCCTGGTGGGCCCCCATGTCCATCACCGGCGACACTCGCGACGGCGAGCCGATCGGCACCCTGCTGCGCTTCGAGCGCCAGGGGCCCGGCTCGATCATGGTCAACCGCCACGGCGAGCGGTTCGCGAACGAATCGCAGAACTACAACGACCTGGCACGGTGCCTGCAGTCCTGGGACTCGCCGAACAACCAGACGCTGAACACACCGGCGCACGTGGTCTTCGACCACTCGTACCTGGAGCGCTACGGAATCCTTGCCCACCGCGCGGGCCTGCCGACCCCGGAGTACCTGGCCGAGGGGGCCACGCTGGAGGAACTGGCCGCGAAGATCAACGTGCCGGCCGGCAGGCTCGCCGCCACCGTGGCCAGGTTCAACGAACACGCGGTCAAGGGCGAGGATCCGGACTTTGGCCGCGGCGAGAGCGCCTACGACAAGTACTGGGGCGACTCGGATTGCCCGTGGCCCAACCCCTCGCTCGGCCCGTTGCAGACCGGCCCGTTCTACGCGCTCGAGGTAGTCAACGGCGCGTTCGGCACCAACGGCGGCATCGCCACCGACGGCGAGGCGCGCGTGCTGGATGTCGACGGCCGCCCGATCCTGGGTCTGTTCGCCGCCGGCAATGCCACGGAGTGCGCCTATGCCGCCGGCTACCCGGGCGCCGGCGCAACCCTGGGCCCGATCATGACGATGGGCTACCTGGCCGGCCGCACCCTGGCCGGCGAGGACCCTGCCTACGCCCCTGCCCGACGGACCGAAACCCTGATTGGAGCCGACGCATGATCCGCCACACCGTCCTGTTCAAGTTCAAGCCTGACTTCCCGCCGGCCGACAAGCAGACCTGGATCGCCGGACTCGACCGGATGGCCGGCAACATCCCGGGCATGGTCAGCCTCACCCACGGCCCGGATGTGCTCAACCAGGAGCGCTCCTTCGACTACGCCATTGTCGCCGATTTCGAGCGGGTCGAGGACATCGACGTGTACAACACGCACCCGTTGCATGAGCCGCTCAAGGCTTACTCATTCCCCAACAGCGAGCAGATCCTCTCGGTGGACTTCCACCTCTAGCCCCTCCCATCCACCAGGACACAGCCGTCCTTAGGAGACCGCCATGGAAACCATGCACCCTTCCCAGACAGCACCCAAGAAGACACCGGGCAAGGCCGCCCTGGCCTCGTTCCTGGGCAGCACGCTGGAGTACTACGACTTCTTCATCTACGGGACTGCCGCCGCCCTGGTGTTCCCGCACCTGTTCTTCCCCTCGGACAACCCAGCGATCGGCCTCATCGCCGCCTTCGCCACCTTCGGCGTCGCCTACATCGCCCGCCCCATCGGTGGCCTAGTGATGGGGCACTTCGGCGACCGGCTCGGCCGCAAGAAGATCCTGCTGGTGACCCTGAGCGTCATGGGCCTGGCCTCGCTGGGCATCGGCCTGCTGCCGACCTACGAACAGATCGGCATCTGGGCGCCCGTCCTGCTGGTCGCCGGCCGCCTGGCGCAGGGTTTCTCCGCCGGCGGCGAGTCCGCCGGAGCATCCACGCTCACCCTGGAGCACTCTCCGGAAGGCCGGCGCGGCTTCTTCACGAGCTTCGTGATGACCGGCTACGCCGCCGGCATGGTGCTTTCCACGCTGGTCTTCATCCCGGTGTCGGCACTGCCCGAGGACCAGCTGATGAGCTGGGGCTGGCGCGTTCCGTTCTGGCTTTCCGTCGTCGTGCTCGCCCTCGCGTACTGGGTGCGGACGCACCTGGACGAAACCCCGGTCTTCGAGGAGGCCCACGAGCAGCGCGAAGTCAAGAAACTGCCGCTGAAGGACGTGCTGAAGTACCAGAGCGCCGACGTGCTGCGGGTCATCGGAATGTCCATCATGTCCGTGATGCAGACGATCTTCACCGTCTTCGGGCTGTCCTACGCGACCGAAACGGCCGGCTTTGACCGTGCCTCCATCCTGACCGTGAACGCGGTCGCCATCGGCCTGACCATGTTCGTCATGCCCGTGGCGGCGAAGATCTCGGACCGTGTGGGCCGCCGGCCCATGGTGCTCACAGCGGCCATCGGCTGCGCGCTGACCATCTACCTGTACTTCTGGACCCTCTCGACCGGGAACATCGCCCTCGTCTTCGCGGCGGCCTTCCTGAACATGACGCTGCTCTACTCGGCGTTCAACGGCATCTGGCCCAGTGCCTTCGCGGAGCAGTTCGCGGCGCCGGTCCGCTACTCCGGCATGGCGCTGGGCAACCAGCTGGGCCTGGTCATCGCCGGCTTCGGCCCGATGATCGGCGGGCTCCTGATGACCGAAGGATCCCACGGCTGGGTGCCGGTGGCAGTGTTCGGCACCGTCTGCATGCTGATCTCCGCGGTCGCCGCCTACTCCGCCCGGGAAACGGCCCATACCCCGATCGACGAGCTCGGCGAGCCCTACCTCAGGGCCGTGGCCGCTGAACAGGCCGCGCGGGAGGCCCGGCCCGCACCGGCCGCACACTGACCCGACCAGGGCGGGCGGCCAAGATCCTGGCCGCCCGCGCCGGTCAAGGGCCTCGACAGGAAGAAGGGATGGCACATGGAGCGACAGACATTGGCCGGGAAGACCGCGGTGGTCACCGGCGGAGGATCCGGCATCGGGGAGGCGATCGCGCGGACGCTGGCCGAGGAGGGCGCCGCCGTCGTGGTCGCCGACGTGGACACGGCCGGCGAAGTGGTGGCCAAAGCCATCAACGACGACGGCGGCCGCGCGGCTTTCATTGCCGCGGACGTCACCAGCGAGCCATCGGTCGCGAGGCTGATGGATCAGGCCGTCACACGTTTCGGCGGGCTGGACATCCTGGTGGCCAATGCGGGGATCGCGGAGGCCAAGGCCCCGATGCACGAGCTGGACCTGGCCGCCTGGCAACGCGTGCTCGACGTCAACCTGACCGGAGTCGCGATCTGCAACAAGCATGCGGCAGTGGTCATGGTGGCTGCCGGCCGCGGCTCCGTCATCAACATGGCCTCGATCCTGGCACATGTGGGGCAGGCCAACAGCCAGGCCTATTCGGCGGCCAAGGCCGGCGTCGTCAACCTCACCCGCAGCGCGGCCCTCACCTACGCGCGGCAGGGGATCCGCTTCAACTGCGTGTCGCCCGGCTACGTGGACACCCCGCTGGTCGCCGGCCTCCCTGACGAGGTGCGGGCACGCATGGTGGAGCGCCAGCCGATCGGCAGGCTGGCCCGGCCCGAGGAGATCGCCCAGGTGGTCGCCTTCCTCGCCAGCGACAGGTCATCGATCATCACGGGCGCGTGCATCAATGCCGACGGCGGTTACACCGCCATCTGACGAATTGCCGTTCATCGGCAAGGACACTCACCGTGCGGTCACCCAACCGGTTGACTGCCGGATACAGCCATACCCGAAGGAGAGCAGTACATGGAGAGCAAGCCGGTCGAATGTGACGTCCTGGTCGTGGGATCCGGCGTGTCCGGAATGGCTGCGGCGCTGAAGGCCGCCAGCCAGGGACTGAGCGTCATCGTGGCGGAGAAGGAGAAGTTCTTCGGGGGCACGACGGCGATATCCGCCGGCTGGGCCTGGGTGCCGGGCAACAGGGCCGGCGTGGAGCAGGGGGACACCCGGGCGGAAGCCGAGGAGTACCTGCGGAACCTCGCACCGGACACCTACAACGCGGAGGGGGTCAGGCAGTTCCTGGACACAGTGCCGGAGGCGCTGTCCTTCTTCGAGAACGAAACCGACGTCGAATTCGTCTACCCGGAGAAGGCCCCCGACTACCAGATGGACCTGCCGGGCGCGAAGCTCGGCGGCCGCGCCATCCTGCCCAAGGACACCGACGCGAGGATCCTGGGAGACAAGCGGCTGAAGATGCAGCCGTACATGTCCTCCTACACGGTGTTCGGCTACATGCCCCAGGTCGGGCCCGACATCAACGAGTTCTTCCACGTCAATCAGTCGGTGAAGTCCTTCGTGTACGTGGCCAGGAAGCTGCTGCGCACTTGGTTCGACGCGGCCCGGTACAAGCGCCCGGTCCTGCGCTCGAACGGCAATGCGCTGATGACGCTGATGGTCAAGAGCGCCCACGACGCCGGCGTGCGGATGTGGGAAGCCACACCGGTCCAGCAGCTGACTACCGACGATGCGGGTGCGGTGGACGGCGCAGTGCTCGGCGGGAAGCACGCCGGTCGTGTCCGTGCGAGACTGGGCGTGATCCTTGCATCCGGCGGCTTCTCGGGCGACAAGGAGCTGCGCAAGCAGTATTTCCCGCACGATCCGAACGGCGACAACCATTTCACCCCGACGATCGGGCACGGCGGCGACGCCGTCTCCCTGGCCAAGCAGGTCGGCGGGCACGTCGACGACGGCGTCCATTCCGTCGGCTCCTGGGCGCCGGTGACGGTCTTCAAGTACCTCAACGGACGCGAACGGCTGTTCCCGCACCTGCGCGCCATCGGCCTGCCGGGCCTGATCGCCGTGGATAGGGATGGCCGGCGCTTCGGCAACGAGGCGCTGAGCTACCACGACTTCGGCGGCCAGATGATCCGCCACAACGCCGGCCAGCAGGACACCTACGGCTGGGTGGTCGCGGACGAGAAGACCATGCACAAGTACGGGATCGGCTACGCCAAACCCTGGCCGATGCCGCGCGGCTACTTCTACAAGACCGGCTACCTTGTGAAGGGCGAGTCGCTGACGGATCTGGCGGAGAAGATCGGCGTTCCGGCCGCGAACCTTGCCGAGACGGTGCGGGACTTCAACAAGGGCGCCGAAGCAGGCGAGGACCCGGCTTTCGGCCGCGGCTCCACGGAATACAACCACTTCCGCGGCGACATGGAGCACAAGCCGAACCCGAACCTGGCCCCGCTGGACGAAGGCAAGTTCTATGCCGCCAAGATCCGGATGGGTGACCTGGGCACCTTCGCCGGACTCGGCGTCAATGAGCGCTCCGAGGCCACCAGCGAAGACGGCCGGACCATCCCCGGCCTGTACGCAGTCGGGGCAGCCGCGGTCTCCGTCTTCGGCGGCGGCTACCCCGGGTACGGCTCTCACATCGGCCCGGCGATGGTGTTCGGTTACCGCGCCGGACGCGACATTGCGAAGCATGCAGCGGCCCGCGGCGTGAACCGCATCTAGCCGCAGCCACCCCGTTGACGGCGGTTCCGCGCCTAACGCGCGGAGCCGCCGTCGTACTTGTGCCGGGGGAGCACGCGGGCCGCCGACGTAGGCTGGTGGAGGCAGGAAAGGAGCGTGCCATGGCGAACTCGGAGTCGGGCGAGTCGGTGATCGACCGGGTCGTCAGGATTCTGGGTGCCTTCCAGAAGGAGGCACCGCGCCTGACCATGAGCGAGCTCGCCCGCACGGCCGGCCTCCCCGGCAGCACGACCCACCGGCTCGCCAGTGACCTCCTCTCGGCCGGCCTGCTGGAACGGGACAAGGACGGGCGCCTGAGCGTCGGCATCAAAATGTGGGAACTGGCCGCCCGCTCCAACTCGGTGGAGGAATTCCGGCGAAGCGGCCTGCCGGTGCTTGAGGGCGTGCACGCCGCGGTCCGGCAGCATGTCTCCCTTTCCATTCCGCGCTTCGACAACTTCACCGTGCTCTACCTCGAACGCCTGGACCAGCACGGCAGCGTCGTCAACCTGGCGGAGGTGGCCGGCCGCCTGGACATGCACAGCACGTCGGCCGGGCTGGCCATGATCGCCCACGCTCCGCTTCACGTCCAGAGCCGCTTCCTCGACACGCCCTTCGAGCAGACCACGCCGGCCACCGAGACGGATCCGGCAAAGATCCGGGCCCATTTGGCGCTCATCCGGGAACGCGGCTTCGCCCGGCTGCCCGGCGTCCTGGTCGTCGAGAACGTGGCCTATTCGGTGCCCGTTCTGGGCGCGGGAAACGCGGTCATCGGGGCAGTGACCGTGGTTGCTCCGCTGGTTGAGGATGCACCGCAGCTAATTGTCCCGGTCCTGGTGGCCGCGGGGCGTTCGCTCTCCCGGATCATGGGTGCCGAACGCCGTCCCTACGGCGCCCGGCCGTGGCTTCACGGCCGCGATATGCAGTTACGCGATATGCAGTAATAGGCCTGCCGCCGCAACGAGGCAAAATCTTTCCATTGAACGGGCAACTGCCCGCCGCCTGTGAGCTCGGTCGCATAGCGTTGAGGCACGCAAACACTCCCATGAACCGCAGCCTCGCACCGCTCACCAGCAGTGGCCCCGTCCCCGGCCAGGAACGGCCCGAAGGCTCCGGCTCCCCTTCCCCTGCAGGGCGCCTTCCTTATCGTGCCCTGCCCGACGACCGGAGGCATCATGACCTTCATCGGCTCCCGTACCGAGGTTGACCACGACCGGCATCTGGAGGAAGCCGGCGGCGACCCGGGCCCCCGGCGCCAGCCGCGCAAGGCGGCACTCGCCTCATTCCTCGGCTCTACGCTCGAGTACTACGACTTTTTCATTTACGGCACTGCCGCAGCGCTGGTTTTCGACAAGCTGTTTTTCCCGGGCGGCGACCCGGTGGTCGCGCTGATCGGTTCGATGGCGACATTCGGCGTCGGCTACCTTGCCCGGCCGCTGGGCGGCATCGTCATGAGCCACGTGGGCGACCGTGTCGGCCGCAAGAAAGCGCTCATGATCACGCTGGTCATCATGGGCGTGGCATCGCTGATGATCGGGTTCCTGCCGACCTACGAGCAGGTCGGCTGGTGGGCCACGGTGCTGCTGCTCATCGGCCGATTGGCACAGGGGTTTTCCGCCGGCGCCGAGTCTGCGGGGGCATCGACCTTGACCGTCGAGCACTCGCCGGAGGGACGCCGCGGCTTCTTCACGTCCTTCGTCATGACGGGCTACGCGTCCGGCATGGTCCTGTCCACCCTCGTCTTCATCCCGGTGGCAGCGCTGCCCGAGGAGGCCTTGATGGCTTGGGGCTGGCGGGTGCCGTTCTGGCTGTCCGCGGTGGTGCTCGTCCTGGCCTACTGGATCCGCACACGGCTCGACGAGACTCCGGCCTTCGAGGAAGCCAAGGACGGGGCGGTCCAGGAGGCCAAGGCGCCGGCCATGATCGTGCTCCGGACGCAGTGGCGGGACGTGCTGCGCATCGTCTTGATCACCATCTACTCGGTCATGCAGACCATATTCACCGTCTACGCCCTGGCCTATGCCACCGGGCCGCAGGTGGGGATAGACCGTGCCACGATGCTGATGGTCAACGCCGTGACTGTCGGCCTGTCGATGTTCACCATCCCGCTGGCCGGACGGCTCTCCGACCACATTGGGCGGAAGCCGGTCCTGCTGTTCGGGGCGGTGGGCTGCTCGCTCACGGTCTTTGGCTACTTCTGGGCCATCAGCCAGCAGAACATCGGGCTGGTGTTCCTCTTCGGGTTCCTGAACATGTCGCTCTTCTACTCCTGCTGGAACGGCGTCTGGACCGTGTTTTTCCCGGAGATGTTCGCGGCGCCGGTCCGGTACTCGGGCATGGCCATCGGCAACCAGTTCGGACTGATCCTCACGGGCTTCGCCCCGACTATCGCCACCCTGCTTGCCGGCGACAGCATCAACGGCTGGGTCCCCGTCGTCGTTTTTGCCCTGGTCTGTGCAGCCATATCCAGCATTGCCATTGCGACTGCCCGGGAGACCGCCTTCACCCCTCTACAGGAACTGGGAAAGCGGCGCTGATACCAGGGGGCCGGGTTGCCGGCGCCTCGATCCAACCGGACCGCGGCCGTAACCAAGCGGCAGGGCCATGCCAAACGGCCTGAGGAAGGTCCTGGCGGAAAACATCAATCACAGCATGGACTGCCCAGAGGCAACGCTGCTTCGGCTGTCCGCCACATGAAGGGAACACCATGTCATTGCCAAAGCCGGCCTCGACCAGGCCCCGCAACAATGCGAAGGTTGCCGCCGTCTCGGGGTTCGTGGGAAGCGCCCTGGAGTATTACGACTTTTTCATCTTCGCTTCCGCCGCAGCCTTGATTTTCGGCGAGCTGTTCTTCGCGCCCGGTCCGTCGTCGATGCTGCTGTCCTTTGCGACGGTCGGCGTCGCGTACGTGACCCGGCCGCTCGGGGCAGTCATCTGCGGGCACCTCGGCGACAAGTTCGGCAGGAAGAAGGTGCTGCTCGGCACCCTCATGGTAATGGGCACATCGACGTTCCTCATCGGGTGCCTGCCGACCTACAGCCAGATCGGGATGGCGGCACCCCTCCTCATCGTGCTTCTCCGGCTGCTGCAGGGGCTCTCCGCTGGCGGCGAATCGCCCGGCTCGAGCTCGCTCACCCTCGAGCATGCCCCCGGCCACAAGCGCGCCTTCTACACGAGCTGGACGATGAGCGGCATCATGTTCGGCATCGTGCTCTCCACCCTCGTCTTCATTCCGGTGGCCTCCATGCCGGAAGAGGACCTGCTCGCGTGGGGCTGGCGCATCCCCTTCCTCGCCAGCGCCGTCGTCACCGTCATTGCCCTGGTACTCCGGCGCCTGCTCGAAGAACCCCAGGTTTTCGAGGAGGTCAAGGAGAGCGCGGAGGTGGTGAAGGTGCCGCTGGTCAGCCTCTTCCGGCATCACTGGGTCACCGTCGTCCGCATCACCGCCATGTCGCTGTTCACCATCATCAACACGATCGTCAACGTCTTCGCCCTCTCCTACGCCACATCGGTCGCCGGCATTGAGAAGGGCACGGTGCTGACCGTCATCGCGGTAGCCAACCTGGCGGCGGTTGCGTTGGGCCCGCTCGCAGGGATGCTCTCGGACCGCGTCGGCCGCAAGCCGATCTTCCTAAGCGGACTCGTCCTGCAGATGGTGATGATCTTCGTGTTCTTCTCGGCGCTGTCGGCGGCGGACATCCCGCTCATCTTCGTGACCGGAGTCTTGCTGATCGGCGTTGCCTACACCGCCTCGAATGCGCTCTACCCGGCATACTTCCCTGAGCAGTTTCCGGTCAAGGTCCGCTACTCCGGGATGGCGATCAGCCTCATGCTGGGGCTGCTGCTCGCCGGTTTCGCCCCGGCGATCTCCGAGGCCCTCATCGGAGGCGACCACTCCAACTGGATTCCGGTGGCCGCCTTTGCCGCAGGCGCCTGCCTGGTCTCCGCCGTTGCGACCATCGCCAGCCCGGAGACGTACCGGACTCCGACCGAACTGCTCGGCGTGAAGTGCTCCGGGGAACGAGCCGGCACGCCGGCCAGTACGGCCGGCGCGGAGGACACCGCGATCCGCGACACGGCTATCGAAGTCGGTGGACGCCCGGACGGCGCCAAATGACCTGCGCCGAGCCAGGAACAGTACCAAGCTCCATGGCAGAATCACGCTGCCTAGTCATCGGGGCGGCCAGCGGTATCGGCCTGGCCACCGTGGAACGACTGAGGAAGGCAGGTGCAGCCGTTGTCGCAGGCGACCTTCCATCCGCAGGCTGGCCGGACGGAAACGGCGGCCTCTCAGTGCCCATTGACGTGACGGATGCTGGCTCGGTCCAGACGGCCGTTGCCTCCGCCAGGAAAACCCTGGGCGGGCTCGACGCCGTCGTGAACTGCGCCGGCGTCCTCGGTCCGGTGGCCCCGGCCGCAACGACGTCGCTGGAAGATTTCGAACACATCGTCAAAATCAACTTGACCGGGGCCTTCCTCGTTTCCCGGGCCGCGTTGCCCGCCATGGCCGAAGCGCGCTATGGCCGGTTGGTCCATATTTCCTCCACGGCAGGCAAAGAGGGAGTCGCCAACATGTCGGCTTACTCAGCCAGCAAGGCCGGCATCCTGGGCCTCGTTAAATCACTCGCCAAGGAATATGCCCGCGCCGGAGTGACAGTGAACGCTGTGGCCCCCGGAAACATCCTGACTCCACTGTTCCTGGAAGTGCCCGAAGAGCAGCAGCGGCAGCAGGCAGCCAGGATTCCGATGGGCCGGTTTGGGACGGCCGAGGAAGTAGCTGCCCTGATCGAATACATCGTCTCGCCGGACGCCTCCTACACCACCGGGTTCGTTTTCGACCTGTCAGGCGGTCGCGCTACCTACTAGACCGGCGGCCGTCCGGCCTTCGTCCGGCGGTGCTTTCCGTTCAACGGGCAACCTCCGGCGTGGAGACTTTTCGCTTCCTAGGGTTGAAAGCAGCAAGTGTCCCTCCACACATTCCACTTCGAAAGGCGATTTCCGTGATTCAGCAGGTCCCCATGGAGCAGCGCAGGCTGCGGGTCGGCATCGTGGGCTGCGGCATGATCAGCCGCAACCATCTGGCGGCATTCTCGGCCCTGGAGACGGTCGAGCTGGTCGGCGTCTGCGATGTGGACCTCGCACGTGCCCGCAGCACGGCAGATGCCTGGAGCATCGGCGCCGCCGTGGACTCGGTCTCCGCGCTGCTGGCCCTCGGCCTGGACATCGTGTCCGTCTGCACGCCGCACCCGACCCACGAAGCGGTGGTGCTCGAAGCCGCCGCCGCCGGCGTCCACGTCCTGTGCGAAAAGCCGATCGCGATCGACCTCGCCGCGGCGGAACGGATGGCCGCCGCCTGCGACTCAGCCGGCGTGAGGCTCGGGGTCCTCTTCCAGCGGCGTTTCTGGCCGGCCGCGCAGCGCATACGGGCAGCCATAGACGACGGCACGCTTGGTGTGCCCGTGCTCGGCCACGCCTCGGTGCTGCTGCACCGCGATCCGAGCTACTACGCAAAGGACACTTGGCGCGGAACCTGGAAAACCGACGGCGGCGGCGTGCTGATGACGCAGGCGATCCACTACATCGACCTGCTGCAGTGGTACATGGGTAGCATCTCCGAGGTCTACGGCGCAATCAACACCTTCAAGCACCGCGGAAACATCGAAGTGGAAGACTCGGCCACCGCCGTCCTCAAATTCACCTCGGGCGGTATGGCCACGATCTCTGCGAGCACGGCCGCCACCCCGTCCCTCGGCGTGCAGATCCGGATCACCGGGTCCACCGGGGCCACCGCCGAACTAAGCGAATTCCCCGAGGGCACTGACGGACGGGTCACCATCATGGCCGCCGGCGGCACCGTCGACTCCACCGCGGTGCATCCGGCGGGGGCCGAGCCGAACGTAGAGCTGTCCGCCATCAACGGCCAGCTGATCCCGCACCATGCCAGCCAACTCCGGGACTTCGTGACTGCGGTACTCCACGGCGCCGACCCCGCAATTACGGGACGCGACGCGAACAACGCCTTGCGGATCCTGCTGGCCGTCTACGAATCCGCCCGCAGCGGCATGCCGGTCCGCTTCGCGCCGTTCCCTGCGGACGCGCCCACGGCCCCGGAAGACGTTGTTGCCCAGCCGGCCACCGTAGCCGCGGCCCGCTGAACAGCCCTCGCATCTGCAAGGAGAACATTATGAAACCCACCCTCACCGGAGGATCCGAACGGGCCCGCCGTCCGCTTGAGCTCGGCCGCCACGGGCGCCGCCCGATTGTGCTGCGCAACCGCCTCGCATCTTCGCCGATGGAGCGCAATTACGGCACCACCGACGGCCGCATGACCGAGCAGTACCTCGACTACCTGGTCACCCGGGCCCGCGCCGGACTCGGCCTGGTCACGACCGAGGCGACCTACGTGCGTGCCGATGGCAAAGGCCGCACGCACCAGCTTGGCCTGCACACCGACGCGACCATCCCGAGCCTGAAGGCGTTCACCGATGCCGTCCACGCCGAAGGTGCGCTCGCCGCCGTCGAAATCAACCACGGTGGCCGCACGGCTCAGAAAGCGGTCTCCGGGTTCAGGAATGTGGCCCCGTCGCCGTCGCCCTGCGCGATAGCCGGAGGCGAGACGCCACGCGAACCGACCACAGCGGAAGTCCGTGAACTGGCCGCTGCCTACGGAGAAGCCGCGCGGCGCGCGGTCGAGGCGGGCTTCGACGTGGTCAATATCCACGGCGGCCACGGCTATCTGATCCACCAGTTCATGTCCCCGCGTACCAACTGGCGGACGGACGAGTTCGCCGCGGGCGAGGCCTTCGTGAACCTGGTCATCGACGAGATCCGCGCCCGTGTGCCGGATGCAGTTGTCGGAATGCGGATTTCGGTCATCGAGGGAGTACCCGGCGGACTGGATGCGGCCGGACAGCTTGCGGTGATGGACAAGGTCAACACCCGGGGGCTGGATTTCATCGACCTCTCTGCCGGCAGTTACGAGGCCGGAGAGTGGATCGTGCAATCCGGCGAGTGGGGGCCCGGGGTGCTGGGCGAGTATGCCCGTGCGTACCGGCGGTATGGCCTGCCGCTCGGCCTGGCCGGCCGCCTGAACTCCCCGGAGATCATCGATGCCGTACTGGCGGAGGGACTGTGCGACTTCGTCTCCCTCGGCCGCGCCGTCCATGCCGACCCGGGCTTCATCCGCGGCGTCCTGCACGGCGCAAGGTACCGGCCCTGCATCGCCTGCAACGTGTGCATTGACAACCTCGGCGTCGGGCAGGTTACCTGCACCGTCAACCCCGCCGTGGGCCGCTCCCGCGTGCCCGTCCCCACCCCGGCCGTGCGTCCGGGAGCCCGCGCCGTCGTCGTCGGAGCCGGGCCGGCAGGACTGACCGCGGCCCGGGAACTTGCCGAAGCCGGTGCTTCGGTCGCCCTCCTTGACTCAGGAGACAGCATCGGCGGGGACTTTGCCTGGGCCGGGCAGATGAAGTCGACGCCGGACTTCCACCGCTACACGGAGTGGGCCGCCGCAGAGAACGAGCGCCTGGGCATCGATGTCCGCCTCGGCACGACGGTCGACCTCGACCGCCTCGACGCACTGGCCGCTGAACACCACGCCGACGCAATCGTCGTCGCCACCGGCGGTATTCGCTCGGTCCCGGCGTTTGCCGGGGCCGGACACCCGCTAGTTTGCGACGTCCGTGACTGGCTCGCCGCACATCCGGGTGTCCTCGACGGGACCGAGCCTGCGCCGCCCGCAGTGACCCTGTGGGGTGCCGACTCGGTGGCCATGAGCGTCGCGGATACCCTCGCTGCCCGGGGGACGGCAGTATTGCTCGTAGGCCCGCAGGAGGTTCTCGCGCCGGACGCCGGACGCCGGGCCAAGATCCTGGCCGTTCCGCGCCTCGAAGCAAACCCCAACGTGCGGATTCTGCTGGATGCCCGCATCGTCGAGTTCGCCGCAGGGCGCGTGCGGGTGGTCGGGCCGGGCGGAGAGGAATGGCTGGAAGCGCCCGGAGAGCTCCTCGTCTCCCGGTCGGTGCTGCCGCTCAGCGCCGCGATCAGCCACGAGGGCCGCGACTCCGCGCTGAGCAAGGGCGCCGGAGCCATGACGACCTTGGCCGGAACCGTCATCGACCAGAAACCCGGCGTCGCTTCCAACGCCATTAAGAGCGGTTACGACGCCGGACAGCGGGCAGCTGCGTGCCTCGCCGGTGCTGATCCGGATAGCGGGGCCACTCCCGCGCTGCCCCGTCAGATGGCGGAACCGGACCTCGCCGCCACGGGCGGTGCACGATGAGCGCGGGACGGCGGGCCCTTGGTATCGCCCAGCTCTCGCTCGTCGGCACGGCTCCGCCGGACCTGGTCCTGCTGGCGGCGCAGGCCGGATTCGATTTCATCGGGGCACGGGTTCGTCCGGTCACCGGGGCGGAGCGGCCGTACGACCTCCAGCCCGGTTCGCCGATGCTGGCCGAAACCCTCGTTCGGATGCAGGACACCGGCGTAGCGGTCCGGGACATCGAATTCCTGCTGCTGGACGGCAGCGACCAGCGCGACGCGTGGCTGCGGATGATGGAGGCGGGAGCGGCCCTGGGCGCCGGCTCGCTGACGGTTGCCGGATGCGACCCGGACCGCATTCGCCTCGCCGACACGCTGGCCCGGATGACCGAAGACGGACGCAGCCACGGCATCGTGCCAACGCTGGAACCCATTTCCTACCAGCCGATCAACTCGCTTCCGGCCGCGGCCGACCTGGCCCGCCAGACCGGCTGCCGCATCATCGTGGACACGCTCCACTTCCACCGGTTCGGCGGCACGCTGGACGAACTGGCTGCCGCCGCCGGCTTGGTGCCCTTGGTCCAGTTGTGCGACGGGCCACGGCAGCCTCCGGCGGACCGCGAGGGACTGGTGCTCGAGTCCCGCGTCGAGCGCGGTGTGCCCGGAGAAGGACAGTTCGGCCTCGCCGAGGTCATCGCGGCTCTGCCTCCGGAACTGCCGGTGAGCGTCGAAGCGCCCTCCGACTCGGCTGTTGCCAGCGTCGGAGAGCTTTCCTGGGCGCGGCGGCTCAAGGCATCGGCGGACCGGGTGCTTGCCGAGGCTGCAGCACTGCACCCCGCGGTCATCGAACGGAAGGCTTGAGGAGTAACCATGACAATGAGCAGGACCGCGCCGCAGGCCAGCCTCGAAATCGCTTCCGGCGCACGCATTCCCATGATTGGCCTGGGCACGTGGCCCCTCGTTGGAGAGGACGCGGCCGACGCCGTCGCCCGCGGCATCGCCAACGGTTACCGCCATCTGGACACGGCGGAGAAGTACGGCAATGAGGATGCGGTGGGAGCGGGAATCCGCCGGTCCGGCGTGGACCGCGGGGCGCTATGGGTCACGAGCAAGTTGAGCGTGTCGGGGCATTCCCGCACCGCTGCCCGCGACGCCTACGGTCAGGCGCTGGAACGGCTGGGCCTGGAGTACCTCGACCTGTTCCTCGTGCACTGGCCGAATCCGCAGGTGGACCGCTACGTCGAAACCTGCGCCGGGCTCCAGGACCTGGTGGACGAAGGACTGCTGCGCAGCTGGGGTGTCTCGAACTTCAAGGCCGCCCACCTGGACGCCGTAACCAACGCTGGACTGAAACCTGCGGTCAACCAGGTCCAGGTGGATCCGCATCATCTGCAGCGCAGCCAACTGGTGCACAACGCGTCGCTCGGTATCGCAACGGCGGCCTACAGCCCGCTGGGACGGGGCGGAGACTTCCTGTCGCATCCGGCCATCGTGGAGCCCGCGGCCGCCTACGGAAAGACGCCGGCACAGGTGGTCCTCCGCTGGCATCTGGATTCCGGACGCATCGCCGTCCCCAAGTCCGCCAGCGACGCCCGCCAGCTTGAGAACCTCGACGTCTTCGGCTTCTCCCTCACAGCCGGCGAACGCGCCGCAATCGACACCCTGGACACCGGGGCCGGCCCCCGGCTCGATGCCGACACCTATGGCCACTAGCTAGGACTTCCCCATCCACCCCTTTACTGAAACGGAGCCCATTCGATGAGCGCCCCTACGCATGAGCCGGTCCTTGACGTCGATGTCCTTGTCATCGGGTCCGGGGCCGGTGGCCTGGCCGCCGCAGTGACGGCCGCCTACCACGGAATGAAGGTCACCGTGGTGGAGAAGGCGGCAGTCTGCGGCGGCGCCACCTCCTGGTCCGGCGGCTGGGCCTGGACTCCAGGCAACCCCTTGGCCAAGGCCGACGGCGTCGACGAAGACCGGGAGGAGTTCCGCACCTACCTGCGGCATCGTCTGGGGGAGCACTACGACGCCGAGCGCGTCGAAGCCTTCCTCGAAGCAGTGCCCCACATGGTGGGATTCTTCCACAAGCAGACCAGCCTGGAATTCACACCCGGGTCGAAGATCAACGACATCTACGGGAAGACGCCCGGTGCCGGCACCGGGCACCGTTCCGTCGGCCCCTCGCCCTTCAACGCGAGGAAGATCAGGCCCGAGCTGCGTGCCAAGATGCGCCACCAGCTGTATGAAACCTCGTTCCTTGGAATGGGCATCATGGCAGGGCCGGACCTGGCGAAGTTCCTCTCCGCTTCCCACGGCAGCATTCCCGGCCTGCTCCATGCCGCCAAGCGCTTCCTGCCGCATCTGTTCGACCTGCTGGTGCACCGCCGCAACATGCAGTTGGTCAACGGTACGGCGCTGACGGGACGGCTGCTGAAGTCTGCCGATGACCTCGGCGTCGACATCCTGGTCTCGACCCCTGCCCGCAGACTGCTCACGGACGATTCCGGCGCCGTCGTCGGGGCCATCGTCGAAGGCCCGGAAGGTCCGTGCACCATCAACGCCGCCCGCGGCGTCGTGCTCGCCACCGGGGGCTTCCCCCAGGACATCGAACGCCGGCGCCGGCTTTTCCCTAAGACTCCGACCGGGCGCGAGCACTGGAGCCTTGCCCCCGACGAAGCCCGAGGTGACGGGCTGTCCATGGCGCAGGAGGTGGGCGCCCGCTTTAGGACGGACCTGAAGTCCGCCGCTGCCTGGTGCCCGGTCTCGCTGGTGCCCTACCGGAACGGCCGGACTGGTATCTTCCCGCACATCATGGACCGGGCTAAGCCGGGCAGCATTGGCGTGCGTCGCGACGGCAAGCGGTTCGTCAACGAGGCCAACGGCTACTACGACTATGTGGACGCCCTGATCGAAGCGACGCCGGACGGCGAGCCGGTCGAGTCCTGGCAGATTGCCGACGCCCGCTTTGTCCGGAAGTACCCCCTCGGCATGGCCAAGCCGCGGCCCGTGCCGCTCTTTCCTTATCTGCGGTCCGGTTACCTCAAGAAAGGTGCCACCGTGGTGGAGCTGGCGGTCGAATGCGGGATCGACCCGGACGGGCTGCGGGAGACGGTCGAGCGGTTCAATGCCCACGCCCGCAACGGAACCGATCCGGATTTCGAACGGGGCGAAACCGCGTTCAACCGCTACGGCGGCGACCCCAAGGCAGGCCCCAATCCTTCGCTGGCACCGCTCGAGAAGGGGCCGTTCTACGCCGTGAAGGTGGTGCCCGGCAGCTTCGGTACTTTCGCCGGCATCGACGTGGACGGCGAAGCTCGAGTGCTCGACGGCGCCGGCCGGCCCATCCCCGGCCTCTATGCGGCGGGAAACGACCAGGCGAGCGTCATGGGCGGCCACTATCCGGCCGGAGGCATCAATCTTGGCCCCGCCCTGACCTTCGGCTACGTCGCCGGTCGCCACCTTGCCGGCGCAACCACCTACGAAGATAACCACACCGCGCCGGCGCGCTCCGCCGTCGTGCGCTGAATTCCAGAGATCGGAAGGAAAACCATGCCCGCTTTTGCCCTGAGCTACACCTACGATGCCACTACGGCGCCAGCCCGTGACGAGGTCCGTCCCCGCCACGTCGAATTCCTCCAGCAGCAGTACGACGACGGCCGCCTCCGCATCAGCGGGCCGGTGGACAGCGGCGCCGGCGCCCTGCTGGTGGTGACCGGCGACGACGAGCAGGACGTGCTCACGCTGATGGACGGCGACCCATTCGCAGAGGAAGGGCTCATCGCCAAGCGCTCGGTCCTTCGCTGGGACGTGTTCTTCGGAAAGGACAAGCTCTGATGCTCCGCGCCCACACTGTCGCCCGCCGAACCATCGAACTGCGCGAGGACCCCCGTCCGGCCCCGCTGCCCGGCCACGCACTGGTTCGGGTCCACCACGTTGCGCTGTGCGGCACCGACCTGCACATCTGGGACGACGACTATCCCGCAGGCCTGCCGCTGGTGCAGGGACACGAGTTCTCCGGCATCGTCGAAGAGGTCTGGCCCGCCGCCGAGGATCCCGCGGCTCCTGCACCGGGAACGCCGGTCGCCGTCAGCCCGATGGTCTACTGCGGCGAATGCGGCCCCTGCCGGGCCGACCGCTACAACGTCTGTGAATCGATATCCTGCCTTGGCTGCTATGAGGACGGGGCCCTGGCGGAACTGGTGCGCGTCCCCCTGGACAAACTCTGCGTCCTGCCCGAGGGACTTCCGCTCGGGCTCGCTGCCTTGGGCGAGCCGGCATCCATCGCGATGCAGGCCGTCAACCGCGGCGAACCGGTGCCCGGCGAGACGGCGCTGGTACTTGGCTGCGGCCCGATCGGCCTGTTTGCCACCCTGTACCTGGCGGAACTGGGCGTCGCCGTGCTGGCGGCGGACACCGTGCCGTCCCGCCTGCAGCTGGCGGAAAGCCTGGGAGCCACCGGGTTCTTGGTGGGCGCGGGACCTTTCCCCACGCCCGGCCAGCAGCAGGCATTCGACCGGGCGTGTACTGCCGCCGGTCCCACGCTGGTCATCGAAGCCACCGGGGTTCCGGCTTCCTTCGAGAACGCAGTTCGCCTCGCGGCCCCGACCGGCCGCATCGTCCAGGTGGGCATTTCCACCCGGTCCGCCCAGCTCTCCCTGAGGGACGTGCCGTTCAAGGAGCTGGACATCCGCGGCAGCCGCAACAGCCGCAACCTGATTCCCGACGCACTGAGCCTCATCGCAGCCCACCAGGACCAGGTGCGCCGTTTGGTTACGCACCGCTTCCAGCTGGCTGACATCAGCGCAGCGTTCCAAGCCATGTCCGATCCGGCCGAGCAGGCAGGCAAGATCGTGGTGGATCTCCCCGCCGCAGACACCGTCCCCGCAGAAGCCCGCCAAGTAGTGGAGGCACGATGACCACGTCCCGGACAAGTCCCGCCGCTGCCCTTGCAGAGATCGCCCCGGACTACGATGTCGTGGTGATGGGCTCCGGGGCCGCAGGGCTCACGGCAGCCTGCCGGGCCGCGGATGCCGGCCTGTCGGTCCTGGTGCTGGAGAAGGCGCGCCAGCTCGGAGGCACCACCGCGGCCGGCGGAGGCGTCATCTGGGTTCCGAACAACCGTCTTGCCGCGGAGGCAGGATTCAGCGACTCCCATGAGGCCGGGGTTGCCTACCTCCGTGCCGCCGCCGGACATGTCATGGACGGCCAGAGTATCGACTGGTATGTACGCACAGCACCCGAAGCCGTCGACTACCTGGACCGGTGCACGCGGGTGTCGCTGACGCCGCTGGCCCGCCCCGATTACCACATGGAGTGGGTGGGCGCGGCGAACGGCGGGCGCGGTCTGGACAACCAGGCTTTCTCGGCTCCGGACCATCCCGGCCTTGCGGATCTGGTTCGCCCGTCGTCGTACTTCCCGCTGCTCACGATGGCGGAACGTGATGAGCTGAATGGCCGTGCCCCCGACCCGGACCTGCTCAGCGCACGCGCCGCCACAGGTGTGCGGACCATGGGCGGCGCCTTGGCGGGCAGCCTCGCCGCCAGCGCTCTGGACAAGGGCGTGACGATTGCCGTCGCAGCTCCGGTGACGGACCTGTTCCGCCGTGAAGACGGTGGGTGGACGGTAGAGGTCGACGGCGGTGCGGCCTCGGTCCGTGCCGCCGCCGTAGTGATTGCTTCGGGCGGCTTCGAGTGGAACGAACGGCTCCGCCGCGCTTTCCTGCCCCTGACCGTGGTCCCGATCGGCGCTCCCTCCAACGAAGGCGACGGCATGGAGCTTGGCCTTGCCGCCGGTGCCTCCGTGGCGGACATGACTGCAGTGTGGGGCGTTCCCGTCCTCACGCCGCCGCGGCAGAGCTATGACGGCAAGCCGTCGGGCAGGATGGGCAACGTGGAGATGACCCTTCCCGGCTCCATCACGGTCAACGCGTCGGGCCGGCGTTTCGTCAACGAAGCGTTGAACTACCATGACGCCAGCCGGGTCCTGGCGAACATCGATCCCCATTCGCTGCGCCAGGAGAACAATCCGGCGTGGCTCGTTTTCGACTCGGACTACCTGGATAAATACCCGCTGGCCGGTTCCACGCCGGGACAGCCGGAGGACTGGATGACGCGGGCGGAAACCATCGGTGAACTCGCGCGGGCTATCGGCGTCGATGCCGCCGCCTTGCAGCAGACCGTGGACCGCTTCAATGCGGATGCAGAGCAGGGCGTGGACACCGAATTCGGGCGCGGTGCCACCCCGCAGGACCGGTTCCTCGGAGACGAATCGAATCACCCGAACCCCTGCCTGGCCCCGCTGCGCCGGGGGCCGTACTTCGCGGTTCCGCTCCGCGCCGGTGTGCTGGGTACGTCGGGTGGACTGGCCACCGACCTGCACGGGCGGGTGCTGGGCCGCGCCGGGCTCCCGATTGAGGGGCTCTACGCCGCAGGAAATGTCTCCGCGGGAGTCTTCCGGAACAACTATCCGGGCGGCGGGGCCACGCTGGGCTCGGCTGTGGTCCGCGCCTACGCCGTCGGTGCGCATCTGGCGGCTGCCGCGCCATCGTGCACTGCCGTGAACGCGTCCGTGTAGGGCAGGCAGTCGGGCGGACCGGGACGCAACGTGCCGGTCCGCCGTCGTGCTTTGCCTAGGTCAGGTTGCGGCGGCCTTCGAAGGCACGGCCCAGCGTCACTTCGTCCGCGTACTCCAGGTCGCCGCCGACCGGCAGCCCGGAGGCGAGCCGGCTGACGGTGATGCCGATGGTCTTGAGCATCCGGGCCAGGTAGGTCGCGGTGGCCTCGCCCTCGAGGTTCGGGTCGGTGGCGATGATGATTTCCTGGATCTGGCCGTCCGAGAGGCGGTTGAGCAGTTCGCGGATGCGCAGCTGCTCGGGGCCGACGCCGCCGATCGGGTTAATCGCGCCGCCGAGCACGTGGTAGCGCCCCTTGAAGGACCGGGTGCGTTCGATCGCGATGACGTCCTTGGACTCCTCCACGACGCAGATCGCGGTCGGGTCGCGGCGCGGATCGCGGCAGATGTTGCAGGTTTCCTGCTCGGACACGTTGCCGCAGACCGAGCAGAACTTCACGCGCTCCTTGACGTTCGTGATCGACTCGGAGAGCCGCTTCATGTCCTCCGGATCCGCCTCCAAGATGTGGAAGGCGATTCGCTGCGCCGACTTCGGCCCGATGCCGGGGAGCCGGCCGAGCTCGTCAATTAGCTCCTGGACGGCGCCTTCGTACACTGATCCTCAATCTCCTGACCTGCTTTAGGAACCGTCGAGGCTCCGTTCTTCCACCAGCCGGCCGCCCAGAATCCGCTCAATCGCGGCGCGGCCCACCAGCCCGGAATCTTCGATGGCTACATCGTCCTCGCTGGGGATGTCCTCGACGTAGCTCAAGCTTATGCCACCGGGCTGACCGTTTTGGGCCGGTTCCGCCGGACGGTTCCGCGCCTCGGCCGCCCGGGCCTGCTGCAGCAGCATCTGGTAGCGGCTCATCGGCTTGCCCGGCTCGGGCTGCGCGGGGACCGCTTCGGGCGCGGGCGGCATGGGGGAGGCAGGTGCGGTGGCGGCGGGCGCAGCGGCAACGGGGCGGTTGACCGACGACGGCGGGGCCGCGGCCGCGGCGGGTCCGCTAACCGGCGGCTGGGCCGGGGCTGGTGACGATACGTTCCGGGCCGGGGCGGCCTGAGGCATCCGGCGGCCGAAGCCCGGATCCTCCGGCGGCGGGCCGTCCCACTCGTCCGAGGGCGGCTCCTCGTCGGCGAAGGGGATGTCGTCATAGGGCGACGACGGAACCGACGCGGCCTCCGGGGACGCATGCGGCAGTTCCCACACCTGTCCCTCGTTCTTCGGCGGTGCGGCAGACCGGGGCGGTTCCCAGACGCGGCCTTCCTGCGCAGACGCGGCCGGCTTACTCGGCTGCGCCGGCTTGGCTGGCTGCTGGGAGGCCTGGGGCTGCCGGTTGGCGAGGTGCGCGAAGACGGGCTGTTCGCCAGGCACGGGCGGCGGCACGTTCACGGGACGAGTCTGCACCTGGGCCGGAGCGGGTGCACCTGCGCCGGCGTGCTGCATACCGCTTGCAGAGTCCGCACTCGCGGCAGACGGAGCCGAGCTGGGTGACCAGTTCGCCGACGCCGCGCTCTGGGCCGAGGGCGCTGTCTGGGCGGACTGGCCGGACGACGCCGTGTTCGCCGACTGGCCCGACGACGCCGTGTGGGCGGACTGGCTCGACCATCCGGAGGCTGCCGAGGGAGCTGAAGGTGCGGTGTGCGCAGACTGGCCGGTCGATGCCGAAACCGTCGATGGGGCAGGGCTGGATGACCAGTTCGTCGACGCTGTGCTCTGGGCCGCAGGTGCTGTCCGGGCGGACTGGCTTGTCGATGCCGGAGCAGCAGAAGCGGCAGAACTCTGAGGCATGCCGGTAGGCGCGGCCGAGGGGGCCGACGACGGCGCTGCTGGGCCCGGCATGCCGGGGGAGTTGGCGCTCGCAGCCGAGGTCGCACTTGCCGCCGAGTAGGCAGGCGACGGGGGGCAGCCGGCAGACATGGCGCCGGGCGCTGTCGATCCGCTGGGTGAACCCGAGCCGGAAGCACCGTAACCGTCAGCCGGGGCGGGGCCGGACGCAGGGGCATTGGCCGGAGTCGGCTCATGGACCGGAGCCGGAGCGGGAGCCCGGGTGGCCGCGGCCAGCGCGTCGTCGACCGGAGCCGGGGCGTTTGTCCGCGGCTCGTCGGAAGCCGTGCTTACCGGGTTGGAGGCAGCGAATGGTGCAGTGGCAGGCTGGTGTTGCGGACCGGCTGCCGGCTGGGGCCGGCTAGCGGCTTTTGGGCCGGACTCACCCGCCGACCCGGAGCCACCGGCCGTGATATCAAGCTGGACGTCGGTCCCGAGTACCTTGAAGATGCACTGCCTTAGCAGGCCAGCGTTCTCCTGTTTGCTCGAGAATGCCGTCATGGCGCCGGTGTTCGAGAAGGCGACCGTCAGGGTCCGGCCGTCGAAGCCGGCCAGTGAGGCATTGGGCTCGACCGTCATCCAGAGGAACTTCTTCTCCGACTTCAGGACGTCCATGATTTCCGGCCAGGCGCGGCGGAACATCTCGACCGATCCTGCCGCGCCGGAGCGCGGGTGACCCGCCTGCTGGCCGGCATCGTGGCGCGGCTGCTGCTGAGCCGCCGCGGGGCCGGACGGCTGGGCGGGCTGTTGGGGCGGCGTCGGCTGCTGGCTCGGTCCGGCTTGCTCCGCGGGACTCTGGGGCGCAGCGGGCCGTTGCTGCTGTGCCGGTCCGGCTGCGCGGTCGCCGTCGACGGGGCGCGGCTGCTGCTGGCCGGCTGCAGGACCGGCTGGCCGGCCGGTGTTCTGCGGCGCCATCGGCCGCTGGTTCTGCGGTGCCTGGCCCATCGGGTTGGGCTGGGATGCAGGCGCCTGCTGTGCCAGTCCACCGGGCCGGCCGCCGTCATTCGGTTGGCTTTCCGGCCGCTGCATGGAATCGGGGGCGGCCCGCGCGGGCTCGGGCTCCGGGACAACGCCCCAGGCTCCGCCCCAGTCGCGGGACGAGTCGGTGGCGGGCTCGGGCACGGCGGGGCTCTGCGGGGAGGCTGACTGGCGCTGCGGGGAGGCTGGCTGGCGCTGCGGGGAAGCCTGCTGGCGCTGCGGTTCCGCTGCGGACCGCTGGTCCTGCTGCGCGGGCGCAGAATTCCAGCCCTGCTCGGCTTGGGCGGTCCGGGCCGCGGGTTGTTCGGGGGCGCCGGGTGCCTGCGGGGCGGCCGGTTCCGATGGGGCAGCAGCGTCGGGTGCTGCCTGCGCCGCCGCAGAGGCGGCCGGCGCCGACTGCTCCGGGGCGGAGGCGGCAGGAGCCGGCTGAACGGCCGCGGGAGCCGGCTGGGCGGCGGGCTGCGCTGCGGCGGGAACGGTGGGCCGTTGGGCCTGCTGGGATTCGGCGGCCTGCCCGCCGGAACGGGCCGCACGGAGCATCTCGCGGACCTGCGCGGCCCCGGAGCCCGCGGACGCGGCACCGCCCCAGCCCGGCGCGCCGGACGCGGAAGGCGAGGCCCCGCCGTCGTTAGTGGCACCGGCGCCCGCCGAAACGGGAGCCTCCGGCACGTCGCCGGCGTAGGAGAGCCGGCGTTCGATCCGGTCGACACGGGCCGCCACGCCGCGCTGGGCCTGGTCCGCCGCGGGCAGCAGGATCCGGGCGCACAGCAGTTCGAGGTGCAGCCGCGGGGACGTCGCGCCGGTCATCTCGGTCAGCGCCTCGTTGGCGATGTCCGCCGCGCGGGAGAGTTCGGAGGCGCCGAGCTGGTGGGCCTGCGTCTGCATCCGGGCGATCTGGTCCTCCGGTACGCCGCGCAGGATCGTGTGCGCGCTCTCCGGCATGGCCTTGACGATGATCAGGTCGCGGAAGCGTTCCAGCAGGTCCTCGACGAAGCGGCGCGGGTCATGCCCGGTCTGGACAACCCGGTCCACCGCGCTGAAGACGGTGGAGGCATCCGCGGCGGCGAAGGCGTCCACCACGTCGTCCAGCAGCGAAGCGTGGGTGTAGCCGAGCAGGGAGACGGCCAGCTCGTAGTCCAGCCCGGCTGCTCCGGCGCCGGCCATCAG
Source organism: Arthrobacter sp. USHLN218 (assembly GCF_037144715.1). Classification (NCBI taxonomy): domain Bacteria; kingdom Bacillati; phylum Actinomycetota; class Actinomycetes; order Micrococcales; family Micrococcaceae; genus Arthrobacter; species Arthrobacter sp. USHLN218. Next base: position 56,035 of record NZ_JBBCYT010000008.1, read on the forward strand.
CTGGTCCAGCACGGAGAGCGAATCGCGCACGGAACCGCCGCCGGCGCGGATCACCAGTGAGAGCACGCCGGGAGCCACGGGCACGTTCTCCTGGTTGCAGAGCAGCTCCAGGTACTGCATCAGCGGTTCCGGCGGCACCAGTCGGAACGGGTAGTGGTGGGTGCGCGAGCGGATGGTCCCGATGACCTTGTCCGGCTCGGTGGTCGCGAAGATGAACTTGATGTGCTCCGGCGGCTCTTCGACGATTTTCAGCAGCGCGTTGAAGCCGGCCGACGTGACCATGTGGGCCTCGTCGATGATGAAGATCTTGTAGCGGTCGCGCACCGGGGCGAAGGTGGCGCGCTCGCGCAGGTCGCGCGCGTCGTCCACGCCGCCGTGGGATGCCGCGTCGATCTCGATGACGTCCAGGCTGCCCGGGCCGCCGCGCCCCAGCTCGCGGCACGAGTCGCACTCGCCGCAAGGCTCCGGCGTCGGGCCCTTGGCGCAGTTCAGGCAGCGGGCCAGGATCCTGGCCGAGGTGGTCTTGCCGCAGCCGCGCGGGCCGGAGAAGAGGTAGGCGTGGTTGACCCGGTTTTTCTGCAGCGCCGCCATCAGCGGGTTGGTGACGTGTTCCTGCCCAATGACGTCCGCGAAGGAATCGGGGCGGTAGCGGCGGTAAAGGGCTGTACTCACAGTAAGAACCCTATCGGTTGCAGTAGGGGCATTTCACTTCCGGCCGGCTGCATGTGGACAGACGGAAAAGACCCCTCATGCACCTGCCAGAGCCCGCTTACCCTTGCTACCTTCCGGTCCTGGGGGAGTTCACAGGATGACACCACATGAGGGGCCGACAAACAGTTTACCCGAGATAAACGGGCGGCCGAAATCGGCTCAGTCCGCGGCCCCTTCCCGGGCATCCGGCGGCAGGCTGACGTCGATCGGGAAGGTCATGAACGCGGGGGTTTCGTAGGGGTGGGCCTCCACGGCGGCACCAACGACGGCGGGGCGCAGGGAGCGCGGGTAGATCGCCTCGATCCGGGTCTCGGCTACCTCCTCCGGAGTGCCGACGGCGCCGATGGCCGGGGTGGCTCCGGCGAGCGGGGTGAAGCGGCCGGTTCCTTCCGCGCTGAACGAGCAGTGCGAGTAGTTGCCGAGCCGGCCCGCGCCGGCATTACCGATCGCCCGGCGGACCGCGGGTGCGGCGTCGGTCGGGACATAGATGACCAGGCAGTCCATGGGCTCCATGGCGGCCAGTCTGCCACGCGGGAACCGACCGTTTCGAGGGGCTGGTGGCGGGGTGGAAGGGGTTCCGGCAGGGGATGCCGGCGGGGAGGGCGTCACCCGATTCGTTACTTTCGCCCCGGTCGGGTATCCTAGTATCTGCTCTTCATGAGCAATCACCTGGAGGATTCGCCTAGCGGCCTATGGCGCACGCCTGGAACGCGTGTTGGGTTAACGCCCTCGGGGGTTCAAATCCCCCATCCTCCGCGTTTTGAATAGCGAAAGTCCCCCGGAATCTAGCGGATTCCGGGGGACTCGTTTTTGCCATGTTGACAGGATCGGCATTTATGTTGACAGGCCACCCTGCCTCCTAGTCTTTTCCTACCTTCCGATTGGATACTAGAGGTATGGCAAGCATCAGAGAACGCAAGCGGGCAGACGGCACAAGCGTCTTCGCCGTGCTGTGGCGAGACAGTGAAACAGGCAAACAAACCTCATATCCGGTAGGCAGCCCGGAGGAGGCCAGGAACTTCAAGCGGCTCGTGGAGTCCAACGGGAACTCACTTACGGCGGTAGGGACGCTGCTGGAGAAGGCCAACATGGGCGGGCCGACGCTGGCCGAAGCAATGGCGCGGCATATCGAGATGCTGACCCGTGCCGGCCCGGACCAACTCAGGCGCTACCGGCGGGCGATTGACAACCACTTCAGCGGCAGGCTGGGCAAGCTGCCCGTGGCGGCGGTCGAGCATGAGGACATCGTCATGTGGATCCGCGAGATGCAAGCGAAGGGCATGTCCGCGAAGACGATAGCCAACCATCACGGCACACTCTCAGCGACGATGGAAACTTCGATCCGCAAGAAGTGGCGCGGCGACAATCCGTGCAAGTGGATCGACCTGCCGGACGATAACGCCATTGAGGAGAAGATGAACTTCCTGACTGGGCCGGAATCGTTGCGGGTCGTCGGTGCCATGCCGGAGCGTTACCGCGCTTTCGTGCTGTTCCTATTCGGGACCGGGATGAGGTTTGGCGAGGCGACGGCATTGAAGGGTTCAGACTTCCAGTTGCGGGCGGATCCGCCAGTCGTGCGAGTGGAGAGGGCGTGGAAGCGGAACGACGACAACAGGTTCTACATCGGGCCGCCGAAAACTAAGAAGTCCAGGCGCTCGGTATCGCTTGCGGACTCGGTCGTCCGAACGATCTGGCCGCTGGTGGAGAAGGCCGGGCCGCATGGGTTGGTATTTGTCACGTCCTACGGTGGACCTATTCGCCACTCAACCTTCCATGAGTTCTGGGCCAAAGGGCTGGACAGTCTCGGCTACCCGAAAGGCCGGGGCAATCGGCCGCGGATCCACGACGCGAGACACACTCATGCATCGCTCATGTTGGCGCACGGGATGCAGATCAATGAGCTGTCCCGACGCTTGGGGCATGAGTCCATCACAACGACGGTTGACAGGTACTCGCATCTCATGCCGGACGCCCATTTCAGGGGCGCGGAGATTTCAGAGAAGGCACTGGAGATGCTGCCAGCCGTAGAAGTCGCCTGATTTCGGGCACAAAAATAGCGCCCCCGAACCGTGTTGGTTCGGGGGCGCTTGTGGGTCTAGCGTTCGGGTGTCCGTGCGGGTGGTTCGACGTTGGCGCGGGCGAGTGCGGCGGTGACGAGTACCGCGATGCCGGCGAGGATGCTAACCAGTCGCAGCGCCAGGTCGATGAATGACTGGACATCCTCGAGGGTGAGGAGCCCGAACGTGATGGCCGCGGCGAGAACGACGGCACCGACGACGATGGCGGCCGTGTAAATGTTCTTGCGGGTGACCCAGTCGGACAGTCCGGTTCCTTCGGCTTCGTACTTCCCTGCCATTAGTTGGCCTCGGCTTTCTCGTTGGGGGCGGGGGCGTCTTCTGTGGTGAGTGTGATGCTGAGGCCGGCCAGCGCGTCTCTAACGGACGTTTCCACAGTGTTGGTGATGGCGGCCGGGTCGATGCCTTTTGCTTCGGCCAGCGCGGTCACAGCGGCGGTGAGTCCGGCGTTCTGCGCTTTGATGTCGGCCACGTCTTTGCGTACAGCCTCGATGAGCTTCTTCGCGTCGGTGGCGTTGAGTCCGCCGTCGATGAGGAGCGCGTAGAGGGTGCGGTCGGAGCGTGTTGTGTTGTCGTAGTTGAGGAGGCGCTGGATGCCGGCGTCGATGCGGGTGTCCAGGATTTTGGTGAGGGTCTTCTCGTCCAAGGTGTCGAACCAATCTGTCTGGATTGGGGTGGGCTTGGTTGTGGATGCTGCGGTTGCGCTGGTTTTGCCGAGGAGTTCGGCGATGCGGTTGAGCAGCCGACCGTAGGGGAAGTTGGGGCCGGGGTCGGATCGGCTGCCGGGGTCGATCTGCCGGTGCGTGCAGAATCCTTTGATGTCCCGGTTGCCGGCCATGACCTTGGCAACCTCGGCGTCGGTGAGCCAGCGCAGCGGGATCTTGTTGCCGGCGGCTTCTTCGAGTTTCCAGTAGTAGACCCATTCGTGGGCTAGATTCTCGAGCTGCTTCACGCCCTCGGCGGTGAGCCACTGCGCGGCGGTGAAGTGTGCGTAGCCGGCGCACTCAAGGCCCACGGCGCGGTTGTTGGCGTAGCCCTGAGTCCATGCGCTATTCGGCCATGCAATCTGCCGGACGCGGGCGATGGGGTCCACGAATGAGGGCCAGGACGCCTGCCAGTTGGGGTCGGCGTTGTTGTTGCGGGTGAGTGATTCCGCATAGCCGCCGCGGAGGGGGGTTTCTCCGGAGTGTTGGCAGAACAACTGTGTGTCCAGCCCGGAGATGCCTGAGTGCTTGTCCGAGGGTAGGTTGACGACGGGTGCGACCATTTAGCTCAGCTCGCTTTCGTCGAAGTCCTGTTCCTCGTAGTCCGTTTCGGATTCGTCCGACTCGGCGCGGATGGCTTTGGCGTCGCGCAGCACCCGACCCCACTGTTCATCGGACAGGTAGTGGTCGTGGTGGTCGGGCTCGTCCGGCTCTTCGGGGATCGGCGCCGGTGTCATGCCGGGCAGTCGTGCCATGTTGGGCTCCTAGGGTGTTGGGAGGATGGGGTTGAGGCGGCAGGGTCCGTCACTGGTTTGGATCTGGTTGGTGGAGAAGGTGACAACCCAGTGGGACGAGTCGCCGTTGCCGACGCATTCGACTGAGACGATGCTGATGCCGTCTGCACCGTTGGCTCCGTCTTTGCCTGGTGGGCCGGGGACGGTGGAGTCGGCGCCGTCTTTGCCGGGTGCTCCGTCTTTGCCCGCGGGGCCGGGTGGTCCTTGTGCGCCGGTTGCCCCTGTTGCTCCGGCGGCGCCGTCCTTGCCGTTTGTGCCTGCCATGCCGGCCGCTCCGGTGGCTCCTGCGGCTCCTGCCGGGCCGGCTTGGCCGTCCGTCCCGTCTGTGCCGTCCATTCCGGCGGGTCCGGGGTCGCCGTCGCTGCCGTTGGATCCGTTGCTGCCGTCCGCTCCGTCTGCCCCGTTGACGCCGTCAGCTCCGTCTGTTCCTGCGGGCCCGGGTGGGCCTTGGGGTCCGGGTGGTCCGGCGACGGGTTGGGCTGGTTCAGCGGCTACCTGGTCGGCTTTGGCGCAGAGGTTGCGGTCGTCCACCACTAATTGCCCGGTGGCGCACGCCTGCTTGACCTGCTCGGCCAGCGTCTGCGCGTTGGATGCTGCCTGTTCGGCGCGTTGGGCAGCGAACATGCCCCAACCGAAGGAGCCGAAGATTAGGACTGCGACCGTGATGATGATGCCCACGGTCACGATGGCGCGTTTCCTGTCGAGGGAGATGGCGCGTTTCCTGCGTTCGGGCTCGTCAGTCATGGGTGCTCCTCGGTCGTGGCCTCGGTGAACTTGACGCCGGGGTATTTGCATTCCATGAGCTCGCTGTAGAGCCGCCGGTTTTCGGCCTGCAGTTCCTTGTTCTCCCGTTTGAGGTCGTCGCGCTCGTCGTGCAGCTCAGCAATCTCGGCGTTTTTCCGGTCGAGGTCGCGGGCTTTGCGTGCGATCGCCGTTTCGGTGTCTTGGCGGAGTTCTCGTGACCAGCGCATCCAGAGAAAGATGAGGAGGACGAGGAGCGCGAGGATGCCGCCGAAGACTCCCAGCGAGCCGAGGAGGGAGCCGAAGATTCCGGCCGCTGCTGTTTCCACACGTAGTACCTCCAAGGCGTGCGCGGGTCGGGTGTGTGGGTGTTGTTGGGCCGCGAAAAGTCACGGCACTAATCCGGGTGTTAGTTGCCCTAGAATTGGCCCTGTTGGGTTATTGCTTTCAAGGGGCGTCTTCGTTGGGTTGGTTTAGGCGGTACATGCGGCGGTTCAGTGTGAGCCGCCCGGTTCAGAACATTTGTCTCGCGGTTCTCGCGCTGCTTGTCGCGGGCGCTTTCGTGTATGCGTTCATGACGCAGTCCGATATGGGGATCATGTCCGGGTTGCCTGGAATCCTGTAGGATTCCCGCATGACTCTCGGGGGAAAGCTTTCATCACCTGTCCGCGCCCAAACTTCCCGGATGGGGTGGATGGACCTGCTGCGCGGCCTCGCCATCGTCCTTGTGGTGTTGTTCCACGCGGAAACCGTGATCCGAAACGACACGGTCCCGCCCGGATGGTTGAGCCTATGGAATGAGATCTTTTCCCCGCTGCGGATGCCGGCGATGGTGTTCCTGTCCGGGCTGCTGGTGCCCCGCTCACTGGGCAAGGGTGCGGGCCAGTACCTCACAGGGAAATTGCGTGGCGTTGGCTGGCCCTATCTTGTGTGGTCGATGCTGATGGTCGCCCTGTTCGTCGCGGCGTCACCGGTCACCGGGGACAACTGGAAACCCACAGACATCGTGCGGGCCGCCTATAATCCCATTGAGCATTTGTGGTTCCTGTATTACCTGCTGGGGTTCTACATGGTCGCACTGGTGACCCGGAAGGTTCCGGCGTGGCTGCCCGCGTCCGGTTACCTCGTGTTGGCGTCGGCCGCTTCCCTCGCGGGGTGGACGGACCTGCGGATTTTCGGGTTCCTGGGGTTGTTCTTCACGGCGGGCGTGTGGCTCGCCGATCACCCGCAGGTCCTTGAGGGGCTGCTGTCCTCCCGTGTCGCCCATGTCGCGGCCCTGTTCGGGTTCGCCGCCGTGGTGGTGCTTGCCTTCACGTTCGGACAAATCCGCTATGAGGTGCTGACCATCCCCGCTATCTGCTTGGCGCTGCTGGGTGCGATCACCTTGGCGCGGCGGGTTCCGCCGACACGGTTCAGCGCACCGCTGCGGTTCATTGGGGAGAACTCGCTGGTGTTCTACCTGATGCATTACCCGGTGCTGATCGTCTCCGCAGCCCTCGCGGAACGGTTCACAGACTCCGTGGCCGTTGTCCTGGCGGTCGAGATTGCGGCAGGTTTGGCGGCAGGCTGGGCCGTCGTCGTTGTGACGCAAGCCGTGCCTGCCACCAACCTGCTATTCCGTTTCCCGCGCCGCTAGGTCACCTTCCGCCAGCGGCTGCCGATCCACACAAGGTTCAACTGTGTGTCCGTGCCCAGCACAATATCGGTGAAGCCGGGGAAGTTCGTGCCATAGGTGGGGCCGTGCTTGACGGTCAGGGTTTGCCCGCCGACCGACGCCGTGTAGATCGTGAGCCGCTGCCCGTTGAACTTCCCGGGCGGCAACACTCCCAGCGTCTTAGGTGCGCCATCGTTGATCGTGACCATGAGAAACAACTGCGGGTCCGGGGACCGGAACAGTTCATGCAGTGAACCCTCCAGCGCCGCGTTCGCGTAATCCATGCTGTTGGAGCTGGCGTACGGTGCAGCCCCGGATGCCTCGGCGGTCCACTGCACAACGTTCCCCGGCAACTCCGCAATCGTGCCGGGCATCTTGTTCAGCGCCCGATCCGTGACGATGCGCCGCGCCTGGACATCGGTGAAGGCGTCGGTGACGATGGGGCCGGAACCGAGCCTGCCGCTGAAGTAGGCGTTCGACAGGATACGCAGCCCGTCCACGGTGAACCGGGACCGCTGAGTTGCATCCTTTCCGACCGAGTAGAGGACGCGCTGCTGGGTGGAAGTCGTGCTGGTGACCTTGGAAAAGTCGAGGGTGACATTCTCCAACGTCAGCCACGCATTCGACAGCTCCACAGGTGACTGCGGGGTAGTGGCGGCGAACTCCACAGTAGAGTTGCGGGCCACCACCGTACCGTTGACAGCGTAAACGAACTTCTCCGCGCCGGTCGCGTCCACGCCCTCCAGCACCAGCGACGTTTCCGTGTCCCGCTGATCCAGGTTCGGGTGCGTGCCCTTGCGAATGAACACGCTGGCAACGGTTTTCGTTCCCCGTGTGGTCAGGTCCGTGACGTGTATGCGGCGAGTCTCGCCCGGTGCAGTGTTCGTCGTCTCGGTGAACAGCTCCACGCCCACGTTGCCGCCGTACACCGTGCAGGACTTCACCGCATGCCCGCGCCCCCGCAAAGAGAAGCCGGGACGGTCAGCCGGCATCTGAGCGGTGCAGCCGATGAACTCGACACCCTCGGAGTCGTGGTGGGTGGAGAACCCCACGCCGGTAACATTCACAGCCCGAACACCAATCAGCTTCGTGTTGAACGTGCGCCCGTAGGATCGGGTCTGCACCGAGCCGGGATCAACCTGCCCGGTGCCGTCCGTGTACACGTCCACACTGTTGCGGAACGTGCCGCCGAAAATGATCCCGTAGTTACTGGACGAATCATGCACGCCGTAGCCCAGCGCGTTCGTGCCCGAATTGGACAGCGCCTGCAACACCTCAGGATGCAACACCACGTAGCCGTTGCAGGAGCGGAACTGGAACGCCGGGCCGACGTTCCGCAGCACGCGGGGCCGGTCGATGACCGGGCTAGTCAGGGACTCGAAGATGACGCCTTCGCCGCGAGTCCCAGCCGAGGCCACGCCCGCCGAGATGTCGAAAGTGGGGGCGATCAGCCGCGCCGTGCCAGGCTGCAAACGTGCCACCCTAATATTTGTCGCATAGGCTTCCCGCAGCGGCCCAGTGAGCGTGACCGTCGCCCCCGACACCGTCTTGACCTGAGCGAACTCACCCAACCGGGGAGCAATCGCACCATTGCCGGCGCGTCCGTCCGGGATCGGATCATCGGAAATGACCTTCACAATGTCCAGCGGTGCCAGCCCCACCGCGTCCCCCGTCAACGTGAGAACCGTCTTCGCGCCGTCCACCGATGCCACACTCTGCTGTGCGTCGAAGTTACCCTTGAAGAACAAGGAAGGGTCCGAACCGCCACGAACCAACGTCGCCGCACTGGCATCAATCGTCAGACTCTTGGAGCCGGGGACAACGACAGCGGAGTTGCACAGGTACCGGCCCTTGAGCACGATTACGTCACCCGTGCCCGCACCGTCCACAATGGCCTGCAACTTCGCCGTCGCATCAGTCGCGCCCGTGGTGTCAATCCCAGCCGCCGCACCGAAAGCGTTACGCACCTGCGCTGTCGTGGCATTTAGTGCCGCGGCCGTCTTGCTGTTGGCGCCCTTGATCGCGGCCTCAATGGCGAGGTCGGCGGGGGCGTCCACGAGCGCTGCGGCGTCGGCTGCGGCCTGAGCGGAAGCGGCCACAGCGGCGGCGGCTGCGTCCACGTCGGCCTTCGCGCCGGAGAGCACGGCATCGACGCCAGCCGTGGCGGCTGCCGCGGCTTCAGCCCCGGCGACTTCGGCGGCTTCCTGCGCGGTCATCGCAGCACCCTCCGCTGCCGACCGTGCAGCCACAGCCTCAGAGTGCATCGCCTCGTAGGAGGTGAAGTAGTTGGTCAGCCCGCCGCCTTCCCAGCCCACCCGGTACAGGGTTTCGTGCTGGAACGCCGGGCCCATGCCTCGGCCGTCCACACGGATCGGGTTAGGCAGCACCTGCCCGTCCACGCTCGTCAACGTGATCGGGGTCCCGGCAGGGTCGGCCGGATCGAAAATGGTGATCGTCGCGTTCTGGGCGATGTTGTTGGGGTTGCCCGGATCCTTCGCGAAAATCGGATCAAATGTAGGCATGGGGGAATCCCTTCAGGGTTAGCGGCTCAGGCGGCGGATAGTCCAGTAGGTCAGGTCAGGGTCGGCAGGAACGCGGAGAGTGCTGCCGGAATCCTGCCAGCCCTGCAGAGTGACCTGTGCGCCGGCGTTCAGGTAGAGAGTGCGGGAAATGTTCACGGACCCAGTGGCGCCGTTCAGTACCCCGCGGTAGCGTTGCCCGTCAGCGAAGAACGCGGCGAACTTGTCGGCGTTGATCCCGCCGATGTAACGCACGGATCCTTCGAGGTGGTAGAGCCCGGCGCGGGAGACGGTGACGGTGCCCGCGTTGTAGGAGAGCCCTGTGTCGTCGCCTTGGTCGCCGGGGCCGGTGGTGAAGCCGTGAAGGTTGGTGTACTGCCCACCGCTCTTGATGTCGGTCGCCGTGTATTTCTGGAAGTGCCTGAACGGCTGGTCGGCCTGATCGGTGTAAGCGATGGTCTGCCAGAGCGGGAACCCATTGGCGTCCCAACCGAGGCGCCGGAGCTTCCCGTTCACTTCGACAACGGTGCCGGGCCGGGTGAGGTACTGCTCGACGAGCTCGGACTTCGCCATCAGCCAGCCGTTGTCGCCGCGCCACAGCCGCAGGTCGACGATCGTGGAGACGTTCATCGCGTTCTGCGGGACCATGACGAGCGCGATGGGCCAGTCAGCGCGTTCCCCGGGCTTGCGTACGAAGTCCGGAGAGTTCAGCGGGAGCGCCATGCTCGAATTGGTGGACGGAATGGCGTGGAATGTGCGGGTGAGGGGATCCTGCCAGTCCACCCGGGAGCAGACCATGTGCCAGCGCGCCTGAGTGGACACGGGCAGGCCGAACGGCTGCGGGACGTTCGTGTCGTCGAACGTGGACAGGATCCCATCGGACCAGCCGGTGCCGGGCGCGATCTGGATGCCGCGGACAATGCTGGACTGTGGAGTGACTTTCCAGGCGTCTCCGATCACACCGAACCGGGCGGAAGCGTTCGCCATCCAGTCCGGCAGGTCGTTCGCGGGCACGGGCTGGAGTGGCGCCCCTACGTGGATCGGCTCAGTCGCCATTTATCTGCTCGCTTTCAGGTCGCGCACGCCGGCCGCAAGAGCGGTGATGGCTTGCATGAGGAGGCGGTCGGGGTCGTCCGACCGGCCAATTTGGGAGGTGATTTTCAGCCCGTCGCCGGGGGTGTGGTCGATCTTGACCTCTTGCAGCACGTCGGTGATTTCGACGCCGGGCCCGAAGCGGGCGGTGACGATGTCGCCGACGTTGACGCCTGCGGGGGTTCCGTAACGGAAGTTCCCCGTCTCGGCCAGTTCGATGGCCACGGTGCCTTTTGGTGCGCCCTCCGCGAGGGTGATGGCGGCCCGCTGCTGGTGCGTTTCGCCGTCAGCCGTATCGCGGGCGTCCACATGGGTTTCGATGGTGTCGCCGTAAATGGATTCAAGGACGGCGTCGGTCTGCGCGTAGTACTCGCGGGCTATCCCTTCACCCTGCCCGGCCACCACCACACGGGTAACCTCGGGGCCGGCGTCGTTGAAACTCCATGCGGTGATGACGCGGGAAGCTTCGGTGAGCGCGTTCGGGTACAGCCGCGGCTCGAACACGTCCAGCGTCAGCTTCCCGTCCCGCTGCACCACTTCGAAGCCGAGACCGGAGTTCACCCACGCCGGCAGGATCTGCTCAGCCAGGATGTGCATGCGCGTGTTCACGGTGATGCTGTTGCCGCGGTTCAGAATCGGCGCCATGCCGACCGGGAACACGGCGCGGGCCATCACGTTCCGCCGCCAGAACTCCTTCAGCACCCACTCGGCCGGGCCTTTGAGTTCCAGCCGTTCGCGCACGGCCTGCCCGGTTTTCGTCGCCGTGCCTTCGGGGTTCTGGTAGCCGAGGAAGTTCCACAGCACCCGCTCATCGGACTGCAGCGAGAACGTGAGTTCGCCCTGCCGGCCGGGCCCGGAACCTGAGCGGAGTCGGACGGGCCCGGACATGAGCGGGCGGTCCCGGAACGTCAGCACGAGCCGCGTCCCGGGTTCCGCCAGCTTGTGCGCGTCCTGGTGGGACGACTTCACCGTGACCGACGCTTCCCCGATGGCGTTGAACCGTTTCGTACATGAAAGGTTTTTCCATGCGCCGAGGGGCCGCTGCCACACCATGTTCTTGTCGTAGATGTCAGCCCGCAGCATCAGTTCACCCGGAAGTAGAGCGGGGTGAACTCGGCCTGCACGCTGCCCGTTCCACCCATCGCGAGGGACAACCGGATCGGGTCACCCGGCGGCAGGGCCATGTTCGTGTCGAACCGTTGGATCTGTGGGAACACGTCAACTCCATCCAAGGTCGCTTCGAAGTTCCGGGGGTCTGTGTTGATGACGAGCTTCGAACCGTCCGGAACCTGGAAGTTCGCGATGGCGATGCCGTCACCCACACCGACCTGCACGCTGGTGGTCGGCCCGGTCACTGTCCACTTCACGAACGATTCGACATCGCCCGGGTTCGCGACCGTCGCGTTGCCGATGGTCTGGTACGGGGACACCGTGATCGGCGGCCACACGTCCAGCGGGATCTGCTCGCCGTTGTTCCACGAACGGATGATCGGCGGGCCCTCCCAGAAGGGCTGCTCAACCATGAACTCGATCCCGTACGTCTGCCAGCCACGGAACGCCGGGTCGTTGCTGTTGCCGGGGGTGACGCCGACGAACCGCAGCCTGAGCGTCCGCTGCTCCCGGCTACCCGGCAGTTCCACAGTCCACGTGCCCACCGTGCCCGGGCGCAGCGTCCGCCAGAACGCCCGGTCACGGTTGATCCACGCCTCAGAGGATTCGTCGTGGTAGAGGTAGATCGGCCAGAACACCTTGCGGCCCGTGACCTGATACCCCTCCCACGACGAACCATGAACGACCGCGGACTCATGGGTGTGCTGCACCATGTCCGGCATGTCGATACCCTCGAGCCCCTCGGCCATCAGGAACACGCCGTCACGCGGCTTGGTGAGATCCCAGACAGTTCCGTCCCAGCCCGTCCACGTGTGCCGCATGCCCCGCCACGGCCTCGAGCGAGGCGGCGGCGGGGCCTTCGGTGTCGCGTACGCGAGATTGACCACTTAGAACCCCATTCCTGACGGGCGAAGATTCGCCATCGTCATCTCACGTCGGCGCTTCGTTTCGAGAACGTCCACGATCTGGTGGGCACTCGCACCGAGCACGTCACCCTGCACAACCAGCGACGGACCACCGGCGGCCGGCGTGTTCCTGGACAGGGCCAGCTTGTGGATGTCCGCCCACTGCCGACCGTTCAGGATCGCCTCGGGCTTCCGTGTCTTGTTGAGGATCATCGACAGTCCCGGACGCAGAACCCCGCCGTTGTCGTGCAAGTACGCCATCGGGTCCGTGGGGCGCCCGTTCTTTTCCGTCTGGAAGTGAACGTGGATGCCCGTCGCCAAACCCGTCATGCCCTGCTGGCCGATGGTCTGCCCGGCCTTCACCTGCTGCCCAACCTTGACCTTGGGGCCGCCTACCGGGTTGTGTCCGTAGTAGGTGGTGAAGCCCTTGCCGTGGTTGAGGCGGATGAAGATGCCGCCGACCGGGTCGTTCCCGATCTGCGACACGATGCCGTTCAGGGCTGCGAACGTGGGACCGCCGCCGGCAATGTCGACGCCGGTGTGGTAGTCCCCGAAGCCCGGACGCGGACCAAAGAACGACGTGTATGGTCCGCGGCTTGGGCGGTGGAAGCTGCCCAGCGGCCCATCGAACAAGGCCGCCGTCGAACCCGTGGGCATCGTTTCCTTGTCCTTGCCGCGGATCCAATCGAGCGCCCCGTCAATAACCTGAGACGAAGCACGCTTGGCGAGATCGCCCAGACCCGTGTCGGGCAGGAGTGCACCAAGGCCCTTCTTGATCGGGTTCAGTAGGAACTCCGCAGCGGACGCAAGCCCGCCACGCACCCATTCCGTGGCCTTCCTCGCGCCGGCCTTGATAGCGTCCCAGGCGTCAGCAGCCCAGCCGCCCATCGCAGGCAGACCCTTCGCCGGCCCGTGACCAGCACCGAGCGCCTTCTGCGTTTCGGTGGCCGTGTAGACGCGGCCGGGCTGGCTGAAGTTCACCAGCTCCGGGCCTTCTTCGCCGACGAGCGCCCAGCCAGGGGCAGCGAAACCACCCTTGGCGAAGGCACGCATCGGCCCCTTGGATCCGGAGCCGACAGCCTTCTGGCCCCACGTGACCTTGTCCAACTCGGGCAGCGGGTCACCGCCAACGATCTTCCGAACAGCGTTGATTGCCTTCCGCAGACCCTTGTTGTAAACCGTGTCAATCACGAAGTTGATCGGCTTGGCGGCGAGCTGCTGCAGGCCCGAGAAGATCTTGCCTGCCGCCTCAACGGCCTTCTCGAACGCGTTGGGAATCTTCTCCCGAACGAACGTGATGACCGCGTCGATAACCGGCTTGATCTTGTTGTTCCAGGTGTCACGGATGACGGAACGGATCCCGCCCCAGATGTCGGACACCTTCGACTTCACAGCGCCCCAGCCGAGCGACCAGATCGTCTTGACCCACTCGATCTTCGTGTTGATCCACGAGGCGACCGATGTGAAGACCTCGACGATCTTGGTCTTGATCCCGTTCCAAATCTCGGACACCTTGTTACGGATCAGCGCCCATCCAAGATTCCAGACGGCTTGAACCCAGAGCAGTCGCGCCTGAATCCACTTCGTCACATACGTGAACGCATCAGTCACTGATCTCTTGATGTTCGTCCACGTGTCGGAGAGGAACTTCGAGACCTTGCTGAAGATGTCCAGCGTGACCCGTTTGACCGTGTCCCAGTTGGCGATGATCAAGGCGACCAAGCCGATCACGGCGGCGATCACCCATCCGACCGGGCCGAGGGCGATGAACCATGCCGCCGCCATCTTCGCCGCATGCAACAGCGACTGAACTCCCATGAGGGCCCATCCGGCGACCACTCGGCCAACCTGCAGCCCGAACTGGACAGCGCCGACAACCGCGGACCTGACAACTGAGGCCGTCCAAACCGCGGCGGTCTTCGCCCCAGAAATACCCGCGGCGACCTGCATGGCAACCCAGCCGCCCACGACGCGAGCAGCCTGAGCCACATGCACCGCGGCGGACTTCAGCGCGTCGATCCTGTAGAGCGCCCACACGTAAGCGGTCTGCGCACCCGAGATCACTGCAGCAGCGGCAGTCCGCAACCACTGGGCGCGCAGCACTAACAGAGCACCCTTGACCAAGCCCGCGGCGAAAACCCAGGCGCCCATCATGATCCGCTGCACGTTGCCCGCGGCGGTCAGCGCCGCCGAAGCGGCAGCCGTCCCTGTGAAGCCGGCAATGAGCAGCCCCAGCAGAACCGGGGAACCGGCCAGCAACTCGAGCAGCGGCGAGAACACGCCTAGCACGAACCCGATGGCCTCACTGAAGCCAGTGAAAACCTCAATCAGCGACGGACCCAATCGCTCAACGATGGGGCCCAACTCGGCCAGCAGGTTTCCGAAGGCTCCGGTAAGCCCGGGCAGCAGCGGCGCGATCTTCTCGACGCCCGCCTGCAAGTGCTCCATGAACGTGTTGAGCCCGGCCCCGAAATTCGGATCGGACAACGCCGTGGCGATGCCACCGATGAAGGTGCCGGCGATCTCGCCACCGAGCCGCAGGAACTCCGCCAATGCGGGCGCCCCACGCTCGAAAGCCTTGCCAATCGGCTCCACAGCGGCAAGCAAGCCTTGTGCGCTTGCGGCTGCCCCGCCGAAGATCGTGCCCATGGTCTTCTGGAAGACCTCGCCCTGCATCACGGTCTCGACATTCCGCAGACCATCAGCCAAGGAGCCGAGCGTGATGACGATGCCACCGGCGGCGGCCGCGTCATTCAGGGCCGAGAAGATCCCGACCACCGAGGAGATGATGCTGCCGATGTCCTTGAGGCCCTGAATACCGGCCTCAATCCAAGCGTTCAGGCTCCCATCAGCCGACGCGCCCTGAATGAAGTTGTTGAACTGGGTTGCGAGTTCCGCGATCCACGTCGCCAGCCGCGGCATGTACTCCATGCCGACCACGCCCAGCGTCACAAACGCCTGCACGAGCGGATCAATGGCCTTGTTCAGGATCGTCACCGTCTCGGCGACACCCATCAGCAGGCCCTCAAGAACCCCGCCGGCAAAGGCAGTATTCAGTGAGTTCATGGTCTGCTGGAACCCGGAGCCGAACGCCGATGCGATAGCACCGGCACCCGTCGCCAGCTGCGGCATAACCGTCCCGGCCAGCGACATGAGCGGGCCCACGAACCCAGCAAAGAAGTTCTCCTGCACGATATGCCGGATCCGGCCGAGCTGGTCGTAAACACCCAACAGGGCACGGGTAGCGGCCTGCGCGTTCGGCGACAGTTTGCCCATCGCCTCAGACGACTTCTCCGACGCCTTCGCCGCGGCGTCCGCCTGCTGCAGCTGGACCCGCTCGAGGTTGCGGTGCGCCTGCTCCACCGAACGAGCGGCGTCCGTCTGCGCCTGCTCAGCGTCGCGGGCAGCATCCTTCACTGCCTGCTGTGCGTCCGCGATCTGCCGGGCGCCATCCTTCGCAGCCTTAGCCGTGTCCTGGTGCGCCCGCCGCTGCGCGTCAACCGCGTCCTTCACGTCGCGTTCAGCGTCAGCAACCCGGCGCGCACCATCACGGGCAGCCTTCGCCGCGTCCGCGTGCGCCTTCTTCTGATCCGCAATAGCGTCCGTGACGGCCTGCTGCGCCTTAGCGATCTGCTGAGCGCCCTCCTTCTGTCGGCGCACAGCCTCAGCCTCGGCCTGCTGGCGGTCATAAACACGATCCGCCGCGGTCTGCCTAGCCTTCGCCAGCTTCTCCTCAGCGGCCAGCACAGCAGCGTTGCCAGCCTTAGCCTCAGCCTGAGCAACCTTCTGCTCATCCCGAAGATTCAGGACAGCGGCCTTCGCCTGCTCATCAGCGGCAGCAGCCTTCGCCATGTTGTTCTGCAACTGGGCAAGCTGCATGGCGCCGGCCTTCGGGTCAGCCTTCGCCTTCGCGTAAGCTTCCTGCGCCCGCTGCAACGCCAGCGTCGAATCCGTGGCCTTGAGGTTCGCCGCATCGAGCTTCTTACCAACCTCGGCGACACGGGCGGCAGCCTTCTCGCGGGCCTCCACGAGCGCCTTCTGCGCGGCCACAACCTCCTTGGCGGCCTCCGCTTCCTTGCGCTCCGCAAGCTCCACGGACCGGGCGGCCTTCCGCTGCGCGTCCGCGACGTCGGCGATCGTGTCCTGCAGGGACTGCTTCGCTTCCTTGACGCGGCGGGCAGCCTCAACCTGCACCTGAGCGGCGGCCTTCTCTGCCTCAGCGACAGCCTCCACGGCGTCCTGCACGTTGCGCTTAGCGTCCTGCACGCGCCGGGCAGCCATCTCCTGGGCACGGGCTGCGTTCTCCTCAGCCTCCGCCACAGACTCGATCGTGTCCTGCAGGTTCCGCTTCGCATCGGACACGCGGCGGGCAGCGTTCTCGGTAGCCCGGGCAGCGTTCTCCTCAGCGGTACGGATCGCCGCAGCCGCATCTTCCACAGCCATGGCGGCGAGGCGCGGGTTAGCCGCGGCCTGCCCCGTCTCGTCAAGGAAGGCTTTCATCGCGTCGCCAACACCGTGGAAGGCGGTTGCCAGCACGCCGGCACCTGCGGCGGCGGCCATGAGCCCCGCCGGAGCCAGTGCGGCGAGCCCGCCCAGTTGTGAAAGCGAGGACGCCAGAGCGACCACGGCGCCGGCCGCAGCGACAGCCGAACCGGACAGCGCACCAATGGCGGGCGTGATCGCGGACAGCCCGCCGATGGACAGGATGAACCCCTGCGTGAACGCACGCCCGCCGCGGGTGCCCTGCTGGGATACGTCGTTGGCGAGCTTGTGCAGATCCAGGCGGATCTTGTCACCGTCGCGGCGCATCAGATCAGCGAGCCCGGACAGAGGGCTCGAATGGAACGCATTGGACAGGGTCGTGCCGAGTCGGCGAATCCCGCGATCAGACTTGGCGGACTCTTCCTCGACGCGCTTCATGTGCTTCTCAAGGTCAGCGGATGCCCTAGAAGCATCGGCCTGCGCCTTGCCGAGATTCCTTGTGGTGCCAGCGAGTGAAGCCTCAGCGGCTTCGCGGCGCTCAGTTGCGGCAACCGACCGCACCAGAACGGCTTCAACCTTCTCTTCCGCAGCAGCGATCTGAGACGCCTTCGCGGCCTTGTTGTCCCGAACCTCCTGCAGCTTCATCTCAGCTACACGGAGATCGCCCGTAGCCTTTGCCTCAGCGGCAGACGCAGCCGCAAGCTTCGCCTTCGACGCGGAAACATTCTTCTCCGCATCGGCTACAGACTTGGCGAGCTTGCCAACCTCAGCCTCGAGCCCGGCAGTCTCAGCAGAGAAGGCGTCAGCCATGCCCTTGCCGAGCTTCTGGCCGGCGGCGCGCCCGGCCTTCGGCATGGTCTTATCAAGTTCACGGGAGACCTTCTGCTGAACTCCCTTGAAGGAAGGCTGTACCAATAATTCTGCGATGCCGATTACTGGCACAACCGCCTCCTATGTAAATGTCAAAAATCGCTACGATTGAAACCGAACTTCTCGGCAACATCTGCCGCCCAGTCCTGTTCCATCCGCTCGATGGCCTTCTCGATCGCGGTGCGCGGGCCCGGGATCGGTTTCTCATTGCCGGGCTTCCCGCCGGCGGCAGAGATGGAAACCTGCTTGAGCGCCTTCACTTCATGGATGAGTTCGCGCAACAGATGCGCGGTCAGGTCAAACTCAGAGACACGCGGCGCCCACTCACCCTCCGGCTTCGGCAGGCTGGCAATGTACTCAGCGGTTTCCGGGTCGTTCGCTATAGCCTCGTTGAGCCTGCAAGCGTTGGGCAGCCCGTCAATGAGGTCGATGAGGGCCACCCAACGCCCGGCGGCATACCACTCCGCGAGATCCACGCCATAAACCTGTAACAGGTCGGCGCGGACCTCGCGGCGGTAACGGCCGACTAGCTCGCGGAGGCGCTGCCGTTTCCCGATTCGCCGTAGGCGTCCTCGTAGTACTTCACGGCAGCCTGCACGACCGTCGCCAGTTCGCGCACGGACAGCTTCTCAGCCTTCAGCGCGTTCGCGTCATCTTCCGGAAGCCAGCGGCGCAGGATCGTCCAGTTCGTTGAAGTCTGGTTCAGGCTGGCGAAGATCTCTTCCGCCTCAACGGACTCCATCGCGAACAGGTCCGGGAAGGTCACGATCTTCGAGTTGGACAGCCCGACGCCAAACGGCTCCGGCTTCTCAACTTCCTTGCGGACCTTGGCGAGGGACAGATGAACGGTCGGCTTATCAGCCATGGTGATACCTCCGGGTGTAGGTGTTGGTTGTTACTTGCTGGTCTCGGTGGAAGCCTTGGCCGGCTTGGCCTCAGCTTCGGCAGCCTTCACGGCCGCGGTCTTCGCCTTGGACTCCTTGAAGCCCTGCGAACGCAGTTCGGCGGCCTCGCGGGGAATGGCGGTCTCGACGGCGACGCCGTCCTTCTCGAAACGGGGCATGACGCTCCTAAGTCGTGCGGTCGGGTGTGATTTGTAAGGGTGCGCCGGCCACACCCGGAGGGCCGGCGCACCCAGTCAAAGGGGGCTAAGCGCCCGCGGCCTGAGTGAAGCCCAGGACGTCCGAGGACGCCTTAGCGCCGGTGCCGCCGAAGTAGTGGCGAACCGGGACGCCGATCTCGTCGTCGGTGAACACGTCGAAGGTGTACTGGGTGGACACGGCGCCTTCCTGGCCCCAGGTCTCCTCGCCCGTGCCGGACAGCTTCACGCTGCCGTAGCCCTTGCCGAGGATCCACTGGTTCGCGGCGGGGCCGTCAGCGCCCACCACGATCAGGCGGTACTCGGAACCCACCGGCAGGTCCGGCTCGTCAATGACGATCTCGCCATTGGTGGCCTGCGTGACAGCGGACAGGTCCGTGCCATAGGCCAGCTCCAGCATGTGCTTCTTGCCCTTCTCCAGCGCGGTGAAGGAAACGGTGCGGGGGACACGGGTGATGTCCGAGCGAACCGGGGAGGCGTAGCCGAGGGCATCCACGTCCTCCTTCTCGATCTCACGAGAGAAGGTGTAGCCGTCCGGGGACACGAGGCCCACGGGCAGGAAGCCGGCGGCCTTCAGATCGATGGGCTGCGAGTCCGGGCCGGTCAGCGCTTCGGGGAGCTCCACGCTGGTCGGCGCGATGAACGCAACGGCCTTCTGAATCTTGCGGACGAGGTTGCGGCTGTCGGACTCGGTCTGCAGAGTCTGGAAAGTTGGCATAGCAAATAACCCCTTTCAAGGGCTTCAAGATGGTTGATTCCCCGCGTGGGGCTAGAGGGGCCGCGACGTGACCAGGAGAGTCATCGTGGCCTTGTTCAACGTGTCGGACTGATAGGGGACATCCGAGGGGGTGACGTCGCAGTCGATCCGGTCAAGGTAGCCGCTCGGCGTATCCAAGTCCGTACCAACAATGCTGGCGCGGACGGATTCGAGCACCTGCACCGCCTGCTCGCCCGGGGCATACACTTCCACGACGATCCGCTCAACACGGTCCACGAAACCTTCCGTGCCGACCGGCGGGAAGATATGCGCCAGCGGGAACGGCGGCAACAGGGCGCCGTAGTTGTCGGCCGGCAGATGGTACGCAGCCCGAACATCGAGCAGCTTGCCCGCCGCCGCCGAGTAGTGCCGGCTGTTATGGATCAAGTCGAACACTGCCGAGCGCGTATCAGGGAAGACAAGAGCCTCAATCATCGGCGGCCCCTCACCTTCATCGCCTCAGCAGTGCGCAACAGCACCGCGTCCCGCCAGTCCCGCCAATGCGGTTCCTTCTCGCGAACCACAGCACCGGCACGCTTCTCGTTCGCCCACCCGGCAGTCACCGTCTGATTCGCGGCCTCATAGTCCGCGTCACCGACCGCCTGCGCGTTCCCGGCCAGCTTCCGGGCAACCTCAAGGCTGGCCTTCGCCATCCCCGCAGACTGCCCGATCTGCTTCAGACCAAGCGGTAAAGGCTCATACTTGCTCATGCCCTCACCAGCCCGACCTCGACACCATAAGGCCACTCACCGGGGCGGCCCTCAACGGACCACTCACCGGCCATATGCGCGCCCTGCGGCACCCGGATCCGGTCAGTGGACAGGAACGTGAAGCCGCCGCCGTGATACAGGACAGCCTTGCCGTCCACCACGTCCGAACGGTCCACCGGGTCAGCCGTCGCCCGCGGAGCCACCAGGCAGTTCGGGACCGGGATCTCATACGCCGGCAGCGGGTTTCCCTTCGGATCCCGGCCGCCTCCGCGGATAACCGTCACAGCGACCCGCCACTTACGCGGGAAGCGGGACAACAGGCCGGCCCCCTCGGGTGCGGCAGGAGCGCCGAACACCATGCTCATGGTCAGGCCCCCTCAAAGATGGGTTCCCCGGCGATGTCCACCCCGCAGGAGCAGTACGTCGCGCCGAAGTTCAGCGAACACCACGGCAAATGGTTCGCCGTCGCGGCGCCGCCAACCTGCACACTGTAGGCCTGCTGTGCTCCCGCCCCCAGCGCCTTCTTCTCCTGCTTCGTCAGGTAGAAGTCGGCGGAAGGGTTTGTGACCTTTCCGCCGTACTGGAACGGGCCCGCGCCGACCTGCATGGTGTCGAAGCCAGCAGTGTCCGCAGCGGCGGCCTCCATGGTGCGACGCACCACAGAGCACACGATGCGGCGCCGGGTCCTCGGGTCGGCATTCGCCGCCGTGGGCACCGTGTCCAGGATGAACTGGCTGGCGTCCTCGAGTTGAACCTCGGCGTGCGTGTCAGCGCCGGCGGGGAAGTCAGGCCACCGAGCTTTTAGCTCTGCCAGCGTGGCAAAAGGGAATGGCTCGGCGGCCATGACTTCCTCCTAGTCAGTCCTGCGCGTGCGGCGCGTAGTCTTCGCGTCGGAGTCAGCGGCCTTCGCGCCTCCGGCAGCCGGACCCCACTCGGGGCCCAACTGCTCGGCAGTCGCGTCATCCACGTTCACCACGACGCCCGTCAGGGAGTTCGTGAGACGCGGCATTATGCAGCAGCGTCCTCGACAACGGCGAAGCGGTCCTCGAAGGCGTACCAGCCGTACACGACCTCCAGACGGAGGGCGATCTGGTTGTGACGCTTCAGGTCGCCCTGTCCGTCCGGGTCGCCGAAGCGGATCAGCTCGACGGGCAGTTCACGCTGAACGCCCCAGCGGATGCCGTTCTGGAAGTCGCCCACGATGGCGCGGATCTTCGTGTCGGCGGCCTCCGGGGTGCCGGAAACGGTGTTGCCCTGCGCGGTGTTGACGCCGAGGAAGTTGGTGATCCCGGTGCCGAAACCGAGCTGCGGGTAACGCTGGGTACCCGAGGGGGAACCGTCAGCGTTCTTGGTCTGCAGGTTCGCCAGAGCCCAAGCCAGCTTCGGATCCAGCGCGATACCGTTCACGCCCCAGGACGGGGTGGCCTGCAGCAGCAGACCCACGGCGGCGCGGATGTCAGCGTCAGCCTCGGCGGTGCCGATCTCCACGCGCTTCGTGGTCTTGGTGACGTAGTTGTCCCAGCCGGCGATTGTGGTGCCCGTGAGCGGGTTGATGCGGTGGTACAGGCCCAGGTCCAGTGCGCGGGAAAGCGCGACCTGTCCGGCGCTAGCCAGATCAGACAGGATGCTGAGCTGGTAGTCGTCGGAAGCCCACTGGACTTCCTCGTTGAAGCGCATGGTGACCTGCGCCTTCTTCGGCGCGGACTTCACCGAGTCGTAGCCGCCCGTGGTGGACGACTTCTGCGCGCCTTCAGCAACGAACTCCGCCTTGGGGAAGTCGTTGAAGATGATGTATTCGGTCTCACCGAAGCGCTGCGGCTCGCGGCCGGACAGTGCGGCGACGGT
The DNA here is from genome assembly GCF_037144715.1 of Arthrobacter sp. USHLN218. Lineage (NCBI taxonomy): Bacteria > Bacillati > Actinomycetota > Actinomycetes > Micrococcales > Micrococcaceae > Arthrobacter > Arthrobacter sp. USHLN218. The sequence continues at coordinate 78,103 of NZ_JBBCYT010000008.1, forward strand.
GGACTGGGTGCGGGCTTCAGTGATCATGCCGTCCGCAATGTTGCGGGGCAGGAGAACCTTAGCCTCATTAGTGCCAAAAACGGCCATGATGATGCCTCTCGCTTAGTTGTTGCCGAACAGCTTCTTGACCGTCTGGCGGCCTTCGCTCTCCGGTACTTTGTCTGGGTGCCGTTCCTGCCCCGGAATGATGGGGCCGGAAGGTTTGATGAGCGGCTTCAGAACCTCGGCATGTGCCTCAAGGTCTTCCTTCGTCTCGCCTCGCAGCAGATCCGCGGGAACGCCTGTGGCCTTGGAAACCTCCGCCAGCAGTCCGGCGCGTGCTTCCTTGGCCTCGAAAGCCTGGACCTTCGCGGCAAGCTCGCCATGTTCCGACTCAACAGCCGTAAAACGGCCTGTCAGGTCATCCAGTGCGGTCTTGTTCTCCTTGGCGCGGGCTTCCCATTTGCGGGCTTCCGCTTTCCAGTCCGTCGTCGGCTCCTGTGCAGGAGGTTCCGGCGTAGGTGTCGGATCCGGCGTGGGCTCAGGTGTTGGTTCGCTCATCGTGTTTTCCTCCCGTGCGGGATATAAAGACAGCCCCGTGCGGGGCCGTTGGTCTTAGTGGGGGTGAACGCCGTCTTTGTACTGGTCCGGATAAAGCCGGCGCAGGGAGAAGGCGATAGCTTTCATGTCGCGGTTCTTGTCGTCCGGATCCAGCGAGTCAAGGAAGGCCAGCAAATCCGGGTCGTCCGAGTTCAGGTAGTGCTCGCGGGCCCTGCCATAGCGGTCATACATGGCGTCGGGGTCATAGCCGGCGATATGGTGTGCTTCCCGGTCGAACTCCGCGACCACTTGGCAGTCGCAGTCATCATGGAAGTCATCGCCTACGCCGGTGCCCTCACGGTCACCAGCGGACGCCTCCGTGAAGTAGGCGAACCCGCGGGAAGCCAGCATCTCGCACCAAGCGCACGTGGTCGGCCCCGTTGGGATGCGAGCGAACCGTGGCTGCGCCGGATCCAACCGGACGTTCCTGGCTACCGTCTCCCGGCTCGAATACAGCACATGCCGCTGCAGCGAACCGGACAGGAGCGCGAGAGCCTTGGCAGGATCGGCTGGCTTGTTGATCGTGACGAGCTCGCCCAACTCATCCACCGCCTCGAATGCGCGATCGAAGAGATGCCCGGCAGCGTACCGAACCGAGGAGATCGGCGCCGCTTCCGGAATCGTGCCGGCCAAACGCGCCGCATACGCACCCCCGACCTGCGCCGCCCGGATCTCCTCGTACCACTCGGCAGCCACTACAGCAGCCGCATCACCGTACTCCCGGACCAGAGCCGGCACAGCCTCCAACAGCGCGTCTCGCGCCCGCTCAGGGCGCGACAAGTCCAGACTGGCGAACAGCCGGCGGAGGTCGGCGCGGATCAGGTCAACAATGCGGCCCGTAGACGTGCGCAGGCGCTCAACATCAGCCCGCGTCGTCAACGCTCACCGCCGGAACCTCCGGAGCCTGCCTGAGCGCCGCCAACAGCGACGTCCCAGCCTGCGCCCGCCGCTGATCCTCCGTGATCCGCTCCACCTGGTCATCATCAAAGACCGTCTCGAGCAGCACCGGAGAGTTCTTCAGATCCTCGTTCGCGCCGGCCAGCTTCACGTAAGCGTCAGCGTTCGCCGATGTAGACCGGAATTCAGGATCAGCGAACCGCGCCGACAGCTTCCACGCCTCAGCCGGCGGCTCCGTCAGCCCATCCCGCACCATCACAGCCAGCGTCGCAATGTTCTTCACCGCGGACGCCAGCACAAACTTGTTCTGGTAAGTGACATCAATGAGCAAGTCGTGCTCAGCGGCCCGGATAGCCTCAGCAGACGACGGCTGATCGTGGATGATGCCCAGCGAGTGCGGCGGAATGCCCGTCTCACCAGAGAAAGCCATCGCGACTGTTCGCAGCATGTCACTGTGCGGGGTCATCGTCGCCTGCTGCATCTGCTTGATGGTCGGCTTATCGCCGTCCTCATCCTTCGTCAGCGCAATGAGGCGATCCATCGCCAGCTTGAACTTCTTCTGCTCCGAAGCGTTCTCGAACGCGTCCGGGTCGATGCCCTCAATGGCGATCTGCGGAGAGCTGTAGAACTCAGCGTTGCCCTCCATACGGACGTAACCGCGCACCGCCATGTCCGTCAACGCCATCACAGGCCCGGTGATCCGGGAGCGCCCAAACGCCTTCCCCAACTGGGGGTCGTACGTGATGGGCTCCACCAACGTCCGGCCAATCCGGTTCGGGATCCGCTCAGCAGCCCAACGCCCGCCGGCGTTCTTCGCGCACCACAGCACAACGTCCGGCAGATACACCACAAACTCGGACGGGTTACGGTCACCCATCGCGGAAATGGTCAGCGCCGCAGCGATACGCCGCCGACGCCGATCCCAAATGGCAGCCGAAGACTCCGCCGAATGAGGCTGAATCTGCACAGGGGCCTCACCAGCAGCGCCGGCAGCCACAGTCACGAACGAAACGCCATGCTTGTAAGCCGACGTGACGCCCTGCGACAGTTCCAGGCCGAAGTTGTTGGCCTCCAGCGTCTCGCCGAGCTCGAACGGATCCGGTGAACCCGGCAGACGCAGCCCCTCGAACTGGGACCGCACCGCAGCCTTACGCACAGCCATCGTCGCCCAGCCCAGGAAGAACTTCGCCTGCTTCAACTGCGGCGGAAGCATCAGGCCCAGATCCTTGAAGGCCTGTTCCCCGTCGTAATACAGGGTGCGCTTCAGGTTCTTATCGCGGCGATCCCGCCACACCTTCAGCAGCTTCTTGATCGTGTCAGCCTCGGCCTCCGTGACGTTCGCGAACCGCAGACCGTCAATATCGGCGGCAGACCATTCATTGATCGTCATATGAACGTCGCCTTCCTTCCCGGTCTACGTTTCGTTGTCTTCGCGCCCCAATAGGCCAATGTCGCAGCGTCCAGCAGCGCCACGCTGCCGCCCTCCGGCGCCTGCCAGCCGAAGCCTCCAGTAGTGCCGATCTTCCGCTTCTCAGCGGCCTTCACCTGATCGTCAAGCTCCGTCTGGGCCCGGTGCGACAGTTCGCCCTGATTGATAGCCGTCTCAAACATCGAGTGCGCGGCGATGACGTGTTCAGTCGTCGGCGTGAGTATGACTTTGGCCGGCACCTTCGCGTCCCGAAGCGCCTGCACTAGATACCCGACACCCGACTTGCCCTCGACCACGATCTGCGCGGCCCGCTCATGACGCTCCAGCAGCCAATCCAGCAGCCAGCCCGTGCCCTCAGACATCGGCGCGAACCGGATGCCCTCAACATGCACGCGGCTGCCCTCCTCCGGGCGAATGGCAGCAGCCAAAGCGACAGCCGAACCGTCCACAGCGAAACGCACCGCAAACACGCGGCGCCCATCCTCCGGAACATCAGCCGGCCCAACCTTGCGGGCATCCCACGCCTTCGCGTCAATGCCCTTCTTCGCCAAAGCCTCTTCGTCCCAGATGCCGTAAGCCTCACGCTTGTAGTTGTCATCCGAGCCAAGCAGTTTCCGCATACGCTGAATCGCCGAATCGCTCGTGCGGTGGGGGTACGACGGATTGGCCTTAGCAAGCTGCTTTCGGTCATCCAGGCTCGCATCCTCATCAGCAGAGAACTCCACATAGAGAGTGTCCGGGTCGCCATCGAGGGCAGCCCTGCGGACATTGGTGAACACCTCGCCCGGATCCTTCGGCCGGGGCGGGGTGCCCATCATGAACACCAGGCCATTCGGGGCCGCGTTCGTCGCCGGCACCATATCCGACATCGCATCTTCGGTGAGGATCTGCGCCTCATCCAGCACGAGGATGTCCACCTCATCGAAGCCACGGCCGAAACCAGACTCACGGGCGCCAAACAGGATCCGCGAACCGTTCGTAAAAGAGATCTCTTGCTCGCCGTTCGTCGCCCGAACGTTCGAAACGTACGGGGCGATCTTCGGCTTCCCGGCCATGCCCTGCATCTTCTTGAACGTCTCGTTATGCGTCCGCGTCCGGTGCGCCGTCCAAATCACCGTGAGATTCGGGAACAACGTGCAAAGAGCGAAAACTATCGCAGCGATCAGATATGTTTTGCCCACCTGGCGGGGAATCGACATGACGACTCCGCCGATACCGGCCGCATATAGTCCATTGGCGCGCTTAGCCAACGCCAACCGCCCGACGCCATCCTGCCAGCCATCAAAGGGCAAGCCCATCGCCCGCGCACGATCCCGCACGGGCGGGAAACCAGTCGAAACGATCCCCTCCGGCCGGCAAATATGCCGGGCTACGTCAGATAGCTTCCTCTGCCCACTCTTCGTCGCCTGAGATGGCATCCTGCTCGGCCTCCTCGGACTGCTGACGCTTCAGAGCATCAATCTCCTTGCTGATCTCAATCTGCCGCCGGGACAGCGCGGCAAGATCACGGGGGGAAGTGTTCTCGTTGTCCAGCGCACGGGCGATGATCCGCCTCATGGCCGCAAGCTCGGCAATGCGATCACCTGACTCCGACGCCTCAAGAACCGTCTTCGGCTCCTTCGGCCTCTCCGGGGCCGGCGGCTTCTCATCAGGCCCCACGGCGCGCAACGGCTTCCTGGCCATATCGCACCTCCTCTGGGGTGGTCGTGGAAAAAATGCGGGGAGAGATCGCTAATGCCGGAGGGAGCGCGGGGCCCAACACCCGACCGGATACCCCCTGGGGTCACCAGATCGGGCTGGATTCGAGCTCGGTGGGCTTGACGATGGGCCGTTCGCGCTTTGTGAGTGCGCCTCCCAATCGGCCGTTGCAGAGTCGGCAGATCACACGGGTGTTCTCAATGACGTCGAGGCCGCCTTTGGAGTGCGGCACCACGTGGTCTACCTCGGGGCTGTTGGGCTGCCTGCTCCTGGTCCAGTCGAGTCCGGTTCGGCAGAGCGGGCAGCGTGTGAGCCCGGCATCAAGTGCGTTGGCGAGTGCCTGGTCTCGCACCCGTTTCCACTTGGCTGTTCCGGTTCGACCCATGCACTCACACGTCCTTGTTTCGGTCCCTGCCGCGTTAGCCGGCAGCGGCAGGGACCGACGTTTATATTCCCGGGAACGTGACGTTTGCTCGCCGCTTCCCCGAAAGTATGTTGCTGACCTGAGTCCTGCTGCACTTGAACTTCTCAGCGAGAGCGGCCTGCGTGAAGCGACCCGTCGTATGCAGCGCCCGCATCTGGGCTACCTCGGAGTCTTTGAGTTTATGGTTCGCGGAGCGTTCGCCATTCACGATGCGCTTGCGCTTCAGGGCATCTTGCATGTTGTCCTTCTGCGTCCCTGGGATGAGGTGCTTCGGGTTGATGCATGGCGGATTGTCGCAGGTGTGCCGGAGTAGAAGGCCCTCGGGGATCTCAGCCACTAACTCTTGGTAGGCCACCCGGTGCGCTTGGTACATCTTTCCGCTGGACTTGAGTACGCCGTACCCGCCCTTGTCTCGTGAGCCGCTGTATTCCCAGCATCCGCCGCTAGGTTCGCTCCAGCCGTTGTGCTTCAGGATCTCGAATGGGGTTGCGCCGGGCTGTGTTCGCTTGAGCGCGTTTGGGTCACCCCACACTCGAAAGCGCCTGTAGTGCTTAGGGCAATACCCTCTGGCTCCACGCTTCCCGATGGGCGTATCGCAGTCGGCGATTGTGCATGTACGATCTTGCATAGCGAATCCTCCAGTGATTCGTTCGCAGCCCCGGATTGTTGACGCAATCGCGGGGCATCTTTTATTTGGTCGGGTGTCAGGTGTGGAGTAGGTGCCGTTCGTCTATGACTTCGGTGGCGTATGGCATGAGCGCTTCCTCGTTGGCCGCGTAGTCGTGGCCGCAGAAGTCGAGGGTTAGCCCGGCATCGAGGGTGACGTGGACGTATGCCAGCGCTCCGCATCGGTCACAGTGCATGGCCCCTCCTTGGGTGTGTGGCGTCTCGCTCGCCCAGCAAATCCGTGTGGTGTTTACCCTGGGGTCCGACGCTCGTGGGTCTGGCAGGAGTCGAACCTGCATCTGAACCCTTGTGGGGGTTCACGGCATACCTTTAGCCGCACAGACCCTTCGCACCCGCAACGCTGTGAGACGTGCGGGGCAAGGCAACATTCAGCTCAAGGCCGCCTGTCGCGATCCATCCGTTGGCGGGTAGCGTGCGCCGTGGTGGAAGTGTGGTGCCCCGACCCGCGGCTGCACCTGTTGCCTTGGGTCGGGGCGTCTTGTTGCCTGGCTCGTTGGGGGAGTGGTGGCAACAAGAAAGCCACTCGGAGCTGTGCTCAACGAGTGGCCGGATTAAATGGAAGGGTCGCCGGTGACGCCCTCTTGCCACACTTTACATGAAAGGTTCAACCTCTACAAGGCGGAGTCTGGCCAATCCGAAATGGCCCCACATGGGACGCATTGCGCTTTTACGGGTCCGCTGTCCGGCCACATCCCATAGCCAACACTGCGCTTCGACCCACAATAGGGGCACCGCCAGTCCGCGGCCTGCTGTTGGGTAAGCGTCATGAGGCTTCCTTTCTGTGCCAGGCGGCGATGACTTCGTGGGGGTGGTAGGTGGGTTGTGGGTCGCGTTCGACGGGGCGGAGGTGGCCGCGTCTTGCCCAGTCGCGAATGTGCTGGCTGGTTAGTACGATACCGGCCTTCTCGCGGAGGAACGGGAGTAGTTGGCGGGTGGGCATTGGTGGGGCGATGTTCTCGACTTTCTCGCGGATGGCGGCGTGGTCTACGCCTTCGGGTTCGGGTCCGGACACCATGCGTTCGGCGCGTCTCACGTTGTCTTGAATTTCCCATGCCCAGCCGGCGGCCATCTGGTCCGCGGCGTAGGTGGTGGAGTCATGCATGCGGGTGAGCCAGTCGCGGAGTTCGAGGGCTGCGAGGTCGATGGGTGGCTTGGATCCGGTCACGAGTCCGCCGCCTCCGCCTGTCGGCGCCTGTCTCACGTTGTCGAGGCGGTAGATGGTTGCTGTCATGTCGGGTATGAGCGCTCGGCCTTTGTCGATCCACTGCTGCAGGTCGCTGATGCACTGGCGGCAGAGGTACAAATCGGACTCGTTGCCGCAGTCGATGTTGGTGCACTCGGTCATGATGCCCTCTCTAAGCCGGAGCCATTCAGATCTGAGCGGCTTTCGTGGCTTCCGGGTGTGGTTGGGTGGGTAAAGGTTTCTCCGGCCCGCAAATCGGCTCCTACGGCCTCGCGTCGTGCGGCGTGGTATTCGCGGTGTTCGGCCCTGGTGAGCCCGTCCAGGTGGCCCAAATGCAGGTAGCCGCAGTGCTCGCACCTGAACGGCTTGGCATCGTCGTTGAACTGTTTGGCGACGCGCTTGGCTATGCGGCGGGTGGTGTACTGCGCTTTGCCGGTGGCATCGCAGCGGCCGTGACGGTAACCCGGCGCCGGCGTCATGCGAGGACCGCCGCGATAACACTCACGAGCGCCATCACTCCTCCGAAGATGAGGATGCCGATTGCCCACTTCCCGAGTCGGTTTGCCTTCGTGCGGAAGATCTCGGCTTGCGAGAGGTAGAAGTCCCTCTCGAAGTAGTGGCCGATAACTGTTCCGGGCGCGTAGGGGTTGTTGGCTTGTAGCCACTCCTCCTGTTTGCGTTCGGATAGGCCCTTGGTGGGGAAGGCGCTCATGCGGTCTCCTTGGTGGGTCTTGTGCCGCGCATGTAGGCGGCGTGTGCGGTCTTGCAGTCGGCGCAGGGGTCTTCTTTGTGGTTGTGGTGGGATTGGTAGCCGTTGTTTGTTCCGCAGGGTGGGCGTTGCTGGGGTTTGCGGACGGGGTCGGGGACGTGCGGGAACGGTTTGCCGCGCCAGGTGTAGGGCTTCCACTCGGGCGGCAGGACGAGTCGGGGCTCGAGCCGGCCAACATGGGAGCCGACCGGGTTCACGGGCTGGCGAATCTCAGGCATCGGTCGCTCCGTTCACGATGTGCAGGATCTGCATGAGGGTGGCGTCGCGCTTGTTGTGCAGGGCGCTGAACAGCCGGTAGGTTCCTGCGACTCGGGTGTGCCAGGTGGCGACGATGTGGTGCTTCTCGGTGCGGCCTTCGACGGTGGCAAAAGGCGAGCCGCCGGTGTCCGTGCCGTGCGTGACCGCGAATGCCCACTGGTTGTCGATCAGCGCTTCGATCAGGTCGCGCATCTTGGCGGGTGGCGTGAACTTAGGCATGGTCTACGTCTTCGATTTGCTTGGGTTTGGGCTTGATCTGGCCGCCGTCGATGAGGTCGGCTTCGTAGCGGTAGATCGCGTTCTTGATGGCTTCTCTCGGGGTTAGGCCGGTGGCGCGCATGATGGCGAGCAGCGCACGGTACGCGGGGCCTTTGAGGTTGAGGTGGTAGCCGGGTTTCTTCGGGTCGGGCACGGTTGCTCCTTGGGTATGCGAAAGGCCCGCACGTTTGGCGGGCCTCGATGGTCGGTGGTGCTACTTGGTGCGGGGTCTGGTGCATTCGACGCAGGTTTCGGCGTGGGGTTCGATGCCGCGTGCCCGGAGTTCGGCCCGGTACTGGTCTCTGCCCTGTGCGACGAGGGTGTCCCAGCGTTCGGGGTCGCGGGCTCGGAGGCTGTTCGGGTTCCTCGCTGGCGGGAGGGCTTTCTGTGCGTCGTTCTTGGCGGTGGCGCGTTCGGTTTCTTCGGCGATGATCTTGCGGATGTCAGCGGCGCCAACCGGGGGCCGTTCGCGTCCGGACGGGTGGGGGCGCTCGTAGTAGACGAGGATGGCCGCTTTCACTTCGGCGGCTTCCTTGTGGCCTACGGTGCGGCCCCACAGTTCCGCGTTCGGGTGCGTCATCTGCACCCTGGGGTCGATACCGTTCGCGTACGTGATCGCCGCACGCAGCTCCTCTGGGGTCATGCTCCGATTGCCTTTCTTGTCCAGGGGTCTTCTTCTGGGCCGTGGTAGGAGGCCATGGCGTCGTATCCGGCGCGCATACGGTCGGTTGCCCGGTTCGCGGATTTGGGTGCGTTCTCGCCGGCGCGTCTTATCCAGTTGCGGTACGTGGCGTCCCAGTCCGTTTTGCGGGCTTTGGAGTCGGGCTGTGACTGCCAGTAGTCCTTGAACTTCCTGAGCTCTGCGTGCTGGTCCACGGTTGGGCATTCCGCGTACATGGCATTGGCCAGATCGTCGGATGGCGTCCAGTCGTCCGGGATGCGTGTGGCGCGCTTGCGTGCCCCCACAGAAGCTTTAGCTTCTGTGGACGGGTCGGGACGGGACGGGGCATTGCGGTCGCATTCGTTTGCCATCTCGTTTGCCACGGTTTTGCCATGCGATTTGCTATGGCTATTGCCATGCGATTCGTCCGTTTTGCTATTCCAGCGGGCGGCTGCACCCTTCCTTCCCGCTTCAGACCGGGCTTTCCGCTTCTTTCTCTCCGCTTCGGCGTCCGGTTGGAAGTCGGCCCAGTCGTGGAACTGGTAGCCGCCGTCCACCTCGTCCCATAGCCCTGCCATGACAAGCGCATCGGCGTCGCATGGATTTGCCATAGCGTTTGCCATAGCAATTGCCATATGTGCGGGAATGAAGCCGTCCGTGAGTTGAGCGGAGGACCACGAGCCGGCACGGACCCAGAGGCCCATCGCGGAGTTGCCGGCGGCGACTACTTTGGCGTTGAATGCGAGTTGGTCATCGACCTTGAACCAGGGGATCGGACTCACCTTCTTTCGTTGTTTGGCGTCCAGGGTTCCCAGTCGGATGGGATGCCGTCGTGGACGATGGCGTATCTGATGCCGGTGCGGTCGGCTCTGGCGACGATGGGTAGGGCGCAGGTGATGTGGGCTGCGCGGAGGAATCGGGTGCGGTCGGCGGGTCCGAGGTTCTTGTTGGGGGTGCCGACTTGGATGAGTGCGGCGCCCCATTCCTCGTGCCCCATCAGCAGGTCCGCGGCGCCTTTACTGGCGGCCGCTCGCATCACGAACTCCCAGCCGTGCTTGATGAGGTGGTCGCGGACTCTGTACTCTCGCTGTCGGCCTTGAGTGGCGGTGCTCATGCAGCGTTCTCCTGTCTTTGGTGGGTGGTGAGCATGTGCCGTAGTGCGGCTGCTGCCTGCTGTGGGACGACGCCGTTTCCGGCGGCTTTGAGCATGTCGTTTCGTGATATGCCGGGTACGTCGGTGATCCAGCCGGGATCGACGCCCATCATCCATTCGGCGAATCGGGCGGACAGCCGGTGCTTGCCTTTGTCGGTTAGTTCGGTAGGGGCAGGTGCGGTTCCTCGCACGGCTTCCCATCGACGAATAGCCGGGGCATATGGTCCCCAGTCGACGCCGTGATCATGCGGGCGGCTATGGCCAGGGGCATCCCGAACCCGTTGCCATTCCCCGAAGATTCCTTCACTCGAGCTCGGCGCGCTTCCCACTCGTTGATTTCCTCCGAGTCGTTGAAGTTCCCGGCGGCCGGTGTCGGCAGTAAGGCGGGCGAAGCGCCCTCGGGCGTCCCTTGTCTTGCCGTCGTGTCCTCGCTTGGGTCCAGACCGCAGAGTGTGACGATCTGATTGGTCAGGAAGACCTGCCCGGTGGATTGCCGGCGCGCCACTCCCATGGTGTTGGACGGCTTGGTTCCCTCTGCTGCCACCGGGGTCAGGAGTAGTGCCTCGTCGGGTTGCGAGGAGGAAGACGCGGAATCGTCCGTGCGGGGCTCCCACGTCGGCAGCTCGTAGGCCACGCCATTGGCAGTCATACCCGAGGTCGGAAAGGTCTCCGAGAACACGTCCAAGTGCTCGCAGAAGAGTCCTTCCATCCCGGGGGTCTCCCACACATCCCGGGCAGGGTTCCAAGTCGCTATCGGCTCCGGCACTGTAGGCACCTCTCACGTTCTCCCAGACCACGTAGGTGGGCTTGATGGTTGCTATGGCTTCACGCATCTGAACCCAGAGGTTGGAGCGGGTGCCTTCGGTCATGCCGGCTCGATGTCCGGCGTGGGACAGGTCCTGGCAAGGAGTGCCGCCGGACAGGATGTCCACGGCCTTGACGGCGGACCAGTCGATCTTGGTCATGTCGCCATGGTTGGGTGCGTCGGGCCAGTGGTAAGCCATGATCTGGGACGGCGCCTTGTCGAACTCCGAGTACCAGGCGAGTTCTGCGCTGAAGACTTCTTCGACGGCGAGCCCGAGGCCGCCGTATCCAGCGCATAGCTCGGCGTATTTGAGTGTCACGGTTCCCCCTTTCGGGTATGAAAAAAGCCGCCTCGGTGGGCGGCTGGGGCTGGGTGCGTGGTTATGCGGCCCTGTTGGCCGCTGGTGCTGGTGCGGGTATGCCGTCGTAGATGGCGGCGGCGAGGAGGGTGTGGTTGCGGGAGTTGTCGGCCCAGGTGCGGGGCTCGAGTAGTTGGGCGACGGCTTGGACCTTGCCGGCGAGGCGGTCACGGTCGGCGCGCATCGTGGTCAGTTCGGCTTCGAGGATCTTGTTTCTGGCGTCGGCCGCGGCGAGCTGGGCGGCCTGCTCCGTGATGAACTGGGCCGCAGCGTAGAGCGGGTCCATGGATGAGAACTCGTGCGGGGTGTAGCGGCGCAGGTTGAACTCGTGCTGCTCGGCCGGCGTCTTCGTCAGTCGCATGTCGTCTCCTTGGTCCGGGATGTGCGGGCAAGCTTTCGGCGCAGAATCGCCGCTGCGTGCTCGACACCTTCAGCTAATTCGTCTTCGCCCACGCGTCGCATGGATTCGGCGGCGCGCCCTATCTGCTCGGCCGCGTCCATCAGCGCTTCGATCCGCGCATCCTGAAGTAACGCGTTGATGACGGGGCGGGCGCGGGTGGTGACGCTGATGTCGTCGCCGTTCAACGGGTACTCGATGACGTCGATCATGTGCGCGGCGAGGTGTTCCGGTTCGTCAGGGTGAAACGTCGCCGCCAGCTTCTCATTCGCGCCCATCGGAAGGCTCCCAAATCACGGTGTAGGGCCCGCGAGCAACTAGGTGGCTAGGCAGGAAGGGGATGTCACTGCCGATTGTCAGGAACTCGGCAGCACCCACACACTTGTAGGTTTCTTCTTCCCAGTCCGGGCCTTGCAAGACGGTGCCGGGTTCGAGCATGACTAGCTCGTCAAGGGTGCTTATTACGCGCTTGCTCATTAGATCCTCCAGAGGTGGGTGAAGTAGGCGTCGCGGAGCCGGGCTTTGGCGGGGTTGGGGGTGCGTTCCCATTCGGCGCGGGTCATGTTGTGGTATTCGCGGATGTCGCGGTCGTCCTCGGGCGCGAAGAACGGCGGCAGGGAGTCGGGTTCGGTGCCGTCGTGCCGTCCGACAGCCCACGAGATGACCAGCGCGCCGACAATCAGGGCCGGGATGCCGATAGCGACTAGAAGCTCGTTCACTTGCCGGCCTCCAGTTCGTCTGCACGGGCCCGCAACCACGCGGCGATGTCCACATACTCGGTTTCGGTCGATACATCAGTGAGGGTGCTATTCCCGTCCCACACAGCGACATGGTCCACGGCGTATGCTGCGGCGGCGCGGAGGGCAGCGGCTTGGATGGCCGGGGCTGCAGCCTCCAGCGCAATGCGCGCCATATCCCAGAGGCAGTCATACTCGTCTTCGCATTCGGTGCCGTTCGCCTCACATCCGGAACTGAATGCGTCGGGCAGGTGGCTATCGACGGCGGCGTCTAGTGCCTTTTGTGCCGCTTCGACAGCTTCGTCAGGGATGTTCACTTGGTCTCCTTGGTTTGTTTGGTGAAGCGGTCGCCGTCGCCCGGGACCGCGATGCCCAGCGAATGAATCCACATGATGTCTTTCAGGCTGTGGTCCGGGCGTGCCTGATACTCCTGCTGCGGGGTGTCGGGGGAGCTCATGCGATCCTCTTTCCGGTGCCGTACCGTTCCTGCAGGAGTTGGTTGTACAGCGGGTTTAGCGGGCGTTCCTGGGCGGGCTGGTGGTCGCGGGCGTACTTCCGTGCCGTCGACTTGATGTTCGCTGCGTGCCGGGTCGCCGCGGTCGTGATCTGTTCGGCCTGCTCGTTCGCGTTGGCGATGATCTGCTTAGCCTCGGCCCGCGCATTCGACACAATCGCGTCGGCTGCTTTGGCGCGCTGCTCGGCGTCCAGGATGATCTGCGCCGCACGAGCACGGGCCGCGTTGATGAGTTTCTGCGCGTCCTGTGAGGTTGCGCCGTGAACGTACGTCATGGCTGCGGCTCACGGAACAGCGGCACCACGTTCGCCGGGGCTTCGGTCGGGGTCGCCTTGGCTGCAAACATCTCGTCCAGCGCGAGGACATCATCGGGGCGATGGCAAGCGCAGGTCCGGTTACGTCCGCAGGTGTACGGGGTCCAACAGCACGACTTCTTGCAGCGGTCAGATTTTTCCAAGGTGGGCATGATGTTCTTCTTTCGGGTGCAAAAGGGAAGGTGCCCCGCCTGGTCAAGACGGGACACCTTCGTGGTAAGTGGGTGTTTAGAAAGCCGGGGCGGTGTCGTCGGCGCCGTTGCCCCAGGATGCGGCGGAATCACTGGAGGATCCCCAGTCGTTCCCGCCGCCCTTGGGTGACCAGCTCGAGGACTGCTGAGACTGGCCACCGAAGCCGCCGGCCTGCTGGTTGCGCTTGGGTGGGTAGATGTGAACGCCGTGGGCTTCCACGTCGAGCGAGATCCCGCGGCCGTTCTGGCCCTCGTATTCGCGGGCGTAGAACTCGCCGAAGACGCGGACGCGGGTGCCCTTCACGAGCAGCGGACCGTAGAACTCGGCTGCCTCGCCCCACAGCGAGACGTTCAGCCACTGTTCCTTCAGCTTTTCCCAGCCGCCGTTACCGTCCGGCTTGGACTTGGTATCGGCCACGCGGAAGTTCAGGACCGGGCGGCCCTGCTGCGTATGGCGGAGTTCAGCGTCCGCGCCAAGGTTCCCGGTGAAGTCGATCTGTGCCATTAGTTGTTCTCCTGGTGGTTGTCTTCTCGTACTGTTGCGAGGATCTTTTGCGCGTCCTCAGCACTGATCTGGTTGGGGTGGTCCCATGTGGAGCCGATGACCTGCCCGGCCGTGGCGAGCATGTGCGGCCCGTCGCCCTCATATCCGGCCGCGGTGAGTGCGTTCGTGATTGCCTGCCACTGCGCCCGCCATGGTTCGGTTGACGGTTCGGCCAGCACGTCAACGGTGTGCTGCTTGACCTTCTTCTGGCTGATCCGTACCGGGATGGTGAACGGTGCGGCGATGTGGGACATTGCGACCACTTCGACGCCGCCGACCTTCTCGCCCGCGTAGATAACTTCGGGGTTGTTGACCAGCTTCACGGATCGACCAACCCACGCATCGGACTCGACGCCCCAGCCGTGCGCGACTACCCGCAGCATCCCCTTTGAGGGCTTCCATGGCCGGCCGTCCATGCCGACGAGATCCACAACAACGGGTTTGACCGCATCGCCACGGCGCACGGCTTGGATGGTTGCGACGATGGGTGCCCCGGTCAGGTCCGAGGCGTTTAGCTGGTCTGACTTGGCCACTAGGGCCTTTGAGATGTCCATCAGAACTTGATCTCCAAATCTGCGTAGTGGTCGATACGTTCGGTTGCGGGCAGGCCTGCGGTGCGGGTGCGATAGTTGGCGATCATCTCGGCGGCGTTGTCTTCGAACATCTGCACGGCTTCCACGATTGCGGCCTGCCACTTCGCATCGGGCAGGACGCGCTTGACGAACAACGGCATACCGCCGCAGTAGCTCACGTAATCCAGCCATTCGCGGCCCGACACCAGCAGGCCGGTCTGGCATTGCGCCATGTTCTCCAGCGGCACCTCATCGGCAAGGATCGTCGCAAGGTGCTTCTTCTGCTTGCGGCTTTTGATCTCGATGAGTCCGTCATCGCCGACCAACCCATCAGGGCTGTAGCCAATGCGGAACCCGAAGTCATCGCGGACCATGAAGCCGACCTCAGTGGCCGGCGCAAAGTGCTCGCTGTACAGGTCGCGGGCGTAAGGCTCATCCAGGGTGCCGCGCTCCATGTCCGCGTTCACGTAGACGGGTTCCACATGTCCGGTGATGCGTTCGGCCGCGAGGTGCGCTGTGAGCGCCCGGGAGTAGTCGTTGCTGGCGGGCTTGACGGTCTTCGGGGTGATGAGCTGGCCGACAACCGACGCGGTCACGATGCCGCAGCGTGCAGCCAGCCACTCATCCGAACCCTGCTCGAGATCGTCAAAGGTGTGTAGCGTCATGGTTCCTCCATGGTTTCGGGCAATAAAAAAGACCCTTCGCGGGTCTGTCGGTGGTTTCGGTTGTTGTGGCGTTTGGCCCAGTCTTCGGCCCGCCGTTTGGTGGTGCCGCGGATCCCGTCTTGGCAGGTGTCGCACCAGGCGCCGTGGCTGGATGTGCCGGCGCGGGTCAGGATCGCCGTCATGCGTCGTCGCATCCGCAAGGCTTGGCGAGCCAACAGGCTTGGCAGATAGTCACCGGGCGCGGGTTCACGGTGCTGTCGTCGGCGCATTCGGCGTGCACGAGCTTGTGGTTTACGAACGTGACATCATCGCCGGGTTCGATGGGGTCGAGGCATCCCGCATGACAGTGTCCGTGGTACTTGGCTTCAAAGGTTGCGCTCATGCTGCTACTCCTTGCTGGTTGAGTCGTCGTCGTCGTTCGGTGAGCCAGCCGCGGACGGTCGCCGGGTAGCGTTCCCACAGTTCCGCGTCCGTGTACTCGATGCGCGGCGCGGGTGCGGGCTTCGGCTTCGGGTTCTCGGCGCGCTTCTGACGGGCAACACACGCCTTACAACGTCCGTGCGCCCCATGTACTCGGGTGCCCGGTGCTGTCTCCCGCTTCGTCGTATGCTTCCGCATCCGCCAGCCGCAGTCCTTGCACGTCACAGCCGGGCCCTCGCTTCGTCTTCCAGGTGTGCGGCGGCCGTGTAATCCTCGGCCTCACGTTTCAGGGCGGCCAGTGCGAGGAGGTTCGCCGTCCGGGCCTCGTACGCGACGGCCAGTGTTGCCTCCGTGAACCGCCAATCACCCGCATACTTCTCACTGACGGCGGCGTCGTAGTGTCGGTTGCTCATCGGTTCTCCTTGATCTGCTTGTAGTAGTAGAGGGCGAGGAAGATGGCGGCGGCCAAACCGAGCGCGGTCATGACTTGGCCTTCTCTCGGATCCAGTCGGCGGCCTCTGAAAGCGACTCAGCCCAGACGCCGTAACCGACGCCCCTGGAGTCTCGATAGTCGCCGGCCCAGCCATAACCGGGCATCTGCCACACCCTGCCGCGGCCCGGCTGCAGTGGCCTGTCTTTCAGTCGCTCGCTCACACCCGCACACCCAGCCGTTCCATGTGCGCCTCGTTGCTGGCCTTCGTGAGCCAGTTGGGGACGGTGCCGAGCTGCAACCCGAGGTCGACGGCCAATTCCTTCTCGAGCTGCGCGCCGCGGGACTCACGCCACCCCTGCAGCAGCGCGATACCGTCCGCCTGGACGAGTTGCGCGAGGGCGAGGCGCATCCAGTCCGACCACGACGGGTTCTCGTTCGGCGCCTCGTTCTCCGCCGGATTCAGAACCGTGAAACCAGCCCGGCGCAACTGGGCTGCGGCCACAAAAAATTGAGGGTAGTTCAGATCCGGCATCGAAGTCATAGGGCCCGCTATGTAGAGGGTCGTCATGCTGCTTGCTCCTTGTTGATCTTGAGCGTCCAGACTCTGACCACGCCGAGGCGGCGGGACTTCGATCTGGAGGCCATGTATCCGATGGGGGTGATGAGCCCGGCCTTCCGGGCCGTGCTGAACGCGGCGCCGACCATATTCGGGTGCGGGGCGGGGCGCATCCGGTCCCGCAGGTCATCGCTGCTAAAAGTCCACTGCTCATACGCGATGGACTCGATCACCTCCAGCGCATCCGACTGCCAATCCAAATCCTCAAGCGGCAGTGCTTGCATCGTTCGTCTCCTTCAGGTTGTCGATGTACTCGGTAAGCTCGGGGGCCTCCGTGAACCACTCGCCCGTGTGGCGAAGGTGCGCGAACTTGGCGTGCAGGGCGCGTTCCCGTGGGTAGCCGCCGGTTGCGCTGGTGATGAGTTCTGTTCGCTGGAGGTCGATGCCGTGGGGCGCCAAGACCCCGCCGGCCTTTCGGATCTGCTCGAGGCGATATCGCGGGCTGGTTGAGACGCCGATCTTTATGTAGGCATCGCAGCGCATGAAGTAGACCAAGGTGGCAGCCTTGCGGCGCTCGTTCCTCTGGATGTGCTGCTCCATCTCTTCTTCGATGTACTCCTGCACGGCGCGTTCGGCATCGCAGTGATGTCTTGCCGCCTTCTTGCGTTCCCGCTCCAGCTGTTCGGCAATGGGTTGGGCGATCTGTCGGAACGCGGCCTTGAAGTGCGCGTGGCATAGCGGGACGGTTGCGTCGTGTCGCTCGTTGCTGTCGCGGGTGCAGCGGCGGTAGGTGCCGTCGTACTCCTGGACCGAGGCGACGCATTGGCGGTTGTAGGTGCCGTTCATGCTGCCGCCTGTTCGTTGTGGTTGAAGTCCATCCAGCGTTTGGCGATGCCTTCGCCGACCGGGTCGGAGTAGAGGATGCGCTTGTACTCGTCAGGGTTGATGCAGTCCATGGCGCGGCCGGCAAGGTCTTTCGCTTTGCGGACGCTGAGTTTCTGGCCTGCTTCTTCTGCTTGTGCGAGGAGCCAGGTTTTGGCTCCGACGAATCCGAGGGCTTGGAGGTAGGGGAGAATTTCGGGCATGACAAATCGCTTTCACTCAGCCGGTGTGGCTTGCCGTCAGACAACGGACTTGGTTTTTGGGTGCGCGAAAGTAGGGCGCATGAGGGTAAAGGTTTGACCAGATGAGGTCGAGAGGTGATGCTTTAGGCGGAGCGGAGAAGGCGCTCGATGTTCTTGCGCTGGGCGCGGGGCTTTTGGGGCTTACTAGGGGGCGTAATGATTGCTTGGTATTGTTCCTCGGTGAACCTGTACAGTCTTCCGACTTTGACGGCTTCCCATTTGCCGGCCTTGCACATGCGGCGGACTGTGTCTGGTGTGACGTTTAGCCGGACCGCGATGTCGGCAGTTGTGAGGTTGGCTTCCATTGCTATGCCGCGTTCCCGGTCAGGTGCTTCGGTAGGAACTCAGAGAAGGGAATGCCTGTGGCTAGCGCGATTGCTGCCAGGTCGTTGACTGTCATGGCGGAGATGCCGTTTACCTTGCGGTGGAGTGATACGCCGGGGATGAGCGTGCGGCGGGAAACTTCGGCGACGCTCAGCTTTGCCCGGTGGATGTTTTGCAGGGTTAGGGCTGCTGTCTCCGCTGTGATGTTGGGGGGCGGTTTGCTTTCCATACGGAGAGTCTAGCATTCCAAACGGAAAGTATGCAACGGATAACCCAAACCTTTTCATAGGGTCTGGGTCTAGGCTGTTGTTATCACTGTGGACAGCACGAACAACCAAATGGAATGGCAGGATTCAGATGGCGTACACAGCCGAGGACTACACGCGAGCGATAGCGGCCCAGCTAAGGGCGGAACGTGCCGCGGCGCAGATGACGGTGCGGGAGCTGGCCGACGCTTCCGGCGTTACGGAGCAGTCCTTGCTTCGCTACTTAAATGAGAAACGGGACATCCCTGTCCCGGTTCTCTACCAAATCTGCGAAGGCTTGAAAGTGTCAGTGCATGAGGTTGTCCGCCGTGCTGAGCTTCGACTCGATGACTAGCTCGGACAGCGGCCGGCGCATGGCAATCGCCAGTGCGGCGGCATCCCTCACTGTCCAGGGCTTGAATCCCTCGAGGCGGTCGTAAACTTCCGGCGGCGTGAGGTTGAGGGCGCCGGCAAGGCAATGGGTGCCGTAGGTGCGGGCGGCCTGGTTGAGACAGTGGATCATCGGTACTTCCCCTAAAGCTTGATGCAACGTTTACAGAGTAAGCGGTGCGTCTGACAGTTTCGGACCATCCCCCCAGTTGCCCCCACCGTATAAAGCTTTAAGTGACGCGTCTATCAATTCGGCGGATCCGATGCGAAGTTTACTTCCATTTGGATAGACGGCCGGATCCGAAAATCAATGTTGACGCCGTCAACGCGTAGGCACTACTCAACGTTTATCCACGGGCATAGACGGGCATCAACTTCCGCTAGATTCCGGGGTTTACCGCGTAAATTCAGGGCCAACCTCGGGGGTTCAAATCCCCCATCCTCCGCCAGTGAAGGAGCCCCGCCAAATCGGCGGGGCTCCTTTCTTTTCGCGCTCGGCTCTTTGCGCCCGTTCCGGCCCAGGCGCCGCGTCCTGCACGAACTTCCCGGCATTAACCGCTTCTTTCCAGCTTTAGCCTTCAAGCAAGCCCCTGACCTGCGGTGATGCCGGCGGAGACTTTTAATGCTGGGAGGTTGAGCCGCGGGCGGCCACGCGCCAAGCGAGGGGTGGGGAAGAGGGCGGCGGGCGTGGAGCCGGCTTTTCGGCTGGTGCGCGTGCCGGGGCGGGGCCTCAGCTGGCGTTGCCGCGCGTGCCGGGGCGGGGCCTCAGTTGGCGTTGTCGCGCGTGCCGGGGTGGGGCCTCAGTTGGAGTAGCTGCGCCCGACGGCGTTCAGGGCCGTTTCGTAGGCGGCTTCCCAGTCGGTGCCGGGGAGCCCCGCGCCGGCGAGTTCGAGGCTGACGAGCCCGTGGACCTGGCCCCAGATGGCCGCGGCCACGAGGGGCACGGATTCATCGGACCCTGTGGCGGCGAGGGTGGCTCCGACTGCTTCGTAGAGAGGCTCGATTGCGGATCCGGCAACTTCCGGCGTGGGCTCGCAGGGCACGGGGGAGCCGAGCGGGCTGCTGAACATCAGGGCGTAGAAGGCGCGGTGCTCCAGGGCCCACCGCCGGTATGCCAGGCCGAGCCCGCGCAGGCCTTCGGGCGCGGCGGCCCGCTGGGAGTCGCCGAAGGAGCGGAAGGCATCGTCCAGCACCGCGGTCAACAGCTGGGGCTTGCCGCCGAAGAGCGAGTAGACGGCCGTCGTCGAGGTGCCGGCCGCGGCCGCAATGTCGCGCAGGGCCACTCTTGCCGGACCGTCCGCCGCGACGAGTTCGGCAGTGGTCTCGAGCAGTCGCCGGCGGAGATCGGAATCGTAGACGGGGGGTCTTGCCATAGATACCATCATTCCATAACGTTGTTTTGTAACAGTGTTATGGAATCGGTGGAACGGCAGGTCGGTGCCATTTCATTCGACGGGCCAGGCCCCGGTGCCGATGTCACGGGGCCGGGCAGGGTGCAGACGGACGTGTTGGCCCAAGCGGCGGAAGGAAAGCGGCGATGAGCGAGAAGGCGGCGATGGGACGGAAGGTGGAACCGGGGCGCTTTACGGCGGCTCCGGAGGAAGTGGTGACGGTGTTCTTGATCGGCATGCGGGCCAACCGGTGGTGGAAGGTGCCGGCTGTGATGCGGACGGCGTCGGCGATGCCGAAAATGCTGCGGTACCTGGCGGGGCATCCGGAGGCGGGACTGCTTGGGTTCCACTCGTGGTTCGGGCGGACCACGGTGATGCTGAGTTATTGGAAGAGCCCGGAGCATCTCCAGCAGTTCGCCGCGGATCGCGATGCTCCGCACCTCGAGCCGTGGCGGCGGTTCATGAAGGAGTCGGCCGGTTCGGGCGACGTCGGGGTCTGGCATGAGACCTACCAGGTGGCCGTGCGGGACCAGGAGTCTGTCTACAGCGACATGCCGGCCTTTGGGCTCGCTGCGGCGACCCGGCGGGTGCCGATCGGCCGCGGCAGCAATACCGCGCGGCAGCGGTTGGGTCGCCGCTCCTCGGAGGGAGCGGCTGAGGCTGCGGCCGGGGCCTGACCGGGCGGCAGCCCTGCGGCGCTGCCGGGAGCGGGACCGATGGATGCCCGCGCCCAGTCCTCCCGCACGCAGAGGCGGGACCGTCGTCGTTGGCGGAATTTCCCGCTCAAGTGATTGACAGCTCCTCTGGTGCTGGGCTGCAATGGTGCATGTGAGCCAATCGATCGATTGGCCCTCATGGCTTCGGCAGCGGGAAAGCGTGGTGAGCGTGAACCTCGGCAAGGTCCAGCAGGCGGCGGTGTCCCTCTTTGCCACGCGCGGTTTTGCCGCCACCGGGATCCGGGAGCTGGGGGCGGCGGCCGGCATCAACTCGGCGACGCTTTACCACTATGTGGGCAGCAAGGAAGAGCTGCTGGTCAGCATCATGCGAGACTGCCTCGACGAGATGATCCGTTCGGGTGCCGAGGCCCTGCGCCGCAGCGCGGAACCGGCCATTCAGCTGGCGGGCCTGATCTCCTCGCACGTTGGGTTCACGGCGACCAACCAGCTCACCGCGCGGGTGGCCGAGTACGAGATGCGGGCGCTTTCCGAGGCCCACCGGCCCGCCATGCAGGCACTCCGGGACGAGTACGAGTCGCTCTTCGCGCAGGTGCTGGAACGCGGCGCGCGCGTCGGCGCCTTCAGCACCGAGGACCTGACCATGACGCGCCTGGCCCTGATGGAGATGGGGACGGGTGTTGCGCACTGGTTCCGTGCGGACGGGCGGCTGCGGCTCGAAGAGGTGCAGCAGTATTTCGTGAGCATGGCCTGCCGGATCCTGGCGGTCGGGGACGGTGAGCTCGACGGCGTCGACTTCGTGGTGGCGCCGCGCCGGCTCGCGAGCGAGCCCGACCCTCCCCAGCCGCGTGCCAACGTTTCCTGACCTGAGCCACCGGCCCCGCACACCCGCGACGAAAAGGACAGCATGGACACTCTGACCAGCAGGGTCGACACGACGGACCCCGGTTTCCTCCAGAATGCGAAGCGGCAGTCTGAACTCGTCGACGAGCTGCGGGAGCGCCTGGCGCGGGCGGCGTTGGGCGGACCGGAGAAATCGCGCCAGCGCCACGTGGACCGCGGGAAGCTGCTGCCGCGCCAGCGCGTCGACATGCTGCTGGACGAGGGCTCTCCGTTCCTGGAGATCGCGCCGCTTGCCGCCGAGGACATGTACGGCGGGGAGAGCCCGGGCGCCGGGATCATCGCCGGGATCGGCCTGGTCCACGGGCGCCACGTGCTGGTCATTTCCAACGACGCGACGGTCAAGGGCGGCACCTACTTCCCGATGACGGTGAAGAAGCACCTGCGCGCCCAGGAGATCGCGTTGGAGAACGGGCTGCCCTGCGTCTACCTGGTGGACTCCGGCGGCGCGTTCCTGCCGATGCAGGACGAGGTCTTTCCGGACCGGGACCACTTCGGCCGGATCTTCTACAACCAGGCCAACCTGTCGGCGCGGAAGATCCCGCAGATCGCCGCCGTCCTGGGATCCTGCACGGCGGGCGGCGCCTACGTTCCGGCGATGAGCGACGAGACGGTCATTGTCCGCGAGCAGGGCACGATCTTCCTGGGCGGACCCCCGCTGGTGAAGGCGGCGATCGGGGAGATCGTCACGGCGGAGGAACTGGGCGGCGGCGAGCTGCACGCCAAGACCTCCGGCGTCGTCGACCATCTGGCGGAGAACGACGCGCACGCCCTGTCGATTGTCCGGAACATCATCGAAACGCTGCCGCCCGCCCCGCCGCCGGCGTGGGACATCGAGGCGCAGGTCGCGGAACCCGTGGCGGATCCCGGCGAGCTCTACGGGGCCGTGCCCACGGACGTCAACGCGTCCTACGACGTCCACGAGGTCATCGCCCGGATCACCGACGGCAGCCGCTTCCACGAGTTCAAGGCGGGCTACGGCAGCACGCTGGTCACCGGGTTCGCGCGCATCCACGGCCACAAGGTCGGCATCGTCGCCAACAACGGCGTGCTCTTCTCCGAGTCGGCGCTCAAGGGGGCACACTTCATCGAGCTCTGCGACCAGCGCGGCATCCCCCTGCTGTTCCTGCAGAACATCGCCGGCTTCATGGTGGGCCGCGACTACGAGGCCGACGGCATCGCCAAGCACGGCGCCAAGATGGTCACCGCCGTCGCCACGACCCGCGTGCCCAAGCTGACGGTGGTGATCGGCGGTTCCTTCGGCGCCGGTAACTACTCGATGTGCGGCCGCGCGTATTCGCCGCGTTTCCTCTGGATGTGGCCCGCCGCGCGGATCTCCGTGATGGGCGGCAACCAGGCGTCCTCGGTCCTGGCCACCGTGAAGCGGGACCAGCTCGAGGGTGCCGGGCAGGACTGGAGCGCGGCGGACGAGGAGGCCTTCAAGGCCCCCATCAGGCAGCAGTACGAGGCACAGGGCAACCCCTACTACTCGACGGCACGGCTCTGGGACGACGGCGTCATCGACCCGGCCGACACCCGCCGCGTGCTGGGCATGGCCCTGGACGTCTGCGCCCGCCAACCCCTGCCGGAGACCTCCTTCGGCGTCTTCCGGATGTAGCCGAGAGAACGGACCAATCGTGGACAACCCACTCTTCGACACGGTGCTCGTGGCCAACCGCGGGGAAATCGCCGTCCGCGTCATCCGCACGCTGAGGGCCCTCGGCATCCGCTCCGTCGCCGTGTACTCGGATGCGGACGCGGGCGCGCGCCACGTGGCCGAGGCGGATACCGCGGTGCGGATCGGGCCGGGCCCGGCCGCCGAGAGCTACCTCAGCATCGACGCGATCCTCGAGGCCTGCCGCCGCAGCGGCGCCCAGGCCGTGCACCCGGGCTACGGCTTCCTCTCCGAAAATGCGGACTTCGGCCGCGCGCTCGCCGACGCCGGCATCACGTTCATCGGGCCGGACGTCGCATCGCTCAACGCCATGGGGGACAAGATCCGGGCCAAGAACCATGTGGCCGGCTACGGGGTCCCCGTGGTGCCGGGGATCGCCAAACCTGGGCTGACCGACGCGGACCTGGCCGCCGCGGCGCCGGACGTCGGCTTCCCCTTGCTGATCAAGCCGTCGGCGGGCGGTGGCGGCAAGGGGATGTTCATCGTCGAATCCGCCGCCGAGCTGCCCGATGCCCTCGCCAGCGCCCGCCGCACCGCGCGCAGTGCCTTCGGCGACGACACCCTCTTCCTCGAGCGGCTGGTCCGCCGGCCCCGGCACATCGAGGTGCAGGTCCTGGCCGACCGCCACGGCAACACGGTGCACCTCGGCGAACGCGAGTGCTCGCTGCAGCGGCGGCACCAGAAGGTGATCGAAGAGGCGCCGTCGCCTTTGCTGGAGGGCAATGACGACGGCGAACGGATCCGTTCGGCGATCGGCGCGGCTGCCGTGGCGGCGGCCCGCTCCGTGGACTACGTGGGCGCCGGAACCGTCGAGTTCCTGGTCAGCGACGAGAGTCCGGGCGAGTTCTTCTTCATGGAGATGAACACCCGCCTGCAGGTGGAGCATCCGGTCACCGAGGAGGTAGTACGGGTCCGGGGCCGGCGCGTTGACCTGGTGGAATGGCAGGTCCGCATCGCTGCCGGGCAGGCCCTCGACTTTGCGCAGGAGGACGTGGCGCTGGAGGGGCACGCCGCCGAGGCCCGCGTGTACGCCGAGGACCCGGCCCGCGGCTTCGTGCCGTCCACTGGCACCGTCCTGGCGGTGGCCGAGCCGTCCGGCGGGCACGTCCGCGTGGACAGTTCGCTGCGGGACGGCCTGGAGGTGCCGGCCTTCTACGATCCCATGCTGGCCAAGGTCGTCGCCTGGGGCCGGGACCGGGCAGAGTCCCTGGCCCGCCTCGACCGGGCGCTCGCGGATACGGTCATCCTCGGCGTGCTGACCAACATCGAGTACCTGCGGCTGCTGATCAACGACCCCGAGGTGGCGGCCGGCCGGCTGGACACGGACCTCATCGGCCGCAAGATGCCGGAGATGGAGTTCCACACGCCGTCCCGCGCCGAACTGGCGGTGGCCGTGCACGTCGCCAATGCGGGAGGGGACGACGGCGGTGCCGAGGGGCGGGGGAGCGGGAACGACGGCGGTGCCTGGTGCCTCGACGGTTGGCGCCTCGGGGAGGCGGCCGGCACGCCGCAGCACTTCGAGGCGGGGCAGGATGTCCACGAGGTCACCTACCGCCGCCGTCCCGGAGGCTCGGCCGTGGTCATCGACGGGCAGGAGCTGGCGGTGACCCGGACGGGCGCCGGCCTGGCGGTCGATGGGCTGCGGCAGCGTCTGTACACCGCCGTGGCGGCCGACGGCGCGGTATGGCTGAGCCGCTGCGGCTGGACCGCGGGCATCAGGCGGCTGGACCGGGCGGAGATGCTGGCCCGCGAGCTGGCCGCCATTGACCGGGGCAGCGGGGCGCTTTCCCCCGAGGTCCGTTCCCCCATGCCGGGGACGGTGATCGCGGTGCAGGTCAGCGACGGAGAGCAGGTCGCCGCGGGCCAGGTGCTGGCCTCCGTCGAAGCCATGAAGATGGAGCACCCGCTGCTGTCGCCGGGGGACGGCGTGGTCCGCATGGGCAGCCTCAAGGTCGGGGACTTGGTCAAGGCCAACCAGCTGGTCGCCACGGTCCAGCTCGACCACATCGAGGCCGACGGCGGACATCGGGGAGCCGTCCCGACCGAGCTGGAGCCCAGCGCATGAGCCCCCGGGAGTTCACGATGGGCCCGTCCATCCTGTTCTGCCCGGCGGACCGGTCCGACCGCTACGCCAAGGCGCTGGAACGTGCGGACGCCGTCGTTATTGACCTGGAGGACGCCGTCGCGGCGGACAACCGCGAGGCCGCACGGCGGATGCTCATAGAGAACCCGATGGATCCGGCGCGCACGATCGTGCGGGTCAACCCGGCCGGCAGCGCGGACTTCGCCGCCGACCTGGCCGCGCTGCGGGACACGGACTACCGCACGGTCATGCTCGCGAAGACCGAAACGCCCGGCGACCTGGCCGCGGTGGCCGGCTACGCCGTCGTCGCCCTCTGCGAAACGGCGCTTGGGGTCCTGAACGCGCCGCAGATCGCGGCCGCGCAGAACGTGGTTGCCCTCATGTGGGGCGCCGAGGACCTGGTCGCGTCGCTCGGCGGTTCCTCGTCCCGAAACGGCTCGGGCGGCTACCGGGACGTCGCGCTGCACGCCCGGTCGCAGGTGCTGCTGGCGGCCGGCGCCTTCGGCAAGGTGGCCATCGATTCCGTCTATCTCGACATCGCGGACCACGCGGGCCTGCTGGCCGAGGCCGTCGACGCGCAGGCCTCCGGCTTTGGCGCCAAGGCCTCGATCCACCCGGGCCAGATGGACGTCATCCGGCAGGCCTTCACGCCCACGCCGGAGCAGGTGGAGCGGGCCCGGCAGGTGCTGGCGGCGGCCGAAACCGCCGGCGGGGTCTTCACCTTCGAGGGACAGATGGTGGACGAGCCGCTGCTGCGGCACGCGCGCGCCACGCTCGCGCGGGCTGCCGGGGCCTAGCCCGAAGCCGCGAGGCGGTCGAGCCGCCGGCGGGCGAAGGCTTCGCTCGTCGGCCGGCCGCCGAGCCCGTGCGCGGCGAGGCGCAGGACCAGCCGGGTGGCGGTGCGGACGGGCAGCGGGACTGGACCGAGCGAGGCCTTCCGCAGCCCGAGCAGTTCGCGGTAGCGCACGGGAAGCGTGTCCACCGTGCCGGCGAACAGGATCCGGTAGCCGAGGCGCTGCAGCCCGCGGAACGGCGGGTGCCGGATGAACTCGACGGAGGCCTCCAGCTTGGCGTCGTGCAGCAGTTCCGGGGTGAAGGCCGCGAGCTGCTTGTCCAGCTCGGCGCGGCTGCGCGGCGGATCCGGGACCCGCATCAGCTCACCGGCGATGGCCCATTCGGCGATGTACCGGTCCTCGCCGTCGGGAATCGGGCCGCCGTAGGCCGCGTGGGCGGACAGGAACGCCTCCATGAAGGCCAGATGCACCCACTTGAGCAGCTGCGGGTCGTTGGCCGAGTAGGGCTGCGTGTGGCCGTGGGCATCCGTATAGGTGCCGCGGACCCGCTCGTGCAGCCTGAGGATGCGCTCGCAGGCGGTCCGCGCGGTGGCCGTGTCACCGTAGGTCACGGTCATGATCCAGCGCCCGGTGGCCGCCAGCCTGACGAACGGCTGCGTCTTGAACATCGAGTAATCGTCCACGCCGGCCAGGGCCCCGGGATGCAGCGACTGGATCAGCAGGGCGCCGACGCCGCCGGCGAGGGTGGCGATATTGCCGTGCACGGCCCACACGGCCGAGTGCGGCGCGAAGAAGCCGGGATCCGTTCCCTCGGCCAGCTCCCGCGCCCACTGCGGCACGCCGGGAGAGCCGGAGACGGTCTTCCGGAGGTCCTGCCGGTGAGCTTCGAGGAGGCCCATGGGTTCATTATCGGTCGGCGGCCCCGCCCTGTCATGGGGTGCGGGCCGGACGGACCTGGTCTTGAAAGGGGGAGGGGAGGCCGCCCATGCTCGGGCGGCCTCCCCTCCAGCGGAGTTCCTGCTCAGCAGGGCATCTACTTGGCGAGGAGCTCCGGGTAGTACTTCTCGGTGACGTCCGGGTGCGCGCGGAGGCGGCCCTTGAGCATGTTGGCGCCGAAGCTGGCCAGCATGGGGTTGTTCGGATCGTCGGACAGCCCGCGGGACGCAGCCCTCAGCTCGGGGGAGAGCGGGACCGGATCGATCACGGCGTCGAGCCGGGGCGACCAGAAGAACGGCACGGAGTAGCGGTCCACGCCGGGCGGCGGGGCCTGGACGCGGTGGATGGTCGCGGTGACGTAGCCTTCGGTCGCAACCTCGAGCATCTCGCCGAGGTTGACCACCAGGGCGCCCTCGATCGGTTCGACCGGGAGCCACTCGGTGGTGCCGGGAGGCTGGACCTCGAGGCCGCCGACCATGTCCTGCAGGAGCAGGGTGACGAAGCCGTAGTCGGCGTGGATGCCGACGCCCTGGTCGCCGGCGGCCTCGACGACGCCGCCGACGTAGTGCACCAGCTTGCCCATCCAGTGCGGGGTGCCCTGGAACGGCTCGTCGAAGTAGTCCTCGGGCAGGCCGAGGCCGACGCCGATGCCGGAGAGCAGTTCCTGGCCGACCGTGGACATCAGGTCCGCCCAGGCCATGGCCTTCTCGCGCAGGTCAGGCTGGACCGCGTCGGGCCACTGGTTGGGTCCGCGCAGCAGCCAGTACGGCTGGTCCGCCGGGTAGTCCTCGACCGGCTCGCTCTCCGGCGAGTAGTCCAGCTGCTCGCGCGCGTCGGCGCGGCCCTGGGTACGCTCGGTGCCCATCCGGGTGTAGCCGCGGAAGTGCGGGGAGTTGCGGTTGTCCAGCCTGAGCCGCTCCTCCAGAGGCAGGTCGAAGAAGCGCTTGATGGCGTCGAAGAGCTCGGCAACCTGGTTCTCGCCGGCGCCGTAACCGGTGATCTGGAAGAAGCCGACGCGGTGCGCGGCGTCGCGCAGTTGGTCGATGAAGACGGGGTTGAAAGTGCCGTCTTCAAGCCGCGCGGTGCTGAGGTCTAGAACAGGTATGGTCCCCTGATTGTTTGACATGCAGGCACAGTAGCACCGGGGCAGCGTCACATGCGCGCGTCGATTACGCCCTGTTTCTTCCCCCGTGTTAGGGGCTTGCGCGGGCGGTCGGGAAAGGGCAGTGCAGGGGCCATTAGAGGGTCCGGGCGATGGCGGCCCAAGTCCGTAGGAAGGCGTTTCCGGACTCCTCGTGGATGGCCTTGGGCAGCCCGAGATGCGCGGCGGTGAGGACCGGGTAGGGCTTGAGCGGCACACCGTCGTCGGGCCTTACATCCACGTGCACGACGGCGTGCCCGCTGTGGTGGAGCTTGTCCGCCATTGCGTAGTCGGTGCGCGAGTCGCCCATGGTCCGCCAGGCGTGCGGGATGACGCCTTCGGCGGCGAGCATCTCCAGCGCGCGCTGGGCGCCGAGGTCCTTGCCCAGCCGGACCGATTCGATGTCGGTGGCGATGATGGTGGGGTCCAGCCGGTAGTCCACCCGGTCGTCGCTGTTGGGCACGTGGTGGTCCAGCCGGCTGACGCCCAGGTCGAAGCTGGCCATCAGCTTCAGCGCGTCCGCGTCGAAGGCCTCCCGCTCCTGCAGGTAGTCCGTGTTCTCCACCTCGATGAGCTGTTCCACGGAGACCATGGACCGCTTGGTCTCGTCGAAGAACATGTGGCTGGAGTAGCGCGACTGGACCAGCTTGCGGACCTCGGCCGCGTAGTCCTGCGGGACCGCGAGCGAGCGGTCCACGTGCAGGGTGCCCGGCCCGTCCGCGCCGAAGCTGAACCATACGGCGCCCTTTTCGCAGACGGCATGGAAACGGACGCCGCCCGGAATCCCGGCCGCCAGGAGGGGCTCCATGATCTCTTCGCGGATGAAGGTGTCGGAGCGGCCGGTGTTGAAGACCACCGGCCAGCCGTTGGCCGCCATGGTCAGCAGCGAGTGGATGATGCCGGCCGGCACGGTGCGGGTGACGGGACTGGCGATCGGGCCGTCCACATCCAGCAGGAGGCCGATGGGCGGCTGGACGCGCCGGTGCTCCGGCCCCGGGGTGAGAGTCATGACTCCATTATCACTACCAGCTGGTCCACCTCAGATCCGGGAGCCCCGAGTTTTTCCAAGGTGTTCAGACAAAGGTTGTCTGCACCACCATCCACACGTATTGGGGATACGACGATGATGACAGTAGTTGGGGAACAGACTGTCGCGTCGGACCCGGTTGAATCAGATGAGGTTCCAACCGGGCTCACGCGCAGGGTATTCGGGGTACTAATGGGCGCCGGCGTCGCCGGCATAGTCGGCGGCGGAAGCCTGATCGCGGCCGGACAGCAGGCCAATAACGACGGCGGGGTCTCCCGCGGCGAGGGAGTCTGGACTTCCTTTGGCAGCGTCCGGATCAGCGCGGCGGAACGGCAGGCCCGCAACCCGCAGGGGGCCGGGGCCGGAAGCTCCGCCGCCAATTCGCACGGCGGCCACGGCGGCCATGCGGTAGCCAGCACCACGGCGCAGCCCTTCAACCTGACCTGGGGCGACCACATGATGGTCGAGCTCGAAGTCCACAACGGGCTGGACCGCAAGGTGCTCTTCTCGCCGGGGCAGCTGCGGCTGAAGGTCGGCGCGGATGGACCGACGGTGACCAACCGGGACCCGGGCATCGGCAAGGGCGCGCTGGAGCCGGGCTCCACCTCGCACTTCTGGATCAGCTTCCTGGTCCCGTCCGACGCGCGGGACGTCTCCGCCGAGTTCACCGACCCGTGGTCGGACGGCGGTCCGCTGGCCTTGGCGCTGCCGGAAGTGCTGCAGCGGCCGGGCTGGCTGGAGGCCGACCATGGATGAGCGCAAGGGGAATCCGGACGATAACCTGAACCACGGCCAGAATGCGGGCGCTGCGGCGGATGAAGCGGCCGACGCCGCGGTCAGCCGCTGGGGCTTCGTCAAGTATGGCGCGGTAGCCGGCCTCGGGGCGCTCGCGTTCGCCGGCGGCCAGCAGTCGGCCCACGCCCAGTCTCCGGCGACGCCGGCTCCAGTGCCGGAGGCGGATACCGGGACCGAAACCGGTGATGCCGCCGGAGCCGCGCCGGAAACCGGGGACTCCTCGGGGAACGCGGCAGGGACGGCGACGGAGGCCGGCTCCGAGGCCGAAGCCGGCACGGAGCCCGAAGCCGA
This sequence comes from Arthrobacter sp. USHLN218, assembly GCF_037144715.1. Taxonomy (NCBI): domain Bacteria; kingdom Bacillati; phylum Actinomycetota; class Actinomycetes; order Micrococcales; family Micrococcaceae; genus Arthrobacter; species Arthrobacter sp. USHLN218. The sequence continues at coordinate 108,395 of NZ_JBBCYT010000008.1, forward strand.
AACGGAAACCGAGGCCGAGGCCGAGTCCGAGTCGGAATCCGAGTCGGAATCCGTGTCGGAGCGCGAAGACGATTCGAAGGCCGCCCGCGAAAGTTCGGACGACGCCGTCCTCGACGTCTACATCAACGAGGGCTACCTGAAGATGGTGGACGATTCGCTCGTCTACCACCGCGGTTTCGGCGACCGTCCCACGGAAAAGAACGACGCCGATCCAAGCCTGGCCATCAAACCGCGCGTTTTCCTCAAGGACGGGGACCTGGTGGCGAGTCGGGTCTACCCCGTCGGAGCCCATGAGCCGCCGCACGGCACGCCCGAGCCGCTTCGGTCCGATCCGGCCAACCCCGGGCAGTACCTGATCCGCCGGGCCTACTGGGGCAGCTTCATGCCGGAGCGCGTGATCGTGGCGGAGAAGGGTTCCACCATCCGGCTGCGCGTGCACAACCGCCTGGCCAAGGAGCATGAGCTGGCCATCCACCGGGCCGGGGACGACGGCGAGGACGTCAGCACCGGGAAGATCGCGCCGGGCGAGAACGCGCTCCTGGAACTGGACGCACCGGACCCGGGCGTCTACATCTACAGCGATCCCGGGAACCAGCCGGTGGAACGGACCCTGGGGCTCTACGGCGCGCTGGTGGTCATGGACTCATCGGATCCCTGGTGCATCGCGCCGGGCCTGGCGGAGTTCGAGCGGCAGTGGGTCTGGCTCGCGCACGCGGTGGACCCGGTCTGGGCCAACATCGAGGCCAAGGGCGGCACCGTCAATCCCGCCACCCAGCGTGCCGTGCCGCGCTACTTCACGCTCAACGGGCGCAGCGGCTACGAGTCCATGGGCATGACCCGGGACGAGGCCCTGAACCGGGCATCGGAGGAGGAGACGACCATCTCCGGCTACCCGCGGCAGTTCGAGGTCCGCGAGTTCGGCGAGGGCTCCGAGGCCGGGTCGCTGCGCGGCGGGCAGCTGGTGCGGATGGTCAACTGCGGGATCGTCTTCCACCAGATGCACTTCCACGGCAACCACCTCTGGACGGTCCGCTGCGACAACGCGGACTGGAAGCGCAGCGAAGGCTTCGTCGACGAGAACGGCTACCTCTGCTTCCAGCACTGGGAGGACGTGATCCGGCTCAAGGGCATGGAAGTCAAGGAATCCATCATCCCGATCAAGCGCCCGCCGGACGCCATCGACCAGGTCTGGAACGCGCGCAACTCCGATTGGGGCTATCCCATGCACTGCCACTCCGAATCGTCCCAGACCGCGGCCGGCGGCATGTATCCGGGCGGCCTCACCGCCCACTGGATTATCAAGGCACCGTTCAAAGGGGCAGGATCATGATCGAGTCGTTGCTTCCGGGCAGGCTGACCGCCCGGCAGAAGAAGGAAGCCGAGCGCAAGAAGAAGGAAGCCCTGGCGCGCAAGAAGAGGGAAGCCGAGGCCAAGCGTAAGCGCGAGGCGGAGGCCAAGAAGCGGGCCGAGTCCCGGCGCCGCCACGAGGAAGCCATGCGCCGCGCCGCCGAAGACCGGCGCAAGCGGGAGGCCGCTGCGAAGAAAAGGCGGGAGGCCGAGGCCAAGCGCAGGCGCGAGGAGGAGGCCCGGCGCAAAGCCGCGGCGGAAGCCAAACGCCGGCGCGAAGAGGAGGAGCGGCGCAAGCGGGAAGAGGCAGCCCGGAAGCGCCGCGAGGAGGCCGAGGCGAATAAGCCCAAGCCGCCGTCGCCGTCCCCGTCTCCCTCGCCCGTCGTCACGCCGCCGCCGGTGGTGCCGGACCCGGTCGAGACCACCATTCCGGTTCCGACGCCCACGGAAACGGCCGGGCAGGAGCCGACCGATCCGCCGTCGTCCCCGGACCCTGTGGAGACAACGGAACCGGACCCGGTGGAGACAACGGTCCCGGACCCGGTCGGGACCACGGATCCCGACCCGACGCCCACCGAAACGGCCGGGCAGGAGCCGACCGATCCGCCGTCGTCCCCGGACCCCGTGGAAACCACGCCCCCGGCCCCGGTGGACCCCGTGGAGCCTGAGGAGGCCCTGCACCGCTTCGACAGCCAGGTCGACTTCAGCTCCAACCAGAACGAGCTGGAGAACCCGGTCACCGAGTTCAAGCAGAAGCCGGACCTGTTCGTCGACCTCTCGTTCTACGGCACCGACCTGCGGTTCGACGACGGCGCCGAAGTGGAGATGTGGAGCTTCGAAACCGCGGACCAGCGCAAGAACTTCCCGGGCCCGCTGATCCGGCCGAAGGAAGGCCAGATCTTCCAGGCGCACTTCAAGCCGAGCAAGGGCAACCACACCATCCACTGGCACGGCATGGAGCCGGATCCGCGCAACGACGGCGTCGGGCACACCTCGTTCGAGATTGCCGGCGAGTACACCTACCAGTGGCAGCCGGAGAGGGGACGGCCCCGCGACCCGAACTGGGGCACTGCCGGCACGTACTTCTACCACTGCCACGTCAACACCACGCTGCACGTCCAGATGGGCATGTTCGGGCCGCTGATCATCGACCCGATCGTGCACGAGGACTTCCCGGTCAGCCCGGGGGCGCGGCGGGCTTTCGTGGACGGGCCGGAGTACGACATCGACACCGAGGCGCTGCTGGTGCCGTACTCGATGGCCACCCGGTGGCACGGCATGCACCACGCGGCCGGCCTCTCCGGCGAGGACGCGGGGCTCAACCACTTCGAGCCGAACCACTTCTACCTCCTGGGCGGCGAATTGGCGCGCCGGCCCGGCGGCAAGGAGACGGTCTGGAGCCTGAAGTCGCTGCGCGCCAACGTCAAGGGCGGAAGCAAGAAACGGACCCTGCTGCGGCTGCTGAACGCCAACTACCTCCCCACGGTGCTGCGATTCCAGGACTCCTGGGGCAAGCCGGTGCCGATGGCCGAGGTCATCGCGCACGACGGCCGGCCCTTCCGCGACACGTCCAAGCCGGGCGAGCCCTCGCTGCCGTGCGGCGAGGCGGGGTACCCGATGAAGACCAGCATCCTGCGCTCCGGCTCGGCCGAACGCTGGGACGTGCTGCTGGATCCGCCGTCCGCGGGGGAGTACCAGGTGGTCGTCGAGTTCCGCCACTGGATTACGGACGAGATCGTGGGAAGCCGGACCGTGAGGCTGGTTGCCTCGTAACCATTTGGGTAACGACGGCGGCACGCGCCGAGCGGCGAGTTCCGTTCGGCGCGTGCTTTCCCTACGCTGGTCTGGTGATCTTCAAAGCCGTGGGCGACAGCCGCCCCTACCCTGACCATGGATACAACAGCCCGCGGGACTGGGCCAATGTTCCGCCGCGCCAGGTTCGGCTGGATGAGCTCATCACCACCAAGAGCACCTTGGACCTGGCCGCGCTGCTGGCCGAGGACTCCACCTTCTTCGGGGACCTCTTCCCGCACGTCGTCCAGTGGCACGGCGAGCTCTACCTCGAGGACGGCCTGCACCGCGCCGTCCGTACCGCCCTCCACCAGCGCGCGCTGCTCCACGCCCGCGTGCTCGTGATCAATGACTGAGACCGGCGGGCAGCCGCCCCGCCCCAAGCGCAAGCCGAAGGACATCCTGCGGTTCCGCGGCGACCGGATCATCACCGAGGATGACCTGGACCGGACCTTCCCGGAGGACGGCGAAGAGAGCCAGTACGGGGACCGCCGCCGGCACATCTTCCACGGCGCCGTCCTGGTGTTCCTAGTCGCCCTGCTGGTGGCCGCTGTGGTGGCCGCGCTCGCGGTGATGCGCGGGGACCTGGTCATTCCGGGCTGGGAAGCCAAACAGGCCGCCGGCGGACCCAAGGGCTGCCCGGCCGGAATCTACGACTACCCGGACAACGGGTCCTTCACGCTCAACGTCTACAACGGCACCCGGCTCGAGGGGCTTGCAGGGCAGGCCGCGGAACAGTTCAAGGACCGCGGGTACAAGGTCGGCAAGGTCGAGTCCGTGGACCTCATCCGCCCGGGCACCGTCGCCGTCATCGTCTCGGGACCGGCAGGTCAGGCCGCCGCCTTCAACCTGCAGCGGAACCTCAAGGGCACCAGCTACAAGCCGGACACCCGCGGGGACAACAGCGTGGACCTGCTGGTCGGGACGGGCTTCAAGGAACTGGTGCCCGAGGAGCTGGTGGACCAGACGCCGGGCTCGATCAGCTGCCCGCTGCTCACGCCGAAGCCGGCTGCAGCCGGGTAGCCCGGCGCCGCCGGGCTGCCGCGCGTCCAGCGGGTTGCGCCTGTGGGACCCGCGGCCGTGCTTCTCTCTCGCTGCTGCCGCCCACCGTTCAGGTGAGCGGCCGGGGCACCGGACGGATGTTGCCGCCGCCAACCACCTCGGTGACGGGCAGCTCGGCGGTGCTCCGGCGGCGGGCCTGGCCGCGGCGGATGGCCTTGTCCAGTTCGACGACGATGGGCACGATCAGCGCCAGGCCGAGGCAGGCCAGCCACTGGCCCCCGCTCAGCGACGTGGTCAGCAGCAGGTTCTGCAGGAAGCCGATCTCCACCGCCGCCACCGTGAAGAGCACCGGGACGGAGAGGATCTTCAATGCGCTGATGATCGGAGCCCGCAGGCCCGATTCCGGGTCTCGCCGCTTGGCCAGGCTGCCCAGGATCGAGCTCAGCGACAGCACCACGAACGCCATCGTCAACGGGACGTTGGGTTCGGTGGCGCTCATCGGTCCCGGCGCCAGCAACAGTGCTGCCAGGGTCACCGCGAACCCAACCACGCCGTAGACGAGCCACTGGGTGACGGCGCCAGCGTTCGTGATCGGTTCCTTGGTGTTCCGCGGCGGCCTGGCCATCAGGTCCGGGGCCGGGGGATCGGTCATGATGACCATCACCGGGAAGATGGTGATGAAGAAGTTGATGAAGAGCACCATCGTCGGCGACAGCGCGACGCCCTGGTTGATGTTGAAAATGCTGGCGGTCAGGAACAGGAGCACGAGCGCGAACAGCGCCGACATCTGGTAGCGGACAAAGGAAACGATCTTGTCGTAGATGCTGCGCCCCAGCCGGATGGCGGAAACCAGGGTGCCGAAGTTGTCGTCGGTGAGGATCATGTTGCCGGCCTGCTTGGTCACCTCGCTTCCGGAGCCCATCGCCACGCCGACGTCGGCCTGCTTCAGCGCGGCGGCGTCGTTCACGGCGTCGCCGGTCATGGCGACGACGTCGCCGCCCTGCTGCATGAGCCGGGCGAGGCGCAGCTTGTCCTGCGGCGTCACCCTCCCGAAGACATGGAGGCGGGGCAGCGCGCCGGCGAGCTCCTCGTCGGACATGGCCTGGATTTCCGTGCCGCTCACGGCGCCGGGGCCCAGTTTGAGCTCGGCCCCGATGGCGGCCGCGGTGATCGCATGGTCACCGGTGATCATCCGTACGTCGATCCCCGCTTCGTGGGCCGTGCGGACGGCTTCCGCAGCCTCAGCCCGCAGGGGGTCGATGATACCGACCATGCCCACGAAGATCAGTTCCTCCACGAACCGCATCGGCTCCGCGGTCACTTGGGCCTCCTGGCCGTCCACGTATCTGGCGGCGAAGGCCAGGACGCGCAGCCCCTTGCGGGAGAGCGACTCGTTGGCTTCCGTGATGTCGCTGCGGACCCTCTCGATGTCGACGGGCCCGTCCGGCAGCATGGCCTGGGTGCATCTGGCCAGGACCACATCCGGGCCGCCCTTGACGAGTCCGACGAAGTGCGGTCCGTCCGGGAAATCGAGGTGGTGGAAGGTGGCCATGAATTTGTAGGCGGAATCGAAGGGAACCTCCGCAACGCGCGGGTAGGAACGCCGCGTCGTCTCGGCTTCGGCGCCCATCTTGGCGGCGAGCACCACCAGCGCGGCTTCCGTCGGGTCGCCGATGACCTCGCCGGTGTCCGACACCGTGGCGTCGCTGTCCAGGCACAGGCCGTACGCCAGCTGGGTGAAGTCGGGCACGGGTGAACCGGCCTTTTGCCGGATGGCCCCGGTCTTGGCATAACCCTCGCCCTGCACGCTGTACCAGTTGCCCCGGAAGTACAGCTCGCGCACCATCATCTGGTTCATCGTCAACGTGCCGGTCTTGTCCGAGTTGATCGCACTCGTGGCACCGAGGGTCTCGACGTCGCTGAGGTTCTTGACGACGGCCTTATGCTCGGCCAGCTGCTTGGCCCCGTATGCCAGCATGGCCTGCACAAACGTGGGCATGCCGGTCGGAATGGCCGCGATCGCCATCGACATGCCCACCAGCAGGACCGTCCCGAGCGTCTGCCCCCGGATGACTCCGATGGCGATGATGACGATCACCGCGGACCAGGCGATGATGCCGATCACCTTGGTGAGTCCGTCAAGCTCCCGCTGCAGCGGGGACTTCCCGGGATCCACCGCCGAGAGCATCGACGCGATCTTTCCCATTTCGGTCTGCATACCGGTTGCGGTGACGACCATCGTGGCCGTCCCCCGCGTGACGGCGGTGTTCTGGTAGACCATGTTGGTCCGGTCACCGAGGCCCGCGTCCGCCACCCGCAGCGTCTCGGGATCCTTGGCGATCGGGGCGCTTTCGCCGGTCAGCGCGGCTTCCTGGGTTTCCAGGGTGGCCGACCTCAGCAGCCGGCCGTCCGCGGGCACCAGGTCGCCTGCTTCGAGGTTGACGATGTCGCCCGGGACGAGCTCGGTCGCGTCGACCTGGAGGAGCGATCCACCCCGGGTGACGCGCGCCTGCGGAATCTGCATCTTGGCCAAGGCGTCGACGCTGGCGCGGGCCTTCAGCTCCTGCTGGGTCCCCAGGACCAGGTTGAGCACCACGAGCAGGGCGACAACGATGCCGACCGGGATCTGGTTGATGAGCAGGCTGACCACCACAACGCCCACGAGCATCAGGTTCATCGGGTCCCGCAGCAACCGCAGCGCCACCTTCCAAGGCGAAGCAGGACGCTCGGACGCGATGGCGTTAGGCCCGTACCGCGCCCGCCGCTGTTCGACCTCCGCGGCCGCGAGCCCCGACTGCTCGTCCGTGTCCAGCTTGGAAACCACTGCGCTGGAGTCTTGCATGTACCAGGACTCGGAGGCAGCCGGTCCGGACGATGCTTCCTGGATTGCCATGTCGGTGGCCCTTACTATTGCGCGGCTCGTGGTCGCATGGATTCAAGGAATCCGCCGGATTCGTGACCTGCACGAGGGCGGCGGTCAGTAGGCTGCAGGAACCTCACGGGGAAGGTACGTCGGCTCCTGGTAGCCGTTGGGTGCCTGCCGTTTTGGCAGTTTTACATCGGGACTCGCGAGCGGCTCATACGGTATCTGGCTCAGGATGTGGCTGATGATGTTGAGCCGCCCGCGCTTCTTATCGTTGGTGTCGGCGATGTGCCACGGCGCCCACGCGGTATCGGTAGCCCGGAACATATCGTCCCGGGCCCGCGAGTAGTCATACCAGCGGCTGTAGGACTTCAGGTCCATGTCCGAGAGCTTCCAGTACTTGCGCGGGTCGTCGATCCGGCTCTGCAACCGCTCGGTCTGCTGCTCGGCGGTGACCTCCAGCCAGTACTTCAACAGGAGGATTCCCGACTCGACCATGGCACGTTCGAACGCCGGCACGATCTCGAGGAACTTCTTCGCCTGGTCATCGGTGCAGAAGCCCATGACCCGTTCCACCCCGGCCCGGTTGTACCAGCTCCGGTCGAAGATGACGATCTCTCCCGCTGCCGGGAAATGACGCACATACCGCTGGACGTACATCTGCGATTTTTCGCGCTCGGTTGGGGTTGGCAGGGCCACCACGCGGAACACGCGGGGGCTGACGCGTTCAGTGATTGTCTTGATCACCCCGCCTTTGCCGGCGGTGTCGCGGCCTTCGAAGACAATGATGATCTTGGCCCCGGCTCTTTTTGTCCACTCCTGGACGGCCACGAGTTCGCCCTGCAGCGGTTTGACGAGTTGCTCGAAGTCCCGCCGTTTCATGGCGCCGGTTGCAGCCGAATCGCCTTCGGACTTACTGTTCCCGGCCTTGCTCTTGTTTTTACCCATAACTGAAAATCTTCCGCTTGCGCATGAGGCCTGCCGGGAGGTGCCTCCCCGCGGGATTTCGGACGCTGGCCACGGCCGGGTCACTTGCAGTTGAGCTCGCTCGCTACGTCGTTGCGCGCGGTCTGGACATCCGCCGCTTCGTTCTTCAGGCTGTCCGCGGCCTGCTGCAGCGTGGCGTCATCGGGAATGTCCTTGACGGCCTTGTCCAACCCGTCCCAGGCATTATCCAGCGCCTTCATCCGGTCTTGGGCGACTTTCTCGGCGGAGTCCGCCAGGGCGTCATGGGTCTTCTCGACTTCGTCGCGCGCCGCCTTGACCTGGTCTATCGTCGCGTCCGGGGACAGGCTTTCCTGGAAGCTCTTCAGAGCTGCGCCAAAGGCCGCTGCATCTGTGCAAGCCTTCGATACGTCCTCCTGCGGGCTGCTGCTGCAGCCCGTGAGCAGCACGACGGCTGTCCCGAGCGCGGCTGCTCCGGCAAGAATCGGCGTTGTCCTCGACATGGGAGACTCCTCTCACGGACGGACCGTGGCTAATGCCGGCGGCCGCCTGACATTGGCAGGCATTGCCATTGTGGACCCCGCCGAATATGCGCGCCTCATCCGTTGACGGTGAAATCGTAGTGGCCATCCTCGGGCCGGGTCCTGGAGGCCGTGCCTTCGAACATGCCACGCTCCACGGCAATGGTCAGGGCCTCGCGCCGGCCCGATGCGCCGAGCTTGCGGTAGATGGACCGCTGGTGCGTCTTGACCGTGTTGACCGAAACATAGAGCGCCTCGGCCATCTCGGCTGCCGTCATCATGGAGCGCATGTACGCGAGGACCTCGAGTTCCCGTTCCGTAAGATCCCAGTACGAACGCGTATGGTGGGCGTGGTCCTGCACCTGCGGTGCCGTCCGCGCTGCGATGAACGCCTGATGGCTGGTGCCCCAGGCGGTGTGCTGTACGAGCAGTTCTGCGAGGTCGCCGCGCCGCTCTGCAAAAGGGCGAAGGATGGACTGCGGTTCGGCACGATTGAGCGCATGCTCTATCCGTTCGTGGGTAGCCGCCGTCTCACCGCGGCCGTGGGCCAGGAGCGCCTCGGTGAGCGAAACATTGGTGTCGACGAATGAGGCACGCCGGCGGTTCGCCAGCGAGTCGATGCAGAGTTGTGCAGCGGCGGCCTCGTCTCCACGGCGAAGGAGCTCTGCCAGGAAGGCGTCCACGAGCGGCGGGTTCCCGCCCGGGCCGAGCGATCGGGTAATCCTCATGGCCGTGTCCGGATCCCCCTTCGCTTCGGAGACTTTCGCCAGCGCGAGGTTCCGGAAGGCCCTCAACGGCCCCTGGAACAGGCCCCGGCCGTCCACTGCATCCAGTATCGCGTTGGACTCGGCAAGGTGCGCCGGATTGCCGGTGGCACAATCGACAAGGACTTGGTAGATGAGCGCCAGCGGACCAAAGGGGAAGAGCCGCGTGCCGGACCGCAGCGCCGCGGCAAGGTACGCACGCGCCTTTGAGAGCTCATCCTTCCAATAGCAGCTGATTCCCCGGGCGAGCCAGACTGAAGCCAGCTGTTCCGGAGATCGCCACTCCAGCGCTGCGGCGCGTTCCAAGGCGTGTACCCCCTGGTCGTCAGCGCCGCGCAAATCACCGGATGCGACCAGCGCCAACGCCAATCCTGCAGCGGAGCAGACCTCTATGATCTCAAGGTGGTTTGCCCGCCCGGCAGCCGTCGCCTCCTCCAGCAGGGAGACCGCCTTCGGCGCACCCTCGAGCAGCCGCATTTCAGCCTGCCCGAGGAGGAAGAGGCCCGTCGAATGCGCCGCGGGATGGCTGTCCGCCGCCTCCAGAAGCACGCGGCCTTCCCCGGCCGCGGCCGCCAGATCCGGCCGGCCCTCCATCAGGAACAGCTCGAAGAGGCCCATGTTGATTTCGGCGCGGCGTTGGCGGAATGGAGCCAACGCCGGAAGTCCGGCAAGCGCGCGCTTTTTCATCTCAGACGCGGAAGAGGTGTCGCCGGCACGATTGCGGCACGCGCTCCTGATCATGAGTATTTCGGGGTCTTCGCCCCAATGCCCGGGAAGTTCAAGGCACAGGTGCTCCAGGGCCCGGGTGTCATTGCGCAGCACGAACTCCAGCCAGTGTTCCCCGAGTGAGGCGACCGCCTGCGGGGGATCGTTGCCGCGCAGTGCCTCGGAGACACAGAGCCTGACGTCGCTGTCCTGGTAATGCCTGGCGGCGATGCGATGGAGCCGTTCGGCGAGCAGGGGGTCCCGCCGCTCGAGTATTGCGCGGCACTGGGCCGCGAAGAGGGAAGACCAGTGGTAGTGGGATTCGCCGCGGCAACTGTCTTCCTCGATGAACAGGACGCTGCGGCGGCATTCCTGGAGCAGCATACTTCCGCCGGGCTGCCCGTAGAGCTCGGCGGCCAGCCGGCTGTCAAGCCGGTCGCACGTCGTGGCACGCAGCACAAAATCGGCCAGCTGGGGCGTCAACTGGCCCAGGACTTCCTCGGCGACGTAGTCCGCGAGAGGCACCCTCGCCGGTACGGCATTCCCGCGATCGTCCGGCGGACAATCGGCACGCACCGGAGCGACGAGCATTTCATGTACGACGACCGGCCAGCCGGCCGTCGCCTGCCTCAGGGATTCTGCGTCGGCCTCGGACTCATGGCCCAGAAAGGACGCGACGCGGGCTATTTCATCAGGGGTGAAGGCGAGATCTCCAGCCTGGACCTCGCCCACGCCTTCCGCGCGGCGCAACCTTTCCAGCCGGATTGAGGGATAGCAGCGGCCCGAGAGGACGAGCCGCAAGGTAGGAGGCGCACGCTCGGCAAGTACCGGGATGATCCCGTGCGCCAGTTCGGGCTCGGCCATATGGAGGTCGTCAATGACGAGGATGATGGGTTCTGCCAATCGCTCAAGGGCGCTGAGCACAAGGTCGTAGGACTCGGCCGGGTCCTGTGACAGGCTGCGGTCCAGGGCCAGTAAGGCATTGCCTTCGGAACGGGAAAGGTTTTTTGCCGCTGACTGAAGGGCCGTCACCACGCCATGGAACAGCCGGGCGGGCCGCCCATCGAACTGATCGAGGGACAGCCATGCGGAGGGCAGGCCGGTACCGTGCACCCAGTCAGCCAGCAGTGCGGTTTTGCCGTAACCCGCGGGGGCGACGACGAGAGTCAACCGGTGGGCCGCCGTGGACTTGGACAAAGCAGCCTCTAAACGCGGACGCTCCAGCGTGTCAGCATTGCGTTTAGGTGGTCGGATTTTGGCCTGCGGGCAAGATACGTCCGCAGAGGACGAAACCTCTCTCACGTGCGACACTTTAGGCGTGCCTAAGGGGCCCGGCAATGCTCCTTCTGGGGGGTATCAGGCAGCCGTCGGCGCGAACGGGAGGAACTCCTCTTCGCCGCCGTGGACGACGAGGCACGTGGACTCGGGCACTTCCTGCCATGCTCCTTGGAGGTCACCCAAAGGCTCGGATACGACCAGGCGCGCGTCCTCGGAGAGTCCCTGCAGCAGGACGTTGTCCGGGAAATGGGCCTGCAAGGTGGAAACGTCCGTGCTGCGGAAGAGCGACCGGGAGACGCCCTCGCTGGAGTACCGGAAGGCCCACGTAGTGTCGCCGTCGGTGGTCGCCACCGTCATCTGGATCGGGTTCTCGACGCCGTGGCGGCGTCCGACGTCCTCGATGAAGCCGACCGCGGAAGCGACCGCTGCCGGCTGGTCCTGCTCGAGGCCGAACGTCAGCGCAAGGTAGAAAAAGACTTCGGAGTCCGTCGACCCTTCGATATCCGGGAACAGTCCGGGCTCCACAGCCAGCGCCAGGTCGCGTTTCACCGCCGGGAAGTCCCTGATGAGCCCGTTGTGCATCCACAGCCACCGGTCGTGGCGGAAGGGGTGGCAGTTCGATTGCTGAACCGCAGATCCGGTGGAGGCACGAATGTGCGCGAAGACGCGGCCGGATCTGGCATGGACCGAAAGCTCCCGCAGGTTGCGGTCGTTCCACGCCGGTTCGGTGCTGCGGAACACGCCCGGATTCGGCTGGGTGGAGTACCACCCGACGCCGAAACCGTCCCCATTCGTGGTTTCTGCGCCTAAGCGGGAGTGTTTGCTTTGCACGACGAGCGAGTTGGTGGGTTTGAAGAGGAGATCTTCCAAACTCACAGGTGAACCTGAATAGGCGAGCCATCGACACATGTCACGGTCCTTTCCGAGGCAATTCCAACACTGCTGAAGCGCTCGCGGCTCATCTCCCGGGAATGATTTTGCCCCGCCGGTACCGGGAGCCTGTTCGACGGAACAGCGGAGAGGCCGGGAAAACCTCGCCCGGCCGCAGACCATCCGGTGCGGGTGAGGCTGCACCAGGACTCTCTGCGGATAATCGGCGATAGGGCAAGAGCTCGACTGCCGCACGCGGGATCAGGAGCTGCACATGAAAGTCGGTCCAGTTGAAGTCATCGTCTGCGCCTTCCCGGAGCCCGAAGTTGATGAGCCGGTCATCGTGTCGCTCAGCAGGGCGGTGCGGTCCGGAGCCATAGCCCTCATTGATCTGGTCCTGGTCACGCGGGACGGGCAGGGCGTGGTGCATGTGCGCGACTTGGAAGATGACTTGCCCCCGGCATGGTCTGCCATGATCGTCGGTTCCCGCCCCTTGACGCTGCTCAGCGACGCGGACATCGGGATAGCGGCGGAATCCATTGGCAACAACGAGACCGCCCTGGTGGCAGCACTCGAACACCGCTGGGCGCAGCGCCTCGCGGAAGACGTACGCAATGCCGGCGGCGTTGTTGCCCTGCACGCCCGGATTCCCCATGAAACAGTCGTGAGGGCCTTTGAGGCAGACGGGGTCGAGGCGACCTGACTGCTGAAACCGACAGGAGGAAATCCCATGCCGTCAGCCAGGGACAGAAGACCCGGTCTGCTGGGAACCGTCGCGCGGACAGCTGTTGTATCCGGTACGGCGCAGGCGACGTCGAATGTCGTCGAGCGCCGGGCCCGAGCGCGCTGGGAGCAAGGGTCGCAGACCGCCGGGACCACGCCCCCTGACATGCCGGTCGCCGAAATTCCGGCGGCTGCTCCGGCCGGCGGTGACCAGCTCGCCGATCAGCTTGCCAGACTCGCCGAGCTGCGGATTTCCGGCGTGCTGACCGATGAGGAATTCGCCGCCGCGAAAGCCAGGCTGCTGACGTGAAGCGACCGGGACCGGTGCCCGCCCGAACGGGGACGACGACCGGCACCAGGGTCCGGAGCATCATCGAGCCGGCGGCTAACGAAATAGAGGAGGGACCAATGAGCCCGGAACCAACTGGACCTGAGCCGCGTCCCGTCCTTCCCCGCAGCACCACCATCCTGCTCACCCTCGCCGGTGCAACCATCGCGGCGTTTGGCCTTTCCGCAGCCAGGGGGGTCTTCACCCCGGTGTTCCTGGCGTTTGTGCTGACGCTCTGCGTGCATCCCTTGCGGCACTGGATGCAGGCGCACGGAATCCGCCGAGGTGTGGCCACCGGAAGCACAATCGTCGCCGTTTTTGCCCTGCTGGCCGGCCTGACCGCGATCCTCATTACTGCGGTCGCGCAGTTCTCCGCGCTGCTGCCGCAGTACGCCGACCAGCTCGGCCAACTCGGCGCCTCTATCGCCGCGCTGTTGGAAAAGATCGGCTTCGGCACCGAACAGGTGCAGACCGTCCTTCAGGGATTCAGCCCGAGCCGCATTGTCAGCTTCGTTGCCGGCCTGCTGGGTAACATCACGGCAGTCGTCGGTATCCTCGTCGTCATACTGACGACGCTGATCCTGATGGCGATCGACGGCTCACGCGTGCCGGCCCTGCTGACCCACCTGGAGTACCGCCGGCCATCCATCGTTTCGGCCTTCAACGACTTCGCGACGGGAGTCCGCCGCTACATGGTCGCCACAACGATCCTTGGCGCAGCGCAGGGCCTGATCAACTGGCTCGTCCTGCTCATCCTGCAGGTCCCCGGCGCCCTGCTGTGGGGGCTGCTCTCGTTCATCTGCAGTTTTATCCCCAACATCGGCTACTTCATCGCCATCGTCCCGCCCCTGTTCTTCGGGTTCCTCACGGGAGGCTGGCCGACCGCCGTCGCCGTCATAGTGTTTTATGGCGTGTTCAACAGCATCATCCAGTCCATCATCCAGCCGAAATTCGTCGGCAATGCGGTCGCCCTTAGTGAGACGCTGACCTTCGTCTCCGTACTGTTCTGGGCGCTGGTCCTTGGTCCTGTGGGGGCCATCCTTGCCGTCCCGCTGACCCTCTTGGCCCGCACCATCCTGCTCGATTCGGACCCGTCCATGGCCTGGTGGCGGCCGTTCACCGGAGATCGAACGGAGCTCAAGGAACTCCTCGAGCAGGAGGACCATGAGATCCGCGCACGTCGGCGGCGGGGCAACCAAAACCCGGAGCCCGACGGTTCGCCGAAGCCTTGACGCCGAAGCCGTGATGGGGCGTCGCGATGGCCACCGGATCTATCCCCGCCGCGCTCGTCAGTGGCCAGTCAGTGCGCGCCGAGAATCTCGACGAGGGAGAAGGAGAGGCCGAAGCCGACTGCGGCGGTGATTCCGGTGACGGCGCCGGCGTCCTTGATCGCCTCCGGAATCATGTGGACGATCACATAGGTGAGGATGCCGCCGCCGGCGAACGCCAGCACAAACGCCACGAGTACCGCCGGCGCCGGAGTCAGCAGCCCCGTGAATGCGGCAGTAGCCACTCCGCACAGGAGCATCATTGACAGCCAGCCGCCGATAATCTGGGCCCTGGTGTGGCCCGCAGAGCGCAACGGCCCGGTGTCGGCCATGGACTCGGGGAACCCGCACAGGAAGACCGCGGCAAGCACAGCGGCGCTGAGTCCGGCGCTTCCGAGCAGGGCCCCGGTGATGATGATGGCTTCCGCGATCACGGACAACCCCACGATCCAAAAACTCGGATCGTGGCGGGGAGGTCCTGACAATCTGCCGCCCCGCAGCTTGCCGGAGGTCACCACCGCAGCCGCCACGGCCCCGCCAAGCAATCCCGCGCCGACGTAGCCGCTTCCCCCGGCCATCCGTCCGGCTTCCGCAATGAGCTTGTAGGACACGGCCGACAGCAGAGCGCCCGCGCCAAGCGCCGTCAGCGCGCCGAGGAAGACACTGTTGCCTACGTTCCAGCGCAGAGCGATCAGGCCCCCTATGAGGAAGGACGAGCCGGCCAGCAATCCCCAGCCAAGTGCCTCCAGCATCGACGTCCTCCCGCCTAGGCGCTCACCCTGACAAAGGAAGTGGCGGCAGCAGCAGCGCCCAAACGGCCCCCTGCGGTACGGAGGCGCATCCCGTCATCCCAGGATCCTCTCGGCGGGCCCCGGAGCACCACCGGCTCCGTAACCGCCATTATGGTCCGGGGCGGATGTGCCTCGAATCATCCGGCGAGGATGAGAGCCACCCGGCGGCTGCGGTGCCGCCGGAAGCACCTCCAAGGGTCAGTTGCAGCCCTCCGGACCGCAGGTCGCGCCGTCGTTCGCGTTGCCCGACAGGACGGTCAGCGGAGAACGCTCCGCCCACGCCTGCTGCAGCGCGCGCCCGAACACCTCGGCCGGCTGCGCGCCGGAGATCCCGTATTTGCGGTCCAGCACGAAGAACGGCACGCCGTTTACGCCCAGCGCCCGCGCCTCCGCGACGTCGGCACGGACCTCCGCGGCGTATTTGTCGCCGGCCAGTGCCTCGCGGACCTCGGCCTCATCGAGGCCAAGTGCGACGCCGGTGCGCACCAGGTAATCGATGTCGCCGATGTCTTCACCGTGTTCGAAGTGGCCGGAGAGCAGCGCCTCCTTGGCCGCGTCCATCCTGCCGTGCTCCTTGGCCAGATGCATGAACCGGTGGGCCATGAAGCTGTTGGCCACCACGATCCTGTCGAAGTCGTAGACCAGGCCCTCGCCGGCGGCCTGGGCCGTGACGTGCTCGAACATCTGGCGGACCTGCTGCTGCGGCATGCCCTTGATCTCGCTCAGGTACTCGGTCTCGGTGCCGTCATAGTGCTCCGGCAGCGTGGGATCCAGCTGGTAGCTGCGCCACTGCACCTCGACCCCTTCCTTGTGCTCGAAGTTCCCCAGGGCGCTCTCGAAGCGGCGCTTTCCAATGAAGCACCAGGGGCACGCAACGTCAGACCAGATCTCAACCTTCATGGACACGTCAACATTTAGGTGTGCGTCGGTATTCCTCGCGCCTGCCTCGACGCCCCCGGCGAGCGGGAGCCCCCAACTGCGGCGGAATACGGCAGGCCTTGGCGCACTTCAGCAAACTCTGACGGAACACGGCAGGCTTTGGCGGACTTCAGCAAACTCTGACGGAACACGGCAGGCTTTGGCGGACTTCAGCAAACTCTGACGGAACACGGCAGGCTTTGGCGGAAACCGGCAGACTTTCCGTGCTCCGCGTGCCGCTGACCTGCGCCTATATTTTGGATGCCGATAAAAGTCCGCAGATTCCGTCGCTGGGCCGGCCGGTTCAGCCTTCGCCGGCCGCCGCGGAATTAAGCTGGGCCACAACGGGGCGCTGCGCCGCCGGCTTCCGGCCGTGCACCAGGACGTAGACCCCGATGCTGAGGACCACCAGCACGCAAAGCCCGGCGTACATTCCGCCGAACCCCGTCAGCGGCAGGAAGACACCGAGCAGCACGGGACCGAAGCCCACGCCCACGTCGAGCATCACGAAGAACGTGGACGTCGCCAGGCCCATCCGGGCCTCGGGTACGGCGTTGACCGCGATGGCCTGGACGGCCGGCATCAGGCCGCCGAAGCCCAGCCCGCTGAACGCCGCCGCGAGGACGATCGTGGTGAAGTTCGGCTCGAACGCGAGCAGCGCCAGCCCCGCCGCGAAGACCAGCAGCATCGGGTACATGACCATGTTGTCGCCGCGCCGGTCCTGGATCCGTCCGGCGAAGAGCCGGGAGACGAGGACGGCGATGGCGTAGACCAGGAAGAACAGGGCGGCCGCCGAATCCAGCCCCTTCTCCCGCGTGTAGGAGGTCAGGAACGCCACGATGCCGGAGTAGGCGAAGCCGCCCAGCAGCGTGACCAGCGAGATCGGCAGGGCATCCGGGTCAACGATGGACGTCAGCCCCATCCGGCGCCTCCTCTTCCCGGACGGAACCGGGGCCGGCGAGGCCGGGTCTTCCGGCGTCGGATTTTCGACGGCGGGGATGCGGCGCTCGGGCAGCCGGAGGAGCAGGCCCACCGCCAGCGCCGCAATGGAGGAGACCGTGCAGAACCAGAAGATGCCGTCGTAGTTGCCGCCCGCGGAGAGCAGCACCGCCAGGAACGGTCCCACCGCCGTCGACAGCGTGGTCGAAACCCCGAAGTAGCCGGTACCCTCGCTGCGCCGCGCCGGCGGGATGAGCCCCTGCACCCCGGCCGCCAGGGCCGTGCTGCCCGCCCCGAACGCCATGCCGTGCAGCAGCCGCAGGCCCAGCAGCAGCCCGAGCGAGCCGCTCGGAATGTAGAGGTAGGACAGGAGGGTGTAGGCGGCAAGGCTGACAATGAGCAGCCGCTTCCGGCCCACAACCTCCATCAACCGGCCGCTGAACAGCCGCGCCACCACCGCGCCGATGATGAATGAGCTGGACGCGAAGCCCGCCGCGCTGTCCGAGGCCTGGAACCGCTCCACGGCGTAGAGCGCCATCGAAACCATCAGGAGGTAGTAGACCATCGAGATGAACAAGTTGGTGACGATCGCGAGGATGAAGTCCTTGGTCCACAGCCTGCTTGTTTGTTCAATGCCCACGTCTGTCGCTGGTTCCTCTCGTCGACCTAATACCTGATGTTTGCCCGAAGCAACATTCCATTATCCTCCTTTGCGAAGGTGCCTTAGTACCCCTCCCGCGGGCTAGCATGTCGGCATGGAAGATTCGATCATGCTCCGTTTCCTCGCTGCACCCGCCGACGTCGCGCAGGACGGGACCACGGTGCAGGCGGGCAGGGTGCTGGAGTGGATCGACAAGGCCGGCTACGCCTGCGCCGTCGGCTACTCGGGCGGCTACTGCGTCACCGCCTACGTGGGCAACGTGCATTTCACCCGGCCCATCGTCAACGGCGACCTGATCGAGGTCACGGCCCGCATCGCGCACACCGGCCGTTCCAGCATGCAGGTGGTGGTCACCGTCGACGCCGCCGACGTCCGCTCCCGCGAGTTCAAGCCCGCCATGGACTGCATCCTCGTGTTCGTCGCCGTCGACGAGGACGGCCGTCCGCGCCAAATCCCGGCCTGGGAGCCGGGCGACGAAGCCTCCGCCCGCCTGGCCCGCGGCATCGCCGGCCGGGTGGAGGCGCGGCGCGACATCCGCGACATCATGCGCGGCCAGGAGTACACGGACGCGGGGACGACGCCGTCGGAACGCTTCCGCTTCCTGGCCGCCCCGGGCGACGTGAACTGGGGCGGCAATGCGCACGGCGGAATCGTCATGCGGTGGATCGACGAGGTGGCCCGGGCCTGCGCCATGGGCTGGTGCGGCGCCGACGCGGTGGCCGTCTACTCGGGCGGCATCCACTTCCTGAGCCCCATCCACATCGGAGACCTGGTGGATCTGTCCGCCCGGATGATCCATACCGGTCCGCACTCCATGCACATCGCCGTCCACGTCCGGGCCCGCGACCCGCGCGGGGGCGAGTGGCGGGACACCACGCAATGCATGACCGTGTTCGTCACGCGGAACGCGGACGGCCACGCCGCCGAGGTTCCGCAGCTGGTGCTGCGCACGGACGAGGACAGGAAGCTGGACGCACACGCCCTGGACCTGGTCCGCCGCCGGGCCGCACTGCCGCCGCTGGAATTCGACGTCGAGCGGACGTACTAGTCCCGGGCCGGCAGGCCACCGGCGGCGCCCGCGGGCGGCGGGGTTAGCCGCGCCGCTCCGCCGCAACGGCCCGGGCCGGCTCCGAAGACGTCCAGTCGAACGCCGGCAGCGCGGCCGTGATGACCACCGCGTTGAGGACGCGCGCCCGCCCCGGACCCTATCGGCCGCCGTCGCCCAGCGACGCAGGCCGGACGCCGGTGGCGTAGGCCCTGGCGATCCCCGGCCGCACATTCTGCGCCACGGTCTCACCGCCGGGCAGAACCATGTAGGCGAGGAACTCGTCCTCGAAGCTGGCAATTCCCGCGCTCACGGCCTCCAGCTTGGCCCGGACCAGCATGGACAGCTTGTGCCAGTACCGGCGGGAAAATTCATCGCGGCCCTGCGGGCGCGGGAACGACCGCTGCTGGGGGCTGCGCGCGGCGCCGGCGGGCTCGGGGGTGCCGGGTGGCTCGTACAAAAACCGGAATCTTCGGCGATCCGCGGTGAACGCGATCATCGTCCGGCCGTTCTCGGACCCGGTCCGGAAGCCCGTTGCTCCGTACTGGCTGAGCATCTCCTGGATTTCGGCCCGCGACGCCGCGCAAGTGATCGAGGCACCGCGGACGTAGTTTGTCGCCATGTCTCAGGGTACCCCGGGTGGCAACGGGCGCTGCGGTGCTGACGCCGCGCCCGCTCAGCTCCGCCTGCCCCGGGTGCTACCGGTTTGCGTCGGCCGGCCTGGCAGCGGCCTCCGTAGCCGCGGCGGTCTCGTCCGCCAGTTCCGCGCGGGCGTGCCCCCTGCCCCTGACCCCGAAACGGTATGCCACGAACAGCAGGCCGATCCACACCACGCCCACCACCATGGCCACGCGGGTCTCCGGCATCACGCCCAGCAGCACCACGATGAACACCATGAACGCCAGCGCCGCGTAGGACGCCACCGGCCAGAACGGCACGCCGAACTCGGACGCCGCGAGCCCCTTGCGCTTGATCTCGCGCTTCATCGCGATGTGCGAGAGCAGGATCATCAGCCACACCCAGACGGTCGCGAAGGTGGCGATGGAAGCGATGATCGTGAACAGGGACTCGGGCAGCAGGGCATTGAGTACGACGCCGGCCAGCAGCACCGCGGTCATCGTCGCCACCGTCATCCACGGCACTCCGTGACGGGAAATCTTGGCGAACGACGCCGGAGCCTGTCCCTGCTGCGCCAGCCCGTACATCATCCGGCCGGCCCCGAAGGTGTCCGAGTTGATCGCCGAGAGCGCGGCGGTGATGACCACCGCGTTGAGGATGTGCGCCGCGGCCGGAATGCCCAGCGAGTCGAAGATCTGCACGAACGGGCTGGTCTCGCCGTCGATCTGGTTCCACGGGAAGATCATCATCAGCACGCCCAGGGTCAGGACGTAGAAGAGCAGGATGCGCACCGGCACGGTGTTGACCGCGGCGGGGATGGCCTTCTTCGGGTTTTCCGCCTCGCCGGCCGTGATGCCGATCGTCTCGATCCCGCCGAACGCGAACATCACGATCGAGAAGGAGGCCAGCAGGCCCCAGAACCCGTTCGCAAAGAACCCGCCCTCGCCGAGCATCGTGCCCAGGCCCGGATTCGCGGCGTCGGGCAGTCCGAAACCGAAGACCACAATGGCAATGCCGCCGGCAATCATCGCAATGATGGCGGAGACCTTGATGATGGAGAGCCAGAACTCGGCCTCGCCGAAGACCTTCACACGCATCAGGTTCAGCGCCGCGATCAGGAAGACCACGGCCAGGATCCAGATCCAGCGCGGCACTTCCGGGAACCAGAAGCCCATGTAGATGCCCAAGGCCGTCACATCCGCGATCGCCACGATGGCCATCTCGAACGCGAACGTCCAGCCCGTGATGAACCCCGCGAACGGCCCGAGGTAGCGACTGGCGTACTGCCCGAACGATCCCGAGACCGGATGCCGCACCGCCATCTCGCCGAGCGCCCGCATGACCAGGAAGACGGCCGCGCCGCCGATCATGTAGGCCAGCAGGACCGCCGGGCCGGCAGACTGGATCGCGGCGGCCGAGCCGTAGAACAGACCCGTCCCGATCGCGGAGCCGAGGGCCATGAAGCGGATGTGGCGGACATTCAAGCCGCGGGCGAGAGCCTGGGCGAATTGAGGCATGGCAACAAACCTAGTTTCGGCAGAAAAGGGGATTGGCCGAAAATGCGGCCAATCGATTCTACGCCCCGCCGCCCGCCCGCACCGACTTTCGTGCCCGGCGCCACACCTGTCGGCCGGGGATTCCGCGGCCCCGTGCAACCACCAGTACCTGACGGCCGAGGATTCCGCCGAACCCGCGGCCGCCCTTGCCCCGGCACCGTAGGCTACAGCCATGGCCATCATTTACGACGCAGTGTTGAACCCGACCAAGCAGGAACTCCTCTCCGCCTGGCTGCCGCAGCAGTCCTGGTTCCCGCCTGGGGCCGACGCCGCGGACCTGGAGTACCTCGGCGCATACCGCTTCGATGACCCGGCCGGCACCGTCGGCATGGAGTCCCACCTGCTCCGGCTCGACGGCCGCATCGTGCACGTCCCGCTGACCTACCGCGGTGCGCCCCTGAACGGAGCCGAGGCCGCACTCGCCGGCACCATGGAGCACTCCGTGCTCGGCGACCGCTGGATCTACGACGCTACCGCCGACCCGGTCTACGTCGCCACGCTCGCCGCCGCCATCCTGCAGGGCAGCACCGGAGCCGACGTGTTCCGCGACGTCGATGGCACCCTCGAGCCAGTCCCCGCCGTCGTCACCGTCCGCGGCAGCGGCACCCCTGGCACGCAGGTGCCGGAAATAACGACGGCGGCCCCCGCCACCGCGGGGAGCGTCACCACTATTACAGCCGGCGAAACGACCCTCGCCGTCGACCACCTCCCCGCCGCCCGCGACAGCGCCGCCGGCGCCCACTTCCTCACCGGGGGCTGGGACGGCCAGCAGCCCCTCGTCCTCGCCTCGATTTCCTGAGGAGTCCGGCCGCCCGGGTGGTGCTGCTCAAAGTGCTCGGTGAGGCGGGTGAGCACTTCGTAGTTCTCGTCGTCACCAGCAGCGGAGGCCCGGGACCGAACGGATCGGTCCCGGGCCTCCGCTGCATCCGGCAGGTTGGCTAGGCGTGGCGCCCGCGCAGCGCGGCCGGCCTCTCGGTGCCAGCCTGCTTGGCCTCGCTCTTCGCGCCGCCCTTGATCGGCGCATCGGGGCGCCGTTCGTGGAGGAAATAGACGATGCCGGCGGCGATGGCCGAGACCGCGGCGAGGCCGAACAGGCCCGGGATGACGCTGCCGGTCTGCTCCTTGATGATGCCGAAGCCGAACGGGGCGACGAACCCGCCGAGGTTGCCGATGGAGTTGATGATCGCGATGGCCGGCGCCAGCACCATCGGGTGCAGGCCGGACTGCGGGATCGTCCAGAACAGCGGGGAGGCGCTCTTGAAGCCCATCGCGGCGATGGCCAGGAACACCAAAGCCAGGACCGGCGAGGCCACGGCGGCGCAGTACGTGCCCGCGGCGGCAACCAGCAGCGCCACCACCAGCAGCGGCCGCTTGGACCGCGCCTTGTCCTGGAGCTTGCCGGCGAAGTACATGGCGAAGACCGCGCAGACCCACGGGATGGCGGAGAGGAAGCCAACGGTCAGATCGGTCGTGCCGGGGATCTGCCGCACGATGGCCGGCAGCCAGAAGGTGTTGGCGTAGATGGAGAGCTGGATCGAGAAGTAGATCAGGCAGAGCAGCATGATCTGCGGGTTGAGCAGCATCTTCCAACGGTTCAACTTGGCCCCGTCGTCGTTCTTGATATGCGCAGCGTCCTCGGCCTCAATGGTGGCGCTGAGGGCGGCCTTCTCGCCGGCCGTCAGCCAGCGGGCGTCCTGGATCTTGGAGTCCAGCAGGAAGAACACAATGATGCCGACGACGACGGAGAGCGTGCCCTCGATGCCGAACAGCCACTGCCAGCCGTGCAGTCCGAGGGTGTCGTCGAGGGTCAGCAGGCCGCCGGCGATCGGGCCGGATAGTGCGGCGGCGATCGAGGATCCGGCGATGAACAGCGCCGTCGCACGGCCGCGCTGGCCAGCCGGCACCCAGCGGGAGAAGTAGAAGATGACGGCCGGGAAGAAACCCGCCTCGGCCGCGCCCAGCAGGAAGCGCAGGACGTAGAACATCGTCTCGTTCTGCACGAAGGACATCAGGAACGCCACGATTCCCCAGCTGACCATGATCCGGGCCAGCCACACCTTGGCGCCGTACTTCTCCATCATCATGTTGCTGGGCAGCTCGAACAGCGCGTAGGCGATGAAGAACAGGCCGGCCCCGAAGCCGTACGCGGCGGCGCCGATGCCCACGTCGGCCTGCAGGTGTTCCTGGGCGTAGCCGATGTTGGAGCGGTTCAACTGGTTGCACACCAGCATGACCAGCATGATGGGAAGGACGCGGGAGAAGAATTTCTTGGTGGCTGTGGCCACATCCGCGACGGCGAGGTCTGCAGACTGCATGTGGGGCTGATCCTTCGGATAGGTGGAACTGGTGAGCCGTGGCACGCACTCCTGTGTCTGGAGCCACAGCGCACCGGACACGTTAGTTAAGAGGATCGATGCCCGTCCAAGACTGCATCGGCATGGATTGATGCCCTATGGGCACTAAAGAAGCCCTCCCCCTCGCCCGCTGCCGGAATTCCGCCGGTCAGGGGCCTGCTGGACCTGGCCGGCCCCCGCTTGCTCCGCCGGCGCCAGCCCCTTAAGTGTGATGCCTCTCACCCAGCATGCGGCGTCATAATCCTAAGTGAAGGAAGTCACCCCAGCCAAGCTGCCCGCGCCGTTAGGCTACGGCCGGCCGCTCCAGTCCCAGATGCTCGCGCAGCGTGCTGCCCGCATAGGAGGTGCGGAACAACCCCCTGCCCTGCAGGACCGGAATGACACGGTCCACGAACTCGTCGAGGGAATCCGGCAGCAGCGGCGGCATCAGGTTGAATCCGTCCGCCCCGCCGGAGGTGAACCAGAGCTCGATCTGGTCCGCCACCTGTTCGGGAGTGCCGGTCATGGTGCAGTGACCGCCGCCGGCCGCCAGCCTGCCGAGCAGCTGGCGCACGGTGGGCCGTTCGACGTCGATAATCCGCAGGATGGTTGCGTAGCGGCCTTGCGGACCGGTGAACTCCGACGCCGGAGGCAGGCGTGGCACGGGGGCGTCCAGTTCCCAGCTGCTGCAGTCCTGCCGGATGAAGCTGCCCAGCTGGGCAAGGGAGTGTTCCGTTGGCAGCAGCGCATCCGTCTCGGCCTGTTTGGCCTGGGCTTCCGCCGCCGTTGTCCCGATGTAGGTCACCAGTCCGGGCATGACGGCAACCTTGTCCGGGTTTCGTCCGGCTGCCGCGACACGGCGTTTCACATCCGCGTAGTACGCCTGCGCGGCGGGCAGGTCATAGGCGACGGCGTAGATGCCCTCCGCATAACGCGCAGCGAGGTCGCGTCCCTGCTCCGACGCGCCGGCCTGGAACAGGACGGGTCTGCCCTGCGGGGAGCGGGGCACGTTGAGGGGTCCATCGACCAGGAAGTGCGGTCCCTCATGATGCAGCGGCCGGACTTGGTCGGGGTCCGCATAGTGACCCTTCCGGTCCAGGACAAGGGCGTCGTCCGTCCAGGAATCCCACAGCGCCAGGGCGACGTCGATGAACTCCGAGGCACGGTCATAGCGTTCCCTGTGCCCGGGCATGGCCGCCAGCCCGTGGTTGCGGGCCTCGGCGTCGAACATCGACGTGACCACATTCCAGCCGGCGCGTCCGGAGCTGATGTGGTCGAGGGAGGCCAGCATTCGCGCGGCGTGGAACGGAGTATGGAAGGTGGCCGAAACGGTGCTGACCAAGCCGATCCTGCCGGTGGCTCGGGCCATGGCTGACAGCGCCGTCAACGGTTCCAGATGCCAGAGCGGACCCGTGCCCGGGTTGCCCGCCGAGTGGCCGTCGGCGAAGAAAACGGCGTCAAACAGGCCCCGCTCGGCAGTGCCGGCCAGCCGCTCGTAGTATTCAATGTCGCCGAGTTGCTCAATGGGGGACAGCGCCCGGCGCCAGGCTGCGCTGTGGTGGCCGCAGCCGAACAGGAATGCGTTGAAGTGCAGTTGCCGGGCAGCCACTAGTTCATCACCAGTCCGCCATCGACCACCAGGTTCTGTCCGGTCACCGAGCGGGCCCACGGCGACGCGAAAAACAGGACCGCGTCGGCCAGTTCTTCCGGCGTTGTGACTTTGCGCAGCGGAGTGGAGGCGGCGATCTGGTCGAAGACCTCTTCCGGCGTGGCGGAGCTGGCGTCGGTGGTGCGGAGCAGGCCGCCGGAGACCATATTGACGGTGATGTTGTGCGGGCCCATGTCCGCCGCCAGCGTCCGGGTCAGCGAGAGCAGCGCCGCCTTGGCCGCGGTGTAGTCGTGGTACGGCACAACCGGATTCTGGAAGAGGTTGGTCCCAATGTTGATGATCCGGCCGAAGCGCTGGCGGCTCATGCCGGGAATCGCCTGCTGCGCGGTGTTCAAGGCGCCGCGCACGCTGCCGGAGAACTGGGCCTCGAACTCCGCCCAGGAGATGCCGGCGGCGCCGGAGCGGGCATCTCCATTGAAGGAGAAGTCGGCCAGCGCATTGTTGACCACTGTGGTCACGGCACTACCGAAGTGGGCTTCGGCCCGGCTGAACAGCTCCGCCACCTGTCCGGCATCGGTGACGTCAGCCTGCAGGGCCAGCCCCTGCTCCGGCCCGAACTTTGCGGCCAGTTCCTCCGCGGCAACGCCGCTGCTGCGGTAGTTGATGACTATCCGGGCGCCCGCCTCCGCGAAGGCTGCGGCGATCCGCGCGCCGAGTCCGCGGCCGCCGCCGGTTACCAGTACGGTCTGTTCTGCGAGCTGCATGGAGATTTTCCACCTTGAAGTAAGGCGAAAAGATGGGTGCAGCGCACTGCGCGGCAGCCGCTGCATGACATCCCTTCGCTAGTACGAACTAGATCAGGTTCAACGGGTTTGTTCTCAGCCCCTCAAGGGGCACCCCGTGTCGCTGCCTGCGAGTCTACCTGCTGCGTCTCCTTGGCCGCGAAGACTCCTCTACGTACAATATTGAGTACGTAAGGTGGATGTTGTGCGCACGATGTCTTATTCGGAATCCAGAGCTAAATATGCCGAAACCCTAAACTCCGTCGTGGATGACCGTGAGGAAGTTGTGATCACTCGCGCCGGGCATGAGCCCGTGGTGACGGTGGCGCTGGACGACTATGAATCCTTGAAGGAATCCGCGTACCTGCTTCGAAACCCTGCCAACGCCCGCCGTCTGCTTGCCTCCATTGAGCGGTTGGAAAAGGGTCGAGGCACTGAACACGACCTCGCCGAGTGAGGCTTGTCTGGGACGAGGATGCCTGGGCCGACTATGAATGGTGGCAAGTCCAGGACCGCAGAATGCTCAAGCGGATCAATCTTCTCATCCGGGACATTGCCAGAAACGGCAATGAGGGGATCGGTAAGCCCGAGCCGCTCAAGCACGGTTTTCAGGGCTATTGGTCGCGGCGCATCAATGAAGAACATCGGCTCGTCTACAGGACTACGGGCGACGAGATTCTGCTTGCCGCATGCCGCTACCGCTATGAGTAGCTCTTGCCCGGGACAGGAAGCCCGCCTACGACTTCTAAGCGGACCTCGGCTTTCAGCAAGTAGCCTCTGGGGACACGTCCACCACAGATGGCCCCGGCCTGTTTGCCGGGGCCATCTACGCGAGTGCAGCTTCGACGGCATTGCTTAGCCGGCAGGTGCTGGATCTCTTGCGCCGGCTAAGAAGCAGGTCAGGAGCGGTAGTCGATCTCCAGATCGAAGATCTCCTGGTCCTCAAGGTTCACCACGATGTTGTCCGGGGTGCGGGTGGTCAGCCAGACCAGTTCCTCGGTCTTGCTGGCGTTGCCCTCGATGTGCGGCATGTAGGGCGGGACGAAGACGAAGTCTCCCTCTTCCAGGTAGACGATCTCGCCGTAGCCTTCTCCGTAGCGGATGAAGCCCCGGCCCTTGAAAACGTAGCCGCCGGTTTGGGCTTCGCCGTGGTGGTGGGCACCCGAAACTTCGCCGGGGCCTGTGTGTACTTTGCCGAACCAAAGGCTGTCGGCCGCGGAATTTTCCTTGCTAACGCCTGAGATCCGGCGTGCGTTCTCCGTCTGGCCGGGGGCGGCCTGAAGATCCGCGGCCCGATGGACCCGGAAGATGTCGGTGTTCTTGTTGATGTCGAAGGTTTCGGTGGTCATAGAAGGGTTCCTCTCGTTTTGCTGTTCTTGCTTGAACTGGACGGCTTAGTAGGAGCGGGGGAGTCCGAGGTGCTTCTCACCGATGTAATTGCGGATCATCTCGTCCGTCAGCGGAGCGAAGGTGTAGAGGCGGGCGTCGCGGAAGTACCGCTGCATAGGGAGCTGCCGCAGGAAGCCCCAGCCTCCCATCGCCCGCATGCCGACATCGGTTGCGGTGGTGGCGGCGTCGGACGCGGCGAGTTTGGCAATTGCGGAGAGCGTCTCGCTGGCCCCTTCGTCCTCGTCCGACGTCCGGGCGGCGTTCTGCAGCAGCAGGCGCGCTCCCTCGATCTTCACGCTGGCGTCAACGAGCATGTGCTGTAGACCTTGGAACGCGCCGACCGGGCGTCCGAAGGCCTGCCGTTCCTTGACGTATTCGACGGCGTAGTCGAGGGCTCCCCGAGCTATGCCGAAGGCAACGGCAGCACCGTTGAGCCGCTCTCCGTTAAGGGTTCCGAGTACTTGCCTGAAGCCCTTGTCCACCCGGCCGAGCACCAGTTCTGCCGGAACGCGCACATTCTCGAACTCGATGTCGCACTGTTCCAGTGCGCGGATCCCCATCGTGTCAATGGGGTTCGTCCGGATGCCGGGGGTGTCCCGCGGCACGATGAACATGGTGATTCCGTCGATCGCGGAGCGCTCAATCTTCGTGGTGCGGGCCAGCACAATCAGGAAGTCGGCATCCATGGCGCCGCCGATCCACTTCTTCCTCCCCGAGATCAAGTAGCTGCCGTCCTCCTGGGCCACGGCGTGGGTGGACATCGCCCTGGCGACGTCGGTGCCGCCGTCGGGCTCGCTCAGGGCAAAGGACATGCGGGCATCGCCGGCAAACAGCGGTGCAAGGAAGCGGTCGCGCTGCATTGAATTGCCGAACGTGTGCAGCAGCTCCACACCCATGTACTGCACCACGATGCTGACTCCGATGGACGTGGCCCGGGCCCCCAGCTCCTCAAGGACGATGGTCTGGCTCTGGTGCAGCGCACGCCTTCCGTCCAGTTCGGCTTCGAGTTGGATCAGCCCGGCCTTTGCCAGTGCCCTGTACAGGTCGAGGTCGTAGGTCTCCTCCTCGTCATGCCGGGTCAGGCGCTCGGGGGTTACGTGTTCGTCAAGGACGTCACGCACCCGCTGGCGGACTGCAGCAAGCTCTTCTGCTGTTGTCGTCTCGGTCTTGGTGGCTAGGCTCATGGGAACTCCTAATTGGGCGTGGTCAATGGTGCAGGGCCGGATCGCGGCCCGACCCTAACGTCGTTTGATCAAGAAGCTGCTGGAAAACGTCATGACCTCTGTGTCGTCCTGCTGGACGACCGTGTAGTTGATCGTCCACAGGCCGGCATCGGGATTCTTGGTTTCGCGCGCCTCGGCGACCTCGGCCTTCACCCGGACGGTGTCGCCGATGTAGACCGGCTTGAGAGCGCGTACTGCGTCCAGGCCCAACCATGCGATGACATTGGAGAAGTATCCGGTCTGCGTCATGAGGCCGAGGGCAACGGAGAGGGTCAGCGGACCATGGCCGATTCTCTGGCCGAACTGGCTTTGCGCGGCGTATTGATCGTCGAGATGCAGCGAGACCCAGTCCCCTGTGAGCCCGGCCCAGGACACCAGATGGGCCTCCGTAATCGTCAGGCCGGGACTGTGGATGCGGTCGCCGGTGACCAGCGCGTCCCAGTAATGCTCGGGACGCCCTTTGGGTTCCTTTATCGATTGTCCCTGTGGGCCGTGGCCCGCGATCGCGTCTTCCATGTCCATCCCTTCCCAGTGCTACGGCTGCATGCTGCCCGTGATGGGCTTCACCTTTTCACAACTAAGACTAGACTAGCGGACGCTTGTTCGTATACTGGTGGCGGTAAACAAATTCATTTGGAGGATTCCATGACCGAGACGCAAACTGCCGAAGAACTCCGCTTGGAGGAACTTCCGCTGGTGCCGGAACAAACGGTCCACGAGCGGCTGGAAGAGAACCTGGCTGCCGCACGGCTCGGAGGCTCGGAGAAGAACCGGGAAAAGATCCTGGCGTCCGGCAAGATGCTGGTCCGGCAGCGGCTGGCCCTGTTGTTCGACAATGAGGATTACATCGAGGACGGCCTGCTGGCCCGATTCGAAGAGGGGCTGCCCGGCGACGCGGTTGTTATCGCATTCGGCAAGGTGGATGGACGCGAAGTCTGCGTCATAGCCAACGACTTCAGCGTTAAGGCCGGCACGTGGGGCAACCGCACCTTCGAGAAGATCACCTATGCACAGGAGAAAGCCGACGCGGCCGGCATCCCGCTGATCTACCTCTTCGACTCGGCCGGTGCGCGCATCGACGAGCAGTTTGAAAGCTTCGCCGGCCGGCATGCCTGGGGGAACATCTTCTACAACCAGGTCCAGATTTCCGGACGGGTGCCGCAGATCTGCGCACTTTTCGGTCCGTCCCCGGCCGGCTCCGCCTACGTTCCCGCCCTTTGCGATATGACCATCATGGTTCGCGGTCATGCCACGGCCTACCTCGGCTCGCCTCGCCTGGCCGAGATGGTCACCGGGGAGAAAGTCACCTTGGAAGAAATGGGTGGTGCGGAGATGCACTGCAGCGTTTCAGGTCTGGGCGACGTACTGGTGGAGGACGACGCCGAGGCTATCGCTGCCATCCGCGTTTGGCTTTCCTTCCTGCCCGCCAACTGGGAAACCCCATCACCCATTGCACCGCCCGTGGAGCCGCGGCCGGGCCGCTCGCTGCAGGACATCGTGCCGCTGCGCGAGGCAGAGGTGTTCGACATGGAGGAATTTGTCGAGTCGCTCGTTGATGAAGGCAGCTGGTTCCCGTACAAGGAATTGTTCGCCCCCGAGATGCTTACGGGGTTTGCCCGGATCAACGGTCGTCCGGTGGGCCTGGTCGGCAACCAGCCCAAGCACATGGGCGGCTCCATCTTCCCGGACTCTTCGGATAAGGCGGCGCGCTTCATCTGGATCTGCAATGCCTACAACATTCCGATTATCTTCCTGGTGGATATCGCCGGGTACATGATCGGTTCTGCCGTAGAGCGCCAGGGCATTATCCGGCACGGGGCGAAGATGATTTTCGCGGTCTCCGAATGCCGGGTACCGCGGATCACGGTCCTGGTGCGCAAGGCCTATGGCGGCGGTTACTTGGCCATGTCCGGCGCGCCCATGAACCCGGACGCCGTGATCGCCCTGCCGACGGCAAGGCCTGCCCTGATGGGGCCGGACGCTGCGGTCAACGGGGTCTACTACAACCAGATCCACGAGATCGAGGATCCCGAGGAGCGCAAGAAGTTCGTCGCGGAGAAGCACGCCGAATACGCCGAGGGTATCGACGTGTTCAAGATCGCCAACGCCAACGCCGTTGAAGCCGTGGTGCCGGCCAACAACCTGCGCCACGAGCTGACCCACCGCCTCAGCCTCTACAGCAAGCGCAAAGCCGTTCCGGTGGAACGCCGCCAAGCGGTTACCCCTGTCTAAGGAAAGCCCATGATCAAAGTTGTCGCTGTCATCCGGAGCAAGCCTGGCCTGTCCCGGGAAGAGTTCCTCAAATACTGGAACGTCGAGCACCCGGCCTTTGTCCGCAAACTTCCCGGCATCCGCCGGTACCGCCAGAACCCCGCCATCGAACACAAGAAAGAGTGGCCGTTCCACGGGATGGCCGAGCTATGGTTCGACTCCGTTAAGGATGTCGCCGTCGCGTACGGCGGCCCGGAATCGGACGCCCTGCGGAAGCACGAGGAAGAATTTCTCGAAGACGTCCAGTGGATTCTCGCCGAAGAGCGCGAGATCGAGCTGGCCCAGAACGATGGAGTCAAGAATGTCTAGTGCCGTCCTCTCGGCGACCCCGCGGGTGCTCGCTGACGCATTCGTCCCCAGCAGCGCCGTGGCAAACACTGCCCTCGTACTCGGCGGTGCTGCCCTGACCGCCGTTTTGGCCCAGCTGAGCGTTCCGCTCTGGCCCGTCCCCATTACGGGCCAGACTCTAGCAGTTCTCCTTGTCGGCTCGGCCCTCGGACCGGTGCGTGGTGCCCTGGCCATGGTCGCCTACTGGATTGCCGGTGTTGCCGGCCTGCCGGTCTTCTCGGACGCTTCCTCGGGCCTAGCCAGTGCACTCGGCCCGAGCGGGGGCTACATCGTCGGATTCATTGCCTCCGCGTATCTGGTCGGAAAGCTGGCCGAACGCAACTGGGACAGGAAGTTCCTGGGCGCGGCGGTGTCGTTCCTTGCCGGGACGGTAACGACGTTCGCCTTCGGCATGGTCTGGCTCGCGATTGCGCTCGGTGCAAACCTGCAGCAAACCTTGGAATGGGGCTTGTACCCGTTCATCATCGGCGGGATCGTCAAGGCTGCCATCGCTGCGGCCATCATTCCCGCGGTCTGGAAGCTAGCACGGAAGCTTCCCAAATAGGCTCTGCACCGTGAGTTCAAAGGGGCTGGGTCCGGTATTGCACCGGGCCCAGCCCCTTTTATGTTTTCGCCGCTACGCGGATGTTCCCTCGGTGCTTGACGCCTATCGGCGGCGAGCTGCAGGCACGCCGCGCAGGCAGCGCCAAGCGCGGTTACTTCGTCCGGACGGCCCAATCAGTGAGGGCGAGCCCGGGGACGGAGATGTCTTCGCCTTGTGACCGAAGATAGGCGAGATGAGCCGCCGTTTCGGACAGCGCAAGCCGCAGTTGCAGCCCGGACAGGGAGTCCCAGCCCCGGGACCAAGTCAGCGCTTTCGCCACGGTCCAGACGGTCGATGATGCCTGGTCGAGCACGGCGTCCATCACTTCGGCCGAGCGCTCCATCGCATGTTCATGAAGCTGCGTGGCCCGCTCCGCCAAACCGCGGAAACGGTACTCGTGCGCGGGACAGACTTCAGAGTCCGAAGCCCCGCTGAGCTTCTGCAGCGAGCGCAGGTTGTGCAGCAGCGGGTTGTCCATTCCTCGGATCTCCAGCGAGACGTTGGGCGAGATCCGCGGGAGGATGTGGTCCCCGCTGAAGAGGAGGTCCGCCGCTTCGTCCCGGAGACAGATGTGGCCCGGAGTATGACCGGGTGTGGCCTGGGCTCGGATCCGCATCCCCGGTACGGGCAGGTACTGGTCGTCGTCCAGTCGAACGTCCGCATCGGCAAGGCCTTTGAGGTCCGCCAGGCTGGTGGCACTCATGGCTGCTTCGGGGACTCTGTCCGGAGGCACGCCCCAGGCGGCCATTCTTCGCTGGTCGGCCGAAACTTCCGCCGCTACATCCTCGTAGTCCGAGATGTAGCGGCGTTCGTCCGAACCCATCCCGATCCAGGCGCCGGATGCGCTTGCGAGCCGTCTGGCCAGACCGAGGTGGTCGGTATGGAAATGGGTTGCCACGACGGCGGTGACGTCGGAATGCCCCAGGCCGGCCGTCCGCAGGCCGGCACCCAAGTGCCGCCACCCCTCGTCACTGTCGAAACCCGGGTCTATGACAACGCAGTCCCGATCTGTGACGAGCACGTAGGCGAGCGTGTAGCGCATGGGGTTGCCTGGGAAGGGGACTGGCACGGACCAGACTCCGTCGCGCACTCTTTCGACGGCGGGAAGCACCTTCCGGCGCCATGCTTCCTGCTGGGCGGCACCGGTTACCTGGAACATTCAGGCGTCCGCACCGGCTGTGGCGGGTCGGTCGAAGAGCTGGAACAGCTGGGTTGCGCCGCCATCGATCAACAAGTCGGCGCCGTTGATGTTCCTGGCATCGTTCGTGAGCAGGAAACACGCCAGCGCGCCGATTTCGGCGGGGTCGACAATCTGGCCCGTGGGCACCTTGCGAGCCACCTGGTCCCGGACTTCCTGGATGACCATGGGTGTGTCGACGACGCCCGGGCAGATGGAGTTCACGGTGACGCCGGTGCCCCAGAAATCCAGGAGCAATGACCGGGTCAGGTTCGACAGGCCGGCTTTCGAGGCCGCGTAGCTGGGATAGGGGTAGCCGGTTGTCCCGGCGATGGAGGAGATATTGATGATGCGGCCCGACCCCGCCTGGACCAACTCGGGACCGAATGTCCGAATCATGGCGAACGGTCCCACCAGATTGATATCCAGGGCCCGTTTGAAGGACGCCACGTCGTGGTCCATCAAGTATTTCCGGTCAAGAATGCCGGCAGCGTTGATCAAAGCATCAATGGCGCCGATTTCTGATGTGACGGCCTCTTTGAGGCGCTGCACCGAAGCCTCGTCGGCGACGTCGACTTCGAACGACGCGGCCTGACCGCCGGCCGCAGAAATCTCGTCTGCTGCTCGCTTTGCGGCAGCAGGATCCAGATCGACGCACAGGACGGTGTGCCCGGCTTCTGCAAGCCGCCTGTTGATGCCTGCGCACATGCCGCCGGCGGCACCGGTGACCAGGACTGTCTTTGAAGTGCTTGGCGTGGTTGCCATATCCGTTGTTCCGCCTCCGGAGTTCAGCGGGCCACCGCTGCGGGCTGCAGCAGTTTGCCCAGTTGCGTGAATGGGTAATAGTCGCCAGCTCGCACGAGTTCGGTGATCGACCGAGCCGCCATGTCCTCATGGAGCCCGGCCGCGTCGGCATGGCCGCCTTCGAGAAGTGACTGCAGGCGCGCCCATCGGGTTTCATCTTCAAGGGTCGGATAGTCCGTGTAGCCTTCGAACCCTCCTGAGTAGAAACCCTTGGTTACGGGCTGCCGTACCGCAGCTCCAACTCGGAACCGCTCGGCAAGGTCCGGGTTTGCCATGTACAACCGGCCGAAGCCGACCAGGGTCGCTTCACCTCGTGCCATCAGCGCGTTGGCCGAATCGAGGTCGTGCCCGCCCGTAACGATCACAGGACCGTCAAACAACGCGCTGAGCTTCCTGGTCGGTATGGCGTCCCGGGCGGCCGCTACGGTTGTCGAACCGGCGATTTCAGGCTCAACGAGGTGCAGGTAGGCGAGGCCGGTTCCGCTGAGCGACCGGATGACGGACGAATACAGTTCCTCTTTGTCCGGATCAATCACGTCCATCCAGCTGGAGGAGGGCGAGAGCCGGACACCGATTCGCTGGCGCGGTATCTCGCGGCTCATGGCCTCCAAGACCTCATGCAGTAGCCGCAGGCGATTCTCGATCGGGCCACCGTATTCATCGCTGCGGGAGTTTGAGCCGGAGTTCAAGAACTGGTCGATCAGGTAGCCGTTGGCTGCGTGGACCTCGACGCCGTCGAACCCCGCTTTTACCGCGTTCTCCGCTGCCGCAGCGTAGTCCCCGACGATGCGGCGGATCCTGGTCCTGGTCAGTTCGCGCGGCGTTTCGTACGGGATCCGGCCGCTAGGACCGCGGTACTGGTAATTGACGATTGGGATGGCGGAGGGGGCCCAGGGAGGCAAACCATCGGGCTGTATGGTGGAGTGCGACTGGCGGCCAACATGCCACAGCTGCGCATACATCAGGGCGCCCTGTTCGTGGACGGCTGAGGTGATCCGCCGCCACGCGTGTACCTGTTCCTTGCTGTAGAGGCCCGGCACCCGGGGGTAGGCGGAGCCCTGCGGTGAAATGACGGTGCCTTCGGCGATGACCAGCCCGGCACCGGACCGTTGGCGGTAATAGACCTCCATCAGGTCGGTGGGGACACCCAGATCGCCGGCGCGGCTGCGGGTCAGGGGCGGCATGACCAACCGGTTTTTGAGGGACTGGCCACCCACTGTTGCCGAATCGAAGATGGTGGGGGTATTCATCGCACATGGACTCCGAACGATCGCTTGTTTGTTTTGACTTAGTCTGTGGCAAGGCCATGGCGGTGTCAACGGAGCCGTTGCTCGGGAAGGCACAAACAAGCGTCCGCCCGTTAGCATGGAGAGACGTATCGAGTGAAGAGGTTTATATGGCGACGCCAACACTGCAGCGAAGCACCGCCCAGGCCATCCGGGAGGAGGCCGCAAGGTTGTTCTTTCAGCGGGGATACGATGCCACCACCCTTCGTCAGGTTGCGGCAGCTGTGGGGTTGAAGGTCGGAAGCCTCTACAACCACATCGACAGCAAGGAGGACCTGCTGCTGCAGGTCATGGGCGGCATTATCGATGACCTGCTTGAGTTGCAGCAGGAGGCGCTGAACCGGGAGGGGGATGTTATTGAGAAGCTGCGGGCGGTGCTCGATTGCCACATCCGGTTCCATGCCGAGCGGGCCCAGGAAGTGTTCATTGGCAATGCAGAGCTGCGCTCGCTGCCCGCAGAGGCGCGCGGCCTCGTCGTCGACAAGCGCAGCCGCTACGAACAGATCATCCAGTCGCTGATCGAGGATGCCGGCGAGGCAGGACTTGCATCAGTCCTGGATGCCCGGATCCATACCTACAGCTTCGTCGCCCAGGCGACCCACATTGCCGGGTGGTTCAAGCCCGAGGGGCGAATGACACTCGACGAGCTGGTGGCCATGTACACCAAGTTTGCCCTGCGGGAGCTCAAGGTCGCCGACGCGGATGAGCGGGTGGACCGGCGCGAAGCCTGACAGGCAGGCGAGACAAGGGAAGGCAGCGGCGCCGCCGCTGCCTTCCCTTTGCTTTAAGTGCCGTCGAATGAGACTTGTTGCACATCACGGCCGCCTAGGCATAAACTGACTGACGAACGCTTGTTCGTCAAAAAAGGAGCCGCGATGTCACAACCTGCGTTGGCTGCGGTCACCACCGCAGAGGCCATAAGGGAACAAGCCGCGCTGCTGTTTTTCGAGCGTGGCTATGACGCGACCACGCTGCGCCAGGTCGCGGCCGCCGTCGGCATCAAAGTCAGCAGCCTCTATAACCACATCGACAGCAAAGAGCAGCTGCTGCTGAGCGTCATGGGCGGGGTCATGGACGACCTCCTGGCGCTTCAGAAGGTTGCGGTGTCCCGGGACATGGACGTGATTGACCGGCTGATCGCCGTTCTCGACTGCCACATCCGGTTCAGCGCCAGCCGGGCCCGGGAGGTGTTTATCGGCAACGCCGAACTTCGCTCGCTGCCAACCGATGCAAGGGCGAAAGTGATCGCCAAGCGTCGCGAATACGAGCGGCGGATCCAGGACCTTATCGTCGAAGCCGGCGAGCAGGGCAAAGCCGAGGTCCTCGATGCCCGGCTCCACACCTACAGCATCGTGGCCAAGGGAACGCACGTTGCCAGCTGGTACAAGCCCGCGGGTGCGCTCTCGATGGACAGGATTATCAACATCTACGCGAAGGCGGCACTACGTGAGCTGTCCGTGAACGACGCTGACACACGGGTCGATGGTTGGCCTGCCGCTGCCTAGGGCAGCTACTGAAACCAGAACTCTTGCAAGGAAGGCGAAGATGCGCACCATAGGAGACTGGATCCGCCTGAACTACCGGCGGTATCCGCAGAAGGAAGCCCTTGTCGGGGTCGACGGACGGCTGACATTTGCCGAGGTGGCCGAGCGTGCCTGGCAGCTGGCCCGCGGCCTGCGGGACGCGGGTGTGAAGCCCGGGGATCCTGTTGGCGTCCTGGCCGGGAATACGGTCTACAACGCGGAGTCGTTCTTCTCGGTGGCCGCCAGCGGCGGCATCTACGTGGCATACAACTGGCGCTGGACGGCCACGGAACTTGCTGCCGGAATCGAGGAAACGGGCGCATCCATCATCCTCGTCGAGGAGCAGTTCGAGGAACTTCTGGAAGAGGCCCTTGGAATTCTCGGCACGCGGATGGAACGGCTCCCGCGGGTGGTCCGCCAAGGCACGCAGACGGATGGACTCCGGACCGGGAGCGGCCCCATCGACGAGGTTGTCGGGCTTGAGTCTCCGCTGTGCATCATCTACACCGGCGGCAGCACGGGAGCCTCCAAGGGCGTCGTGCTCTCCCACCGCTCGGCAGCGGCGAATGCCTTCAACGAGATGTATGACTGCGGCGTCGGATCGCGTCCCAATGAACGCGGCCTGATCGTCACCCCGCTGTTCCACTCCGCTGCACTCCTGTGCTGGCTGGTGCCTCACTTCATGGCGGGTGCCACCAGCGTCCTGGCGCCAAAGTTCGACGACGCGACGATGGTTGACTGGGTGGGCCGCGAGTCCATCAGCAACACGTTCATGATCCCGAACATGATGCGCAAGCTCATGGACAACGGGGTCTTCAATGACCCTGTGTTCCAGAAGAACCTGAAAGCGCTGCACACCGGAGCCGGCCTGCTCCGCATGCCTGACAAGGAACTGTTCGCGCAGATGCTGCCGGGGACGGAACTGTTCTTCCGCTACGGCCTCACCGAAGCAGGACCGATGGTCACCAGGTTGCTGGCCAAGGACATGCTCGATCCTTCGGTCGATGGTTCCATCGGGACCGAATATTTGCTGGTGGAGGCTGAGGTGCAGGACCTGGACGGACGCCCCGCAGCTGCCGGGGAGCTGGGCGAGATCTGCGTCCGGGGTCCCGGCCTGATGACCGGCTACTTCGGTAAGCCCGAAGCAACGGCCGACGCGCTGCGCGGCGGCTGGCTCCACACGGGTGACCTGGCGGTCCGCGACGAGCGGGGCTACTTCTACTTCCGGGACCGGCTCAAGGAAATGATCAAGACCGGCGGCGAGAACGTCTACTCCGCCGAAATCGAGCAGGTGCTCCATCTGCATCCCGCCGTCCTGGAGGCGGCCGTGGTGGGAGTCCCCGACCTGAAGTGGGACGAAGAGGTGCGCGCCGCCGT
Source organism: Arthrobacter sp. USHLN218 (assembly GCF_037144715.1). Classification (NCBI taxonomy): domain Bacteria; kingdom Bacillati; phylum Actinomycetota; class Actinomycetes; order Micrococcales; family Micrococcaceae; genus Arthrobacter; species Arthrobacter sp. USHLN218. Next base: position 146,033 of record NZ_JBBCYT010000008.1, read on the forward strand.
CGTACTGCGCACCGGGGCAAACGTCACCCAGGAGGACCTGTCGGAATTCATGCGAACCCGGCTGGCCGGATACAAGGTCCCCAAGAAGATGGTGTTCCTCGGTCCGGAAGGCTTTCCGCGGTCGGCGGCAGGGAAGCTCGTCAAATCAAAGTTGAAGCACAATCTGGGGTGGGACAAGTGAAACTCGCAACGATCAGGACCGCGGCCGGCACGCAGGCAGCGCTCATCGACGGCAGCCGCGCCCTTCCGCTGGCGTTCGAGGACGTGGGCTTGTGGCTGCAGGCGGGCTCACCGGACCCCCTCCAGCACCTCGCCGGAGACGCGCTGGCCCTTGAAGGGCTTCGCTGGGCGCCCGTGGTTCCCCGTCCTGGCAAGATCATCTGCGTGGGGCTGAACTACCGCGACCACATTCTTGAAATGGGCCGGGAACTGCCCGAATATCCGACATTGTTCGCAAAGTTCGCCGAGGCACTGGTCGGTTCGGACGAGGACGTGGAGTTGCCAGGCGGCTCCATGAAGGTCGACTGGGAGGCCGAGTTGGCGCTTGTCGTCGGCCGGCAGACCCGGAAGGCGGACCAGCAGGAGGCGGCGGGGGCGATAGCCGGTTTCAGCGTCGCCAACGACGTCTCGGCCCGCGACTTCCAGAGGCGCACGACGCAGTGGCTGCAAGGCAAGACCTTCGAGGCAACCACGCCGCTCGGCCCGTTCCTGGTGACAACCGACGAAACGGGCCCCACCCCCGACTTGGAACTCCGCTGTTCGGTCAACGGCGTGGTGAAGCAGAAAGCCGGTACCGGGGACCTCGTATTCAGCCCCGTCGACCTGGTCTCCTACATTTCCACCATCACGACGCTGAACCCGGGGGACGTCATCCTCACGGGAACGCCCGGGGGCGTGGGGGACGGCATGGATCCGAAGGAGTACCTGAAAGCCGGCGACATCCTCGAAACCCGGATCGACGGACTGGGAGCCGCGGCCAATACCTGCGTTTCCGGCTGACCCTGACGGCGTCCGTCAATCCACCAAGACCAGCAAGGAATCAACATGTTCAAAAAGATCCTCATCGCCAACCGCGGGGAAATCGCCGTCCGCATCATGTCCACCTGTGCGGACATGGGCATCGCCACGGTGGCCGTCCACTCGGAGGCGGACTCAGCCTCGTACCACGTGCGCCGCGCAGACGAAGCAGTGAACCTCGGTGATGGACCGGCCAGCAGCAACTACCTCAATCCCGAGGCCATCCTCGATGCTGCGAAGAAGACCGGAGCCGAGGCCATCCATCCCGGCTACGGGTTCCTGTCCGAAAACGCCGGCTTCGCCCAGGCAGTCCAGGACGCCGGACTCGTTTTCATCGGCCCCTCCGCCGCGGCCATCTCCACCATGGGGGAGAAGGTAGCAGCCCGGGACGTCGCCATAGCGGCCCAGGTCCCGCTGGCTCCAGGTTCGAACGGTGCCATCGAGGACGCCGCCCGGATCCGCGAGTTCGGCGCCGAACACGGCTATCCGGTGCTGGTGAAGGCTTCGGCCGGTGGCGGCGGCCGAGGCATGCGCCGGATCAATTCGGCGGAGGAAGCCGAGGACGCCTTCGACTCGGCGGTCCGGGAAGCGACGGCAGCCTTTGGCAGCGGGGAAGTGTATCTGGAGCGTTACCTCACCAAGGCCCGGCACGTTGAGATCCAGGTTTTCGCGGACAAGCACGGCAATACGGTGTACCTCGGCGACCGCGACTGCTCGGTCCAGCGCCGGCACCAGAAACTGATCGAAGAATCTCCCGCACCCGGACTTTCCCGCACCATGCGTAGGGACATGGGCGAGGCAGCGGTCCGCCTGGCAGCCCACGTCGGGTACGTCGGAGCGGGCACCGTGGAATTCCTCGTCGAGAGGGACAAGTTCTACTTCCTGGAGATGAACACCCGGATCCAGGTGGAGCACCCCGTGACCGAACTCGTGCAGGGCATGGACCTGATTGCCGAGCAGATCAGGGTCGCGGCGGGGGAGAAGCTGTCCGTTACGGGGTCGGGACGGGAACCGCGCGGCGCCGCCATCGAGGCCAGGATCAACGCCGAAGACGTGGCCGGCGGCCGCTTTATTCCGGCGCCGGGCGTCATCACGGCGCTCGACGTGCCGAACCAGCCCGGCCTGCGCTTCGATACCGGTTACCAGAGCGGAGACGAAGTCCTGCCGTTCTACGACAGCCTGATCGGAAAATTGATCGCCTGGGGCCCCGACCGTGCAGCGGCGATCCGGCGCCTGAAGACCGGGCTTGAGCAGCTGACGGTCGGGGGCGTCAAAACCACCGTGCCGGCGGCGCTCGCCGTGCTTGAGCACGACGACTTCATCAATGAAGACTTCAGCACGCTCTGGCTGGAATCCACGGTGAACCTGCCGGAGACCGAACCGGCTGCGGATCCGGAGGACGACGAAGAGCTGGATTTCCTGGCCAGGAACGAAGTCGAGGTCGGCGGCCGCTACTACACCATCCCGTTCTTCAACGAGCTGGCACCTACACTCGGCGCCGGGATGCCCGCAGCTACCCAGAGCCCCGAACAAGCGGCAGGCGGCGGTCAGAGGTCCCGTCCGGCGGGCGCCCGGCGGGGAGCCAAAAAGGCTTCGGACGGAACCGTCAAAGCACCGATGCAGGGCACCATCGTCAAAATCAACGCAGTCCAAGGCCAAGAGGTAGAGGCGGGTGAAGTGCTCTTCGTGCTCGAGGCGATGAAGATGGAAAATCCGATTGCCGCCCCTGTGTCCGGCACCGTGGGGGAGATCCTGGTCGCCGCCGGTGATTCGCTCGCCGCGGGCACACTCCTGACTTCGATGACCGTCCTGACCCCTGCGGAGGCCTGACATGAAACCCTTCCGATCGTTGCTCTTCGTTCCCGGCCATAAGAAGGACTGGATCCACAAGGCCCTGGCTTCCGAGTCCGACGGCATCATCATCGACCTCGAAGACTCGGTGCCGCAGGACAGCAAGGAGCTGGCACGCTCGAATACCCGCGAGATCCTCGCGGAGCAGGAAGGCTCATCCAGGTCCATCCTCGTGCGTCCCAATGCCCTGGACACCCAGGAATTTGGCCGGGATGTTGCCGCGGTCGTGCGCGCCGGGCTAACCGGGCTGCTGCTGCCTAAACTGTTCGGCCGGGACGACGTCGTGCGGTTCGACGCCCTCGTTACGGCCGCAGAAATAGCAAATGACGTGTCACGCGGCAGCGTCGAGCTGATGCCCTCCCTGGAGACCGCGGCATCCATCAATAAGGTGGACGACATCTTGTCCGGACCGCGTGTCGGCGGGGTCATGGCCGCGGCCGCGAAGGACGCCGATGTGTCGCGCGAGGTCGGATTCTCCTGGACTCCCGAAGGGCTGGAGACGCTCTATCTGCGCAGCAAGGTCGTGCTGGCGGCCCGGAGCGCAGGGATCCGCTGCATCGTGCTGGGACTGTGGCAGGAAGTGCGCAACCTCGATGGCCTGCGCACCTTCGCGCAGGATAACCACCGAGTCGGCTACACCGGCCAGGTCATTATCCATCCGACCCACGCGCCTGTCGCCAACGAAGAGTACGGCTTGTCGGACAAGCAGGAGGCATACTACCGGGGCCTGATCGCAGCCTTCGAGGATGGCCAGGCCAACGGCCACGGAGCCGTCTCCTACGACGGGGAGCACATCGATTTGGCGCACGCCGCCCACGCCCGCGAGGCACTCGCCGTCGCAGGTCTTATCTGAACGCCACAAACATCGAAGGAGACCACCATGGCAGGCATGTACTACGAAGACTTCACGATCGGCGAGGTCCTGCGCCACGAGGTGACCCGCACCGTCACCGAAGCCGACAATCTGCTCATCACCACGCTGACCATGAACGTCCAGCCCCTCCACCTGGACGCCGAATTCTCGGCCCAGAGCATGTACGGCCGGCAGATCGTGAACAGCATCTTCACCCTTGGCCTGGTCACCGGCATTCCGGTTCAGGAGACCACCCTCGGAACCACCCTGGGCAACCTCGGATTCCGCGACATCGAATTCCCGAAGCCTGTGTTCATCGGAGACACCATCCGGGTGGAGACCGAGGCCCTGGACAAGCGGGTCTCCAAGTCGCGGCCCGAGACAGGCATCGTCGGCATCGAGCACCGCGGGTACAACCAGAAGAACGAACTGGTCTGCGTCGTCCGCCGCACCGCGCTCATGAAGCGCCGGGCCGGGGCGGAAGCCGAGGCCGCCGAGCCGGCCGTCGCAGTCGGCTGACCTCGGGTCGGCTTCGCACCTGTTGTGATGAAGGCGGTGTCCGGTGCATCCGGACACCGCCTTCTGTCTGTGCGCTGACCGCAGGAGGTTGCCGGCATCCAGCCGGACAGACGCCTACCAGGCGCACGGCCGAAGTACGGCAGCAAAAGGCCCGCGAGGACGGTTCCTCGCGGGCCACACCGCGGAGCCCTACCGGGGTGACGCCTTGCTGTCAGATGATCACGACTTCTTCCGCCAGGTATCCATGGACGCGGTCCAGCACGCCGGGCAGCGGATCCAGGCCCTCCGCGATGCGGGCAGCGGCCGCGGCAGCCGTAGTCGCGCTGGCGAAACCAAGGGCGACGGCAATCTGGGGGAGGTGAGGATCGGATCGCAAAGCTTTTCGCGTTAGCAGTTCGGCATCCGCCCTCAGGTAGTTCACGCTGACGCCCAGAGCGCCGGCGCACGTTTCGGCCAGCCGTTCCGCCCATCCGTCTACAGCCTCGGGGCCGGAGTCCGTTCCGCCGCTCCACCGGGCGAGTAGCCATAGTTTATGTGGCCAGACCTCGTATGGCTGAGCCGGGGAGACCGCCCCTCCTGTGAGGCCGCTAAGGAATCGAAGTTCATCCGCGGCGAGCCGATCGGCGATGTCGGAATCAAAGGCAGCCTGCACGACGTCCTCGTCGTCGAACCACAGTTCGACGATGCCATCCACCGGGTAGGCATCGTCGCTCGCCGGTAGGACTGGCAAAGGCACCACGTGGTTCTGGCGGTAGGCGGTTACGCCGGGTAGATCGCGTGCTATCTCCGCGTGAGTGGTGGACCAGTGGAGGCGGAAGTCCTCCCGGGACAGGCGGTCGCGTTTATCCAGGTAGGTGATGCGTTTGGGCATTTTCTACTCCTAGGGGTCGGTCGATGGTCGTTGTCCGTTTTGCCTGGGTTGAGGTGCGTCGATCCGTCAACGCACCGAACCGTCGGGCGGCGCCCCCGGCCTGCTGGCGGGGACGGCCGCCCGACGGTTCGTGCCGGTGCGGGAGGGAGGCCTAGTGCTCGTGCAATGCCTGCTTGAAGCGCTCGGGGAGCAGCAGGGTCGCAATGATGGAGATGACCACCAACCCGAGGGCGATGGCCGTCAGGGCCGCCGTGCCATTGCTCGTGTTCTGGAAAATCCAGGCCGCGATGAACGGGATCGGAGCCCCGAACAACAAACCGGCCAGCGTCATGCCGAGGGCCGACCCCGTGTAGCGCATCGTCGTCGGCAATGACTCCGAGAAGAAGGCCGCCTGGGTCCCAGCGGTGACCTGGATACCGCACAGCGCCAATGCGATGACGGCGACGCTGAGCGGGTAGTTCATCGAGTTCATGATGGGGAACATGGTTCCGGCCGCGATGCCCTGCATAGTGAGGCCGATGAGGAAGGTCTTCTTCCGCCCCACGTAATCGCTGAGGCGCCCGCCGAGGAGGGCCGCAGGGATGGAAATCAGGTTAGCGATGACGAGCAGGCCGAAGGTGATCGAGTTGTCGTAGCCGAGCTCTTTCGTTAGGTAGTTCACGGCGTAGGTCACGCAGATCCAGAACAGGCCCGCGGACGCTGCCCACGATGCCACCAGCTTGATGACGGTTCCCGGCTTCTTCACGATGACGGCCAGTGCGCGCTCCTGCGGAATGGCAGATTCCGCGGCCTTCTTCTGACTCTCCTTGAAGGCCGGCGTTTCCTCGATCCGCCTCCGGATGAACACGCCCACAACGAGCAGCAGGACTCCCATCAGGAAGGGGACTCGCCAGCCCCAGGATGCGAACGCCTCGTCGGAGAGGAACATCGCCAGCCCGGTGAGCGTCACCGATGCGAAAGTCTGGGCAAGGGGTGAGCCAGTAGCGAGGATTCCGCCGTACAGGCCTCGATGGTCCGAGGGTGCGTGTTCGACGACGAGGACCTGGACGCCGGATGCCTCGCCGCCGAGGGCAAAGCCTTGGAGGAAGCGCAGCAGGACCAGCAGGGCCGGTGCCACGATCCCGATCATGGCGTAGGTCGGCAGCAGCCCGATGAGCACCGAGGCCGCCCCCATCAGGACCAGCGTGAACATGAGGACATTACGCCGGCCGATCTTGTCGCCAAGGGCGCCGAAGACGATGCCGCCGAGCGGGCGGGCCAGCATACCCGCCCCGAAGGTGGCGAACGAGGCCAGGATTGCGGTGTTGTCATCAAAACCCGGGAAGAAGAGCTGGGGAAAGAGGGTGGCCGAGAGGGTGCCGTAGACCGCGAAGTCGAACCACTCGAGCGCTGTTCCGAAGGTGCCGCTCAGAACGGCCCGCCGGGAGGTTTTCGGGTCGAATGTCGGCGCTTCGGATGCATGCGGTGGTGAAGATCGAACAGTGTTCGTCAAGTCCGCCATAGGAACTCGCTCCTCGGATTGTCGGAAGGTCAGGTGGGGTCGATGCCGCCCCGTCTGCTCCGCGTCCTGCGGGCAGATGTCCTCAATAAGAACCCCGGTTAGTATCAAACAAACAAGCGTTCGTCCGTAAGATTAGCCTGTGACGTGGATCGCACGCAAGAGGCAAAATGCGGCGGGGAATGGCGGCGGGACCGGTCGCGCGCGGCTGGTCTCCGAGACGGGCGACTTCACCCGACGTGATCGCTTGCAGTGCCGGGACCGGGGCACGACGATGCCCCGGGCCTGCATGGACCGGGGCATCGCTGTCTATTTGGTTGTCGGTGCTTCCGCGCGGCCGCCGCTCCGCCCGGCTTTCGGGCTGCTGCGGCGAATTGAGCGGACTGTCGGCTCCGCGGAACGTGTCGGGCCGGCGGTCCGGAAGGTCAGGAAGTCTCGGCCCGGCGAAGCGGCCTCGAAGATCTTGCGGGCGTCGTCGGGCCGGTCGCCGTCGAAAGGGGGCAGCCTGTCGAACTCTTCTTCTAGCAGTTCCCGCATTCAGTGCCAGATGTCGGCGATATTCAGCAGCCCGCGATGATCGGTAGACGGCACGAAGCCGGATTATTTGGCCAGTGCGGGCTCCTCGCTGGTGGGGATGGCTGCCAATCCCTCTGAGCACAAGCGGCGGATCCCCTCAGCAACCGCTAGCCCGACGTACCGATCAGCCTGGGCACGAGCGGCAACTATTGTGGGTGCCACCTCAGTTAGCCCGACGGCCGATTGAACCCCATAGGCCGCCAGCTCTTCCGTCGATAGATCCAGCAATCCTGCAACGGCCAGTACGGGGATGCCTCTCTCTGCGGCCAGCGCCGCGGCGGAAAGCGGTGCTTTCCCGTGGATCGACTGGCCGTCGAGGGAGCCTTCGCCGACGACCAGCAGGTCGGCACCTTCGAGGGCTGCCTCCAGCCCTGCCAGTTCTGCAATCAGACTGAAACCCGGTTCCACCGCGGCTGCGGTCAGGGCCATGAACCCAGAGGGGAATCCGCCGGCTGCACCAGAGCCAGGGCACAGGAAGCTGCGTTGTCCGTCCGCGGCAGTGGCGGCCAGGACCTCGGCCCAATTGCGCAGGGCGGCATCCAGCCTCTCCACCTCGGCCGGACCGGCGCCTTTCTGCGGCGCGAAGATGTGCGCGGCGCCGTTGGGGCCGTACAAGGTTGAATCGACGTCCACGGCCAAGCGGATCCGGACATTTCCGAGCCGGGCGTCCAAGGCTGAGGTGTCCACGCGGGCCGCGGCGGCGAGCCCGCTTCCGCCGAACGGTACCTCTGTTCCCGAGGCGTCCAGCACCCTTAGGCCCAGCTCTCGAAGCGCGCCCGACCCGCCGTCGGTCATCGCGGAACCACCCAGTCCGATGATGATTTCCCTCGCCCCGGCGTCCAGCGCTATCCGGATCAGTTCCCCCATGCCCCGGCTGTGGGACCGCGTCGCAGTGGCAGGACCCGGGTCCAGCAAGTGCAGCCCGCATGCTTCCGCTGACTCGATTACCGCCGTCGGCGCGGGGCCGCCTGCGCCGACCAGAGCCCACCTAGCCATGGTCCGCTCGCCCAAGGGGCCGCGCACGGCGGAACGGAACTCTGTTGCTCCCGCCGCGAGCGCGACGTCCAGGGTTCCTTCCCCTCCGTCCGCCAATGGAACCAGGCGTACGTCCGCGTTGGGAAACACGCTGCGTACCCCTGCCTCCATCGCACGTGCAGCTTGCGGTGACGTCAGCGTGCCTTTGAACTTGTCGGGAGCCACGACGACGATGTGCCTTGAATCGTCCGCAGGTCGGGTGGATGCTGCACGTGCGCAGAGCATTTCAGCCACGGCCTTCCAACGCCGGAAGTACCAGCTCCTCCCAGCGTTGCTGCATGGTCTTCAGGGTCAGTGCCGGGTCCTGGTCGAAGATCTCCTGGTTGAAGATCTCCACCTCTACCGGCCCCGTGTAGCCTGCATCGGCCACCCAACGGCTGATGGGCGCGAAGTCGATGACGCCGTCGCCCATCATGCCTCGTGAGAGCAGGGCATCGGCCGCGATCGGCAGGTTGAAGTCACACACCTGGTAAGAAGCGAGCCGTCCCTCCCGTCCCGCGCGGGCAATCTGTACTTCCAGTTCCGGGTCCCACCACACGTGGAAAGTGTCCACAACGACGCCGACCGTTTCCGCGGGGTGCGGGGCCGCCAAATCGAGAGCCTGTTTCAGGGTGGACAGAACCGCCCGGTCGCCGGCGTACATCGGGTGCAGTGCCTCGAGGACCAGCCGAACGTTGTGTTCGCGGGCAAACGGCACCAGCTCGGCGAGCCGGTCCGCCACCCTGGACCGGGCACCCGCGAGGTCCTTGTCGTTCCGATCGCCCCGTCCGCCGAGCACATGGGCCGCGGAGGGCAAGCCGCCCACAACCATGATCAGCTCCCGTGTACCCAGCGTTGCGGCCTCGACAATCGCCCTGCGGTTGTCCTCCAGCGCGGAACGTTGCCCGGCTTCGTCGGCCGCGGTCAGGAATCCGCCGCGGCAGAGACTGGAAACCTTGAGGCCGGCGTCGGCAATCATTTTTGCGGCCTCGTCGAGCCCGGCTTCGGCTACGCGGTCGCGCCAGACGCCTATGTAGCCCAGCCCTGCCTGGGCAGTCGCCTCCACGGCTTCGGCCAGACTGATGTCGCGGACGGTTCCCGTATTGAGGGAGAGGTGGAAGGTCATGCCACTCCTCCTACGGCCAGCAGTGCACGCATGCGGGATGCGGCCAGCTCGGGGTCCGTAAGCAGGCCGGCCCGGTCGGCCAGCTTGAAGGTGCGGACCAGGTGCGTAAGCGAGCGGCCGGAATGCAGGCCGCCGGCCATCTGGAACCCTGGCTGTTTGCCGTTGAGCCAGGCCATGAAGACCACTCCCGCCTTGTAGTAGTAAGTCGGCGCTTCGAAGATGTGCCGCCCAAGTTCCCGGGTGGAGTCGAGTATCCGCCGTCCCTCGGTCTTGTTGCCGACGTCGTACGCCTGCAATGCAGTGGAGGCGGCCGGATAGATGGCGGCGAAGATGCCCAGGAGCGCGTCCGAGTGGTGGGCGCCGTCCCCGTGGATCAGCTCCGGGTAGTTGAAGTCGTCTCCGGTGTACAGCCTTACGCCCTCCGGGAGCCGCGACCGCAACTGCGCCTCATGGCTGGCGTCCAGCAGCGATACCTTCACGCCATCCACCTTGGACGCGTTGTCCCGAATGAGGCTCAGGAAGGTCTCGGTCGCCGCTTCCACGTCTTCGCTTCCCCAATAGCCGGACAGAGCCGGGTCGAACATGGGCCCCAGCCAGTGGAGGATAACCGGCTGGTCGGTTTCCTGCAGCAGGGTGGAATAGACGGACAGATAATCATCCGCTCCCTGTGCGGCGCGGACCAATGCGCGCGAGGCCATGATGATGACCTTGGCTCCGGAGTCCTGGACCACGGCCAGCTGCTCCCGGTATGCGGCAAGGACTGTCTCCAGCCCGGACCGGCCGGATTCGATAGTTGCCGGGTCCAGCTGGTCGGTGCCTGCGCCGCAGGCGATGAGATCACGAACGCTCAATCCTGCTACCGCCGGGTTGCCGGACTTGAGGACGGCGGTGGCCTCCGCCGCGGAACGCCGGATGAGTTCCTTAGTAGCCGTCCAGTCGAGCCCCATGCCACGCTGGGCGGTGTCCATCGCGTCGGCGACCCCCAAGCCGTACGACCATAGTTCGTGGCGGAACCCGAGGGTGGCATCCCAGTCGAGGGCCGCCGGCGCGCCGGGGGTGTTGTCGGCAAACACATGCGGCGTGACGTGCGCCGCCGCGTACACCTTCCGGGCCGTCAGCGGGACTTGCGGCCGCGTCCAGTTCCCGGGCTGCGACAACGTGAAGTCGGAGAGGTTGCCAAAGGCGTCGGGCAGGAGCAGCCTGCCGGTGGCCGTTTCGATGCTGTCCAGGTTCAAGGAGTTCACAGCTGCACCTCCGGGACATCGATGGTGCGGCGTTCGGCGGAGGACTGCAGGCCTAGCTCGGCGAGCTGTACGCCGCGGGCCGCGGAAAGCAGCCCGAACCTGTGCTCCCGGCCGGCCACTACGTCCCGCAGGAACTCTTCCCACTGCAGCTTGAATCCGTTGTCCAGCTCGGCGTTCGCGGGGACTTCCTGCCACTGGTCGCGGAAGGAATCGGTGACCGGGAGGTCCGGATTCCACACAGGCTTGGGCGTATGGGCCCGCTGCTGGGCTACGCACTTGGTCAGTCCGGCGACGGCGGAGCCGTGGGTGCCATCGATCTGGAACTCTACGAGTTCATCCCGGTAGACCCGGACCGCCCAGGAGGAGTTGATCTGCGCGACAACCTGGTCGCCGTCTGGGGTTTCCAACTCGAAGATGCCGTAGGCGGCGTCGTCTGCCGTGGCCGTGTATTCCCTGCCTCGCTCGTCCCAGCGCGTCGGGATGTGCGTGGCTGTCTTGGCATTGACGGATTTAACACTGCCGACGATGCCTTCGAGAACGTAGTTCCAGTGGCAGAACATGTCGGTCGTCATGCCGCCGCCGTCTTCCTTGCGGTAGTTCCATGACGGGCGCTGCGCCGCTTGGATCTCGCCCTCAAAAACCCAGTAGCCGAACTCGCCACGCAGCGACAGGATCCGGCCGAAGAATCCTTCGTCAACCAGCCGGCGCAGCTTGACCAGTCCAGGCAGGTAGAGCTTGTCGTGGACGACACCGGCGGTGACTCCTTTGTCCCGGGCGATCCGAGCCAGCTCGACCGCCTCACCCAGCGTCTCTGCGGTCGGCTTTTCGGTGTAGACATGTTTCCCGGCAGCCATGGCCTTCTTCAGGGTATCGGGCCGCAGATTTGTCATGGAGGCGTCGAAAACGACGTCGACGCTGGGGTCCTCGATGATTCCGTCCAGATCGGTGGTCCAGAGCTCCACCTTGTGCTGGCGGGCCAGCTCCTTGATTTTTTCCTCATTGCGGCCGACAAGGATGGGTTCGACCTGGACCTTCGTGCCGTCCGACAGGGTGACTCCGCCCTGGTCGCGGATCGGCAGGATCGAACGCAGCAGGTGCTGCCGGTAGCCCATGCGGCCCGTGATTCCGTTCATGGCAATTCGCAGTACGGGTGTAGTGGACATGTGGTCTCCTCGGTTCATCGGCGGACTCGACGGCGAGCCGGCGCCGAGACGGTAACTGACGCAGCATTTGGGAAAGCGCTTTCCAATCTAGGACTACGGTAGCCTTTCGTCAAGAGGCTGGAAAACGTTATCCAAGAATTCCCCTCACAAGCTGGAGATCATGGCGGAAAGGACCTGCGATGTCGGCAGTAACGCTCTCGCAAGTCGCCCGGCAGGCCGGCGTGTCGCTGGCTACGGCCTCCCGGGTTCTGAATGGTTCCCAACGCCGCCCTGCGGAGGGGATTGCCGAGCGTGTGCGGACCGCGGCCTTGGAGCTTGGCTATGTCGCGAACGCGCAGGCCCAAGCGCTGGCCCGGTCCTCGACGGGCATGGTGGGGCTGGTTGTCCACGACATAGCGGACCCTTACTTTTCGACGATCGCACGAGGCGTCCAGCACGCATCGCAAGAAGCCAGCCGCCAGTTGCTGCTCGCGGCGGCGGAAGCGGGAGACTCCTCGGTTTTTAGCGCCGTGTCGACCTTCGTCGCACATCGGACAGACGCCATCCTGATCGCCGGTTCCCGCTCCGTTCGACCCGATGAGAGGCTGATTCACGAGCTCCAGCGGTACCGGAGCAACGGCGGCCGCCTGGTGACAATTGGACAGGCCTGGCTGGAGGACAGCGGCGCAGTAACCATCGACAACCGCGGAGGCTCGGCTGAGCTTGTCCGCATTCTCGCCGGTACCGGCCAGACCCGGTTCGCCTATCTGGCCGGCCCCGACCACTTGGTGACTGCCGAAGACCGCCTCTCCGGCTTCCGAGGGGGCGTCCAGGCAGCGGGAGTGGAGGAAGTTGCGGTGGTCCATGGCGCCTTTACCCGCGAGGGGGGACATCAATCGGCCCGCTCGCTTGCCGGGCAGCTCGGAGCGGGCATGCTCCGCGGGGTGACCGTCCTGGCGGCAAACGACGTTATGGCGATTGGGGCCATCTCGGCCTTCCGGTCCATGGGGCTGGAGGTCCCGCGGGATGTCCGGGTGGCAGGTTTCGATGACATTCCCACGCTGCGCGACTACGTCCCGGCGCTGACAACGGTCCGGCTTCCGCTGGAGGAAATCGGCTACCTGGCCGCGGAACTCGCGCTCGGGCAGGCCTCCGATATCGTCCGGAACGTCTCGGGAACAGTCATCCTTCGCGAGAGCGCATAACCGCCCAGCAGCGTAACTTCTGCCGGCGGGAACTTGCCTGGTGCGGGGATTGGCCCGCCACATGCGACGGCGAAATGGCCCTGCAGCTGCCATTGACTTTGTGAATTGAATCACCCTAGGGTTGGAGCAGCTATTTGGGAAAGCGCATTCCAAGCACCGAATCCGCAAGTGATGCAGGAGCCGACATGTCCGTCGTTGCAACCAAATCCCTGTCCAACAGACCGTCCCGAAGTCCCGGGCCGCGTCCATCTGCGCCGCCAAGGCCTGCCGCCAGCCGGCGCATCGGGCGTCTGCTGTCCGAATCATGGCGGCCCGCCTCGTTCGTCGCTTTGCTGGGCTTCCTGTGGTGGCTGTCCACGAGCCAGGGCTGGGTAGCCCCGTTCATCCTGCCGAGCCCCCAGGACACCTGGAACGTCGCCGTCTCAAACGCGAGCTACCTCAGCCAGCACACTTGGGTTACGACGATCGAAACCGTGATCGGCTTCGCCATCGCGTTCATCGTTGGTGAATTGGTCGCCGTCATGATGATCTACTCAAAATCGGTCGAAAAGACCATGTATCCGCTGATCCTTTTTGCCCAGGTAATCCCGAAGATCGCCATCGCACCGCTGTTCGTTGTATGGCTCGGCTTCGGGATCGAGCCGAAAATCCTTGTCGCCGTCCTGATGGCCTTCTTCCCGATCGTCATCTCCGGGATGGCGGGTCTGAAGTCTGTGGATCCCGAGATCCTGGAACTTACTTCCACCATGGGAGCAAACCCGTTCAAGACCTTCATGAAAGTCCGGTTCCCGGCGTCGCTGCCGCAGCTGTTCTCGGGGCTCAAGGTTGCGGCCACACTGGCCGTAACCGGTGCGGTGGTAGGTGAATTCGTCGGGGCCAATGAGGGCCTCGGATTCGTCATCCTGCAGGCAAACGGCAACATCGACACCGCCATGCTTTTCGCCGCACTCATCATCATGTCCGTACTCGGCGTGCTGCTGTTCGCGCTAATTCAGATTCTCGAATGGTTCCTCATCCCGTGGCACAGTTCCCGCCGAACCCGCAGCGCCAGCGCACCGTCAGCCTGACTTCCGCCCGCACTAAGACTTGGAGATCATCATGAAACTGTCCCGTCGCACTATGCTCGCGGCCGGCGCCGCCTCCATTGCCGTGGCACTTTCCGCCTGCGGTGGAAATGGCAACGCAACTTCCGCTGGAGCGGACGGAGGGAGCGAAGACGTCACCCTGATGCTCAATTGGTACCCCTACGGTGAGCACGCTCCCTTCTACTACGGGGTTGAGGAGGGGATTTTCGAAAAGCACGGCATCGACCTGACCATCAAGGCCGGCCAGGGATCGACGAAGACCGTACAGGCGGCTGGCCAAGGCCAGGTGGACTTCGGCTGGGCCGATACTCCAGCCGTCCTGGCCAATGTGGATAAGGGTGTTGCGGTGAAGAGCCTGGGCGTCTTCCTGCAGACAACACCATCCGCCGTGCAGGTTTTCGTGGATTCCGGCATCAGCAGCACGGAGGATCTGAAGGGTAAGACCATCGCCGTTTCCGCCGGCGACGCCCCGACGACCACTTTCCCCGCATTCCTTGAAGCGGCCGGCCTTGCAGAGTCCGACGTCAAACAGCAGAACCTGGACGCCGCAGGCAAAATGGCGGCCATGATGTCCGGCAAGGTGGACGGACTGATCGGCTTCGCCCATGATCAGGGACCGACTATCGCCAGCAAGTCGGGCAAGGAGATGACCTACCTCCGCTACGCGGACGCCGGCATCAACTTCTATTCCAATGGCCTGATTGCCTCGAACGATTATCTTGCCGAGAACCCGGATTTGGCCGAACGGATGATGGCGGCGGTATCCGAATCATTCGAGTCGGCCATCGCCGATCCCGAGGCGGCAGCCAAGTCCATGGAGGGCAAGGATCCGCAGATTCCGGCCCAGGACGTGGTCCTGACCCAGTGGAACGAAACCATCAAGCTGCTGCACACTGACGCCACCGAGGGCAAGAAGCCCGGAGTGAATGACCCGGCCGACTGGGAAGCCACGATCAAGACCCTTTCCGAGGCCGGGCTGCTGAAGTCAGCCGGCGACGCCGACAAGTACTTCGACTCGGCCTACCAGCCGAAGTAAGGACCGGAACCATGACTGCCACAGTGACGGCACAGCCGGATACCCGCCTGAATCCGCTCCTGCAAATCGAGAACCTCTCCGTCCGGTTCGCCTCGAAGCGAGGTGAGGTGACCGCCCTGGACAACGTCGATCTCACTGTCCCGAAGGGTGAATTCCTCTCCATTGCAGGACCGTCCGGTTGTGGAAAATCGACCCTGCTCAAGGTGGTTGCCGGGCTTACGATTGCCACGTCCGGATCGGCCAGGCTGAGGGACACAGTTGTCAAGAATCCTCGACGCGACATCGGCTATGTCTTCCAGCGGGCGGCCCTGCTGGAGTGGCGCAATGTGCGCGGGAACATCCTGCTGCAAGCCGAGATGCGCGGTATGGACAAGGCGAAGGCCTCCCGACGTGCCGACGAACTGATCGAGATGACGGGGCTGACGGGTTTCGAGAATGCCATGCCGCACGAACTCTCCGGCGGCATGCAGCAGCGGGTATCCCTGTGCCGGGCGCTGTTGCATGAACCGGACGTACTGCTCATGGACGAGCCGTTCGGCGCACTTGACGCGCTGACGCGCGAACGGATGAACATTGAGCTGCACCGGATCTGGCGTGAAACCCAGACAACGGTCATTCTCGTGACCCACTCCGTGGCGGAGGCCGTGTTCCTGGCCAACAGGGTCGTGGTCATGAGTCCCCGTCCCGGAAGGATCCTCGAGACCATCGACGTTCCGCTGGGCAATGACCGCGATTACGGTGCCACCATGGAGCATCCCGAGTTCGTCCGGATTGCGGCGAAGGTGCGCGACTTGCTCGGCGCGACCCACGCTTCAGACTGAAGGACGTTGTCCGTCGCGACCACCGAAATGATGCCCCGGACCTGCGCGGTCCGGGGCATCATTTCTGGTCACTGATTCGTGCTTCCGCGGGGCCGCCGCTCCGCCCGGCTTTCGGGCTGCTTGTGGCGAAGAAAGCGTGGATCGGGCGGCTCCGCGGAAAGTGCAGGCCGGCGGGCGGGATGGAAGGTACCGCCCGCCGGAGGTTGGGGGAGGGGCCGCCCTGTTAGAGTGGCCCCTCCGGTGCCTATGCGGCGGCCATCTCCCGCTCCCGCTCCTGCACGGGCTGCTGCTGGCGCCGGCGGCGGGGCTGCTCGTCCTTGCCGTCCAGGTAGTTGGTGTACGCGGGCGTGGTCAGGAAGGGCGGGAAGTCGCGGCCGAGCGAGACGGTCTCGAAGATCTCGCGGGCGTCGTCGAAGCGGTCGCCGTCGAACCGGGGCAGCTTGTCGAATTCCTCGTCCAGCAGGTCCCGCACCCAGCGCTCGGTGACGATTTCGCCGTCGTTGGTGATGGCGTGGGCGTTGATCCACTGCCAGATCTGCGACCGCGAGATCTCGGCCGTGGCGGCGTCCTCCATCAGGTTCTTGATGGCGGCCGCGCCGTGGCCCCGCAGCCAGGACTCGATGTACTGGATGCCGACCTCGATGTTGGTGCGGATGCCGGCCTCGGTGATGGAACCCTCGGTGCCGGCGATGTTCAGCAGGCCGCGGTCATCTGGGGTGACGTCCTCGCGCTTGCGGTCGATCTGGTTCGGCCGGTCGCCGAGCACGGAGTCGAAGACCTCGCGGGCCACCGGCACCAGGTCCGGGTGCGCCACCCAGGAGCCGTCGAAGCCGTCGCCGGCCTCGCGGGTCTTGTCGGCGCGGACCTGCTCCATCGCGATCTTGTTGATGTCCGGCTTGCGGCGGTTCGGGATGAAGGCGGCCATTCCGCCGATCGCCATCGCCCCGCGGCGGTGGCAGGCCCGGACCAGCTGCTCCGTGTAGGAGCGCATGAACGGCGCCGTCATGGTGACCTGGGTGCGGTCCGGCAGGACGAACCGGGGGCCGCGGGTGCGGAAGTTCTTGATGACGGAGAAGATGTAGTCCCAGCGGCCGGCGTTCAGGCCGGAGGCGTGGTCGCGCAGTTCGTAGAGGATCTCCTCCATCCCGAACGCGGCCGTGATCGTCTCGATCAGCACGGTGGCGCGGATGGTGCCCTGCGGGATGCCGAGCAGGTCCTGGGCCAGGATGAAGACGTCGTTCCACAGCCGGGCCTCGTGGTGCGACTCGATCTTCGGCAGGTAGAAGTACGGCCCGCGGCCCTGGGCGATCAGCCGCTGCGCGTTGTGGAAGAAGTAGAGGCCGAAGTCCACGATGCCGCCGGCCACCGGCTCACCATTGATCAGCATGTGCTTCTCCGGCAGGTGCCAGCCGCGGGGCCGCACCACGATGGTCGGCATGTCGGTCAGCTTCTCGCCGCGCAGCTTGTATTCCTTGCCGGCCTCGGTGGTGAAGTCGATCCTGCGGTCCAGCGCGTCGGTCAGGTTCAGCTGCCCGTTGACGACGTTGGACCAGCTCGGGGTGGAGGAGTCCTCCATGTCCGCCAGCCACACCTTGGCACCTGAGTTCAGCGCGTTGATGGTCATCTTGCGGTCCACCGGGCCGGTGATCTCGACCCGGCGGTCCTCGAGCCCGGGTGCGATCGGGGCGACCTGCCAGGAGGAGTCCTCGCGGATGTGCCGGGTCTCCTCGAGGAAACGCGGGTCCTCGCCGCGGGCGATCGTGCGGCGGCGGTCCTCGCGCTGCTCGAGCAGTTCGTGCCGGCGCTCGGCGGTGGCGCGGTGCAGCCGGGCGACGAAGTCCAGCGCCTGCGGGGTCAGCACTTCCTCCTGCCGGCGCACGGGGGTGCCGGTCAGCGTGATGCCGTTCAAGGTGATCGGATCGTTCATGGGACTCACTCCTAGAGAATTCTGAAAAAGTACGACGACGGCACTTAGGTGAGGTGGCCAAGGAGCCTTTCGGGGGTCCGGAAAGCGGCTAATAGATTCCGTAAGGCCGCTTGCGGCCGTCGGAATGTCGTGCCGCGGCGGACCCCCGAAAGGCGAACCCAGGTGCCGCCGTCGTAAGTGTTAGTGGAACTGGCCTTCTTCGGTGGAACCCACCAGGGCCAGGGTGCTGCCGTTCGGGTTGAGGGCAGTGGAGATCTGGTCGAAGTAGCCGGTGCCCACTTCGCGCTGGTGCTTGGTTGCGGTGTAGCCGCGGTCTTCGGCGCCGAATTCGCGCTCCTGCAGCTCGACGTAGGCGCTCATGCCTTCCCGGGCGTAGCCGTGGGCCAGGTCGAACATCGAGTAGTTCAGGGCGTGGAAGCCGGCGAGGGTGATGAACTGGAAGGTGAAGCCCATGGCGCCGAGCTCGCGCTGGAACTTTGCGATGGTGGCGTCGTCCAGGTGCTTCTTCCAGTTGAAGGACGGCGAGCAGTTGTAGGAGAGCATCTGGTCCGGGAACTCGGCCTTGACGGACTCGGCAAACTTGCGGGCCAGCTCCAGGTCCGGCGTGCCGGTCTCCATCCAGATCAGGTCGGAGTACGGCGCGTAGGCCTTGGCGCGGGCGATGCAGGGCTCGATCCCGTTGCGGACCTTGTAGAAGCCCTCCGGGGTGCGCTCGCCGGTGATGAACTCGCGGTCCCGCTCATCGACGTCGGAGGTGATCAGGGTGGCAGCCTCGGCGTCGGTGCGGGCGATAATGACCGACGGCGTTCCCGCCACGTCCGCGGCCAGCCGGGCCGCGTTCAGGGTGCGGATGTGCTGCGCGGTCGGGATGAGCACCTTGCCGCCGAGGTGGCCGCACTTCTTCTCCGACGCCAGCTGGTCCTCCCAGTGGACGCCCGAGGCGCCGGAGGCGATCATCGACTTCATCAGCTCGTAGGCGTTCAGCGGACCGCCGAAGCCGGCCTCGGCGTCGGCCACGATCGGGACCAGCCAGTCCTCGACGCTCTGCTTGCCCTCGGAGAACTCGATCTGGTCCGCCCGCAGCAGCGCGTTGTTGATCCGGCGGACCACCTGCGGCACCGAGTTGGCCGGGTAGAGCGACTGGTCCGGGTAGGTGTGGCCGGAGAGGTTGGCGTCGGCGGCGACCTGCCAGCCGGAGAGGTAGATGGCGCGCAGACCGGCCTTGACCTGCTGGACCGCTTGGTTGCCGGTGAGGGCGCCGAGGGCGTTGGTGTACTGGCCGGTCTTGGCTTCCTCGGTCAGCTGCTGCCACAGCTTCTCGGAGCCGCGGCGGGCCAGCGTGTGCTCCTCCTGGACGCGGCCGCGGAGGCGGACGACATCGGCCGCGGTGTAGTCGCGAGTGATGCCCTCCCAGCGGGGATTGGCGGCCCACTCGAGCTCCAGTGCCTTTGCTGCCTCTTCAGGGGTCTGCGGGGCCGGCTCAAATGATGCGGTCATTGCTGTTCTCCTTGGTTGTCCCGGCGTCTTCACCGGGTGACTTGGGTTACGGCTGTGGGGCCGAACTTCTTCGTGAAAACGACTATTCCGTACGGTGCAAGGGGTCCGATAGATGAAAATGCTGGAAAGATTCGCGTTTCTTCGCGTATCCTCAAGAAATGACGTCTACCAGCTGGCACCGTCCCGCTAAGCCCTCCCCGGAGGCGGAGAACGACGGCGACATCGACCTCATCAGCTTGGGTCGCCGCGTGCGCCACTTGCGCAAGGCAGAAGGGATGACACTCGACGGCCTGGGCGCCGCCGTCGGCACCGCGCCGTCCCAGCTGTCGCTGATCGAGAACGGCAAGCGCGAGCCCAAACTCGGCATGCTGCAGTCGCTCGCCAAGGCCCTAGGCGTGGGCATGGACCAGCTGCTCGGCACCGAGCCGCCCAGCCGCCGCGCCGCCCTGGAAATCGAGCTGGAACGCTACCAGCGCGGCCCGCTCTACGAATCCCTCGGGCTGCCCAAAATCCGCGTCAGCTCACGGCTTCCCATGGATGTCCTGGAGTCGCTGGTCGGCCTGCAGCACGAGCTTGAGCGCCGGCTCGACGAACAGTCCGCCACCCCCGAGGAAGCCCGCCGCGCCAACACCGAGCTGCGGGCCGAAATGCGCGCCCGGAACAACCACTACGAGGACATCGAGGCGCAGGCCCAGGAGCTGCTCAAGGCCGTCGGCTTCAAGGGCGGCCCGCTGTCCCACCACGTCGCCGCGGACATCGCCGAGCACCTCGGATTCAGCCTCCAGTACGTCGGGGATCTGCCGCATTCCACCCGCTCCGTGACGGATTTGAAGAACCGCAGAATTTACCTGACGCAGGGCCACCGGTCCGAGCATGACCCGCGCTCGGTGCTGCTGCAGGCCGTCGGGCACTACGTGCTAGGCCATGAGACGCCGTCGGACTACGCCGACTTCCTCCGCCAGCGCGTCTACACCAACTACTTCGCTGCGGCCCTGCTGATGCCCGAGCACGCCACGCTGGATTTCCTGCAGAAGGCCAAGGCCACGAAGGAGCTGGCGATCGAGGACCTGCGCGATGCCTTCTCGGTTTCCTATGAAACCGCCGCCCACCGGTTCACGAACCTGGCCACGCACCACCTGGGCATCCGCTGCCACTTCCAGAAGGTCCACGTCTCCGGGATTATCCATAAGGCGTATGAGAACGACGACGTGAACTTTCCGGCGGACCACACCGGCGCCATCGAAGGCCAGCCCGTGTGCCGGTTCTGGACCAGCCGCGCGGTGTTCGACGTCCCCGACAAGTTCCGCGCGTTCAACCAGTACACCGACACCGCCGCCGGCACCTTCTGGTGCACCGCCATCACCGAGCGGCACTCTTCGGGCGAGTACTCGCTGAGCATCGGCGTGCCCTACAAGGACGTCAAATGGTTCCGCGGCCGCGACACCCAGGAACGCTCCAAGTCGCTCTGCCCCGACGAATCATGCTGCCGCCGCCCGCCCGCCGACCTGGCCGCCCAATGGGGCGGCCAAGCCTGGCCCGCCGCCCGCGCCAACACCCACCTCCTGGCCGCCCTGCCGCCCGGCGCCTTCCCCGGCGTCGACGAAACCGAGGTCTACCAGTTCCTCCAGGCCCACGCCGCCCGGTAACAGCAGCCGGAAGGCCTCGGGTTTCCGCCTAACCCACCTGCCCGGGGTCAGCAGGCCGTGGGCCGACATATGCGCCGTTATCGGCGAAGGAACCAGCGGCAGGCCTGACGGGCCTTCCGCAGTAAGGATAGGAGTGGCGGCGTAGGCGCCGCCCTGCTTTAGGGAGTTTAGGCCACTTTATTAGCTTCCAATAAAGCGGTTCTGGGCTCCGGACTGTTTGCCTTGTGGGCCGGATGGCGGGCCTGTCGAGCCCTAGACTACCTAGTGGCCACAGCGCGGTGAACCTGCGGCCGGCTCCTTTGATCCCGGCCCCGCACGACGGCCGGACCGAACGGAAGGAGTGCGCCATGGGGTTCCTTGAGCCCATTCCTGATTGCCGCTGAGGCTGAACGGTTCCTACTATTCGGTGCCATTCGTCGGTGCGGCAGGACCGGCTGCTGGGCCCATCATTCCCAGACCCATTCGTCGTTGCTGGGCGTTCCTTCCCGCCCGTGATGGCTCGGGAGCGATGCTTCGAGTCGGCATAGACAGAAGTCTGCGGCTGACCTGATGCCAACCAATGCCGAGGTCGCCTCCCGTTGCTTCATGGCAGGTGGAGCTGGGTAGGTAAGGTAACTGGCTGGCTCCTTTGCTCTGGACTGGAGTGGACACGGGTTACGCGGCTCCGGCTTTACCTTGCAGTTGACGGCCAGGGTCGTTGCAACAGCTAAGCGCCTTCTCCAGCGCTCCGCCGTCTTTATCGGTCACGGCTTCCAGGATTTTTCGATGATCGGCAACGATTTTCGCCTGGTGTTCAGGGCCGAAGAAGTAGGTGGTGCTGATGCGGCGCTGAAGCGGATGGTTCCAGCTATCGTGGAGGACCTTCCGTAAGTAGTCGTTGGGGCACGGCTCAATCAGGGCCGCGTGGAAAGCGAGTCCCAGGTGGAAAAGCTCCTCGGCGTTGTTCGGGTCGAGGGCTTCGAATTCGTCAACGAGAGCGCGCAGCCGTACGAGCTGCTGCCGAGTATGGCTTCCGAGAGCTTGCCGCGCAGCCAGTGACTCGAGCAATTCGCGCACCTCGTAAACGTTTTTGATGTCCTGATCGGTGAGATGGTTCACAACGTATCCGCGACCAGGGACCAGTGTGGCCAGCCCTTCCAACGCCACTTGGGTCAGGGCATCCCGGACGGGCGTTCGGGAAACGCCGTATTGAGTTGCTATCTGCTCCTGCACGAGTGCTGTTCCCGCGGGCAGGGTCCCCTCCACGATGTCCGAGCAGATGCGCTCATAGACCTGAACGGCAAGAGGGCGGGGGTCGGCGGCGGTCGTCTGCATCCTTCATCTCCTTCAAGAGGTTTTCCAGTCTATTGAATAAGCCGCGTCCAGGCGGCCGACGAGATGCCAAAAATTTTCCTTGACCCCTCCGTATTCACTGTATACGGTGAATACTACTCGAGAGTGACACTACTCACAAGGAGGACGGTTATGGGGAAAAAACACGTTTGGGTGGGGGTAGCGGCTGTCCCGCTCCTTGTCGGACTCACGGCTTGCGGCGGCGCTGCCACGGGAGGAAACGCGGCAGAGGGGAATGGAACGGTCACCGTTGCCGGCGTTGAAATTTCGAAGGACGAGAAGCTTGCGGAGATGGTGCCGGAGGAGTTTCGATCCGGTGTGAAGGCCCTGACCATTGCCCCGTACCCGCCGTACATGGAAATCGGCCCGGGCGGCGAGGTGGAAGGCGCGCTGATCGACGTTGGCGATGCCGTCGCGGCCAAGCTGGGCGTCACCATCGACTACAGCCCGGTAAACCTCGACGGTGCGATTCCTGCGCTCCAGGCCGGAAAGGGCGACCTCCTGGTCATGACCCTCGCCGACACGGCGGAGCGGGAGAAGGTCCTCGACTTCATCAACTTCGGCAAGGACGGGCTCTCGCTGATGGTCAAGGCGGGCAATCCGGAAGGCATCGAGTCCGGCAAGGACCTCTGTGGCAAGAACGTCACGATCCTCTCCGGCTGGTCACCGGCTGACACCTTCGACGTCATTTCCGAACAATGCGAGTCGGAAGGCCGCCAGGCGGTCAACATCCTTCGTCTTCCCAAGACGGAGGACGGGCTCATGGCCGTT
This sequence comes from Arthrobacter sp. USHLN218, assembly GCF_037144715.1. Taxonomy (NCBI): domain Bacteria; kingdom Bacillati; phylum Actinomycetota; class Actinomycetes; order Micrococcales; family Micrococcaceae; genus Arthrobacter; species Arthrobacter sp. USHLN218. Next base: position 169,064 of record NZ_JBBCYT010000008.1, read on the forward strand.
AAGAGCGGGAACGCGTCCGCATCCTACGTGTCCAAGTCCGCAGCTCTCACCGCGGTTAAGGAACTGGGCGAGAACGCCGGCATTGAAGTGATCTTGCCTAAGGACGAGCCGGCCGGCTGGAACCACCAGTACAAGGGGCTCACCTTGCCCAAGGGCAGCGAATTGGAAGCCCCGATCGAGGAGGCCATGCGTCATCTGCTCGAAGACGGAACGCTCAAGCAGATCTTTGACGAGTATGAAGTCGGATACATCCTCAACGACGAGATCATCGTCAACGAAGCGCTGGCCCTTTCAAACCTCTGGTAACGGCCGCCCGCCGCGGCAACATCACTCGCGAACGGAAGTAGAAAACTTATGAATTCCTTGAAAACCATGCTTCGGTCCGGTGGGCCCGTCGTCGCTCCGGGCGTACACGATGCGCTCGGTGCCCGCCTGACGGAGTCCGTGGGATTCACCGCGGTCTCCATCTCGGGGTTCGGCGTCTCCGCCTCGAAGCTGGGGTCCCCGGACATCGGCCTCCTGACTCTGACCGAAATGGTTACGGCCGCCAAGGAGATCGCTTCCTGCGTGGACATCCCGGTGATGTGCGACGGCGACACCGGCTATGGGGACGCCACGAACGTCCGGCGGGCCGTTGCGGAATTCGAGGCAGCCGGGGTCAGTTCTTTGATGCTTGAGGATCAGGTCGCACCGAAACGGTGTTCGCTGCAGAGCGGGGTGAAGGTCGTCCCCGTCGACGAATACCTTCCCAAACTGGATGCGGCCCTCTCGGCGCGCGGCAGTGAGGAGTTCCTCATCGTGGCCCGGACCGATGCGCGAGCCCAGCACGGGCTGGACGAGGCCATCACCAGGGGCCGGGTCTACGCGGAGATGGGGGCTGACATCGTCTACGTCGAGGGCATCCGGACGAGGGATGAAGCGGCACGGATCCGTGACGGTATTAAGGATGTTCCCCTGCTCTACAACGTGCAGGAGGACTCCGAATACCCCTACCTGCTGCCCCCGGAGGCTTACCGGCTCGGTTACCAAGTAGTCATGTACCCGATCGCGCTGACCCGGCTTTATACCCACGTCGCGGAAAGATACCTCCGCACGCTCCTCAACGGCGAGGACACCAACGGATTCGTCGAGGCCATGTCCACCGTCGAGCAGTTGGAGGGACTCGTCAAGCTCGATGCATGGCGCGCCCTTGAAGCCGACTCACTCAGCGCGGCCGGCCGGCTGCTGCCATCCCGACCCTAGCCCTGCCGGAACCGGCGCGGAGGGCACCGGTTGGACCATGCCGTCCCCGGCTGCCACCTTCTAAACGCTACTCCCATCTGGAGAGAACACCATGACCATCAATTCGACCCACCCGGGGCTGCAAACGGAGCGCGACGTAGACTCCGCGCCGCGGATCATCCCGCGCAAACATCCCTGGCGGATTGTCGGTGCCGCTGCGGCACTGTCTGTGTTGTTCGGGGCCCTGTATTCTCTGGCCACGAATCCAAACATCGGCCTCGAGTACATCCGCGAGTACCTGTTCCACCCGACCACCCTCAGCGGCGTCGGTGTCACCATTTTCCTCACCGTCGCCTCCATGATCGTCGGCACGCTGCTTGCCGTGGTGGTCGCCGTTATGCGGCTGTCGGCGAATCCGGTGCTGCGCTACATCGCTACCTTCTATGTGTGGGTGCTGCGCGGCACGCCCCTGCTGATCCAGCTGATTTTCTGGGCTTACTTGGGTGCTCTCTACGACAAGCTGTCCCTAGGCATTCCGTTCACGTCCATCACTTTCTGGCAGGCGGAAACGTCCTCACTCATCACGCCGATGATCGCTGCTCTGCTGGCACTGACCATCAACCAGGGCGCCTACGGCGCGGAAATCATCAGGGCCGGCATTATCGGCGTCGATCGCGGCCAGATCGAAGCGGCGCAGGCACTGGGCATGGGTTCGGGGCGGACGCTGCGCAGGATCGTCCTGCCCCAGGCTATGCGCACGATCATCCCGCCGATGGGCAATGAGACATTGTCCATGCTCAAGGCCACGTCCCTGGTCTCCGTCATCGGCGGGCTCGACCTGATGACCAACCTGCAGCACACGTACGCACAGAATTTCCAGGTTATTCCGCTGCTGATCGTCGGTTGCCTCTGGTACCTGTTCCTGACCACGCTGATCAGCATCCCCCAGGGTTGGCTCGAGAAGCGCTACGGCCGCGGAACGGTACTCTCGTCGGCGCCGGGCTTCAAGCTTCCCAAGTGGGGACGCGCCGCTAATGACAATCCGGGAGTCAAGCGATGAACACCAACATGATCACCATCCGCGGGGTCCACAAGTCCTTCGGCCACACCGAAGTCCTCAAAGGCATTGACCTGACCGTCCGCAGCGGAGAGGTCCTCGCGCTGCTGGGTCCCAGCGGCTCGGGCAAGAGCACACTGCTACGGTGCATCAACCACCTGGAGCGGATCGACAGGGGCATCATCGAGGTCGATGGCAAGCTCATCGGCCACCGGCGGCAAGGCGATGTCCTCCACGAGCTTCCTGAAAGCCAAATCGCCAAGGACCGCCGGAGCCTGGGCATGGTGTTCCAGTCCTTCAACCTCTTCAACCACATGACGGCCATGGAAAACATCATCGAGGCCCCCGTGGGTGTGTTACGCCGGCGGCCCCGTGACGCCAAGGAACGGGCCGGCTACCTGTTGGACCGCGTCGGGCTCGGCGACAAAGGGACCCTGTACCCGAGCCAGCTTTCCGGCGGCCAGAAACAGCGTGTGGCCATCGCCCGTGCCCTGGCCATGGACCCGAAGGTCATGCTCTTCGACGAGCCGACCAGCGCCCTGGACCCCGAACTCGTGGGCGAGGTCCTGGGCGTGATGCGTGAGCTCGCCGAGACCGGCATGACCATGGTCGTGGTTACCCACGAGATCGGCTTCGCGCGCGAGGTCTGCGACACGGTTGCCTTCATGGATGACGGACACATCGTCGAACTCGGCTCCCCGCAGGAGGTCCTGCTGAAACCCTCCCATGCCAGAACAGCGGACTTCCTCTCCAAGGTCCTGTAACCCCTGCCAGCGGCTCCACCCCGCCTCCCAAAAAACCGTGGTAACCGGACCCGCCGAACCGCATACGGCACGAACGAAAGGTGCATGTTGGCACGCGAAACGATTGCAGAACAGATTGCCGGCTGGGCCGCCCGGCTCCGCTTCGATGACCTTCCTCTGGAGGTCGAGGAGCGGATCCGTCTGCTGATCCTCGACCACGTCGCGGTGACCCTGGGCGGGATCCGGCACCAGGCCACCCGGCCTGTCCTAGACACCGTGGCCCCGGAAGGATCCGGAAACGCCTCGGGCGTCCCCGTCTGGGGGGCCGGGCGCACCGCCCGTCTGGAAGACACAGTCCTCGTCCATGCAACAGCCGCGTCCGCCCTGGATTTCGACGACGTCCACCTGGGCGCCGGGATCCACCCGGGGGCCACCTGTCTCCCCGTCATCCTGGGCATCGCCATGGAGCGCCGGATCCCGCTATCGGAGGTGATCGCCGCCGCTGCCGTCGCCTACGAAACCATGGTCCGCGTCGGCATGGCCGTCTTCCCAGCAAGCCGGGACCACGGTTTCCACGCGACCCCGGTGATGGGCAGCATCGGGGCCGCCGTGGGAGCCGCCCGGCTGCTCGGCTTACCGGCGGCCGCGCTGGCCGACGCGATATCCTTGGCAGCCATGAATGCCGGCGGCCTGTTCGCGTACCACGGCAGCTGGATCGAGCCGAGCCGCGTCCAAATCGGGCGTGTGGCCCGGGAAGGTCTGCTCTGCGCCCGACTGGCGGGGAACGGAACTGCCGGGCCCCGCGACGTGTTCGAAAACCGCGACGGCTTCCTAAACGCCTTCAGCGGGAGCATCGACAGGAACCGCATGACCGACGGTCTGGGCAGCGACTGGCACCTGATGATGACCGAACCGAAGCTGTACCCATTCTGCAAGCAGACCTACGGGGCCATCGAGGCCGCCATGAAACTGCGCCGGCGTCAGGCAACGCTCCACGCAATCCGGAGCATCACTGTCGAGACGACACACTCGGCGGCCGCCCTGCCCAGCAGTTACCCGCAAAACGCCGACGCGGCCGTGCTCAGCCTGCGCTACGCCATATCCTCCACTCTGCATCTGGGTACCCCGGGCATGAGACACCTGTCCGAGGACGTCCTCGCCGACCCCGGCGTCGCCGACCTCTTCCACCGCATTCAGGTCATCGGGTCACCGGACCTCAGCCGGCGATTTCCACCGCAGACACCGGCCTCGATCGTCACCACCCTGACCGATGGAACTCTGCTGCACGCCTCCGCTGACGGCGACGGCGTCCTCCAGGACCAGAGCCTCGAGGCCGATGGCCTAGCCCGGAAATTCACAGAACTCGCAGTCCCCGTCATCGGGGACGTCATCAGCCAACAACTCTGGGTAACGGGCCGTACAACCACGGACCAGGCCTTCGCGGACCTGCTCGAAACCCTGCAACACCCCCTGTCAGCCTCAACAGGGCTCGTATCCCGCTAGGCCACAAAGAGATGCGTCCACGCGGCGCCAGGAACCCGCCGCACCAGGCGCTGCGCCAGGGGGGGTGCCCGCAGCGTTCACCGGATTCCTGACCGCAACCCGCCGGCTCACCGAGATCACCCGCCGCCACGGCTTCGACTACATCCTGTTCGACATGGAAGAAAGAGAATGACACATGTCCTCACCCGCGCTTGACGTCAGCAACGCTGAGCCAGAAGCCCCCGAGGGAAAACTCCACATACAGGGAGTGCCGCTCCTCTACTTCGCAATCCTTCTCGCGGTAGTTGCCGTCGCCGTATACACGGAAGTGCTTCCCCACAACCTCGCGACGGGAATGGCCGTGACCATGGTCATCGGCGGAGCCCTGAACTACATCGGTACTCTCTTCCCAGCCTTCGGAATGTTCGGCGGAGGGCCGATTCTCTGCCTCATTGTTCCCGCAGTGCTGCTCTATTTTGGTCTGGTCCCCGAGAGCTTCGGGGAGATGTCGTCGCACCTCTTCAACGAGACGGGGTTTTCGGACCTTGTGGTGGTCGGAATTGTGGTGGGTAGCCTGCTCGGCATGAGCAAGTCCCTGCTCATCAAGGTCGGTGTCCGCTTCTTCGTCCCGATGGTCGCGGGCATGGCCACCGCTCTGGTGGTCGGCTACGTAGTCGGCACGATCACCGGCATCGGGGGAGGGAACGCGGTGATGCTCATCGTGGGTCCGGCCATGGCCGGCGGTATAGCTGCCGGCGTCGTCCCCATGTCTGAGATTTATGCCGCGCAAACAGGCGGCGATGCCGGCGGATATCTCGAACAGCTCACCCCGATCGTCATTCTCGCCAACTTCGTCTGCATTCTTTTCGCCGGAGTTCTAAATGGGCTCGGGAAAAAGGTCCGCCACCCACTGTTCTCCGGAGAGGGACGGATGCTGCGGCGCAACGATCAGACCCTGAAAGCCTCGACCTCAGGCCTGCCGGTCACACTTCGCAGCGTAACGATCGGCGTGTTCATTTCCGGCGCTGTCTATGTCCTGGGACTCGTGCTTGCCGCTGCCGTCCCGTCAGTCCATATGTATATCTGGGTGATCCTCATCGTGGTTGCCCTGAAGATGTTCAATCTCCTCCCCGACTTCATGCAGATGGGCGCTGAAGCCTGGTCCGACTTCATCACCTATGCGTTGACCCCGTCCGTCCTGGTCGCCCTCAGCGCCGGACTGATGGACATCGATGCAATCCTCAGCGTTGTCGTGAACCCCACCTATCTGGTCACCATCGTTTGTGTCGTTTTGGCGGCGGCAATCGGCGCAGGAGTGGCGGGTCTCCTCATCGGTTTCTACTTTGTAGAGTCCTCCATCAGTGCCGGACTGGCGATGGCCGACATGGGCGGATCCGGCGACCTGGCGCTCCTGAGTGCTTCCGGCCGAATGCACCTCATCCCGTTCCTGCAGATCGCCACCCGCCTCGGAGGACTGCTCATGCTGGTAGTGGCTTCCGCGCTGGCACCAATCTTCCTGTGACAACCGAGACCCGAGGCGAACGACCGTACAAGCGACCCTGAAACAAACTAGGAGCACTAAAATGTCAACGTTCAAGCGCAACAAGCTGAAGCAGCAACTCAAGTCAGGAAACCCGGCCCTCGGCGTAGAATTCATGTCGGAAAGCCACAAGTTCATCGAAGTCGTAGGATGGTCCGGCTTTGACTATATCCAATTCGACATGGAGCACACTCCCTACGGATTTGCTGACATCGAAGCATTCGTCCGTACCGCCGACGGCGTCGGCCTAACCTCGCTGGTGCGTGTCGCGAAGGTAACTCCCCCCGATATTCGACGAGCACTGGAAACCGGCGCACAAGGAATCATCCTGCCCCAGGTCAAAAATGCTGACGAGATTAACGACGCCATCGAGGCGATGCACTACGCCCCGCGCGGAAGCCGGGGAATGTGCCCGATCACACGGGCCGCCCGCTACTCGGAGGCAGCCTGGCAGGACTACCTGCAATGGGTCGAGCAGGAACTGATCGTCATCCCCCTCATCGAAAATCAGTCAGCCCTGGACAACATCGACGAGATCTGCGAAGTGCCCGGCGTCGATGCGCTGTTCGTCGGGGCAGGAGACCTGGGCCAAAGTCTTGGCGTCGGAGCAATCGGCCTGCAAAGCCCTATTGTGCAGGAAGCAGTCGAACGCGTCGCTGATGCAGCCCGCCGGTACGATATCCCCCTATTTGCGATGCCCGCCATGCACGAAAACCCGTTCGAGTCGGTCGAAGCTCTCCTCGGTCGGGGCGCCCGGCTCATTACTTTCGATGCTGACATCCTAATGTTTAGCCGTGCCTGCCAATGGGCTGTGGAAGGATCCCGTGAAGTGTTTCATAGGAATGCCATGAGCAGCACAATGCCATCAACGGTGTAGCCCCACGCACTCGCCAAGAGTCCTTGATCGGTTCAGGGCGCCCACAAAGGCCTTAGGGCGTTCACCTTTGTGCTTCGAATGCCCGACTCACCTGCCGACTCCCAACGGGAGTCGGCAGGCAAAACTGCCGACACATGCCCCGTTATCGGCGTCGGTGGTTCAGCCCCAGATGAGTCTCACCGAGCGCGAAGAGCTCGCTGTTGCGTACCCGTATTTCGTGCCGGTCGCGCGTACAGTGAGCGTCGTTCTCCGATCCGCTTTCTGGATCTTGTAGGAGGACTTGGTGGCGCCCTTGATGGGCTTGCCGTTCCGGTACCACTGGTAGCTGACTTTCGTCCCGGTGGTCCAGGAACCTCCACCTTCCGCACGGACAACCTTGACCGTATGCCCCGTCTCGTGCCTGCCGGAGGTGTCGATGCGCTGGACGGACAATGTCCTGAGGCTCGGGCGCACGATAGTCGAGGATACTGACCTCGTGGTGTGGCCGGGTTTCCGGCCCGTGACGGTGACTCCGATCCGTTTTTTGTGATCGGCGGGGACCGGGGCATAGCTGGCCCTGGTGGCGCCCTTGATGGGCTTTCCGTCGCGGGTCCATTGGTAGCTCAGGAACGCTCCCTTCGTCCAGGTTCCGGCATCGGCGTTCAGCTTGACGCCGATGTATGGGTACATGTCGTTCTTCGCCGCGGACCGGATGGCTGGGCGCGGCGCGGTAAGAGTCGCGGCTGCAACGATCCGCTCAGGGCTGTCCTGAAGGATGGGGGTCTGCTTGTAATACGCGGAATCGGTGCTGGTGGTGACCCGGAATCGCAGTTTCTTACCGACATCTGCCGGCTGCGGGGTGAAAGAGTTGTTCGTGGCGCCAGGGACCGCGTTCCCGTTGAGGAACCACTGGACCGAGGTGGTGACTGTGCCTACGGGCACCCACTGGTCGCTGCCATGCAGGTGCCCTGCAGCGACCGCCTTGCCGACGGCCGGGGCAGCGAGGGTTGGAGCGGGCGGAGCCAGGACGCCGAGGCCGATGGTGGATGAGAACGCAGTGCGGTGGCGACGGGTCCCGTCGGGGAACACGGTGGTCGAAAACACCGTCACGTAGCGGCCGAGGTCGAGTTCGCTGACCCGGTAGCTGGATCCGGGAAAGTGATACTTGCTGGTCCATATGAATGTCGTGACGGCGCCTGCGCCGGCGTTGATGGAGGCGGTGAGCGTGGATCCCACCCCGGGGTAACCGCCGATGGCAGGGCGGGCATCGATGGGATGCGCGGGGTCGTGGAGGGTGATGCGGTCCAGGTCATAGGTGATGCCGTTGCCGTTCCTGTCGGAAACCCATATCTGGTGTCCTGAGTACTCGCCGTACGGTGCATCCGAGGCGATGTACTTGAATGTCTTGGTCCAGGTGCCGTCCCTGTTCAGCACGGGAAGGTCGTTGGAGTTCAGTAAGGTGGCTGGAAGACCGCCGATAGGCACCGAGGATGAGAACGAGCCAATCCAAGTCGTTTCCTCCGTGACGGTGACGACGATCGAGTACTGCTCACCGGGAACGACCTTGGCAGGGGCGGTGTAAGACACGATTTCTGGCGGAGTGTCGTCACCGTTCAGTGCGTTCGCCGAAGGTACGACGCCAGTCGCCAAGGCAAGAGCGGCCGCTGCGGCCATAAGAGTGCGCAGTATTTTCTTCAATTGTTCCCCCGGTGAGTGATGCTGCTGATCGGATACTACTCGAGGCACCCGGTTCCTCCGCCCGAAAACTCTCCCAGACGCTACATGAACGGCGGACACCGCTACCCGCTCCATCTTCACGGAGATGGCCCCAGCCGTATGCGCGGTTATTCGCGAGTTTCCTCCACGGTTCTAGAGGACAGAGGAAGCGTCACTGCCTGCCTGAGGGGCACCCGCGGAGGAAAAACTGTCGGAGCGATAGAACGACTCTCCGCATTTCTCGTCGTAAGCGCCGTTATCGGCGTTCGTTGGCACCGCTGTAGACCGGAACAGTCAGAGGTGTAGTGGTCTGCGGCAGCCTGCCGCCTGGGAGACGCGCTTGCCGGTCTCCTGGTTTTCCTCTGCTTCCCGGAGAGAAGTCTACGAGCTGGTGGTCGGCGAGTCCTTCATGGCACTGGATAGCCGTTCGTAGGCGCTGAGCAGATGGTTATCCGTAAGCTTTACCACTCGCTCCGGATCCCGTGACATGAGGGCCTCGAGCAGGGAGTGGTGCTCCTCGATGGCGTTGGACTTCGAGGATACGGCGGCCTTGTTCCTGGTGATCAGGAAGAACGTCACCTGGGAGCGGATCTCCGTCCATGCCTTGTACAGCCGGCCGTGTCGGGAGGCCCGGTAGATGACATCGTGGAAAGCAGTGTCGAGATGGCTCAGCTGGATAGGATCGCCCTCGTTGAGCTCGGTTTCCATCCTGGTGAGTATGTCCCGCATTTCGGCGAAGTCTTCCTCCGTGGCGTGCCGCGCGGCCCGCTCCGCGGCCAGGAGCTCCAGTGAGCGGCGCAGGCTGTAGATCTCCTCGATGTCCTTTTCATCCAGGACGACCACGCGGGCGCGCCGGCGCGGTTCGGACACGACCAGGCCCTCGCGCTCCAGGGCGCTAATGGCATCGCGAATCGGACCGCGGCTAACTTTGAAGAGCGATGCCAGCTCCGTCTCCGGCAGGGTGTCGCCGGGGGCGACCTCGCCGCTGAGGATCAGGTTGCGGAACTGCTTGAGCACATGCGTGCCCAACGGCTCGAAGGGGACGACGCCGACCTGAACTGAGGGAGTGATGGACATGGGTCCATTATGCACCCTGTTAAGTGTTGACAGATAGTATTAGAAATAAATCTGGTTACAAAAAACTGTTGACAGTTTTTCCTCCTGTTTCCATGATGGTATTCACGGCCAACTTGCTTCCCCTCTAGTGGGCGGAGCAAGCAGAGCCGGTTCAGGATCTCCGGGTCCGCCATCACACAAGGCCGAGGGGCTGAAGCAGATGTACGACGTCATTGTCATTGGAGCGGGCCTGACGGGGGCCGCAGCGGCCTGGTCCCTGAGCCAGCGGGGCCGCTCGGTGCTCGTGCTGGAGGCCAACGATCTCAACCACAACCAAGGCAGCTCACACGGCACCAGCCGGATCTTCCGCAGGTCGATCTCCTCACCGAAGTATGCCGCGCTGGCTGAACGGGCGCAGTACCTGTGGCGGAAGGTTGAATCCCAGTCCGGTCAGGAATTGCTGACCATCACCGGCTCGCTCGATTTCGGGGAGGTGCGCAACCCCTCCGCGCTCTTTGCGGCGGCCACTGCCAACGGTGTCGCCTGCGAGCTTCTCACGGCCGAGGCTGCGCAGGAACGGTGGCCGAATTTTCGCTTCACCACGGACGTGATGTTTCACGCCGACGCGGGCACCCTCAATCCGGAGGCAGCGATCCGCGCCCTGTTGGAGGTGGCTACCGCACAGTATGGGGCGGAACTGCTTACCAACACACGGGTGGTCGGCATCGAGGAGCTGCCCGGAAGGGTGCAGGTCCGCACCGTTGGGCGGACCTACTCCACACGTTCGGTTGTCGTGGCGGCCGGTCCCTGGCTTCCGGAGCTGCTGCCTCATCTCTTTCCGGAGGTGGGGCCCGTCCAGGTCTCTGTCCACGAACAGAACGTGTTCCACTTCCCCCAGCTGCGCGCCGAGGATCGATGGCCCGTGTTCGTCTACAAGGGCCATGCGCAGTTCTTCGCGCTGCCGTCCGGAGCCGACGGGGGGCCGTCGCCCGCCATCAAGATCGGCCGCCACGATCCGGGCAGGGAGGTTACACCTGCGCATCGCGACGGGGTGCCGACTGCGGAAAACCGGGAACTGATCTCGGAATTTGTTCGCGAGCACCTGCCGGGCCTGGAATCCGAGCCGGTCGCCGAGGACACGGGCCTCTACACAATCACCCGAAATGACGATTTCATCATGGACCGCATCGGTCGCATCACCGTGGCTTCACCATGCTCCGGTCAGGGGGCGAAGTTCATGCCGGCGGTGGGTGAACTCCTGGCGGACATTGTCTTGGAGAACGCGCCTATCGACGAGGACTTCGCCCTGATGTCCCACCTGCAGGCACGGTCCGGCCCGGCAACTGTGCCCATCGGTTAACGTCGCGGAGGAGCCGAAGACCTAGCCTGCCCACCACCACACGTCGGCCGCGGTCCGCGGCCGTTGGTGTATCCGGAGCGTTCGATTCCTGCCGTCGCCCGGGCAGGCGCGGCTGCCTTTCGAACGGCCGTGATTTGCTCTGAACCGGCAGTATGGCCAGTCATAGCCGGGGATCTTGTCCACACTCAGGCGGGACAAAAGCCGGAAAGATGGTTCAACACCGCCCGTTTCGACTGTATCGGCCACTCCTCCCCGTCCGCCGGGTCCTGGCCGATCGGACGCATCAAAGCCGCCGGGACCAGCTCGCCACAGCAACGATGATTACCTGGAACCTGTGGCCGCTCAATCATGTCTAATAGGTCTTGTCAGGCGTCCAATCGAAGACGTGCACCCATCTCGCGATCGCTCCTAATGCGCTGCCGCCGATTACGGCGCCATCTCTATGATCAGCGGGTTTGCCGCGTATCCGGGACGTGCGGGACCGCAGAACAAACGGCTTGGTCCAGGCGGTCATCAAACGGAAACGGCTGCCGATTGTTGATGTCCAGGCTGCCCCGAATGTTGCCGGCCTCACTCGAGCAGCAGCACGCCCGGACGCCTGGACATCTTTGTAACTTGATGGGGAGCGGGCGGCGCGACGGGCCCGGGAGGAGTAACCCATTTCGGGTCAGCTCCGGCCCACTAACACCTTGATCAATGGCAGCACCCATCGACGGCAGACAGAAAAATTGTTGCCAGAAAACTGTTTACAGTTATCTGCTTACTGTGACATGCTTCATAGAAATTCCCGCACAGCAGTGCGGCAGCCCTGAAAGCAGGAAGCACATGACGGCCACACGGTCCCAAGCGAAGGCCGCAGCCCGGAGAAGTACCGCGATGATCTTGCGGGCCATCCCGCTTCGGCGCCGGCGCGGGCCGGAGTCCATCACACAGGCCGCCCCGGGCGGGCGTTCGCATTCCTGCACGGGACCAATGTCTTTCCCCCAGTTCTGACCGCGGCTTCCTGGCCTACCTGAAACACTGACCTCTGCTTGGAGGAGTTATGAATTACACCCCGTGGGACCTCGTCCTGGACGCCGGTTTCCTGAGTGCTCTCCTGATTGTCGGCATCCTGCTGCGAGCCAGGTTCAAAATGGTCCAGGCGATGATGTTGCCTGCCAGCATCATCGCCGGCGGGCTCGGCCTGGCCCTGGGCCCGCATGCCCTCAACGTCATCCCCTTCTCCGACCAGTTCGGTTCCTACGCCGGCATCATCAATGGCGTGGTCTTCGCCTCCCTGCCCTTCGCCGGCTCCTTCTCCTTCCGGGGGAAGCTGCACGGCGCCCGCAAGATGTGGGCCTACTCCGTATCCACCTATGTTCTGCAATGGGGACTGGGCCTGCTGTTCGCCATCATCATCCTGGGGCAGTTCTTCGACCTGCCCGACGGTTTCGGCCTGCTCCTGGCGGCCGGATTCGTCGGGGGTTTCGGCACCGCCGCCGCCGTCGGCAGCTCGATGGAGGCAGCGGGGTGGGCCGACGCATCCACCCTGGGGTTCACCTCCGCCACCATCGGCGTTCTGGTCGGCGTGGTAGGTGGTCTGGCTTTGGCCCGGTGGGGCGTGAAGAAGGGCCACGCGAAGTTGGCGACTTCCCTGGCCGAGATTCCGCAGGACATGCGGACGGGCCTGGTGCCTGTCGTCTCCAAGCGGGAGCCCATCGGCCACGGCACTACGTCTGAGGGCACTGTTGATCCCCTGACCCTGCACATCGGCATCGTCGCCGTCGTCACCGCAGCCGGCTACGGGGTCGGACTGGGCATCGAGGCCCTGTGGGGCGTGAAGGTTCCGCTGTTCGCCACCGCGTTCCTGACAGGCATGGCCATGCGGCTGCTCCTGGACCTGACGCCGGCCAGGAAGTACGTGGACGGGACCACCGTCAAGAGCATCTCCGGCACCGCCACGGACCTTCTGGTGGCCGTGGGCATCGCCTCCATCGTCCCGAGCATTGTGATGTCCTACGCGCTGCCGCTGGCCCTGCTGCTCGCCTTCGGCGTGGTTTACTGCGTGCTCATCTTCCGTTTCCTGACCCCGAGGATCTTCAAGGACGGATGGCTCGAGCGCGGGCTGTTTACCTGGGGCTGGGCCACCGGCGCCGTGGCAACAGGCCTGGCCCTGCTGAAGGTCGTCGACCCCAAGTCAAAGAGCGGCACCATCGAGGAATTCGGGATCGCCTATGTCGGCTTCAGCCCGGTCGAGATCCTCATGGCCATCGTGGCTCCCTTCGCCATCATTGCAGGGCTGTCCGGGCAGTTCATTGTTGCCACCATCGTCCTCGGCATCGGCCTGATCTTCGTGGCACTCATGGGCGGCGGCAGGGCGGACGCCGGCAACCGGGCCAACTCCTTCTCCAACGTGGCCCCGTAGATCCATCCCGGCCGCTGCAGGCGGCCATCTGAAGATCCCGTGCTGCCCCTGGGTTTGCGTCTTCCTGAGGCAAACCCAGGATCGGCACGAATCTTCGTCTCCCGCTTGCCTCTCACTGCGCCCGTTCCCTCTCCCAGGGCCGGTGCCGGCCCGCCCTGCATTCCCGGGATCGCCATTGCGCAGGCAGCGGAGATCCCCTCTGGGCCGTCGCCCGACGCGCGCCCCAGCAGAGGAAGGAAAGCGGGCGGTTGCCGCGTAAAACGTGCGGCAGCAGGCTTCATTTTGTTTACAGGATTCAGTAAACTGTTAACTGTTATCGGATTTCGAACCAAGGAGAGCACATGCCGACCGTTATCTCGAGTGTTGCCGAGCGATTCGCCAGGCTCGGTATCGACGCTGCACCAGGCCAGGAGAGCGCGGCCCGGGCCGACATTCAGCGGCTGGAAGGCCTCCGCCGCGGCGATGACCTGGCGGGCGTTCCAGTGGATTTCTCCCACGGGGACGTTAATGCTTTCGCTCCCATTCCCTCCGCCATCGAGCACTTCAATGCCGGCGTCACCGAAGGCGCGCATCAGGCCTACACGACGTACAAAGGACGGGCGGAAATCCTGAACGAGCTGGCCGGAAAGCTCGGTGAATTCACGGGCACCCCGGTCGACCCGGCCTCCGAACTGATCATCACCCCCGGCACTCAGGGCGCACTGTTCCTGGCCGTGGCCTCCTGCATCGACTTCGGCGGCCGGGTCGCCATTGTGGACCCGGACTACTTCGCGAACCGCAAGATCGTTGAATTCTTCGATGCAACCCCGGTTTATGTCACCCTGAACTACCAGGACACCTCCCGGTCGGCGGCACTCGACCTGACCGGGCTCGAAGCCGCTTTCGCCGACGGGGTGAAGCTCTTCCTGTTCTCCAACCCGAACAATCCCACCGGCGTGGTTTACACACAGTCGGACATCGCCTCGATCGCAGAACTGGCCAACCGCTACGAGGCCACGGTCATCGTCGACCAGCTCTACTCCCGGCTGCTCTTCACCGGCACCGAGTACACCCACCTGCGGTCCACCGGTATCGACCCGAACCGGGTAATCACCACCCTCGGCCCCTCAAAAACCGAGTCGCTCAGCGGTTACCGCCTCGGCGCCGCCTTCGGCGCGCCGGAACTCATCCAGCGCATGGAGCGGTTGCAGGCGATCGTGTCCCTGCGGGCAGCCGGCTATAACCAGGCCGCCCTCAATTCCTGGTTCTCCGAGCCCGAGGGCTGGATGCAGGATCGGACCGCGGCCCACCAGAGGATCCGAGACGGTCTGGTCACCGCCTTCACGGCTGCCGGCATGCACGTGCGCACCACCGAGGCCGGCAGCTACGTCTACCCCCAGCTCCCCGAGCTGGAAATCCCGGTGAGCGACTTCGTCACCCTGCTCCGGCTCCAGGCCGGCGTCATCGTCACTCCCGGTACGGAGTTCACCCCGAACGAGGACCGCCGCGTACGGCTGAACTTCTCCCAGGAGCCGGAAGCGGCCCTGGCCGCAGGCCAACGCATCATCAAGCTCGCGCAGCGCTATGCCGCGAAGTGAACCAAACGAAGAACCGGAGGCCGGCAAAATGACCAGCACCCCCGCACCCCGCCCGCAGGGCCGCTACCAGGCGGCCGCACGCCACCGGGAGATCGCCATCTCCGCCGGCATGACCCCGCGCGAGGACGGGGTCCTCGCCGGAACCGGGGCAATCACCGCGGACCTGACGGATGCGCAGGTGCAGCGGCTCTTCGAGATCGCCTGCGGCAATGCCCTGGCGGCCATCAACGGCGTGTGCAGTCCGGACGAGCACATCGAATCCGTCCTGCAAATGGTGGTCTACGTGAAGTACGAGCATCACGGGCGTTCACTGCCCGCCGTCGCGGACTTCGGAGTCCGCGCCCTGGAAACGATGCTGCAAACGCCATTCACCGGCGTGCGCACCACGGTCGGCGTGGAATCCCTTCCGGGCGATGCACCCTTGGAGGTCCAGGTGACCGCCGTCGTCGCACCCTGACGATCGACCGGGACAAGGCCAGGCAGGCACCCGTCCTCCGGAGCCTGTCGCTGTCCCGGGATTACGTGCGCCCGCCGGCCGGCCCGGTCCCGCGGGGCAGCGGACGGAACTGGTTCACCGGCCCCCGCTATGCCTATCGATCAAGTCTCGAGGACCGGCCAGAGAACCGGCGCCGGGGATACCTCCGCGCTCCGGCCGGAACACCCGACCTCCGCCGCTGCCCGCTCACCCAGGCGCAGGGCGTCGACCTTGTTCAACAACAACAACTCCCGCCTCATGACAGGAAAACCTTTGGTCCTCCGCGTTCTCGTCCCTTCAGCCCGCCTCGCCGATGCCATCCGCAGCGCACAGGTTGAACCCATTGTCTGGCACATCAATGACGACCCCCACGAAGCACCTCCAGCCGACGTCCTGGTCACAGAACGGCCCAGGGAACATTCCCACCGTGTCCGCGTCGCCCGCATCCCCGACCTGCAACATGTCCATCTGCTGTCTATCGGCTATGAGTGGGTACTCGAGCACCTGCCGCCTCACGTCACCCTCAGCAACTCGCGCGGCGCAGTGGAAGACGCCGCAGCCGAGCACGCCGTCGCGCTCATTCTCGCGGCGCTACGCAACCTGTCCTGCGCGGCAGAGCAACAGCACCGACACGAATGGAAACCGCTCTGGACCACCTCGCTACACGGTTCGGTCGTACTCGTCCTCGGACATGGCGGGGTAGGCCAGGAGGTCATCGCCCGCCTGAAGCCCTTCCGGCCCGCGGCCATCATCCCCGTGGCCGGCCGCGCACGAACCACGGACACCGGCACCCGCATCCACGGGCCGGAGGAGTTGCCCGCCCTGCTGCCCCAGGCCGACATTGTCGTCGTGACGCTTCCCCACGAGCCCTCGACCGAACGGCTTATAGACCCGGCCTTCCTCGCGCGGATGCGGGACGGAGCCCTGCTGGTGAACATCGGACGCGGTCGCGTCGTCGATACGGATGCGCTCCTTAACGAGCTGCGCTCCGGCCGGCTGCAGGCTGCCCTCGACGTCACAGACCCCGAACCGCTGCCGTCCGACCACCCGCTCTGGGACACGCCCGGATGCCTCATCACCCCGCACATGGGCGGCAACACCGATCAATTCGTCCGGCTCGCCACAGACCTCACCATCGAACAGCTGCACCGGCTAGCTTCAGGCCAACCGCCGCTGCATCTCATCCCAACAGGGGAGGGGACTCCAAACAAGGGACCTAAGCGCGTCACTCCGGAATACCCCGTCGCTTCCCTCCCATAACCGCACCATACGGACGGGGGCGCCCGAGCACCTCACACCCGTCCAACGCCTAAGCCCTATACGGACACGTCCAAGCACCCGGACCCCAACGAGAGAAGAGCCCATTGGCAGGAAACCGAGCAGTCGCCTATAAAGCCCCCGGCAGGGTCGAAGTCATCGACACCGACTACCCCGCTTTCGAGCTCAAGGACGCGCCGGGCATCAACCCGGCGAACATCGGCCGCAAAGTGCCGCACGGGGTGATCCTGCGGACCGTGACCACGAACATCTGCGGCTCGGACCAGCACATGGTCCGCGGCCGCACCACCGCACCGACGGACCTGGTGCTCGGCCACGAAATCACCGGCGAAGTCGTCGAGACCGGACCGGACGTCGAATTCATCAAGGTCGGCGATATCGTCTCGGTCCCGTTCAACATCTCCTGCGGCCGCTGCCGCAACTGCAAGGAGCGCAAGACCGGCATCTGCCTGAACGTCAACCCGGACCGCCCGGGCAGCGCGTACGGGTACGTCGATATGGGCGGCTGGGTCGGCGGCCAGGCCGAGTACGTCATGGTCCCCTACGCGGACTGGAACCTGCTGAAGTTCCCGGACCGGGATCAGGCGCTGGAAAAGATCATGGACCTGACCATGCTTTCCGACATTCTGCCCACCGGCTTCCATGGCGCCGTCACCGCCGGCGTGGGCGTCGGCTCCACGGTCTACATCGCCGGCGCCGGTCCCGTAGGACTCGCCGCCGCAGCCGGCGCTCAGTTGCTGGGTGCCGCCGTCGTTATTGTCGGGGACCTCAACGAACAGCGGCTGGCCCAGGCCCGCAGCTTCGGCTGCGAAACGGTGGACGTCTCCCAAGGCGACCCCCGCGACCAGATCGAGCAGCTGCTCGGCGTGCCGGAGGTGGACTGCGGCATCGACGCCGTCGGCTTCGAAGCCCGCGGCCACGGCAAGGACGCCACGCACGAAGCTCCGGCCACCGTGCTGAACTCGTTGATGGACATCACCGCCGCCGGCGGCGCCCTGGGCATCCCGGGACTCTACGTCACCGGCGACCCCGGCGGCATCGACGAGGCCGCGAAGAAGGGCGCCCTCTCCCTGAGCCTGGGCACCGGCTGGGCCAAGTCCCTCTCCTTCACCACCGGCCAATGCCCCGTCATGAAGTACAACCGGCAGCTGATGATGGCCATCCTGCACGACCGCATCCAGATCGCCAAGGCCGTCAACGCCAAGGCCATCCCGCTCGAGGACGCACCCAAGGGCTATGCAGAGTTCGACGCCGGCTCCGCCACCAAGTACGTCCTGAACCCCAACGGCTACATCAAACCCTGAGCATTCCCCATCGTGGCCGCGCCAAATAGCGTGCCACAGCAAGAAGATCGAACCAACCCACAGGAGAAACCATGACATCGCCCACCCTCACCGAAGCCCGGGCCATCATCGCCGCAGCTGAAAAGCATGCATCCGACATCGGCCAGCCGATGAACATTGCCGTCGTGGACGCAGGCGGAAATCTCGTCTCCCACGCCCGCATGGACGGGGCCTGGATCGGCAGCATCGACATCTCCATCAACAAGGCCTTCACTTCCCGCGCCTTCGACATCCAGACAAAGGACCTTGGAGACAACTCACAGCCCGGAAATCAGTTCTACGGAATCCACGCAAGTAATCAGGGCCGCATCATGATTTTCGCCGGAGGCATCCCGCTGACCCGCGACGGCAACGTCGTCGGCGCCATCGGTGTCAGCGGCGGATCCGGCGACCAGGACCATGCTGTCGCCGAAGCCGGAGCAGCGGCGTTCTAAGCCCAGGCAGAACGCTAAGGGTTTCGGCTATTCGCCAGGCCGAAACCCTTAGCGGGTCTTCATATCCCGGCTGCTCCACGCAGCCCGAATGCAGTTGCTCGCAACGACCCGACCTCCAGCTCACACTCGGCTCCGAAGGATCACGAATGTCCGAGACACCAGCGCAACCATCAAACGTCGGCAGCGTGACCGGCAGCAGCCGGGACAATCGCGGTATGGCGGACGTTCTGAAGGGCGGCGTCACCATGGACGCCATCACTCCCGACCAGGCGCACATCAACAAGGCGACCTCCGAAACAGCAGTAGTCGTTGTGTCCGGCGAGACCAGTGACGGGTCCCGCTGCCCGTCACTGCCCTGGAAAACCTTCTTCCGAGGTCAAACCGTCAGCATTATCGAAAATGGCCGGCCTCTCGGCATGGGCACAATCGATGCAACTACCGCAGACGGGACTCTCCTATGGATCCAGTTGCACGGGGTGGAAGGCCGCAGGCTGTTCCACAAGGACGATCAAGTGCACATACAGCTCTCAAGTCATGACTCCGAGACAACCATCGACTCGCCTCGAATAATGTGAGGATCCAAAACTAGCGACCCGACGTATGCGCCGTTATCGACTCTTCTATGGTTGTCAACGTATCGATGGTTGGGGGCTGTTGGCATTGAGTGTGCGGTAGATCCGTCGGGCGAGGTAGCGTTTCACGCACCGGCGGATTTCTTTTTTGGTTCGCCCTTCTGCTTGCCGTTTCGCTGCGTATTCGATGGTCTCCGGATCGAACGCCATCCTCATAAGAGCAACCATGTGAAGGGCTTTGTTCAGGGTCCTGTCGCCGCCGCGGTTGAGCCTGTGACGGACGGTATTTCCAGATGAAGCGGGAATGGGGTTGACCCCGGCCAGGGAGGCGAAAGCCGCCTCGGAACGTACCCGGCCCTGATGGGACCAAGCGGTGAGACAAATAGCTGCCGTGACTGGTCCGAAACCGGGTTCCTGCAGTAGCGGCGCGGCTTCGCTTACCTCAACCAGTTCGGTGATCCGGGAGCCGTTTGCTTTGATCTCAGCGTCAAGGTCGCCGATGCGCTTGGCCAGTCTGACCGCTTCAGAGCGGGCCACTGATACAGCAAGAGGTTCTTCTCGGACCCGCCACCGGGACACCTCCAGTATCTGAGTGCCGGTCAGCGATTGACGCGCATCGAAACCCAAATCATTGGTCCGGAGCAGCGCGGTCAATGCGTTCACGGTCCTGGTCCGGTCGGTTGTCATCGAATGACGGGCAGTGACTAGGACCCGCAACGCTGCGCGGACCCCTTCGTTCGACCGTGGCCGGCGTAACTTATCCTCTTCCAGGGAAAGGACGGCAGAAGCGATCCGGTGCGCGTCCAACGGATCCGACTTACCAACCCCACGACGCGGCAGGGCGTCCATGCGGGTGGCTTCGGCGACCTGGTAGCCGGCGGCTGCGAC
This sequence comes from Arthrobacter sp. USHLN218, assembly GCF_037144715.1. Classification (NCBI taxonomy): domain Bacteria; kingdom Bacillati; phylum Actinomycetota; class Actinomycetes; order Micrococcales; family Micrococcaceae; genus Arthrobacter; species Arthrobacter sp. USHLN218. The sequence goes on from NZ_JBBCYT010000008.1 coordinate 189,066, forward strand.
AGCCCCGGCCAGCACGGCACCATAAGAAGCCGCGCCCTCGATCACCCACAGAGTGGCCGGATCGGCTTCGGTGCGACGTGCAACCCAAGCAATGGCGCGGTTGATCCCGGCGCCCGTCGCCGGGAAATCCCGGTTTTCGATCCGTTCGCCGCTTGCCGCGGCAATGATGGCGAAAACGTGCTTCCGGGCGTGGGTGTCGACATACGCAACGATAGTCATAGCGGTTCTGGCACCTTCCTCATTTCGCGGACATGGTCAGACCGTTACGGGCCGGTACCAGTCCGGGTAGAGGTCACTTCGGAACAGCACTGTGACGAGCCACGCCCCCGCGCGGGAGCGGACAATCTTCTGATCAAGTCACCGAGGTGGGCCGGGCAGGTGCCGGCCGCCCACCCAACGGACGGACATGTCGATAACAGGACACCCGGGCATACGGGGCCAAGCGTTCAGTGAGTCACGACCACGGGGTGGAACGGCCTGCACTTACTCTGCCAGCCAGTCGCAGACCAGCCACCCCAATCCTCACAGGCGTTCGGGCCTATTGCGTGTATTCGCAGGTGATATTCGGAGCGCAGCGGCCATGCATCCGCCGGGAAATCTGGCCGGGAGCGGGCGCTCTTTGGGGGACCACCATCGCATGGTCGGACACGCGCCTGAAGGTGGTCAGCTCTGAGTGCGAACGGCCGAAGAAAATGATGTAGGACCCGGGGAGGCAGGTCCAGCGGCCACCTGCTTGTGAAGGGACTTGCATGCGCTATGGGCGAAGAAGGATCTTCCCCGAGGTCGCGTCCTGTGTGGAGGTCCTTATGGCTTCCAGTGCTTTCCCTAGGGGAAATTCGGCCCTGATGTCCGTCCGAAGATGTCCTTGGCGAATGAGTTCGAAGACCTCCGCAAAGGCCTTGAGCAGGTCTTCGCGGCGGGTGGTATGAACCCAGTCCCGTAGCCGGAAGTATTCGATTCGAATATCGGGGCGCTGGTGTTGCAGGAACGGGGATAGCGGCTGACCGGACAGAAGCCCGTAATGAATGAGCCGGCCGCCTTCCCGGAGAGATGTGGCCAGTAACGTGCCCTCGTCTCCGCCGACGCAGTCAAACGCAAGGTCTATTTCGGAGAGAAGGTCTTGGTGCATGAGGCGCCGCAGACCGATCTCCCGGGACGTGTCGAGGTATTCGGTCCAATAGCCGGCCCTCTTGTGGGTTTGCGGTTCCGGATGGCGGCCCAGGCCGATGGTTCGGATTCCGCGCTGCCGGAGCAGACGGGCAATGGTCCCTGAGATGGCCGATCCGGCGGCGTTAACCACCGCGGTGCGGACGTCGCCGGAGTCTGCGTGCTGCGTGACCATGCGGACAGCCGTGAGCGGGTTGATGTAGGCGGTGGCGGCGGCAGCATCGTCAATATCGACGGGAACCGGGATGCACCACTTGGGCGGGAGGACCTTTATGGTTTGCCAGCCTCCTGCAGAACCGATGGGGATGACGCGTTGCCCGGCCGATAGCGTGCACTCATCACCGCACCCGTCAACCACACCCACCCCTTCAAAGCCCGGGATGAAGGGCAACGTCGTGCGGGAGGCATAGGCCCCGGTGACGGGAATCAGGTCGGACGGATTGATCGGAGAAGCGATCATGCGAACGGCCACTTCATTCGAGCCCAGAGGCTGCCCAACGACAGGCGCAACTTCCAGGACCTCCAGGGGATTGCCAAACCTGCGTGCCAGGACTGCTGCTCGCACTGATTCCGCTCTTTCGTTCGGGCCGGTTGAAATCTGAGGACTACCGACACCCCGCTCCCGGTGGTGCCGCTCCGCGCCTATTCTCCCCGGCTGACGGAGGGCGCGTGCATTCACAGCGACTTTCCAGTCGCCTTGGGAAGGAACAACCGGGAACTCTCAAAAACTAGTTTTTAGTGTTTAGCTAGTGGGGTGAATGGTTTGGCGGGCTCTCTCTTCCCCTATGGCGGGGGACGTGCCGGTGCCGAGGATACCTCTGCGCTGGTGGACGGTGTGGTCCAGCAGTTGGAGACGTCGCTGGCTGTCGGGCTGATCAATGACGGGGACAAACTGCCGCCGGAGATCGAGCTTGCTGCCGGAATGGGGGTCTCGACGGTCACGCTGCGTCAGGCGCTGGCCGTGCTGCGGAACAAGGGGATCATCGAGACCCGGCGCGGGCGTGGCGGCGGAAGCTACGTCCGGGATTCGAGTGCGTTCGGCGGGCAGCAGGCTGAAGAGCTGCTGCGGACCAAGAGTATTGACGAGTTGAGGGATCTTGGGGACGCGGCTGCCGCGGCCGCCGGTTCGGCTGCCCGGTTGGCGGCGATGCGTGCTTTGCCTGAGGATGTGGAGCGTTTGATGAAATTCGCCCGGGAGTTTTCGGTGGCCGGGCAGCCGGATGCCTGCCGCAGGGCAGAGAGCCGCTTTCATATTGAGATCGGCGTGGCGGCCCAGTCACCGCGGCTGACCCTGACGATTATGCAGCTGCAGGGGGAGATCGCCCCCATGCTCTGGACGCCGGGGAGCGCGGCAGAGACCGGGGACACGGTGCAGGAACACGCCGGCATTGTGGAGGCGATCCGGACGCGGGATGCGCTGCGGGCCCAGGCTTTGGCGATCGAGCACTGTGAACGTGAAACGCGGGTGCTCATCGACCGCCACTTGAGGCTGGCGGCGGCATGAACGAAGGACGGGGCCGGATGGCTGATCACGGCGGATCCCTGGAAGCCATCGCGGCCAGTGTGCAGGGGCACCTGGACGCGGCACTGGCGGAACTGTCCGCGGCCGCCGCGGCTGCATGTTCCCTGCTGGCCGGTGCCGAGCAGCAGGGGCGGCGCCCGGTGCGCGCGGACCTTGCCGGGATCCGGGAGAAGCTGCAGGCGTGCCTGCATCGTCCGGAACCGCCGATGGACGGTATCGGGATCGCGGTGGCCGCGGATTACCTGGCCGATAGCGCCTACTGGCTGGAGTGGTGGCGTTTGGGCAGGGGAGGCGGGCTGGAGTTTGTGGCGCACAGTCTGAATCCGCGCCGGGATGCCTTTTACGATTATTCTTCGCGTTCCTGGTTCTCCTCTCCTGCTGCTTCCGGACAGACCACGGTGACCGGCCCCTATGTCGATATCGGGGGGACCAACGCTTATACGGTGACCCTTTCGCTGCCGCTGATCACCGGGGCGGGATTCGCTGGCGTCGCCGGGGCCGATATCCCTGCGGCCAGGTTCGAACGCTTCCTGGTCGGCCCGGGCCGGGGTCTGCAGCCGATGGTGCTGGCTAACGCGGACCTGCGGGTGATCGCGTCCAGCAGCGCCGATCACCTGCCGGGGGCACTGCTGGAGGACCGGCTGGCGGACTCGCCGAACAAGGTTCCCGTGGCGGCGGGTCTGCATGGTCAGGCGCCGTGGTTTTTATTGCTGCTGTGATTTCCCGGCCTCGGGGTCGGGGATACGCGACAAGACCGCAACGGCCACGGCTCCCGGGCGGTGTGCCTGGGAGCCGTGGCTGTTCCGGCGGGGGCTACGGGGTTGATCCTGCCCGGGCCTGGAGAGGGTCGGGGGAGTCTGCGGAGCGGTTGTCCGGATTGTCTTGGGTGTCGTGGTGCCGGCTGGTGCGGGGTGCGTATTCCAGCGGTGCGATGGTGCCCTCGGCCCGGTCCCTGGCTTCGAGCACCCGGGCGTAGGGCAGCGCCAGCCAGAGCGCGAGCAGGATCGCGATCACGCCGCCGGCAAGTTTGCCGACCATTAGGGGAAAGACCATGTTGGGCTGGAAGTTGGCGCTGAAGGCAAGGTGGTCACCGAAGGTGAAGGCTGCGCAGACCGCGAAGGCGATGGCCAGGACCTTGTCCCGTGGCGGCATCAGCCTGATGACGCGGAACAGGGCGAGGATGTTCGCCGCTGCAGCCAGGATTCCCGCGGCGCCTTCCTCGCTGAAGCCCAGGCGCCTGCCGACGCGTTCGAGGGGGACTCCTAGCCATTTGCGGATGCCGTAGACCATGGGGAAGGCCCCGGCGAGCATGACACCGATGTAGCCGGCGACTTCCAGGGCCCGGAACTGGTCTTCGGAGTCGGCGATGAACGGTGCCAGCGGCCAGGTGCCGAAGACATCGAAGATGCCGGTGAAGTACTGGACGATCGAGAGTGCGAGGGCAAGTTTGATGATGATGTCCAGCACCCGTCCGAACACGATGAAGGCGCGCACCATGGTGCGGGAAAAGAAGCGCAGGCCCAGGGCCAGCACCGACACGACGAGGACCAAGGGCACCAGGTTGAGCAGGATGCTCCCGATCGGGAGGTCGAACGGGGTGGTCGAGGGGGAGGTGGTCGAGATGTCGCTGCGCAGCGGGGTGGCGCCGGTCTGCAGGATCAGGGTGATGATGAAGACGGCGAAGGGGATGGCGAGCAGGCCGGACATGACGCCGAGCGCCATGTATTTGTGATCGCGTTTGTCGAGCATGGTCAGCCCGACCGGGATGGAAAAAATGATGGTGGAGCCGGCGGTGAAGCTGACGGCGAAGGCCATGATCCAGGCTCCGTGGCTGCCTGCCGTGGCGTGTGCCAGGTGGTAGCCGCCCATGTCCCCGGCGATCAGGGTGGTGGCTGCCAGGGCCGGGTCGGCGTGGAACCAGGCGTAGACCGGGGCCAGATAGGTGGTGACCAGCTGGCTGAGGACCGGTACGAGGGTCATGATGCCGGCGACGGGCAGGAAGATGGGTCCGATGGCGTGGATGCCTTCCTTGAATTCCCTGCCGAAACCCGTTTCGTCGTTGAAGAGCGCACAGACCGCGCCGATGAGCAGGAAGCCCATCATGATGAAGATGATGACCTGGCCGATTACGTCCATGAAGATTGCCTTCTGCTTTCAGGCGGGGCCGGCGGTCTCCGTGGGGGACCGCCGGCCGCGGGTGACAGGGAGGGTTTAGCCGAGCAGGGCGCGGGTGTGGTCGTTGAGGAAGACGCCGCGGGGGTCGAATTCGCGCCGGACGGCCAGGAAGGTATCCAGTTCCGGGTACAGGCGTTCGAGTCGTTCCCTGGTCATGAAGTGGATCTTGCCCCAGTGGGCGCGGGCGTCGAAGGGCTGCAGGGCCGCGTCGACGTCGCGCAGGTACGGCCAGTAGTTGGTGCCCGGGGCGCCGGAGACGGAGATGACGGTGGTGTCGCGCTTGTAGAACGGGGAGAGATAGGAGTCGTCCTGCTTCACCCAGCGGACTTCCATCGGGTACTTCTGGTCTGCATGGGCCGTGCGGATCAGGTGCTGGACGGTTTCCACGGCTTCGCGGCCGCGTTCGGCGGGGACGTAGTACTCCATCTCGTGGAACGGGATCATGAACCCGCCCGGGTAGACCCGGTAGGAGCGGTCACGGCGGGCGCCTTCGGTCAGGTCGATGCCGGATTCGTTCGCGTCCATGGTGATGGCGTTGTAGCGCTTGGTGTAGCTGCGGTTGACCATGGATTCCCCGGCGGGGGTGGGCAGTTCGTAGAGCCCGGCGGATTCCTCGGCCTGGCACCAGAGGAAGGAGTAGTGCCGGTTGTCGGCGATGTCGCGGTCCCAGGTGGAAACGGTTTCGTCCCAGGTCGGGTAGCTGATCTGTTCCTGCAGGTGGTAGCGCGGGCTGACCTGGAGCTCGACTTCCAGGAAGATGCCCACCGTGCCCAGGGCGACCTGCGCGGCGCGCAGTTCGCGCAGCTGGTCTTCGCCGATTTCCACGATTTCCCCGTGCCCGTTGATCAGCTTCACCCAGCGCAGGGCGGAGGAGAAACAGCCCAGTTCGATGCCCGAACCGTGGGTGCCGGTGGCGATGGCCCCGGAGATGGACTGCTTGTCGATGTCGCCCTGGTTGGACAGGGCCAGGCCCTTGTCCCAGAGCGCGTCGCCGAAGGCGCTGATGGCGGTGCCGCCGAGGGCGCGGGCGCGCAGCCGGGTGCTGTCGGTGCCGGTGACACCGGTCAGCGCGGAAAGGTCCATCAGGACGCCGCCGGTGTGCACGAGCGGGGTGAAGGAGTGGCCGGCGCCGACGGCCCGGACCGGCAGGCCTTCCCGGATGGCGAAGCGGACGGTGTCCAGCGCTTCCTGCTCGTTCCGCGGGCGGACGGTGAACGCGGGCGTGGCGGTCTGGTTCCCGCCCCAGTTGCTCCACGGCTTCTGCGTGTCGAAGGGGATGGGCGGGGTGAAGGAATTGCTCAGCGGGTTCACGGGTGCAGAGGCGGTCATTTGGTTGCTCCTGGTGATGCGGGGCGTCAGGCGCCGTGGTTGATCATGACGTGCTTGGTGCGCGAGAAGTCTTCCAGCGCGTAGAGGGACAGGTCCCGGCCGTACCCGGAGCCTTTGAAACCGCCCCAGGGGACTTCGCAGGCCAGCACCAGGTGGGAATTGACCCAGACGGTGCCGAAATCGAGCCGGCGGGGGATGTTCAGCGACCGGGCGGCATCGGTGGTCCAGACCGAGGCGGCCAGCCCGTACGGGGTTTCGTTGGCCCGCTGCACGGCTTCCTCGTCCGTGCCGAAGGTTTCGACGGAGACGACCGGACCGAAGATTTCCTGGCCGCTGATCCCGGCGCCGGCCGGTACGCCGGTGATGACCGTCGGTTCGATGAAGTAGCCGGGCCCCTCGATGGCCGAGCCACCCACGGCGATGTTCAGGCCGTCGGCCTTCGCCTGCCGGAGGGCTTCCTGCACCCGCTCAAAGTGGGCCCGGGAGATCATCGGCCCGACCTCGGTCTCGGTTCCTGTTCCCGGTCCGCCGACGATGATCGAGGACACTTCGCGGACCAGCAGCTCGGTGAATTTCTCCGCGACGGATGCGTGCACCAGGACCCGGCAGGCGGCGCCGCATTCCTGGCCGGCGTTCCAGAAGCCTGCGGACCGGACCCCGGCGGCAGCTGCCTGCAGGTCGGCGTCGTCGAACACGACGACCGGCGCTTTGCCGCCGAGCTCCAGATGCACCCGCTTCACGGTACCGGCGGCGCTGCCCGCCACTTTCTGGCCGCTGCCGACGCTGCCGGTGATGGCAACCAGGTCCACGTCCGGATGCTCCGCCAGCCGCTGGCCGACCACGGAGCCGGCCCCGGTCACGATGTTCAGCACGCCGGCGGGAAGTTCCGCGGCGATCAGTTCGGCCAGCTTCAGCGTCGACAGGGGAGTCTGCTCCGAGGGTTTGAGCACGACCGTGTTGCCGGCGGCCAGCACCGGGGCGATCTTCCACGCGGCCATCAGCAGCGGGTAGTTCCACGGGGTGATGACGCCCACCACGCCGACCGGCTCCCGCAGGATGACCGAGGTATGCCCTTCGGCGTAATCCCCGGCCGCCAGCGAGGTCAGGGACCGGGCGGCGCCGGCGGTGAAGCGGAACGTGTCGAGCGCGCTGGTGATGTCGTCCTCGGCAACGGCCTCCGGCTTGCCGGTATTGAGCGCTTCCAGACGCTCCAGCAGCTCCCGGTTGTCCTCGATGATGCCGGCGATCCGGTGGAGCACGTCCGAGCGGTGCTTCGGGGTGGCGGCAGCCCAGGCCTGCTTCGCGGCCACCGCGGCAGCGATCGCCGCATCCGTGTCTTCGACGGTGCCGGCAGCCACCGCGGCTACCACGTTCCCCGACGCCGGGTCCTCGATGTTCATGGTGTCGCCGGAGGTGCCGGGAACAAAGCGGCCGTTGATGAACTGGCCGGCCGGCGGCAGGTCCCCGGGAACCTGCTCGAAGGAGGAAGAGCGGCGGACGGAAAACCGTCCTGTTTCCACAACAGTCATGGGAATCTCGACACTTTCTGCGTTCGGCCGGCATGCTCGCCGCCGGCCCGGTGTGATCTGTCTCACCGATACTAGGCGGCTCGCGGCGCTAATGCAATAAAAACTATTTTCAAATTTCAAAGCGGCCGCTACAGTGGAGAGCACCGCCGCGGACGTGGGCTCCATCACACGAAAGTGCGGGGCCGGAACTTACGCCGACGTGGGTCCGGACCGCAGCCGCAGTCCCGCGGGGCTCCTCATCCGCCGGGGCAACAACCCTGGCGGCGGGGCCTTATCCCTGAAAACGATCCGTTCCACACTCCAAGGACTTCCTGTCATGTCTGTTTCCCCGTCACGGCGCTCGGACGACGATCTCCTCGCCGAGCTGGGCTATAAGCCCGAGCTGAAGCGTTCCTGGTCCGGCTTTTCCAACTTCGCCATCTCGTTCTCGGTGATCTCCATCCTCAGCGGCCCGTTCATCAGCTTTTTCATCGGCTGGAACAACGGCGGCCCGATGGCGATCAGCTGGGGCTGGCCGGTCGTCTGCGCGCTGATCCTCGTGGTCGGGCTGTGCATGGGCGAACTCGTTTCGGCGATGCCCACCTCCGGCGGCATGTACTACTGGGCCGCCAAGCTCGGCAGCCTGAGATCCAGCTACTTCACCGGCTGGCTCGATTTCCTCGGCCTGCTCGCGATCGTCGCCGCCGTCTCCTACGGCTGCGCCACCTTCATCGACGTGACCCTGTCCTCGTTCAGCCAGGCGTGGGCCGACGGATACTCGCTGACCCGTGTGTTCCTGATCTTCATCGCGGTGCTGTTCGTCGTCACGCTGCTCTCGATCTTCTCCAGCCACCTGCTGGCCATCTTCAACAACATCTCCGTGTGGTGGCACGTCATCGGCACGGTCGCGATCATCGCGATCATCATCTTCGTGCCCGAACGCCACGCCAGCCTCGCGGACGTGTTCACGCAGCGGATCAACAACACCGGCATGTTCGACGGCGCGACCACCGGACTCGGATTCGTGTTCCTGGTGCTGCCGCTGGCCGTGATCCTGCCGCAGTTCACCGTCACCGGGTACGACGCCTCCTGCCACATGTCCGAAGAGACCAAGGGCGCCTCCAACTCGGCCGCCAACGGCATCTGGCAGGCCATCCTCTACTCGGCTATCGGCGGCTGGATCCTGCTGCTGGGCATCCTGTTCGCGGTGCAGGATGCTGACGCCGTGTCCGCCAGCGGCGGCAGCGTCGTCACCATCCTCAACCAGGCCCTCAGCGGACCCTGGGTCAGCACCGTGCTGGTGATCTCCACCGTCGGGCAGTGCTTCTGCGCCATGGCCTGCATGACCTCCACCACCCGGATGCTGTTCGCCTTCAGCCGCGACGGCGCAGTCCCCGGCGCCCGGATCTGGACCCGGCTCAACAAGAGCGGAGTCCCGCTCTACAGCGTCGCCCTGGTCGCCGCGCTGGCGATCATCCTCACCTTGCCGGCCCTCGTGCCGGTGGACATCAACGGCGCACCGGTCCCGGTAGCGTTCAACGCCGTCGTCTCCATCGGCGTCGTCGGCCTCTACCTGGCCTTCGCCATCCCGATCTACCAGCGCCTCCGCAAAGGCGCCGCCTTCCAATCCGGCAGCTGGACGCTTGGCCGCCACTACAAGTGGCTCAACCTGATCGCCGTCATCGAGATCGCCATCACCACCACGATCGCGATCCTGCCCACCTCATCCGGCGGCGTCCCCTGGAACCCCGGGTTCGAGTGGAAGTTCGTGAATTACACGCCGCTGGTGGTCGGCGGCACCCTGCTCGTCCTCTGGCTGGCCTGGCAGCTCCGCGTCAAACATACCTACACCGGCCCCCGCCACACCGTCGACCTGCCCGCCGGACTTACCACCGCGGACGAGCTCGAAATCGAGTACGAAGAACACCACCCCGGCCACCACCACCATTCATCAATGGAACGCAACGGACAGGAAGACACCAGATAACGGAAAACCCGGCTTCGCCGTGACCGCCCGGGCACCCCGGCAGTCACGGCGAAGCTAAACCTGCAGCGGGCGATGGGACAACCCCCACACTCAGCTATCTGGACGTCATAGGCGCCGTTTCGGCAGTTGTCACTCGACGGCCGTTCATGGCTCTTTGCGTAGCCGACCACACATCAAGCCAAGGAATCTGCTCCGTGGCTTAGGGCTCTTTTAAGGGAACGATACGGGCGCCCCGGAAGTGGAAGAAGCATAGGATGACCGACCCGGAGGAGCACCATGGCAGAGATGATCTGGAACGAAGGCGAGCATGTCGAGGCCCTGGACCTGGCTGGGACGAGGATCAGCGGCACCGTAATGCAGGTCGCGCCCGAAGTCGGGGCAGCTTGGATCCGCGAAGACGGGTTGGGCGAGCGACGACTGGTAGTTACGGATGACGTGGTCGCATCGGACTAATAAGGCGCTGCCGCAGACGGTTAGGCGACGAACCATCCCTCCTCCTATAACTGGTCATATGCGCCGTTATCGGTGTCTCGGGAATCAGGAGCGAACGTGGCTGGCGCTGCGGGACCAGAGCCGAGGACAGCGCTGAGCTTTCGAGGGAGGGCAAGAGTGGGTGCCGCAGCCCGCTAGTGAGCGTGAGCTGCCAGTGAACAGCGGAAGCACAAGGCGCTCTGCGTCTCTTCGAATGGGCCTCGCGGGCCTGCGGCCGTTAGAGCCGCTCGGCGGTGGGGGAGGGTGTTTCGTCGCGGGCAGCTTGAAGGACCGCCTTAAGCAGCCCTGGGAATCGTGCTTCGAGGTCGGCTGCGCGCAGCGTATTGAGGATCGAGGTGCCGCTGTAGCGCTGTTCGATCACGCCGGCCTCACGCAGGACCCTGAAGTGGTGTGTGGAGGTGGACTTGCTGACCGGTAGCTGGAAAGCGCTACACGCCTGGTCGTCAGGGCCATCCGCGAGCTGGTCGACAATCCGTCGCCGCACTGGATCGGAGAATGCAGACAGGACGGTATCCAGCTGCAACTCGCCCCGGTCGGGGTGAGCGAGAGTGCGCACCTGCAACCAGCCTCCTAGTCGCTTGATTGACTCAACACTCATTGTACGATACCTCTAGTAGTACGAAAGATGTCGTACTAGAGGCGGCGCCGGCCCTGGAAAGAGTTTAAGGAGATCATCATGACGAACCTCGCCCCGCTCTGGTCGCCCCTTCAGATCGGTTCCACGCAGCTGCCCAACCGTGTGGCGCTGGCCCCCATGACCCGCGTCAGCGCCACCGAGGACGGGCTGGTGACGGAGAAGATGGTCTCCTACTACGAGGCCTTCGCGCGCGGCGGATTCGGGCTGCTGATCACCGAGGGGATCTACACCGACACCGCTCACAGCCAGGGCTACCTGTACCAGCCCGGTCTGGCCACCGACGAGCAGTCCCGGTCCTGGGCGACGGTCGTCGACGCCGTCCACGCGGCCGGGTCCACGATCTTCGCCCAGCTCATGCACGCCGGATCCCAGGCGCAGGGCAGCCGCTTCAAGGACAGCACCATTGGCCCCTCTGCTGTCGCCCCCAAGGGGGAGCAATTGGACTTCTACCGCGGGGAGGGCCCGTACCGGGTGCCGGCCGAAATCACTCCGGAGCAGATGGAGGAGGTCCGCCAGGGTTTCGTGGCCGCCGCGCTGCACGCCAAAGAAGCCGGGTTCGACGGCGTGGAAATCCACGGTGCCAACGGCTACCTGCTGGACCAGTTCCTCACCGACTACCTCAATCTCCGCATCGACGAGTACGGCGGCTCCGCGCAGAACCGCGTGCGCTTCCCCGCGGAAATCACACGCGCCGTCCGGGAGGCCGTCGGCCCGGACATGACCGTGGGCATCCGGATCTCCCAGTCCAAAGTCAGCGACCACGACCACCGGTGGGCCGGCCGAGCCGAGGAAGCTGAAGTCATCTTCTCCACTCTGGCCGCCACCGGAGTCGACTTCATCCACACCACCGAGTACAAGGCCTACGCACCGGCCTTCGGCAATCAGGGACCCTCGCTGGCCGCCCTGGCCAAGCAACACGCCGGGCTGCCGGTGATTGCCAACGGCCACCTGGACGACCCCGAGACTGCTGTATCCATGCTGACCGACGGCGCGGCCGACGTCGTGGCCCTCGGCAAGGCGGCCCTGGGCAACAGGGACTGGCCGTCACGGGTCCGCAACGGCATGCCCCTCGATGAGATCGACGCACGCCTGTTCGCGCCGGTGGCCGATCTTAAGGACTGGGAGCTCGAACTGCTCTCCTGAGAGGGCTTTTACCCAAACGTGGACCGGCCGGTTAGTGCCGGTGATCTCCGACGGCCCGGTCGTGCTGGCCTGGGTGATATCGGCCTGGTCGCCTCCCTGCCGGTGTGGAGGACGGCACCGCGCGAGATTGAGCAGCCTGCAGCGGATGTGTCCCTCGGGAAGGACATATGCGCCGTTATCGGTGCCAAAGCTTTCCCTGTTGACGTCGAGGAGATAGAGGCCGCCTTCCTTGTCGTTCTGTCGGTCGTGTGGGTTCACGGGTTAAGCTTCGTCCCGGGCCGTTTGAATACGCGCTCATCAGCACGGGCTGTTTGACACTTCAGGGTTACTGCATCAGCGCTGTTTCGGTTTCCTGTTTGGCTCTGCTCCTTGTGATGCCTTCGGTGTTCGGGCTTCAGCAAGTCCGGCACGGTAGGCGATACTTACGGCCTGTGCGCGGTCGCGCACGCCCAGCTTCATCAGGACGTGGCTGACATGTGTTTTTACAGTTCCTTCGCGCAGAAACAGGGCCCTGGCCGTTTCCTTGTTGGACATGCCCAAGGCAATGCAGATGAGCACGTCACGTTCTCTGTCAGTTAGCGATTCGACAGCTTTGACAGCTGTGGCGTCGATACCTGCCGGCTTGATGGCGAATTCCTCGATAAGAGTGCGGGACACAGCGGGGGCGAGCCATCCCTGGCCCTGGGCGACCGCCTTGACCGCGTTGATGAGGTCCGCGGGCGCAGCATCCTTGAGCAGGAAACCGCTTGCGCCGGCCCGCAGGGCAGCAAAGACGGCCTCATCGGTGTTGTACGTCGTAAGTATCAGTGTTCTCGTGGAGACGCCCAGAGCAGTGATCGATCGGATGGCTTCGACTCCGTCCATGACGGGCATCCGGACGTCGATGACTGCTACGTCGACGTTGTTTGAGCTGACGAAGGTGAGTGCTTCTTCGCCGGTACCTGCGGTTCCCACCACGTCGATGTCCGGGTCGGTTGAGAGGATGAGCGAGAGCCCTGTGCGGACCAGCGGTTCATCGTCTGCGAGAAGTACACGGATGCTCATGAGGGGTTCCCGGGTGACTTTTTCGTTCTGAGGGGCATTCGCTGCAGCCATCTGGCTTTCTGGCCGGCCGCACCGTCGGTATCCGTTACGTCTTCCCGGTCCCGGCCGTTTCCGGCAGCGGCGGCCACAGGCAGCCGGGCGTACATGCGGAAGCCGCCGTGGGGCAGCTTAGCCGCATCCATGATGCCTCCGGCGATCGTGATCCTTTCGTGGAGCCCGATCAGGCCGTTTCCAGTTGAAAGGGCCCCCGCAACGGGTTCCGGCTCTCCGGCTCCATCGTCCCTAAGGCTCAGTTCGGCCCATCGGTCCGTCCACTCGATGGAGATATCCACCGTTGTGCCCGGACCTGCATGCCGGGCAACGTTGGTCAGCCCTTCCTGGAAGAACCGGTACCCGGCCAAGCCGACGCTGGGGTCCAGAGCACGGGCTTCCCCGATGATTCTCAGGGTGACCTGCAGGTTCTCCGCTCTGGCTCTTTCGATGAGATCGTCCAGCCGGTCCAATCCTTCTGAGGGGTCTGCCGAGTCGGCCTCCATCCCGGACCGGTTGAGGACTTCGAGCATCCGGCGGAGTTCGGCCATGGCCTGGGTCCCGGAATCCTCGATGACCTTCAGGGAGCGTTTGGAGCCTTCCGGGTCGAGGTCGAGGATGCGGCCGGCAGCGGCAGCGTGGAGGACCATGAGCGTGACGGTGTGGGCGACGATGTCATGGAGTTCCCGTGCTATGTGCTGGCGCTCGGTCAGCACTCTTTCCGCCTGGCGCTGTTCACGTTCGACCGCCACCAGACGCCGTCGCTCCGCCACCTGCAGTTGCGTTCTGCTGCGCCCCTGCCAACGACCGATCAACCACGCGCTGAAGGTCACTAAAAGGTAGCCGGCGGCGCTGATGAGCACCTCACCCGTCCGGGTCTCCGGATCGGCAAACTGTAGGTTCACGGCGACGCTAAACGAGCTCGGCACGAGGGCCAGCACGCCGGCTGCAGCCGAGTACCCGGTCGAACGGGTTTCGGCCACGGCTGATAGCGCGACGAGCAGGCTGGCCGTCGGATGATAGTCCGGGACGATGACCGGTGCCACGAGGCTGATCAGCAGTTCGGCTGCGAAGACGAGGACTGGCGCCTGACGGCGCCAGATGAGGAGCGTAGCCCCGACGGCTGCGAGCACGGGGACGATGAGCCTCGACGTCTCATCCATCGGTTCCCGGCCGAACAGAAAAGTGGAGAAGAAAAACAGGTCAACGGTGAAGGCGGCGAAGCAGGTGAAGGCGTCAGAAGACAAGATCCGGACGGCTGCTGCTCTCACAGCAGGAAGATGCGGCAACGGCCGCCAAGGATGTTCTCGCGCCTGCACGGTCCCGGCTTAGTCGACGTCCCCGGGTCCGAAAGGTTGGGGACCGTCAGGTTGGGGACCGTCTACCGGTGGTGGATCTGCTTCGGGATCGTCGTCCTCGCCGCCGTCACCAGGATGGCAGTGCCAGGGAAAAAGAAGACACCAGAATTTGCGTGCGCGTTTCGCCTCTTCATCTTCCTCCGGCGTCCCATCCAGCGCCCTGATCAAAGCGTCGGCCCCAGGCCCGTCCCGCCGGGGTTGGTTGCCGGGGGAGTCTCTTTCCGCTCTCCGGCTGGCAAGAGCGGCGACAAAGTCTTCGCGCTCCATCGGTGCCAGGGTGAAAACGGGCTCATGAAGCCGGACTGCCCCGGCCGAGGGTGCCGCATCGTCCGCCTGATCTTCGGGGTCGACAGCTACATGGGCCACCGTCCAACGTTCCGTGGCGGTGCCTGACTCGTCGTCTGTCGTTACATACAGGTCTTCGGGAGGTCTCTGCCAGAGCAGGCCCGGGGCGAACGCCACTACCGTATCGCCTGAGACGAGCATCGCCGGCCACGGTCCTCCGGAGACCTGATCCGAGCAGATCCAGACCCGGTCGATCCTGCTGGTGACACCTGCCACTGTGCTCTCCAATCCCTGAGCCGTGGAGACTGGGTTGGAGCCATAGTGCTCGCCCGATGCAAACCTGTCAACGCTTTGCACACGGGCAAGCCGGAGCCGGGACGGCACTAGATAACTCGAGCGTCCCGGCTTGGGTGCTTTACCAGTCGGCGTCCGACGCTTCCGGCGGTTCCGCGCGCCTGACGACCGGGGTAAACGGTATGACGAGCCACTGGCCGTGATACTGCTCCACGTACGACCCTGGCGGGCAGCTTGCAAATGCTTCTTCGCGTGTCATGACTTTCCCTATGTGGTGGCCCGGACAGAGCCGGACATTTTGGGTCTATTGGTAACCGCCAGGAGCAACGCTCTCGGGGCGGGTGCGTTGGAGAAATCGGTAGATCTGCTCCAACGCACCCGATCACGGCCTCGAACGGGGTCTCCGTTCTATGGCTTTCTAGAAGGAGAACCAGCTGCCGTACTCGGCGCCCAGGTACGTCGGCCCGTTATTGGTGATATTGACATCGAATCCCCACCACCAGGCTTCCTTGCAATATCGCTGGAAAGGCCGGATATTGTCGGTTTCGGCGCGCGAACCGGGAGCGCTGAACGTGACTGTGCCGTACTGCCCTCCCGTATTGGTCAGGCAAATGACAGTGGGACCGATAAGATTGGTTCCAAAGTCCTTGCTCTCTCCGGGAGCAAGCTGCGTGTACGCGCTGGCAGCGGTCGCGGTCGCGCCCACGAGCGCAACCGACGCGGCCGCGATAGCGAAAGCGCGCTTACGCCGGCTCATCTTGGTTTCCTTGGCATTAGCATTCATGAGAATTCCTTTCGTTCCGGGCGGCTCCTTCACCGCTTCCGTACAGGAAATTCTTCGCCTCAGCGCAGATCGAAGCGTCTGCCTACAGACCAGTCTTAAGGACACCCCATTTGGCTGGTTCTCACGGCCGCTGACTGCCATTTGGCCTACGCCACAGCCGTCCATCGGGCGTAGCTAAAGATCCGATGAATAAAAGGAGAAATCAAGTGGCATCACCAGCGACTTCTGCAGACTCAGCCCGCTCCTCGCAGGCTTGCAGCAGGGACCTGCCGAAGGATGACCAAGCCGCCGGGAGTACTCATTGAGGATCTACATATGCGCCGTTATCGGCGAACATGGGTTTTTAAGGGCACCAAGCGCCGTGGTCAAACCCCAGTCCATCCGGTACTGAGGCCAGCACTTATGCAGGCATCAGGGACGCGGGCTGGACTCTTCCGGCGAACCCGCTTGCCGAGTTTCTTAGTCTCGTGATCTAGGGCTGTGGTGCGCCTCCTGCATGGCCAACCCTCGCGATAGACCAACCCTGGGAGGGTGCGGTGTTTAGGGTGGCATACGCCTTCACGAGGGTCTTCGGATGACCAGCGGCCTTATCCAGCCGTCTTCCATGCTGACAGTGAAGCGGGGGACAGCTGGATTACGTCGCCGTTAGCGGGAGCAAACCGGCGTTGCGCATTCACCTTCGTGACCCGCCAGAAGCCGGTTTCTACGGTGGCGAGGGAAGCGGTGACGACGGGGGTCGCTTCCGGTGTTCCAATGACGACCCGGTGTTCCGGGATAGCTCCGGCTGCGGCCCATTTGGTGTTAAGAATTCGATGCAGTTTGGTTATTTGGCTACCTCTGGGGTGAGCCGGGTTGATGTAAGGATTCGTTGGGCCGCGCGTTGTCCGCTGCGGATCGCGCCTTCCATGAGTCCGGTGTAGATCGGTTCGGTGTATTCGCCGGCGAAGTAAACGTCGCCGATCGGAGCCTCCAGTACATCGCTGTCATCGATGCTGAAGGACGGTGAGTGGGCGGCGTAGGCACCTTGGGCGTAGGGGTCGTGCGACCAATCTGTGGCGATTGCGGTGTCGCCGATCTCCAGGTCGGGTCGCAGCTCCCGAACGGCCTTCAGCCAGGAAGAGGGGTCCTGCGCTACTCCTGCCGCTTCGATTGCCTTGTACGAACCCATGAAGCTGTTGAGTACCGGTGCGACCTCCTGGGTGGCATCGACGGCGGTCCAGGTCCAATAGCGCCCCGTTACCGACATCACGGCCGATGTCGCGGGAACCTGGCGCAGCGCTGCATGCAGCTTCACCGCGTGGCCCTGGACGATCCCCTCAAGTGCCCGTTGCCGTTCTTCGCTAGTCGGCGTTTCGATCAAAGACCGGTCCCGAAGGACGGAAAGAGGGACGGCGACGACGACAGTGTCGAACTGCTCCTCGCCGTCGGCCGAGGTGATGGTGGCGCCACCGTCAACGCGGGGTTCAACCCGGTTTACGGGGGTGTTGAAACGAATCGCGCTCTCGAGCTGCGCGGCCAGCGCCTTGGCAAGGGACTGGTTTCCTCCCCCGACGCGCCAGCTCTTCTTGGGTTCGAAGGAGGCAACCTGAGTGAGAGCTTTCGCTGTTACTTCCTCAGCTCCCACGGCTGTCGAGATCTCGATGCGTGCCCGCAGAGCGTCCACGAGGTGGATATCCTCGTCGAGCTGCTGCAGCAGATCCTCCGCCGTAGTTGACGGGTCTGCAGCTGGCAGGGCGGCCGCTGCTGCTTTGCCA
Source organism: Arthrobacter sp. USHLN218 (assembly GCF_037144715.1). Lineage (NCBI taxonomy): Bacteria > Bacillati > Actinomycetota > Actinomycetes > Micrococcales > Micrococcaceae > Arthrobacter > Arthrobacter sp. USHLN218. The sequence goes on from NZ_JBBCYT010000008.1 coordinate 206,575, forward strand.
GCCTCGACAATGTCTGCGGCCGTGAAGGGTGTGTCCCCCGGCTCCCGGACGTAATAGCTCATGCCGGTCTCCACGAGCGTCAGCCCGTTTTCGTCTGCGAGGCGGCGCATTTCCGTGTAGGCGTCGAGCACAAATTCCGCGCCGCGCTCAATCACGCGGGGACCATAGAACGTGTCGATTTCCTCTGACCAGACGCGTCCGCCGACCCGGTCCCGGGCTTCGAAGACGGTGATGGCGTGTCCGGCCCTGTGCAGGGTTTTCGCTGCGGTCAGGCCGGCCAGCCCGGCACCAATAATGGCGATGCGGCTCATCAGGTGAACTCCTTGGTTGCGGGAAAAGTGGGATTGGCGGCGGACCTTTTGGAGGTCCGCCGCCCTCGCCGAATACAGGCTGTTAGCCGCTGATGTAGAAGAGGCGCTTGTTGACGAACTCGTCCATGCCGAGCGGGCCGAGTTCGCGGCCGAAGCCGGAGCGTTTGACGCCGCCGAAGGGGATGTCTGCGCCTTCGCCGAGGCCGTTGACGTTGGCCATGCCGACCTCGAGCTGGTGGGCGATCCTGCGGGCGCGTTCCTCGTCCGTGGAGAAGACCGCGCCGCCGAGGCCGTACTGGGTGTCGTTGGCCAGTTTGAGGGCTTCCTCGTCGGAGGAGACCTTGTAGACCACGGCGACCGGGCCGAAGAGCTCTTCGGTGTAGGCACGCATGTCCGGGGTGACTCCGGTGAGGACGGCGGGGGCGATGTAGGCCGCCGGGCCGTCGTGCAGCTGGCCGCCGGCGTGCAGGGTGGCGCCCTTGTTGACCGCGTCCTTGAGCTGTTCGGCGAGGGCCTCGGCTGCGGCGCGGGAGGACAGCGGGGCGAAGGTGCCTTCGGTTTCCTCGGCCGGGTTGCCGGGCTTGAGGTCCTTGGCCTGCTTGGCCAGTTCGGCGACGAAGCCGTCGTAGATGTCGTCCATGACGATCATGCGCTTGTTGGAGTTGCAGGCCTGGCCGGTGTTCTCCATCCGGAACTCCCAGGCCGCCGCCGCTGCGGCCGGGACGTCCTCGGCGTCCAGCACGACGTAGGGGTCGGAGCCGCCGAGCTCGAGCACGGCCTTCTTCAGGTTCTTGCCGGCCAGTTCGCCGATGATGGCGCCGGCCCGCTCGGAGCCTGTCAGCGAGACGCCCTGGATGCGCGGGTCAGCGATGATGTCCGCGATCTGCTCATGGGTGGCGAAGACGTTGATGTACGCGCCGGCCGGGATGCCGGCGTCGTCCATGATCTGCTGGATCGCCAGCGCCGAGCGCGGGCAGGACTCGGCGTGCTTGAGGATGATGGTGTTGCCCAGCACCAGGTTGGGTGCGGCGAACCGGGCCACCTGGTAGTAGGGGTAGTTCCAGGGCATGATGCCCAGCAGCGGGCCGACCGGCAGCCGCTGGATGAGGGCGCGGCCGCCGCCGATCGCCTTGATCTCCTGGTCCGCAGCCAGGGCCGGGCCCTCGGTCGCGAAGTAGTTGAAGATGTCAGTGCAGAACTCGGCCTCGCCCTTGGACTGGGAGAGCGGCTTGCCCATTTCCTCGGTGATGATGGCGGCGAGCTCATCGGCCCGCTCGGTGAACAGGTCGGCGACCTTGGCCACGATCTTGGCGCGTTCGGCGATGGGCACTTCCTTCCAGGACTGGAAGGCCTCCTGGGACCTGGCCAGGGCGTCCTGGATCTCGGCATCGGTAGCGGTCGGGAACTCCTCCACCACCTCGCCGGTGGCCGGATTGAGCACCCGGTAACCGGGCTGGGTAGTGGTCTGTGCGGTCGCGGTCAATGCCGGACTCCTTTCTAAAGGGTCTTGTTTGTTTCGTGCTCGGAGCGGGAACCCGCCGATCAGGGCATGTTTTCTGGTTGGAACAGTGCTCGGGCGAGGTGAACCGTGCGGCGGCGCAATGCAGCGGTGTCGTCGTCGATCAGGCCGGTGGCGATATCGAATTCGTAGCCGTCGAAGTAGGCCATGAAAACCGCCATCACGTCGTCGATGGGCATGGCCGGTTCGAGGGTGCCGGCGGCGGTTCCGTCCTGAACGGCCCGGCGCACGTATGAGTCCCAGTTCTGGTACACCTCCATGAGATGTGGCTGTAGCTGGGGGTACTTCGAGGCCGCTCCTGCGAATTCAAGCCACAGGCGGCTGTGGGCCCTGATGTCGGACAGGGCGCACCACTGTTCAATCAGGGCTTCGATGCGCTCCCAGGGGTCCGCCATTTCGTCTCCGACGGCATGGAAGCGTTGCGCCAGCTGGGCGCTGGCATGGCGGATAGCGTACTCGAGGAGCTCTTCGCGGGATTCGAAGTGGTGCTGGATCAGGCCGATGGAGACACCCGCCGCTTTGCTGACGTCTCGGAGGCGGACTCCTTCGTATCCTTTGGCGCTGATGCATTCAACCGCGGCGGCCAGGATTTGTTGCCGCCTGATGTCCGCCTGGTCGCTTCCGTTCCGGGTGCTGGGGGTTGCCGCGACCGACATTGTGTCCACCTCTGGTCTTTTCTCTCTTTTTGTTTGGATGACTTTAGTCGTTGAGTCCGGCGAGGTGGCTTCCGGCCCTCGCGAGCCAGGAGGTTTTCGCGGCGTTGGTTTTCTCTTCCCAGCGGTCGGCGAGGGCGAAGAGCCGGTACATGCCGTGGACTCCCAGCCAGCGGATGGGTTCGGGTTCCCAGTTCCGGGTCCGGTGTCCGACCCAGGGCAGGACCGCGTCCTCTTCCTTTTTGCCGGCTGAGAGTTCCGCGAGGGATTTCGCCGCGAGGTAGGCGCTGGTGACGCCGTGGCCGGCGTAGCCGTTGGCGTGTCCGAGACCGTTGACGGGGTCGTAGGCGACCGATGCGCACCAGTCACGGGTAACGCCGAGCACGCCGGACCAGGCGTGGGCGATGGGGACTTCCGTGGTTTGCGGGAACAGGCTGTGCAGCCGGTGGACGAGCGCCTGGACGGTGTGCGGGTCCGTTTCTCCGTTTCCTCCGGTGCCGGAGGCGAATCGGTAGGGGTTGCCGCGTCCGCCGATCAGGATGCGTCCGTCGTCCGTTTTTTGCAGGTAGCTGAAGACGTGGGCGGCGTCGGATAGGCATTCGTATCCGTTCCATCCGATCTCGTTCCAGGCCTGCTCCGGCAGGGGCTGGGTGACCACGATGGAGCTGTTGACGGGGATGATGCGGCGTCGCTCCTTGCCGAGGGTGGCGGAGTAACCTTCGGTGCAGCGCAGCACCACCGGGGCGCGGACTTCTCCGCCGGCTGCGGTCGTGGCACGTCCCGCGGTGATTTCCGTGACGGGTGAGTGCTCGAGGATTTCGACGCCGCGGTCCTCGCAGAGCCTGGCGAGTTCGAGGACTAGGCGGCCCGGGTTCAGCCTGCCGACGGTGGGGTAGTAGAGGCCGCCCTGGGCCTGGGCGACGTTGACCCTGGCCGCGACGGCGGCAGCATCGAGCTCCTGCACTTCGTTTTCCGGGTAGCCCCACTGCAGGTCGCTGAGGCGGCGGGCGCGCAGCCGCTGCATGGCCGCGGGAGTGCGTGCGACGACGACGTTCCCGCTGCGCCGTGCCTGCGCATCGAGGCCTTCGCTGTGGATCGTGTCGAGAACCTCGTCGACGGCTTCGAGCATCCGTTCCTGCAGCCGGACGGCGGCCTGCCGGTTTCCGGCGGTTCGTGCGAAGGCTTTGCGGTTGCCGGGCACGAGGGGGGAGAGCCATCCTGCGTTCCGTCCGGAGGCTCCGTAGCCGACCTGTTCCTTCTCAAGGACGATGATCCGTGCTCCGGGCCGGAGGTTTGTCAGGTGGAACGCGGACCAGAGGCCGGTGAAGCCGGCACCGATGATGCAGATGTCCGCGTCGATGTGTCCTTCCAGTTGCGGGCGGGTGGCCGTTTTTTCCCGGGTCATCCAGTGCGATATCGCGCCGTTGATCATGCGACGTACTCCGTTTCCCGGTCGGTGCCCTTAGCGGGGGAGGTAGTGGCGGCGGGGCCTTCGGCGACGAGCACGGCGCTCTCCGGTACCCAGCCGACGCGGACGCGACTGCCCGCGGTGATGGATGCCCCCGTGCCGGTGCGCGCTGCGCGGACTTCGATTTCCCCGCCTCCGGGCACGCGGACGAGGTAGATCAGCGCCGAGCCGACGTAGATGATGTCCTGGACCGTGCCGTTGATGGAGTTCTCGCCGGGCCCGGTATCGCCGTCGATGGCAGTGATGGTCAGGTCCTCGGGGCGGATGACGAGTACAGCGCGGTTGTCCGCGCCCGCCCAGCTGCGCTCCGGAGCCCGCCCGGCCCAGCCCTGGCCGCGCAGGACGCCGCCGGGTTCGATGGCGCAGGGGAGCCGGACGGATTCGCCGATGAAATCGGCGACGAAAAGGGTGCGGGGTGCCTCGTAAAGGTCGCGGCTGGTGCCCATCTGTTCGATGCGTCCGTTGTTGTAAACGGCGATCTGGTCGCTCATGACCAGGGCTTCTTCCTGGTCATGGGTCACGTAGACCACGGTGGAGCCCAGGCTGCGGCTGATGCGCATGATTTCGATCTGCATCTGGATTCTCAGCCGTTTGTCGAGGGCGCCGAGGGGCTCGTCCATGAGCAGCAGCGGGGGCTCGAACACGACGGCGCGGGCAAGTGCGACGCGTTGCTGCTGACCGCCGGAAAGCTGGCGGGGGTAGTGCCGGGCGCGTGCGCCCAGTTCGACCATGTCCAGGGCAGCGCGCGCCTTGGTCAGGGCCTCGCGGCGGCGCATGCCTTCCATTTCGAGGGGGAACGCGACGTTCTGTTCGACGGTCATGTGGGGGAAAAGCGCGTAGTTCTGGAAGACCACGCCGATGCCGCGCCGGTGCGGCGGGACCCGGGTGATGTCTTTGCCGGCGACGGTGATGGAGCCGGTGTCGGGCAGGGTGAACCCGGCGATCATGTTCAGCGTGGTGGTCTTGCCCGAGCCGGAGGGCCCGAGCATGGTCAGGAATGTGCCGGGCTCCAGGGTGAAGGAGACGTCGTCCACTGCGGCGGAATCCCGGTAGTACTTTGACACCGACTCCACGGACAGGGCGGCGGTGGGACGTGGCGAGCTCATTTGGGGCTCCTTTCGAGCCGTCGCATGGACACGAGGGCGAGGACCGACAGGATGGTCAGGAAGACACCGACGGCGGCCAGCGTCGGGGTCAGCTGGGTGCGGACCTGGGTCCACATGAGTACGGGCAGGGTGCGGGTCTGGGCATCGGTGAGGAAGATCGAGACGACGACCTCGTCCCAGCTGGTAACGAATGCGAAGAGCGCGCCGGCGACCATGCCGGGGGCAATCATGGGCAGCGTCACGCGCCGGAATGCTGTCCACGGATTGGCCCCCAGACTGGCGGCCGCCCGCTCGAAGTCCGGGTCTACCTTCGCCAGGGTTGCGGTCACCGTGACGACGACGAACGGCATGGCCAGTACGCTGTGGGCGATGATCAGGCCAAGGATTGTGCCGTCCAGATACCAGCGCAAAAACAGCACGTAGCTGCCGATGCCGATGATGACCGGGGGGATGATGACCGGGCTGACGATCAGCGCCGTGAGCGGCAGCCGCCATTTGGGCTTGATCTTCTGCAGCCCCAGCGCCGCCGCGGTTCCAGCCGAAGTGGCCAGCACGACGGTGCCGGCGGCCACCTGGAGGCTGGTCCACGCCGCGGCACCCCAGCTCTTGTCGCTGAACAATTCCTCGAACCAGCGCGTGGTCCATCCGTCACCGAAGACGCCGAGCACGCTGGAGCTGTTCAGTGACATCGGGATGACGATGAGCGTGGGAAGCATCAGGTAGGCGCCGATGAGCGCGGCGACGACGCCGAGGACGACCCAGCGCAGCGAAACGTTCCTCATTTTGTTCCTCCCTTCCGTGCCGTGCCTAGGGAACGGGCGGCCAGGAGCAGGGCGACGGAGACCAGGGTACCGGCCAGCAGGATCAGGCCCAGGGCACTGGCAGTGACGGGCCCGAACCGCGTGACCTCCTGCACGATGGTTTCCCCGATCATGACGTCGGAGGTCCCGCCCAGCAGCGCCGGGGTGATGTAGAACCCGAGCGAGAGCACGAATACCAGCACCGAACCCGAGACGATGCCCGGAAGGGTCAGGGGCAGGAAGACCCGCTGGAACCGTTGCCACGGCCCCGCGCCGAAGCTCTGCGCGGCGCGCAGGACCGACGGGTCGATCTGTCCCATGGTGGTGACCAGCGGAAGGACCATGTAGGGCAGCAGCACGTGCACCATGCCGATGAGCACGCCGGTCGGGGTGCGGATGAGCTCAAGCGGGTCGGTGACCACACCGAGGGCCTGGAGCAGGGTGTTTAGCAGCCCTGCGTCCTGCAGCAGGCCGACCCAGGCGAAGCTGCGCACGAGCAGGCTGGTCCAGAAGGGCAGCAGCACGACGGCCAGCATCACAAGCTTCATCCTGGGGCCGGCCCGGTTCAGGACGTACGCGTACGGGTAGGCCAGTGCCAGGCAGCACAGGGTGGTGACCAGCGCGGTCCTGGCCGTGTTCCACAGGACCTGCGCATAGAGCGGCGAGCCGAAAATCTGTGTGTACGTCTGGCCGCCCTCGCTCAGGCTCGTTTGGAGCATGAGCGAGAGCGGGACCAGGAAGAACACCGATAGCAGGATTGCCGCGGGCAGCAGGAGGTAAAGCCCGTTGGGGGCCCCGGGCGTGCGGGTCCGGGTGCGCAGTGCTACTGGAGCAGCCATTGCTGGAACTTCTCGTTGACGGCTTCGGCGTTTTCGCCCCACCACTCGTCGTCGACCCGCACCTGGGTGTCGAGGTGGTTCGTGGGCCGGTTCTCGTCGGCCTTGACCGCGGGATCTTCGGCCGCGGCCTTGGTGATCGGACCGTAGCCGATGAGCGAGGCGAATTCCTTCTGCGGTTCCTCCTCTGCGATGTAGCCGAGCATCTTCTGCGCGTTGCCGGCGTTCGGAGCACCCTTCGGGATCACCCAGTACGCGTCAACCTGCAGCCATTCGTCCCAATTGATCCCGACCTGGGCTTCCTTGCCGGCGTCCACGGCGCGTCCGACCCAGGCCAGACCCATCGTGGCCTCGCCCGAGGCCAGCAGTTGCTGTGACTGTGCGGAGGTTTCCCACCACACGATCTCGTCCTTGATGGTGTCGAGCTTGGCGAGGGCCCGGTCCACGTCGAGCGGGTACAGATCCTCGGGTGCCACGCCGTCGGCGAGCAGGGCCGCCTCGAGCACTCCTCCGGAGGGCAGCTTGTTGAACATGCGCTTGCCCGGGAACTTCTGCGTGTCGAACAGGTCGGCGAACGACTGCGGCTCTGCGGGGAGCTTGTCCGTGCGGTACGCCAGAACAGTCGCTTCGATGTCGGCTGCCAGCCGGTACTTCTGGTCGGCTCCTTCGATCAGACCCGAGGGTTCCACGACGGAGTAATCGATCGGTTCGAGGTATTTGGCGTCAGCTTCGGTGCCGAAGTCGTTGGCCACAAGGACGAGGTCCCAGGTGGGGCGGCCGCTGTCGACCATGGTGCGAAGCTGGGCGTAATCGGTGGGGCTGTCCTCTGTGACGCTGATGCCGCTTTGTTCGGCGAACGGCTTGAAGAAGGCCGTGGACTGCGCTTCCTGGTAGGGCCCGCCGTAGCTGACGACGGTCAGACTGTCTGCGCCTGCGGAGCCAGCCTCCCCGCCGCCGCACGCGGTCGCCGTGAGCGTGAATGCGAGGGCGGTGACGGCGAGTCCTGTCCAGGTCCCCAACTTATGCTTGTGCATCGGTATCTCCTTCATATGGACGGTGTGCCATGACGGCGTGTGTATGGGTGGTCGTGTCAGGGCCGAATCGTGCTTGAGCGTTGCGGCGGAGTTCGGCGGTGTCGTAGGTCATCTCCCCGGTCGCGGTTCCGACGACCAGATGCGCTGCGGGGAGATCGGGGTTGTCGTCGGTGACGTCGAGGTGGGATCCTGCCGCTGTATAGGCAGCGTGCAGCGCAAACTCCTCGCTCCTGCGCCGACCGTATGCGAGGACCAGGGTGTCGCCGGGCACTTTCACCGGGCCAGTGCCGCCGGTGAAGCTGACGGCACGCACCCGTGACCAGCCGTGCGCTTTGCTCGGGCGCAGCCCCGTCAGTACCTCCCAGCCCTCGGCGGGACGGCCCCCTGAAGCGCGGGAGTCGATGACAGCGGTCACGTGGCAGCCGGCAGCGGTCAGGCGGCGGGCCACGTCGTGGCCGCGGTCCGAATCGGTTGCGATGACAATCCGGCGTCCCGGCGGGGCGGCTTCGAGCTCGGCGAGTTTGACGGCCGCGTCGGCCAGCATCACTCCGGGCCGGTCATTGTTGGCGAACAGCGCCGGAACCTCATAGCAGCCGGTTGCCACGACGACCCGTTCAGGTTCGAGTTCATAACGGACACGTCCGGCGATGACGGGGACGACGCCGTCCAGCAGGCCTGCCGCTGTCCCGGTGATGAGGGTGATATTCCCGTGCTTTCGGGCGGCTTCGAGCAGCCGGGCGAAGTGTTCCCGGACATCGCCGACAACTTTGCCGGCATCGTGGATGGGTTCGGTCCGAACGAGCGCGCGGCCGCCGTCGAAGGCGCGGTCGACGACCACGACGTCCTGTCCTGCTTCAGCTGCGCCCAACGCGGTAGCCAAACCGCTGGGTCCACCGCCGACAACCAGGACGGCAGCCGCCTGCCGCACGACTTTCGTGACTGTAGCGGAGGCTGCCGCCGATGGACTCGGCATGCGTCCTCCGCCGGCCAGCACGGCCATGAACGTGCCGGCGAGGGAGCTCAGCCGCGGGTTTTTCGTGAAGAGGCGGAACTGGAAACCGGCTGGAAGCAAAGGTTTGGCGAGGTCCGCCGATCGGATTAGGTCGAACCCGGAACCGGGGAAGCCTTGTTCCCGCCGCACGTCCTCGCCACCACGTGCCGGCGTCGCGCAGGCCAGGACGCCTGGCATGCCGTCGACGGTCAGCGGGCAGTTGCCGCAGGCGGAGAAACCGCAGGTGTAGCCGCGCGGGCGATGGTATTTCGGGCTCCGGGACAGGACGGAAACCCCGTTTGCGTGCAGGGCGCCGGCCAGGCTTTGCCCGTCCGTGGCAGTGACCTCTCGGCCCTCAAAGGTGAATTTCAAGCGCTTTGCCGCCATGTCAGTACCCCATGTCCACTACCAGTGACCCTTCGCGGATCCAGCTCCCATCGCGTACGCGTGCGATTCCGAACGGCGCCATCCGGGCATCCGTTTCGCCCGTGGCGATGTACTTAGCCAGCAGTTCACCGGCTGCAGGGGCGCCCATGAACCCGTAGACCCATCCGACGGACAACACGTATCCGTCCAATTCCGGGACCGGGCCCAGCACGGGCGCGAGGTCAGGAGTCTGGCTCACCGTTCCGGCCCAATGACGCAGCAGATTCACCCCGGCAAGTACTGGAAAGAGGCGGACAAACTTCGTTGCCATGTCCTTGAGCATGTCCCAGCTGCCGTTGACGCTCTTGGTTTCGTCCACGCCGTGCTTTTCCGTGCCGCCGACGAACTCGCCGCGGCCGGTCTGGTGGCAGTATCCCAGCAGGTCCAGGGCGGCCAGGCCCGGGGTGAGGAATGGCTTCACAGGCTGGGTCACGATCATTTCGAGCCGGGCCGAGACCAGTGAGGTCTCTACTCCGGCCAGGGCATCGAGGTCGGGGGCGTCGCCGCCGGAAGCGTTGACTACGACGCGGGCTCCGATGGTGCGGCCGGAGGCGGTGCGGACGCCCGTGACCCTGCCGCTGTTGCGTTCGAGGGCGACGACGTTCTGGCCGCAAACGATTTGGACGCCCAGGTGCGCGGCGTTCTCCAGGTAGCCGGCAACGGCCGCATCGTGGTGCGCGAAACCGGCGCCCTGCTGCAGCACAGCACCGCGAACCAGATCAGGGTTGGCGGCGGGCAGCAGGCTCCGCGCAGAGGACTCGTCCAGCAGATCGCTCTCGATGCCGCGGGTTCGCTGGAAACCGGCATCAGTCACGCATGCCCGCCACTGATCCTCGGTAGTGGCCAGGACCGCGTAGCCGGTGCGGTTGAAAAGCACATTGTGGTCCAGTTCGGCCGAGAGGTTCAGCCACTTGACCCGTGAGAGTTCGAAGAAATCGCACCATTCAGCACTGGCAAAGGCGCTGCGGATCAGTTCACCGTTCCGGCCGCTGGCGCCTCCGCCCGGCCATGACTTGTCCAGGACCAGCACGTCGGTGTGGCCGAGCTTGGCAAGCTCGTACGCAATCGCCAGTCCCTGGATCCCGGCACCGATAATGACAACGTCATATCCTGCGCGGATCTCCGCGCTGCTCACTCCCGGAAGCGCCATCAGTGTTCCTCCGGATCGATCAGGGCGCCGAGCGGAATCGGGACAATGGGTGCACGGGCTGCCGGACGCCGGTTACGGCCGGGCTCCTCCACACCCCGTGCAACGAGCAGATCTTGAAGAATCTTCGAACAGTACTTGCCTTGGCAGCTGCCCATGTAAGCGGCGGTTGCGCGCTTGATGGTCTCCGGTGAGGTATGTCCCTGATCGATGACGCGATGAATATCGGCCTCGGTCACATCGTGACAAGGGCAGACAATCGAAGAACCGCGATGCGCCACAATGCCTTCTTCCTGCTACAGCTACTAGTGATGCGGTTCACAATATTATTTTATTATTGCTGTGGCAAGAGGTTCCGGTTTAATCCGTGTAACGCGTTCCTGGCCGGCTACCGGCCTGCACTGTCGCCCCGAATGGATGTGAGAGCACGAGTGTCAGAAGGGGAATGAGGAGAGAGCCGCTTCTTCATGACCCCTGTGGCAGCACCGTCACCGGCGCTGCCACAGAAGGGTCACGCAGTTCTCAGTACGGCGAATCCACGCCTCAAGGGCCACCCTGCACCAGCGCTAGCACTCATCCCTGCGTATGCACCCATATGCGCCGTTATCGGCGCTTGCTCGTGCCAGCGGGGCATTTCTCCCTTGGGAGTTTGAGGCAGGCTAGAATGAGACGCGCATCACATTTCTGTCGAGGAGGTGGCCATTGAGCGCTAGGACTGTCGAGACCTACTGGGAAGACGGCGTGTGGAAGAGCCGCCACCGCGGCGCCGACTGGCACTTTGCGTACGGCGGCTCCCGTGACCAAGCCCTAATCCTGGGCCAGGCAGCAGCGCGCAATCACGATGCAGAGCACGTGATCATCGAACCCGGCGACATCGCTGAGCACGGGGACACTCTTCAACTAATGAAATAGCGTCGGCCGCGATCAGCCCACGGACTCCACGCACTGCCGGTCAGGGAGGAAACCTTCCTGACCGGCATCGAGCCCCTCGTTGTCGCAGTCTCCGCCCCGAACCCGCTAAGGCCGGACGGTCCTTCCGGGACGCCCTGCCATAGTCGCGTGCCCCGTTCGGAACTCGGCCCAGCCGACGTTCGTCCCCCAGACCTGCCTGCCCTGCAGTGAAAGAACTTTCTTTAAACAAGCAGTCCAAGCAATCCCGACCGGTCAACTGGGAGCTCCCTCAGGGAGCTCCCAGTCAACGGGGCGGTGGTCAAGGCCAGTAAACCGGAAGGACATGAGCTGTCCATGAGTGGTGCTGTAGCGCCAGCCGCCGTTGTGACGCCTCGACCACCCCTCCTGTAACGGTTCCTCCAGCCGAGGCACTCAGCTGCGCCGCCGTCATATGCGCCGTTATCGGCGATAGAGCGGTGGTGGTGCAGCTTCACTATTTAGCGGGCCGTGTGCTCGAGGGCGGCGAGTTCTGATTCGAGTTGCTGTGTGAGGGTGCGCAACCGCCGGACGTGTTCCTGGGAAATGGGCGTTGGCTGTGTTGTCACTTGGGCGTCGACGTCAAAGACTGTGTTGGGACTGTGCCATACGTTGAACGATTCCAGTCCGTGGCCGAGGGCGTCGCGGGTGACTCCCTGGAGCAGGAGCAGGGGTTCCCGGACATTTGTTTTTAGTATTTCCGCCAGATCGAGATCTGCGGCAACGGCCTGAACCTGTCTGGGGCCGCCTGCCGGGTGATATCCGTGCTCGCGCATGAGCCCGAGCAGTGAGGCGTTCTCGAGGAGTTCGGCGTTGAAGTGGGGGAAGAGGTCGCGCGGTACCCAGGTCCGCATGAACGCTACCGGGATCTGTTCGAGGTAACGGATCCGTTCTATCTTCCAGGTGTTGGTCGTGTTCAGGACCGCTACGGCTTCGTCAGGCGGGGTGGCTGCTTCGATGGTGAGCACGTGGGTGCGCAGGTGCTGTCCGTGCGCGGCAGCCTGTTCGTCGAGCCCGCCGGCACGCTGGATGTGCCGGCGGAGGACGGGCGCGGCGGCCACAACGCTGCCCCGGCCGCGCTGTCGCCGGATCAGTCCGAGATCGGCAAGACCGGCAAGGGCCTGCCGTACGACGCTGCGGGAGACCCCGAACTGTTTCTGGAGTTCCTCTTCGGTGGGCAGGGAGGAGCCGGGCGAGAGCGGCAGGTCTAGGATCTGCCGGTGCAGGATGTCCCGGATCTGGGCGTGGAGGGGCCTGCTGTCTTCCCGGTTCAGGCGGCCCGCCCGTTCTTGCGGCTGACCTCCGGCTGGTTCCACGCTCATGCTTGCTCCTTTGCCTGTCCTGCACATCATAACTGTCCTCCCGCAGTCCCTTATGGGAGGAAAGCCGGGAAAAGAGGCCTTGACTGGTGATCCACGTCACCGATATTGTACGTACTAATTGTACGGACTAAAGTCGTTGGCTGGAAGGTACGACGGCGTGCGAAAGGGCAGGTATGACTGAGATGCAGCTGAGGAGCGGCCGGTCGCGGGTGCCGGTGTTTGCCACCCTCCAGAAGATCCCTGCGGGGATGATGCTGATCCCGCTGGCGCTGGGGGTGCTGATGAACACCTTCGCGCCGGCGGCCCTGGAGATCGGCGGTTTCACCACGGCGCTGTTCAAGGAAGGCGCCCTGACGCTGATCGCCGTGCTGATCCTGGCGACCGGTGCGCAGATCACCGGCAGCCACAGCGGGAAGGCAGCCGCGTCCACGACACTGGTGGTGCTGGTCTGCAAGACCCTGATCCCGGCGCTGCTGGTCGTCATCCTGGGCCTGGTCGTGGGGGTCGACGGGATCGCGGGCGTGTCGATCCTGGCGCTGCTGGCGATCTTCGGCAACAGCAACGGCGCCCTGTGGCTGGCCTTCGCCGGCCAGTACGGTGACCAGCGGGATACCGGGGCCTACGTCGCCAGCGCTTTCGATGACGGGCCGTTCCTGGCCCTGATCTTCCTGGGCGCTTCAGGCCTGGGGGACATTCCGGTGCTGGCTCTGGCCGCCGCGGTGATTCCGTTCATTTTCGGCCTCATCATCGGCGCGGTCGACCGGGAGTGGACCAAGGCGCTGGACCATGTGCCCAATATCGTCATCCCCTTCATGTCGTTCGCCGTGGGCACCGCGATCGACCTCAAGACCGTGCTCACCGGCGGATTCGCCGGGATCTTCCTGGGCCTCGGGGTAGTTTGCTTCACCGGGGGCCTGACCTATCTGGGCTACCGGTACGTCCTGCGCCGCGGCCCCAAGAGCGGCATCGGCTTCGCCGCCGGCACCACGGCCGGCAACGCCGTGGCCGTGCCCGCCGTGGTGGCGATCGCGGATCCCCGGCTCGAACCCTTCGTCGCCTCGGCTACCGCGCAGGCCGCCACCGCGGTGCTGGTGACCGCGGTCCTGGCCCCGGTCGTCGCATCCTGGGCCCTGAAACGGGCCGGTGGCCTGAAGCCGACCGACGCCGTCGTTGCCTAAGCCGACCCATCCAGAGTGTCCATCCCCCTGAACGGAGAGTCCATGCGTGATCCGCGCGCCATACGCTGCACCTACTACCTTGAGTCCGAGATCGAACCACACAAGGCCGCGGCCATCATGGCCGGCGAGCAGTCCTCCGGCACCTTCCTGCCGGTTCCGGGCGAATCCGCCCGGATCCGTGAGCGGCACGCCGCCCGCGTGGTCGACGTCCAGGAACTGGGCGCCTGCCGGCCGTCCCTGCCCTCCCGGGCCAACCCCGAAAAGGTCCGTGCCGCGCTGGTCACCGTGGATTTCCCGATGGAAAACGTCGGCACCGACATTGCGACCCTGCAGACCGCGATCGCCGGAAACCTCTTCGAACTCGGCGAACTCTACGCCTGCCGGCTGCAGGACCTGGCCCTGCCGGAGGACTTCATCGCCGCCCACCCCGGTCCTGCCTTCGGGATCGAAGGAACGCGCAAACTCATCGGAGGCGTCCAGGGCGCGATGGTCGGCACCATCGTCAAACCCAACGTCGGGTTGTCGGAGGAGGAATTCCGGCTGGTCGTCCGTGACCTGGCGATGGCGTCCATCGACCTGATCAAAGACGATGAACTGATGACCGATCCCGCGTACCTGCCGCTGGAACGCCGGGTCGCGGTAGCGACCGAAGAAATCCGTGCCGCGGAACAGGTCACCGGGCACCCGACCATGTACGCGTTCAACATCACCGGTGACCTGGCCGGCCTGCAGAAGCGCCACGACCTGGTCGTCGAGGCCGGGGGCCGGTGCGTGATGCTCAACGTCCCGGTCATGGGACTGCCCGCCTTGGCCTGGCTGCGCAGCTTCGCCGAAGTGCCGATCCACGGCCACCGGGCCGGCCTGGCCGCCTCGATGCGGTCCAAGGGCCTGGGCATGGATTACCGGGTCTGGCAGCAGCTGGCCCGGCTGGCCGGCGCCGACCAGCTGCACGCCAGCGGACTGGGCAGCAAGTTCTACGAACCGGACGGGGAAGTCGCCGCGAACGTGCTCAGCCTGCTCGACCCCCTCGGTCAGACGGTCACCCCGCTTCCGGTGCTCTCCTCCGGACAGAACGTCACCACCCCCGGACCCACCTTTGAGGCGGTCCGCTCCACCGACCTGCTGATGCTCGCCGGCGGGGGAGTGGCAGCCCACCCGGACGGCCCCGGTGCCGGGGTGCGCAGCCTGCGCCAGGCCTGGGCAGCCGCCGTGGACGGCGTGCCGTTGAATACGGCAGCCGAGCAGCAGGCGCAGGCCGGGGACCCGGCGCTGCTGCACGCGGTCCAGGCCTTCGGGAAAGGCGCCTGAGCATGCCCGCGTTCGGTTTCGTCGCCGACGACCTCACCGGAGCCGCCGACGTCCTGGCCCAGTCCCACCGCTACGGACTGGAAGCGGCCCTGGCCATCGGCGATGCACCGCTGCCCGCCGACACGGACGTCGTGGGCATCGCCGGACCCGCCCGTTCCCTGGCCGGCACGGAGTTCGATGACCTGGTCCGCGCCGACCTGGCCGGTATCGCCGCCCTTAACCCGGAGGTCCTGCTCTACAAGGTCTGCTCGACCTTCGACAGCTCCGTCACCATCGGCAGCATCGGCCGCGGCATCCAGCTGCTGCACGAACGCTTCGGCCTGCACGGGCCGGTCCCCGTCGTGCCCGCACAGCCCGGATTCGGCCGCTACACCGCCTTCAGCAACCACTACGCCGCCCACGCCGGCCAGGTCCACCGGCTGGACCGCCACCCGGTCATGTCCCGGCACCCCTCGACCCCCATGGCCGAGGCCGACCTGCGCCGGGTCCTGGCCGAACAGCTCGGCAGCGCAGAGCTGCCCGGGGCGATCCACCTGCCGGCCTACAACGACGGTAGCTTCAAGGACGCCTGGGCCGCCCGGCGCCGCGAGCCCGGAGCGCAGGCCTTCGTCGTCGACGCCGTCAATGAACTGCACCTGGACACTGTGGCCCAGGCGCTGCTGCGCGAGGAACACGGCCACGGGCCCTCCATCGTGGTCGGATCCGGCGGCATCATGGCAGCACTGGCCAGGGCCGTCTCCGACCAGGCGCCGCGCACACCCGGCCCCAGCCAGCCGGCCGGACCGGTGCTGGCGGTGAGCGCTTCGGCCTCCAGCACCACCGCCGAACAGATCAACGACGCGACCAGCCACGGGTGGGAGGACGTGGCCGTGCCGGCGCAGCTGCTGCAGCACGCCGACGCCGCGGCCGTGGCCGCCCTCGATGAGCGTGTCGCCAGTGCACTGCGCGCGGGCCGCAACGTCATCGTGCACACCACCCGGGGCGCCGGCGACCCCCGCTACGGTGCCTCGAAACCGGCCGATGCCGGCTACGTCGGTGCCCTGATCGGCGGCATCGCGGCACGCATGGCGGCCGGCGGGCTCACTCGCGACGTCGCCGTGTGCGGCGGTGACACCTCCAGCCACGCGCTCATCGCCATGGGCGTACGCCAGCTGCGCGTCACCGACCAGTTCGTCACCGCCGGCCCGGTCCTGCGCGCCGACGACACCTCCGCCGTCGCCGGCTGCCGCCTGCTGCTCAAGGGCGGCCAGGTCGGCCCCCCGGACATTCTGCGCCGCTTCGCCGGCCAGCTCCCCGGCTCATAACCCCTCCTCAGTAACCCGAAGACCACCAGAACCATGAAAGGCGGCCCCCAATGCGGGCAGTAGTAAAGAACGCGGCCGAACGCGGCGTTGAATACGTCACCGACGCCGGTGACCCGAAGGCAACCGAAAACTCCGTCGTCATCGAGGTCGGGGCCGCGTCCCTGTGCGGCACCGACCGGGAACTCTACGAATGGACCCCCTCAGCCCAGGCTTTCAACCTGAACCTGCCCGTCATCCTCGGCCACGAAGGCGCCGGCACCATCGTCGAGGTCGGCCCGGGCGTCACCGGACTGCAGGTCGGTGACCAGGTCGCCCTGGAAAGCCACCTGACCTGCGGCCAGTGCTTCCCCTGCCGCACCGGAGACGGCCACACCTGCGAACGCACCGGAATCCTGGGCATGCACATCGACGGTCTCTTCGCCCAGTACGCCGCCGTACCCCAGGACATCTGCGTCAAGCTGCCGACCGGCCTGTCGCTGGAATCCGGTGCCCTGCTCGAAGCAGCCGGCGTCGCCGTCCACGCCATCCAGCGCGCCGGCTACTCGGTCGCGGGACGGGCCGTCCTCGTCAGCGGCGCAGGCCCGGTCGGCCTCGTCGTCGTCAACCTCGCACTGCTGATGGGCGCCTCCCACGTCATCGCCGTCGACCCCAATCCCTACCGGCGCGCGCAGGCCGAAAAGCTCGGCGCGACCGCGCTGCACCCCGACGACGGCGTTATCGAACGCTGCCGCGAACTGACCGGCCGGCGCGGCGGCTTCGACGTCGCCTTCGAATGCTCCGGCGCCCCGGGCACCCTGACCACACTGTTCGAAGCAGTCCGCCGCGAGGCCACCGTCATCACCGTCGGTCACCCCGGCCGCTCCGCCGAGATCGACATCGCCGCCCACATCAACAAAAAAGGCATCACCCTGCGCGGGATCTTCGGACGCCGGCTCTGGGAAACCTGGGAACAAAGCCTGCTGCTGCTCGATTCCGGCCGGCTCGATTTGGACTGGCTCATCACCCACCGCATGAAACTCAGCCAGATCGACGAAGCCGTAGACCTGCTCACCGGCGACGCCTGCAAAGTGCTGCTCATCCCGGGTCTCGGGTAATCCGGGAACCCCGTCCTCCGGTCCGCCCCGGCTGCCGGAGGGAGCCAGCCGGGGCGGACCGCATCCTTCCATGACCACCGACAGCAGGGACACATCACATGAGACGCGCTAAGATCGTGGCCACCTTCGGCCCGGCCATCGACACCTACACGAAGACGGTGGAGGTGCTGCAGGCCGGGGTGGACGTGGCGAGGCTGAACATGAGCCACGGGGAGCATTGCGTCCACGAGGCCACCTACACCCACGTCCGCCAGGCAGCGGCCGAACTCGGCCGGGCCGTGGCCGTGATGGCGGACCTCCAAGGGCCGAAGATCCGCCTGGGCCGCTTCGCGGACGGCCCGCACCACCTGGAGGCGGGGGACCCGTTCACGATCACCATCAGGGACATCGAGGGCGGCAGGAACATCTGCTCCACCACCCACAAGGGCCTGCCCGGCGACGTCGTTTCCGGCGACATCCTGCTGATCGACGACGGCAAGGTCGCTCTGCGCGCCATGGACGTCACCGCCACCGACGTCGTCACCGAAGTGGTCGTGGCCGGGACAGTGTCGGACAGCAAGGGCATCAATCTGCCCGGCGTTGCCGTCAACGTCCCGGCCCTCAGCGACAAGGACGAAGCGGACCTGCGCTGGGCGCTGGCCGCCGGGGTGGACCTGGTCGCCCTGTCCTTCGTGCGCTCCGCCGCGGACGTCGCCCGCGTGCACGAGATCATGGACGAGGCCGGCCGAAGGGTGCCGGTGATCGCCAAGATCGAAAAGCCCCAGGCCGTGGCCGCCCTGGAGGAGATCGTCGACGCGTTCGACGCGATCATGGTCGCCCGCGGCGACCTCGGCGTCGAACTGCCCCTTGAACAGGTCCCGGTGGTTCAAAAACGCGCCATCGAACTGGCCCGGCGCTGGGCCAAGCCGGTGATCGTGGCCACCCAGGTGCTCGAGTCCATGATCGACAACCCCCGCCCCACCCGCGCAGAAGCCTCCGACTGCGCCAACGCCGTGCTCGACGGTGCAGACGCGGTCATGCTTTCCGGGGAAACGTCCGTGGGCAAGTACCCGGTTCAGGCCGTCGCCACCATGGCCAGGATCATCGAATCCACCGAACGCCACGGACTGGAACGCATTCCGGCCCTGGGATCCAAGCCCAAGACCCGCGGCGGGGCGGTCACCTGGGGCGCGGTGGAGATCGCCGACAAGCTGGACGCGAAATACCTGTGCACTTTCACCCAGTCCGGGGACTCGGCCCGCCGGCTTTCCCGGCTGCGCCCGGTGCGGCCGGTGTTCGCGTTCACCCCCACCGAACAGGTCCGCTCCCAGCTGGCCCTGGCATGGGGCATCACCCCCGTGCTGGCGCAACCGGCCTCGCACACGGACGAGATGACCACCCAGGTCGACAGCATCCTCTTCGGCGCCGGGCTCGTGGAACCGGACGACCTGGTGGTCATCGCCGCCGGATCTCCGGCCGGCCAAATCGGTTCGACCAACTTGCTGAAAGTCCACCGCGTCGGGGACCTTACCGACGCCGGCGGACGGCTCGAGGGCAGGACGATCCGCGAAAAGGTTGGCCCATGGCCGGTGTGACGACTTGAGTCCGCTACCCAGCCGGCCGAAGCGCCTCGCCGATCTTCGACAGACCCCACCAAGAGAACACATGATCGCATTCGCCGACGACGACCACCCCGGAACCATCCAAGGGGGGTGCTGTTCGACATGGCCGGCACGCTCAGCGATACCGAAGCGTTCTGGCAGGAAGCCGAAGAACGCATCGCCATCCGTTACGGCACCGGGGACATGAAAGGGAAAGCCGAGCAGCAGGTCGGTGCGCCCATGGAGGCCCGCGCAGCCTTCCTCCAAGCGCGCTACGGCGTCCGGTTGAGCATTCCCGAAATCCAGCGGTTGACGGTGGAGCATGTGCTGTCCCGGATCGCGACCGGGTTCGCCTGGCGCCCTGGTGCCTGCGAGTTGCTTGCCGAAGCCAAGAGGCTCGGCATTCCGACCGCCCTGGTCACTTCCTCGCCGCGCGTCATTGCGCAGGCTGTCGTCGAGGCTTTGCCTGAAGGCTCCTTCGACGTCCTCGTCGTTGACGAGGACGTGACGTGCAACAAACCCGACCCCGAGCCATATCTCGCCGCCGCCAACCGCCTGGGTGTCGATCCGCTCCGATGCATCGCCATCGAGGACTCCCTCAACGGCACCCTGTCCGCACAGCAAGCCGGCTGCCTCGTCATCGCCGTCCCGACCCACGTCCCCATCGACGAAGCGCAACGACGAATCGTCCTGCCCACCCTTACCGGCATCTCGCTTCAACAGCTGGCACCTATCGGTATGACATAGGCGCCGTTATCGGCGTTGCCGGAGTCCATGGACGCCGGGAATCGTGACTCCTGCCGCCGGTCTTGAGGCTTGTCAGAGTTGAACGCTCTTGACCTATTCGGACGCTCGTTCCTGACGTTTGGTTTCAATGGCCCGGGCCTTTTTCAGCACGGCTTCTTCCCGGACGTGGGTCAGCTTTTTCGGTACGCTCTGTGCACTCTTGGACAATGTTGATACGGACTGCAATGCCAGGGACTTGATGGAGCGCGCCCACGGTTCATGTTCCACGTCGCCCAGCTCAAGGTTCTTCAGCCCGTAAATTTCTGCAAATTGATGCAGGAGAACGAGGGCGGTCTCTGCTGACTCGAGAAGATCACGGCTGCGCTGGGGGCTTCGGCTACGGTTGAAGGCGCTGACGTCCGCGGCGCTGCGAAGGGCATTGGCAAGCCGTTGAAGAGCATTGCATGTGGCTTCATTCCGCTGTTCCGCGGCCGTTGTGTTGTCGGTGGCATAGGCCTCTACGGACTGGTCCCCGTCGGTTTGCAGCCTTATAGTCTCCAAAGTTTCCAGCCTGGTTTGGTTCAGCTGACATACAGTCAGGATGACGAGCCAGCGGCGAAGTTCATCTTTGGCGATGGTGCCCGCGGCGGCCACCTGCTCCCCGAAGCCCTTGCCCTCCAGGGAGCGCGTCAGGGCCTCGATTTGGTTGAGTGCATGGGAATCAGCTTGCGCCAGTGCAGTTGTATGCCCGGCGATCTGGTCCCAGAGAGTATCGGATACCCGGCCCGTCCGTTCATAGATGCGGTACGCCCGTCTCAAGACCCGCGTGACGCCTTGGACGTCTCCCAAAGCTTTGGCTCTGTTATCGGTGAGCAACTGATCGATTTTGACGTCCATCGTCTCGACCACGTTCTCCAGCTGTGCCACCGCCGAGCGTAGCGCCAAAGTAGCGCTGAGAACGGCGATATTGGACATGGCTGCAGGATTTATACCGGCGGCGCGCTGAAACTGCAGGAAAGAATCGATCCGGCCCTTATCTTGGCGCAAGACGCCGGAGATTATGCCTCCCGTCGTCTGATTGAACTCAGCAAGTTCCTGGAACTTGCTGTATGAGTCAGATGTCATCTGAAACCAGTTGCCACTGAAGGACATGCCGGCGGCGCCTACGCCCGTTGCTCCCGCCGCCAGATCAGCCATACCTCGGCCGGTCTTGGCAGCGGTCCTCGGGTCCACGTCCAGCCGGTGAAGCAGCTGTTCGATCAGTCCCTCATCGCCTACAACGACGCCCTGATCACCCTTGAGGTAAATACCTAAATCCATTGATGCCCCCTCATCCATGGCAGTCATTCTCACACGTCAAGCAATCAGCCACGGGATGTCGCCGAAGACGCACTGTTAGTTCGGAACCTCCAACAGGAGGTCTTCCGCGTGCTGACGTACAGCGGCGATGTCCGTGAAAACCAGATAGCCCAAGCGGGCGAGTTCGTTGAGTTCGTCCGCGTTTCCGTCCAGCTCCAAGACAACGGGGGTGCTCATGCCGGGTTGGAGTCCGTCTGCCCAAAATGCTTCTGCGACGCAGACTAGGTCTCCGGATTCCTGGTTGCGGACCTCGATCCCCGTCTCGCCGGAAGACAGTCCCATGTCCGTGAGCTCTTGCACGAGCTGCTCAATCTCGAGCGATGCGCCAGCAGGCGTCCCTTCTGCCGGCACTGTCCGCTCGAGGTCGGCGGTACTGGTTCCGTGCCAGAGCTCATCGAGGACGCTATTCATGGCATCAGCGAGCAGTTGGCGGCGGGCGGCCAGGAAGTCACGGTATCTGTCGATTGACCACAGGCTTTGATCCGTCGGTATCCACTGGCTGGCCAGGGCTCCGGGGAAGTCGCGTTCTATGGCCCGGAAATATTCGGCGGGATCCCTGTCCGTGATGGCCAGATTCGCGTCCTGTGTCAGGAAGCAGTAGTTGGCGACGGCGTTGACCTCTTCCTTGGAATAGCCTGCCTCGTAGAGCCGGGCCTTCGGGAAGATGTGGTGCACTTGCAGCGAGGAGTTCTTGCCCAGCATGTGTGCCGAAAGCGGGATCCCGGTCGTGAAGTCTTTGGCGCCCTGGGTTCGGGTGAGCATGTAGAGCATGGGGTAGAACCGGGCACCGACGGTGTTTCCGCCAAAGTCGGCTTCCCGTACGATCAGGTCGCCGCGGAAACGTCGCATCTGCTCCATTAGGCCATCGATGCCGGCCTCGTCGACTGCCTTCAGGTCTACGTTGAGGAACGATTCTGTAGAGCCGGCGAATCGCCCCCACATTGCGGCGTGGAGGTACCAGGTCAGGATCCGATCACGCTCTACTGCATTGGGGAACTTGTCGCCGTTCCGGTGCATGTACCGGGCGATGACGGGGACGGCAAAACGTGCCGGAAAGACACGGTCGAAATCTAGTCCGAGACGAGCGGCGATGACGTCCAGCACGATCGAAACCAGGTCCGCGGTTTCTTTCAGGCCCTTGCGGATCGTTTCTTCCTCAACAGAGGCCAGCGCAGTGAACAGCGCCTCGCCGGTCAAAATGGCGTTGACGTTGCGCAGTAGCCAGTCCAGCGTAAATTTGTATCCGGCCGATTCCCACTTCTGCCGGTACTTGTTCATCTTCTCCCGCGCCTCGGGCCAAGCAGCACAGATTTTAGCCAAGGCCAGATCGCCCTTGGAGAGTTTCGTTCCTCCTGAATTCACACGGTTGAAGATGTCAACCACGACATCGATAGTCTTATCGGCACCGCTGACTTCCTCGATATGGACTTCCCGGTTCTGAATCTCTGTCAGGCGCGTCATTCTGGCCATGACTTTGACGAGTTCGCCGGCACCTAATTGCGAAATTTCCGGGTGCCCTTCCAAATACTTCTCCACGCCCTGAACCATGAGACCGGAGACGTCGATCCATGCGGGATTGTCCTTCATCTTGACAGGAGCGTAAAACTCGAACGTCTCATCCTGGACGTTGAAGTACAGGTCTTTGAAGGCCTGCGCATTGCCTTCAAAGAACCGTGGAGGATTGCCTCGAATCACACCGTAGAGAGTTGTCGCGCGCTGCTGTCCGTCGAGCAGCAGTTTCACGCTGCCGTCCCGCTCAATCCCTCCGCCTCGCGGTTTTACGGATGTGACAGAGGTATTCCAGGTCATGAACCCGCCGATGGGGTACCCCTTATATAAGGATGTGAACAGTCCACGGACCTGCTGCCGGTTCCACACATACCCGCGCTGAAACTCTGGGAGGGCCACATCCTGACTGTCGATCTGGTCCAGAACGGTCGACAACTTCATGACAGGCTCCTACTGGCTCGGTGACGGTGGCAGTGACCTCTTGATGCTATTCCGCCTACATAGGTGCCGCCTGACGTAGGTAGGTCGGCTCGCCTAATGCTCCCAGACAAAACGATCAGTTACGAAGAATCATATGCATTCGGGACCATGCTCACATGGGAAGCTTTTGCCATGCTCGAAAGTTTTCTTGTTCAAATTGATGCTCAGAACTTGGCAAACCTAATCCAGATCGTCCTCATCATAGTCACAGTCGTCGGAATCATGACCGCGTTGATCAACGGGAAAAAGGACAGAAGAACCGCGATGAAACTAGCTGCCGCCGATAGGCGTGCTGCCGATGAAAGGGCAGATAGAGATAGACATGCAGCTGATAAAAGAGCGATGTCGGACAGACAGCATGCCCGTGAGCAAGCTCAGCAACAATTCCGGACACAGCAGGCAATCCGTCTCACACAGCTCATTTATGCGGGTCGCCCCGACAACCCCAGTCAGCAGACCGCATGGATGGTCGAAATTCAGAGTCTCTTGTATGCCCTTGGCGAGGAGGACCTGCCACTGACCTGGGCAGAATTTATAAGCCCCGGTATTTCTTCCACGGCCGGCGAAGGGAACAGCAGGAACGAGGTAGCCAACTTCGTGAGGCAAGTCGGCATGGAGATGAACTGCAGCTCTTGCTTCCACAACCATTAGGAGGCTTCAAGAGATATGCACACCCCGGAGCTCTATCAGGTGGCAGGTGGAATCCAGCTAGTCGCCGCTCAGAGAGCTTTGACCAACAGTCATTTGCGCCGTTATCGGCACCTGGGCCATTCCGGGTTCCCCTGGCACGGGAGGATCGGACTCGCCAGCATCACTCAGCCGGTCAGCGGAAGTGGGCGCGGACGTAGCTTTCCTGTTCGGGTGTTAGAGCGCCCCAGCGGTCGCCCACGACCGATAGCTTGCCGTACTTATCACGCAACGCCTGCCGAATCGTCTTGGGGCTCTTGCCGAGCTCTCCCGCCAGCTGGACCGGCGTGAGTCCGCATGCCCTTGCCACGGGGGTGGGCACGGACTCACGGGGCGGGTGCACGGTGGCCGCGGACGCCTCCCTTGCTTGCGCGCTTGACGCCTCCCGGGTCATCGCCTCACGGGCCAGGCGCAGGCGAGGGAGCGGCCGGGGGTTGTCCCTGATGTTCAGCGGAGGAACCCAGCGGTGGATGATCGCAACCTCGACCTCTACGAGCGGCTGTACGAACCCTGCGGGCCGCTCCCACACCGCGAGCGATAGTCGCTCGTGCATCCAGGTCGTGAGCCGGGCGTCGCCCTCCGGCGTGAGCCCGTAGTTTGAGAAGTGGCCGGGGTTGTCGGAGTTTCGGGGAACCGCTTGCAAGTCGAGCGCGTCGCGGAGCAGTGCAGCGAATGACCGCCGGACTGTCGAGCTGCCCGTTCGTGGCTTCTTGGTCGGGTCGGCCGCGAAGTGGCTGTCGAGTTCCCGGCGCACAAGGTCGTCCTCGCTTTTGCCGATGTATAGCGCGGAGCCCGGCTGCGGGTCGAGGCCCAGGTCCGCCCATGCTTCGGCGTCGCCGTAAATCGCGTACAGGCCGGGCACCGGTCGTATGCGCCCTCTCGCGCGCGTGACGGGCCAACGCTCCACTGACAGTGCAATGAGCGCCTCGGCGACGTGCCGCGCGGGCTCAGATCGGGTCATGAGCGGAACATTAGCAGGAGGCACTAGGAGTAGGATCTCTCCTGCTCTCAGATCCTTGGGGTGGACAGGTGCCTTCGGGTCTTTTTGACGTCGCCGGTCCGAGCTCGACTGCCATGCAAACCTTCAACGGACCTTGCGCTTCTTGCTGACAGCAGCCACTGCCTGCAATACGGCCTTCACATCCAGAAAGCCGTTGTGGCCCATGGATCCGTGCGGGAGAACGACGCGCGTACGGTGCCCCTCCATCATCCAGGTCGCGATCTGCCAACCCAGTGACAACACCGCCGTGACCGCTCGCGGCCTTGTCTAGGACATGGGAAAGACCATGCGCTGTCCGGGCCCGCCAGCGCCCAAAAAACCTCCAAATCGATGTAGGACAAACCGCCAGACGCAATGTTACAGTTCATCCTGTACCGTGCACAGTTTAATAAGTAACAGGCGCCTATCTGGAAGGAAAAGCCATGAGCCAAATCGCGACGGCTGAACCCGAGCTTCATGTCGTTACTAATGTGACCGGGTGGTCTCAAACCCGCGTTAACCGGCTGCTGGAGGCGATTAAATCGCTTGAGGTCGACATCGAATCTGTGCCGCTGGATGAAGTCGAGGCTACCGGTTGGACCACGACTCTCGTTGAGAAGGTCTTTGAATTGCTCACGAACTCCCGTGCGATTGTGCAAATCAAGGCCGTGAAGTTTGCCATCGAACATGGTGGGGTCGTTAACCGTGACGATGTTTACGAACTTGGTGGCTACAGCGAGAGCCGCAGCCTCAAGGGGTTTACGCGTCCGACCAATCGGGCGACGCAGACTCTTCGTGACTCAGGCGATCTGCCGGAAGATGCGGAAGAACTGCTCGAACCGATCTACGACATGAACGTTAGGGGCTATCAGCGGGCCAAAGGATTCCGTGTTCCGTTGGAGATCGTTAGGCTGTTTTCCCTTATATAAGGAGCCTGCCTGAAGGCGACAGCTCAAACCTGTGGACTGCTCAGTCCCGGAGCACTAATACTGGGCTCTGGGGTCACTCATGCACGCGCCGTGTGAAGTCTCGTGGGACCTTCGTAAAAGGGGCGTTCGTGCCGTCGGCTGCGGGCAGGAGCCGACAGGGCTTCCGGAGAGGCAGTCGAGGTTCGGGGAGCACCTGATCAGGTGCCCAGGGGGGAGTGTGGTTGAGCCTTCTCCTGCTGCTGATCCGCGCCATTCTTGACCTGGGCAACGCCGACCTCGAGCGCAGGCCATCTTCGCGGGGACTGTACAGTTTCCCAGGGCATTGGGTCCCTCGTGTTGAAGGAGGAATACTTACGCCTTCAAAAATGGGACTCCGGCAAATTGTCGTTCCCAGTTCGACCGTGCCCAGAACCGTTGCCGCTGACCGCACTCGGCAGACATACGCGCCGCTATCGGCTTTTTCCAAAGATGGCCTACAGAGCGCTGCCTGTGGGGCGTGACCGCAGTAGTGGATTCGAACTCTCCTGCGGCCAACTTGAGTTTGCTCCCGCACCTGCCCACGGCAAGAGCAGAAGAACGATGCGCCCGAAGCTTTGGCTTCGGAGCGAATAGTTCTCGCCTCGTACTGTTTGTTGGAGCGATCACCACGGCGCGGGAATCTGCAGCGCCAAAGACAGCGTAGATGTTGTCATGGCGTGACTTGTTCGACACTTGCCCAGCCGGCGATCAGGAGGAATCCTCGGAGCGTGGTCCCAAGGAAGTCAATCATTTCTTCGCCTGCATCTTGTGGTGCAAGTCCAGAAACGTCGTGGCCCTTTCGGCTGATGTGGGGTCAGCCAATCCATACAAGCCATCCACGAGCTGATCGAGTTTGGCATGTGCTGCTCTGAGATCGTTTGGCATGCTTGCGGGCTTGTACAACTGGGAAAGCGACATATCGTGGTGATGTTTCCGTAGGTCCAAGACGGACTGCGCCGCGTCCTCGATTCTCCGTTCTTCCTCTGGCAGGGGTCTGATGAATGGGAATGCACAGTAGGCCAGATCTGGTGAGATGCTGAAATCGCTCTTCAGTTTGCCGGCGAAAGTGCGGATCCAAGACGTGTAGGCCGCCGAGGACAGGATGCCAAATAGCCATAGCGGCGCCCCGTCAATACACATGAGTTTATTTCCTGCAATGACGTCGGAATCGAAGAAACGTATGGGAACATAATCGCGGGTTTCGCTGCTTACTTCGGGGATGGCCAAGTAGCGTGAGATGGGTTGACGAATCTGCGCGAATCGGTGTGGAGAAGCAGCTAAGTGCGCTACTGAATGGGCGGACGGTTTGAGCCGCTCCCGCCGAACGGCCTCAAAACGTTCGCGCAACACGGGCGACTGGTCGACATCTGCACGAACAAGTTCCGGCATCCATATGCACCAACTCGGAAGGGACTGGAGCATATCTCGTCCTTGGATAAATACCCGCAGATACTTCTTGGCAATCGGATCGGATTCGACGTGAGGTAGTTCATCCTTCGTGACCAGGAGCCCTGCAGTCGGCCAAGGTTTGTTGCCTTGGGTCATTTTGGGGAGTCCTGCGACGAGAGGGGTCGAGCGTTTCAGCGGCGCGGGTAAGTGTGTGTCGAGCAGGTAAAAGTTGAGATTCTTCGCGGACAGCTCAGTGGGGGGGGCCGTCTATGTTTTGGTAATCAAAGACTCTTCTGAGCCCGAGTGATGACGCCTTGGAAAATCCGATAATGGTGCAGTGGACCGCCGCGGCACCAGTGGCTTCCGACTTCCACTTGAAGGTTCGATGCCCGAACTTTATGCCGATATCCATGGCACGCATGATCGGGTCCATCACTCGCGCCTGGTCTCCTTGGATGATCGAATTTGTGGAGACGAACGCGCAGCTCGCGGTGGTTTGTTTGATGTAGCTGAAAGCCTTGGCGTACCAGCAGGCAACGTAGTCGAGGCGCCCGGTCCTGTGCCCCTTTGCTTCAGGGAGTGCGGCAAAGACGTCCCGGTTCTCGAGCTGCTGTGCTGTCGTCATCCATGACATCCCAATGAAGGGGGGGTTGCCTACGATGAAGTTCTCAGGGCCGGGGGGAAAGACGGTGGTCCAGTCGAGAGCTAAAGCGTTTCCGCCGTTGGGTTCAGCGACTGTTGAGGTGTGGATCTTGGCGGCCTCTGAGATGGGCAGTCGTTCGGGCGCGTGTCCGAACTTTTCGATCAGGCGCAGGTTGCACTGGCGGTCCATGAGATGAAGAGCCGTTTCCGCGATCCGGGCGGGCCACTCGTCTATTTCAATGCCGTAAATCTGATCTAGGGAGACCTTGAGTTCGAGTGTCGCATCGAGGGTTCGTGACCCGTCGTCGTCACCTTCGTGTTCCTTGAGCGACTCCATGATTTGCAGCTCAAGTTCGCGGAGTTCGCGATAGGCAACGATGAGGAAGTTGCCGCAACCGCATGCCGGGTCGAGAATCTTGATTTGTCCCAGCCGCTCTCGCAGGGCCTTGAGCGGTCGGGTGGGGTCTTTAAGCTTTTTTGTACGTTCGAACTCCTGATGTAGCTCGTCCAAAATCAAGGGATTTAGCGTTTTGAGAATGTCCTTCTCGCTGGTGTAGTGAGCCCCTAGTTCGCGCCGGAGTTCCTTGGATTTCACCGCTTGGAACATGGAGCCAAAAATCGCTGGGGAGATGTTTCCCCAGTCGAAGCGGCTGGCTTCGATAAGGAGATCTCGCATCTTGGCGCTGAGATTTGGGAGTTTGATGTCTTCAGAGAAGATTCCGCCGTTGACGTACTTGAATCGTGCAAGGTGCCCGGATAGTTCGGACCGGTTTTTTCTATCGGTGTTGAGGACGCTGAACAATAGTTCGAGCTTTGCCGCTAGATCCGAGCCATCTTTCTCGGTCTCGAACGCGATGAAGTTCTGAAAGAGGTTCTCTTCGTCCCACATCATCGTGTCGTCGGCAAACACTAGGAAGAGGATTCTCGTCATGGTTACGGAGATCTTGTGCAGGTTGCCTGCCGCCTCCGATCCCTCTTGGGGAAGGTGGGCCTCGAGCTCATAGTAGAGCTTGGCCATGACCTTGGCAGCCTTCGAGGACTCTTCGGACTCCTCCACGTCAAAGGCGGTCCGCATCTTTTCCAACAGCCGTACCAGACTGATGTCATCATCGATGCCCAGAGCGATCTTCTCCAGCCGCCGTTCAAGCGCCGAATGATCATTGCCGATGGTGTGTTCGTGAACGAGGAGCTTGGACATATTCGTGCCACGGTTCTTGTTGTAGCGCGGCCAGCGCCACTCCTGTTTGGCTTCGTCATGGAAGATGATGAGCCGTTCCGTTGAAGTGGCCGATACTTCTCGGTCGATCTGCGCCTGAGTGG
Source organism: Arthrobacter sp. USHLN218 (assembly GCF_037144715.1). Lineage (NCBI taxonomy): Bacteria > Bacillati > Actinomycetota > Actinomycetes > Micrococcales > Micrococcaceae > Arthrobacter > Arthrobacter sp. USHLN218. Next base: position 235,617 of record NZ_JBBCYT010000008.1, read on the forward strand.
AACGGTCCGGAAGGCTGCCGCATGCCCAGACGTGAAGCCCGTGGAATCCCGCTACCGGAGTCACGTGAAATGAGCTGTCGTCCATTTCGACGGTCAATGGTTTGGCTGTTGGCTGATCCCATCCCAGTTCCTCAATGAAGAGGTTCTTGAAATCGGCCTTGTCCACGTAGGACATGAACTTGGAGGTCACTGGGCTACTCCCATGCTGCAGACGATCCGAAGGGAGTCTGATTGTTCCTTAGTGCTGAGGACGAGTCGGCCTTCCCTATGAAGCAGGACGAGCAGGTCGCTAAATTCCTCGTCAGAGTACTTGTCCGAGAAGGCGCGGGTGAAGCGACGTTCCGCTTCCTTGGTTAGAGGGCTTCTATGGACGGCGGTTAGCGCCTTTCCAGCGTCATCATTCATCTCGATGAAGGTGTTAGCGAGTCTGTTCCAGAGGCGCTTTCGGACGCCCCGCAGGCGCCCCTCCTGGACTGTCTGTTGGGCCATGGGTCCATGGATCAGGGCTTCCTGGACTTCCAAATGATCTGGGCGTTCAGCGACGGTGGGTGTTTCAACATCAGCACGGAAGACCTTCAGTGCCTCATGGCCCGTCAGGAGCTGAAGGGATTGCAGGTCGGAGCCGAAGCCGAACGTATCCATCGAGTCTTCGACACGGACAAAGCAGGCTACGCCCTCGGCGGTGTCCTCTGGGGAGAGCGGTCGGGTTGAGCTGACCAGGTCAGGCATGGCGATTACGCGCTCGGTCAGTTCGTGGTGATCCTGCGTTGCTTTGCTCCAGATTTCGAAGGCGAGAGAGGATGAATCGACGTCATCATCGGATTCTTCGATATCCGCTTTGCCGGAAAGGACATCGTCCAAGTCGCGAATTTCATCGGCGGACCCAAAGAACTGTTCATCCGACCCAAACGCCTGGGCGCTTGCAGCTAACCGGTTAGAGATTCGGGAGCGCAATTTCAGGACGTTTTCCACGTTCTCGTGAAAGAAAGAGTAGATGGTGACGGAATCGGATTCCTGACCGACGCGGTCAACACGGCCGGCCCGCTGGATTAGGCGGATGATCGCCCATGGGAGGTCGTAATTGATGACAATATGGGCGTCCTGCAAGTTCTGTCCTTCGGAGAGGACATCGGTGGCGACGAGTATACGGAGTTCGTCAGCTGCGACTTTGTTTGCATCTTGCCCTGGCAGTTTGTTGGACCGCGGGGAGAACCGTTTGGCTAGAACTGTTGGGTCATCAGTGTCGCCCGACGCTACGCCGACACCGGTGACGCCGGCGTCGCGAAGGGACCGGCCTACGTAATCTGCCGTGTCCTTGTATTCCGTGAAGATGAGGATTTTCTCGTCTGGGTGAAGCTCTGTGACGAGGGCCAGGATCTCTTTCATCTTGGAGTCCCGGTCGGGGGTCCAATCCCCGAAGGAAGTCAGGAGTTCACGCAGGTCTTCGTTGTCCCTCTCCAACGCTGCAATCAGCGTGGCGGAAAACAGGCGCGACCCTACCCATTCAATGGACGCGGGGGCTTTTGCCCGCAGATGATGGTACATGGCGGCAGTGTCCGCAGTTTCATCGACGTCGATATCCTCGTCCTTGTCCGAGATAAGCATGTTTTCCAACAGCGTTCCGACGGGGACGTCGAGGTTGTTACCCACTGCATACGCATAAAGTTCATTGCGGGCGACGATCCGTTTCAGAGACAAGATGAACGAGTGCCCGCAGGAGGAGAGCCGCTTGTAGAGACTGGTTCGGATGAAGCCTGCCACTTGCCCGCGACCACGCTCGAGCCGCTCTACGAAGTCTTGCTCATCGTCCGTATAGGTCAGGCCCTTTTTGAGGTAGTCGGACAGCTGATAGCGGGGGAGGATCAGATGCTGAAGCGTGTCCAGGGTGGCTTCGGATTCCATGAGATATGCAGGGTCTTTGGGACCAAAGGTGTGGTTCACGGGGACGGCCTTGCGTTCTGGAAAGTAGAACTTGTATCCGTTGGAGAAAGTGAGAAATTCCCTCGCCACCGCGCCGGATCCGTCGGAGGCTTCCTTTAGCTCCGTCTCCGCGTAGTTTTTTCGGATGAACGACCTCGTGCGGCGAACCAGATGTTCACTCATTAGGCGTTTCCAATCCTCTGCCTCTTCGGAGCGGCGGAATGCGGCCAGGGTCCGGATTTTCCCGTCGACCTTGTCGTAGAGCTTTTCATCGATGGACAAAGCGGCGGTCGGTTCTATGCCGAGATCCTGGTCGTCGGTTAGGTAGAGGCCGAGCTGGTTGGCGACGTCTTCAAAGCGCAGATTGTATGGTGTCGCCGTCAGGAGAAGGACCTTGGAGGAGTTGGCCTCGATGTATTTCCTAATGACCTGATAGTCGCGGCGTTTATCATTCCGAAGGGTATGGGATTCGTCGCAGATCACGAACTGGTACCGGCGCAGCTCCGGCAGTTCCTTGTGAGCCTGCGTGTAGGAAATGACGCGCCCTGGGATGTCGTAGGCATCAAGGTACTCTTCCCACATCTTCACCAGGTTCTTCGGACAGAGCACCAAAGGCGTATAACCCTGATCCAGATAAAGCATGAGCGCGGTTGCTATTGCGGTAATGGTCTTGCCGAGGCCGACGACGTCCCCCAACATCGAGCCGCCCCGGGTCTCGATCCGTCGCGCGAGTGTCTGCACGGCACTGGCTTGGTATGTCAGCAGCTGATCCCGCACAGACGGTGGGAGGCTGTATTCAGCCAAGCCCTCGCGGACATCCCTTGAGAGGTGGTAACAAACCTTGAGGAACACTTCGTAGGGAGTCCGCTGGTCCGAGGCCCAGGACTCCTCTAGAAGTTCAATCAGGTCCGAGGTTAATTTGAGCGAGAAACGGTCGTTCCACCGGTCCTCGAACCACTGGGCCAGATCAGCAGCGGCCGTGTAATCCATGACATCTACATTGAGTTCATAGTTCCGGTTAAGCCCGGCGGATGTCAGATTCGACGAACCGACATACCCAGTGACTGGGTTCGTGTTGTCATGACGATGAAAAATATACGCTTTGCCATGCAAAGGCCTGCGGGTGTGAACTCTTACCTCGACGGCACCGCTGTCCAGCTGGCGCTTCAGGGCTCGAAGTGTCTCCCGGTCCGCAGCCTTGGGGATCCCTCTCACCAGCTGCTCACGCAGGCTTCGAACAACTTCCTCGCGACGCGCCCTTGCCTTGGAGTTATCCACTTCGGTGGGGACGGCATTGGGTGCCATATCAGCTTGCAACGCATCAAGGAGTTCCCGGTCGGCACCGGCGAGGACCATACCGACCAGAAGGCGGGTCACAGGCTTACCGTGGTGTTCAGACTTCTGATCAACGATCTCCTGGAATGTTCTCCAACCCCGCAGGTCGAAGTAGCCCACGGCAACGTCAAGCCGCTCCATGGATTCAAAAGACTTCGCTAACTCCGGACCGATCACCCGGTCCTGCGCGATGTTGTCAAAAATCCGAGTCAACCTGTAGTCCCTTCCCAAACACGCCAGATGCCGGCCACTCAAACCCTATCCTGCGACAAGTCCCGCTGTGGCAGGCAGGACGTGCAAACAACCGCCATCAAGAGACATGTCCGTTAAAGACGATCGAAATTATGGTCGACTGGAAAGCCCATGTGCAGGGCCAGGTCTCGGTTCTGCGAGACGAGTTGCAGACAGCGGTGCTCGAACCCCGATTTTGCCCCCGACCTCCGCGACAAATAGCTCAACAGCACTAAGGTCTGGAATATGCGGTAGGTGTGGCTGTTTTGAGTGCGAATCGATACTTCATGACTCGCACTCTTCATGGTTGCGAGCTTTTCGACTATTTGCCGGTTCCATAGCCGCCCGTGGTGAGCGCAGATGTTTCGGATGTAACTCAGGTGTCTGACCGCGGTGTTGAAGTAATCCTGGGGCAACCCGAAGGAAGCGGCCATTTGCTTGACATAGGACGGCTCCCGAAGATTCGACATTAGCTTGGATAGGAGACCAAAGCTGGCACACTCCACGACTACCCAAATGGGCGGGTCCATTGACCCGTATTTTGTGTCGTGATGCTGCATAAAAGGTTCCTTCGACCGTCGTCGCTCCTCGTCCAGCCTGTCGATGCAATCCTTGTAGACGTCCAAGCGCTTGTAGTTCCGCTCCAGAACGTATCCCGTAGGGCTAAGCCGCTCTGCCAGCTTGTAAGACAGGACGGCTCGAAACTCCACTTCGAACTCAGCGATCGCTGCCCCCACGAGCAAACGCAGTTGCTGGTCGAAGTCGTAGATTCTTTCCACCTCGTCCAACGAGGTTCCCGGACGGAAATCGTTGTCTCCGGCGCCAGGGTCCTTCTGGAACGGGCGAAGGTACCCGGAGAGTCTGTAGTAGTTCGTCCGGTGGATGAAGTTGGCGGCGGTCGCCCGGTCACTTATGGCCAACCCTCTGGAAATCAGGAGATCGACTTGTTCCTCCAAGGAGCGAAAGGGCTTCGGAGAGGGAGGCATTGGAGGTGGACCGGGCTTCATAGGGAGAAGACTATGCCGTTGAAAATTAAAGAAAAAACCCGCCGATGTTGAGGATCTTCGGATGCGAAGAGATCGGCTGCTTTGCGATCAATTTTTGATTCCGGAGACTAGCCCTGGCGGGGATTGGTTCCCCAAATGTACCCAGATCTGTCCCCTAGAGCAAACCCAAAAGAAGGTGCCACTCATTAATGAACGGACATCAGGCCGCGCCACGCCCCCGCAGTCCCGGGAACAGTCTGCGGGAGCGGCTGACAACCATAAAATACCCGTTGCCGCCCTAAGAATGCGGGTCGGTAAGACCGTCGGGATAGGCCCGAGGCACGCGCAGCCCTGCGTCTCAACTAGGGACCGTCTGTTGAGACGTCAGGTTCTCCGGTACCTCGGTTCTCAAAACCAGACAAAATGGCGGTTTCTGGGGAATCCGCCTCGTCTCATCAATATGTCTCACTTCTGCTAATCTCAGAAACAGGAAATGTAACCTTTGATGGGACTTGGGGCGGTTGTGGCAAGCATCGGATATGCCAGGGTCAGCACGGTGGATCAAAATGCGGACCTGCAGCATGCGGCGCTGAAGGCCGCCGGTTGCAAACGGATCTTCACCGACCATGGGGTGAGCGGCACCCGGGCCAAACGTCCTGAACTGGACAAGATGCTCGAGCACCTCCGCGAAGGTGACGAGGTGGTGGTGTGGAAGCTGGACCGACTCGGCCGCAACACACGGAACCTTCTGGAGCTCATTGATGACCTTGAAGGACACGGCGTCCACTTCCGTTCACTGACCGAGGGCATCACCACTACGGGTGCCATGGGCAAGGCCATGCTTACGGTAATGTCCGCGTTCGCTCAGCTCGAGCGTGACCAGTTGGTCGAGCGGACCAGGGCTGGAATGGCCGCAGCCGTCGCCAACGGGCGCAAAGCCGGACGGCGGGAAGTCACCGCGGGGGACTGGAAGGTGAAGCGCGCTCGTGAGCTGAAAGCCCAAGGCCTTAAGCCGTCGGATATCGGCAAGATCATTGGCGCCAGTCGCGCCACCGTCTACCGGTACTTGGGTTTGGACGCAGACTAGCTGATGAGTGTGAAGCGTAAGAGACATCCGGGCGGGCATTTCACGGGCGGGGTATCTCCGAGTCGGAGAGCCAGCAGCTACAGGAATTTTCGGCAGGGGAGCGGAGCCGAATGTCTCGCGGTGGGGGACTGGCTGATGGACGCACCTGAGGGGACGTTACGCTGTGAGCCTGCAACAGTAAATGGGGGCCGCGACGCTAAGTTTCTCTGCCGGGCCCTAAGCGATCCCTCGGGGGACGACGGTGAGAACGGATAGCCTCCCATTGAGAGGCAACCGCTCAAGCTCTACGGAGGGGACGAGGTTGAATAGTATGCATGACCGCGTGCAGGTCGCCGTCATTGGCGGGGGCATATCCGGCCTCAACCTGGCACGCAGGCTTTCGGCGGCAGGCGTGTCCTTCGAGCTTTTCGAGGCCAGAGATCGTCTCGGCGGCCGTGTCCTGACAGTGAACGGCGAGGGCGCGCCGAGCGACGACGGCTACGACCTGGGACCGTCCTGGTTTTGGCCGCGGCTGCAACCGGCCCTCGCCGAACTCGTCGAGGAGCTGGGCCTGGCCAGCTTCGGCCAGAGCAGCGACGGCGACGTCATCTTCGAGCGCATGTCCCGGGAGCCGGCGCAAAGCTACTCGGCGGTTCGTCAGACGCCCGAGTCGATGCGTTTGTCAGGAGGCTCCGCCGCACTCGTTCGCGCGTTAGCGGCAGATCTGCCCGGCGAAAGGGTGCATCTGAACACGTCCGTCACCGGATTGGCGCTGCGGGAGGACGGCGTGAGGGTCGACTGCCGTGACGGGGCAGGAGCGGAGCGCTCCATCGACGCCGAGTATGTCGCCGCAGCCTTGCCGCCCCGGATCCTCGAGGCCACGATCGCCTTCAGCCCCGAACCGGAACCCGGGACCGCCGCGCTGTGGCATGGCACGCCGACCTGGATGGCGGGGCAGGCGAAGTTCTTCGCGCTCTATGAGACGCCGTTCTGGTTTGCGGCCGGCCTGTCGGGAACGGCACAGAGCATGGTCGGCCCCATGCTCGAAATGCATGACGCCACGACCGACTCAGGCGGCGCCGCTCTCTTCGGCTTCCTCGGCATGAGCCCGGCCGAACGGCAAGCGGTCGGAGAGCAGGCGCTCACAGAAGCGTGTATCGCACAGTTCGAGCGGATCTTCGGCCTTGAAGCGGGCCGGCCTGTCTCGACCCTTTTCAAGGATTGGGCCGCTGATTCCCTGACCGCCACGACTGACGACCTGGTTTCCAGCGGCCACCCTGCCCCGGCGCCGTCATGGGTGCACGGGCCGTGGGCGGACCGGCTAATTCTGGCCGGCAGCGAAGTCAGCCCGCATGAAGCAGGATACCTCGCTGGCGCGATCGAAGCCTCTGACCTCGCCACCGCAGAAGTGCACCGCCGTTTAGGGCAGCGAGGACCCTATACCTGACCGGAAGCGCCCGCCCTGTTGTGGCCGCTCCGCGGGGTGCGAGTCGCGGGTGGCCCTTGTAGCAGGGAAATATGCCGGTGGGCGTGTTTCATGAATTCCCTGGTCGCTGGGGACAGCGAACCGTTCGCATGAGTGATGAAGGCGAAATACTCCTCGAAGGCCGGTTCGAGGGGAACATGAGCCAGGCCATGTTTCTGGATCATGGATTTTGCCACGTGGTAGGACACGAGGGAATCGCCTACACCCTGGGCCGCGAGTTCGACCGCGTGGGTCTGGAATTCAACTTCGGCGATGGGGTCGAGGCTGACGCCCGCCTGCTGTGCGCGTTCGGTCAATGAGAGGCGCAACGGATCCGAATTTGACCACCGCGCCTCCGATAGGATCAACGGGGCCTCGGCGAGCTCTCCGATGGTAACGGGACGCAAGGCCCGGCCGGGCACGGCACTGACGTACACGACTTCATCCCTGAGTACCGGCGGCCCCACGGACAGGCCCCGGTCATCGACAGGCAGCTGGACAAGGCCCGCCTCCAGGTCTCCGGAGCGCACGGCATCGGCAACTTCTGATGAATTCAGGCCCACCAGTCGGATCTTGACCAGTGGGTACTGCTCGTGGAAATCGCGGATCAAACCTGTCAGGAGGTACAGGTGGGCACTGTTGAAGGTGCCGAAGGATACCGTTCCACCCTGCAGCGTCCGGACCTCACGGACCACGTCGGAGAGGTTTTCCACTTCCGCCAGCGCGCGTTCCGCATGGGGTAGGAGCAGCCGCGCCGCCTCCGTGAGCTGGAGCTCCCGGTTGGTCCGTGTGAAGAGCTTGACCCCGAGGACGTGCTCGAGCCGGCGGATCTGCTCGGACAGGCTCGGCTGGGCGATGTGCTCTGCTTCGGCGGCGGCGGAGAGGGTCTTGTGTCTGGCTGCCGAGAGGAAGTAGCGGAGCTGCTGAAGGGTCAGGCTTGGCATAGGCATTTCCTTGAGGAAGGGTCGTGAACTGAGTCTACACCTCGGGTGTGATCCTTCTTACAGTTAGTTGTCATAACCGGGAACGAGCCCATGTGCCGCCCTCGGGGCGTATTCCGCCTATCCATGAAGGACCCACTATGACGACTTCTGCCGCCACTCCACACCTGATCGATGATGGACCCCTGACCCGTTACCATCGCAAGCTCATTGCGGCCTGCTCCGGAGGGCCGTTTCTGGACGGCTATCTGCTCAGCATTGTGGGCGTTGCCCTCGCCGGTGCGAGCACCGAGCTGGGACTCGGGGCCGGAGCCCTGGGTCTGGCCGGTGCCGCCTCGCTCGTGGGGCTGTTCCTCGGCAGCCTGATTTTTGGGCCGGTCACCGACCGCATCGGGCGGAAGGTGATGTACACCGTCGATCTGCTCGCCATGATCGCCGCCTCTGCCGCTTGCCTGTTCATTACGGACGGCCTCCAGCTGATCCTGCTGCGGCTGGTCGTCGGCTTGGCCATCGGCGCCGACTATCCGATTGCCACTGCGCTGCTGACGGAGTGGATGCCCAGGAAGCGGCGCGGTGCAGTGATCGGATGGCTGTCGACCATCTGGCTGGTGGGTGCCATCGTCGCCTACCTGGTCGGTTTCGCGCTGACCAGTCTTTACGGCCCGGAGGCCTGGCGCTGGATGCTGGCCAGCGGTGCCGTGTTTGGTGCCATCGTGATGCTGCTGCGCCTGGGTGCCCACGAATCACCCCGCTGGCTGGTGGCCAAGGGCCGGATTGAGGAAGCCCGAGTCGCGGTCTCCACGGCCTTGGAACGCGAGGTCACCACGGAGGATATTCTTGCGCTCACCGCCGACGAGGAAGCCGAGGCCAAGACCAGCTTCCGCTCGCTCCTGGCGGCCCCGTTCCTGAAGCGCGTCATGTTCTGCGGACTGACCTGGATGTGTATCTCCCTTCCGCAGTTCGCTCTCTTCACCTACGGGCCGATCATTCTGGCACAGTTCGGGCTCGGCAACGGCGGCGCGGAGGAAACCCTGGGCCAGATAGTGCTCAACCTCGGCTTCCTGCTCGGCTCGCTTCCGGCCCTGCGCTGGGTGGAGACCTACGGACGCCGCCCCCTGATGATCTGGACCTTCGTGGCGGCCGCGGTATTCCTGCTGCCGCTAGGCCTGTGGCCTGAGGGACCGGGATGGCTGGTAATGGTGTCCTTCTTCCTCTTCACCCTTGCCAGCGGGGCAGGAACCATCCTGGTGTTCATCTACCCCAACGAGCTGTTCCCCACCAGTATCCGTGCCTCCGCCGTCGGGCTGGCCACCGCCATCAGCCGCATCGGCGCGGCCATAGGCACCTACATGGTTCCGCTCTCCCTGAGCGGCCTCGGCACCGGCCCGACCATGCTCATCGGGGTGGGCCTGACGGTTCTCGGACTCCTGATCAGCATCGCCTGGGCGGAGGAGACCCGCAACAAATCCCTGGCCTCGCTAAGCACCCAGATCATGTCCACGGTCAAGCCGTAAGACACCCGGTACTCCGGTCATTCCAATCTCTGCCGGTCTGCGGCAGCCTCACCCACGAAGGACTCAATCATGAACAGCACACCCCAGGTTGCCCTGGTCACCGGAGCAGGCAGCGGCATGGGCCGGGCCACCTCCGAAGTCTTCCTCCGGGAAGGATGGGCCGTCATCGCCGTCGACATCGTTCCCCCGGTACTGGAGGCCGACGCCGGACGGGTCATCCCCCTGGCCATGGATGTCCAGGACCGGGCGACGCTCGAAAGCACGCTTGAAAAAGTCGTTCCCGAGCTTGGCGGCGCTATCCACGCCGTCGCCAACATCGCCGGCGTCTACCCGCCCTCGACCCTGGAGACCTATACCGAAGAGCTGTACCGGCAGGTGTTCGACATCAACGTCCTCGGCGTCCTGAACGTCATGGCCAGCGCGGCACAATACATGCCCGAAGGTTCGGCGATCGTGAACTTCGCCTCCGTGGACGGCTTCCAGGTCTCCCCGGGACAGCTCGTCTACGGCGCCTCCAAAGCCGCCGTCATCATGATCACCAAAGCCACGGCCCTGGAACTGGCCGACCGCCGGATCCGCGTCAACGCCATCGCCCCGGGCTGGGTGGACACCCCCGGCAACCGCGCGACCGGACGCATGGATGCCGCTGCCGCCGCCATCCCGGTCGGCCGCGTCGCCCAGCCCGCCGAGATCGCCGAATGGGCCTGGCTGCTGACCGGAAGCCCCACCGCAGGATTCATGACCGGCGAAACCGTCACCCTCTCCGGCGGCGACGTCATCCGCTGACCCACCCACCCCTCTCACGAACGGAAATCTCCACCATGACCCGCTACTGCGTCATCGGTGCCGGCGCCGCCGGCATCTCCGCCCTCCAGCAACTGCGCCAGGCCGGGCACGAGGTCGACTGCTTCGAAAAGACCGACCGCGTCGGCGGCCACTGGCACACCGACTACGAAGCCCTGCACCTGATCACCTCCCGCGACATGACGCACTTCGAGGACTTCCCGATGCCGGCCCACTACCCGCACTTCCCGCGCCGGGACCAGGTCCGCGAGTACATCGAGTCCTACGCCCGGAAGCACGGACACTACGACATCATCCGGTTCAACACCGAAGTACTCTCCGTCACCCCCGTTCCCACCGAAGGCCCCACCGGATCCGCCGGCTGGCAGGTCACCACGTCCGCCGGGACCGGCTTCTACGACGGAGTCATCGTGGCCAACGGCCACCTGTGGGACAAGAAGGTCCCGCAGGTTCCCGGGACGTTCGCCGGGAAGCAGCTGCACTCCAGCGAATACAACAACGTCCGCGACATCGACGGCAACCGCGTCCTGATCGTGGGCGCCGGCAACTCCGGCTGCGACCTGGCCGTGGACGTCGCACAGCACCGGCTCGAGGCGGATATCGTGATCCGCGAGGGCACGTACTTCCAGCCCAAGACCTACTTCGGCAAACCGCGCCAGGAGGTCGAATTCCTCGCCCAGTTCGCGCCCGAGGAGCAGGATCTCATCAACAGGCTCCTGGCCCGCGTTTCCGTCGGGGAGTGGCACAACTACCCGGGCATGCCCGAACCCAAACACCGCACCCTCGCCGAGGGCAGCACCGTGGTCAACGACCTGCTGCTCTACTGGATCCATCACGGCCGTGTCCGCGTCGTCCCCGGCATCGAGCGGCTCGACGGCAACACGGTCCACTTCAGCGACGGAACCAGGCGCGAGTATGACACGATCCTCTGGGCCACCGGATTCCACGCCAGCCTGCCGTTCCTGGACAGCCGGCTCATTCCCCGCCGGGCAGGAGCCCCGGTCCGCTACGCCGCAGGAATCCTGCCCGAAGGACTGGAAAAGCTCTACTACGTCGGCATGATCGCACCGCGCGGACCCCAGATCCCGATCTACGGCATGCAGGCCAGGACCGTCACCAGGATGCTCGAACTGCATGAGCAGGCCGGAGAGGGCGGGGCAAACCTCACCGCCTACCTCTCAAGCCTGCAAGAACCCGAAGACCGCATCGACATCGTCCGCAGCATCTGGCTGGAGCAAATGCAGGACACCGACCGGCTCCTGTCCGCCTACGCATCCATGCAGCCTGCCGCACAACCGGCCGCTGCGCAGGTCTGATGGCCATGACAGCCGAACCGGCCACTGTCTCCACCGCTGACGGTCCGCTGGCCGCAGCCCACCAGCAACTGGCCGAGGCCGCACGCTTCCTCGGACTTGAAGAGGGCATTCATGCCCTCCTCGCCCAGCCCCGCCGGGAAATGACCGTCCGGATACCCCTGCGGCGCGACGACGGCTCCATGTCCCTGTACACCGGGCACCGCGTACAGCACAACGTCTCCCGCGGTCCGGCCAAGGGCGGAATCCGGTTCAGCACCTCCGTTGACCTCGACGAGGTCCGCGCCCTGGCGATGTGGATGAGCTGGAAGTGCGCGCTCATCGATATCCCCTACGGCGGCGCCAAAGGCGGAGTGGCAATCGACCCGCGGCAGCACTCCACCGGTGAACTGGAACGGGTCACACGCCGATACGTTAGCGAACTGGCGGACTTCATCGGCCCAGAACGGGACATTCCCGCCCCGGACATCGGAACCGATGAACAAACCATGGCATGGATCATGGACACGATCTCGACCGGACGCGGCTATTCGGTCCCCGGTTCCGTCACCGGGAAGCCACTGGAGATCGGAGGTTCCCGAGGGCGGGCGAACGCAACATCCCTGGGCGTCGTTCACATCGCACTCGAAGCGCTGCGCTCCCGGGGCGTATCCCCTGAAGGCTCGACGGCGGCAATTCAGGGCTTTGGAAAGGTCGGCGCAGGAGCCGCACGGCTGTTGGCTGACGCCGGCGTCCGCGTCATAGCGGTCAGCGACCAGTTCGGCGCCGTGTACCGCAGCAACGGCCTGGACATTCACGCCCTGGAGCAACACGTCGCCCGCACCGGATCCGTGAGCGGCTTCAACGGCGGTGAGGCCCTGGACAACAGTCTGCTGCTCGAACTCGACGTCCAGCTCCTACTGCCCTGCGCCATCGAAGGAGTCATCACCGCCGCCAACGCCGCCCGAATCCGTGCCGACATCATCGTGGAAGGCGCCAACGGCCCCACCTCACCGGACGCCGACGCCATCCTGGCCGACCGCGGCACCCTCGTGGTCCCGGACATCCTTGCCAACGCCGGCGGCGTCATCGTCAGTTACTTCGAATGGGTCCAGGCCAATCAGGCGTACTGGTGGAGCACGCTCGAAGTGGAAACCAAACTGACAGACCGTATCACCGCCGCCTGGCACACCGTCCAAGGAGAGGCAAAAAGCACCGGCCGCACCCTTCGGTCCGCGGCTACCAGCATCGCTGTCGCCCGCGTGGCGCAAGCACATCGACTCCGCGGACTCTACCCCTGACACCTGCCACCACCACCTGCACAGAAAGCGAAACACAATGACTGACATCACCCTCGAGCAAGCCGAACGTATCCTCGCCGCTGCCCTCGCCGAGGCCGCTGACCGCGGCGTGGCCATGAACGTGGCAGTGGTCGACGCCGGAGCAAACCTCAAGGCCTTCGCCCGCCAGGACGGAGCCTGGCTGGGCAGCATCGACATCTCAATTACCAAGGCCCGGACGGCCCGCTACTTTGATATGCCCACCGGATCCCTCGGGGCTCTTTCACAGCCCGGCGGTCCCCTCTACAACATTGAAGTGTCCAACGGCGGCCTTATCACTTTCCCCGGCGGCCTGCCCATCACCCGCGACGGCCACGTAATCGGCGCGGTCGGGGTCAGCGGCAGCACCGTCGAGGACGACCATGCAGTGGCCGCGGCCGGCGTTGCCGGCCTTCTTATGTCCCCGGCCGTATCTTAAGCAGGTATCCACAGCCGGTCCCGAACCGGGCCCTTTAGACCTGACCCGATCCGGGGCTCCGAGCGCATAGGCCTCCGGCCCGCATCCCGGGAGCTGCACCGTTGCTGACAGGCCTGACACCGGTAATGCGCCTGTACCGGCTGCCGGCCGGTACAGGCGCAATGGTCCGTCTCCCGAGGCCGATGCCCAGGAGAGGCCTTGGGCTTTGGCCCATCCGGGGGATCCACGTCAGAAGGACCCATGCGTTCAAGTACCGCTGACGCGATGACGAGAAAGCACCATCACAGGAAGGAAGCCTTGAAACAGCCGCCAAGTAAGTGCCGGCTTAACCCGGGAACCTGCCAGGATCCGGTGCCGGGACGATCCTTTTCCGCCCCGGTGGACTGCGACGGAAACTGTGCGTTCTGCTCCGGTCCCGAAACGGATAACCGGCCACGAAAAGCCCGCGTATCAACTTGCCCTAGCGGCCCACGCAGCCAGAGAACGAGAAAGATGCAGCAGCACATGACACAGAACATCGCCGAATATTCGGAGACCATCGGAGACACGGGAGCAGCCGGTCGGAAGTCGGCCGGGCATGTCATTGTCGATTCGCTGGCCGCGCACGGTGTCGAGCGGACCTATGTGGTTCCGGGCGAAAGCTTCCTGGACGTGCTGGACGGCCTGCACGAGTCCCCGATCGAGACGGTCGTCTGCCGGCACGAAGGCGGCGCCGCGTACATGGCCGAGGCCGACGGCAAGATGAACCAGCTTCCCGGCATCGCCATGGTCACCCGCGGCCCGGGGGCGGCCAACGCGCACGTCGGCCTGCACACCGCCTGGCAGGACTCGACCCCGATGGTGCTCTTCGTGGGCCTGATCCCGTTCGAGCACCGCGACCGCGAGGCCTTCCAGGAGTTCGACATCAAGGGCTGGTTCGACACCGGCGCCAAGCGCGTGATGGTCCTCGACCACCCCGAGCGCGCCTCCGAGATCGTCGCCGAGGCGATGTTCGCGGCCATGAGCGGCCGCCCCGGCCCCGTCGTCGTCGGCCTGCCCGAGGACATCATCCGCGAACAGGTCGATGCGACCCTGCACCCGGCGATCCCCGTCGCCCCGGGCGGCATGAGCGTCACCGACTGGAAGGCGCTGAAGGCCGCGCTGGAAGAGTCCAGGAAGCCGCTCTTCGTCACCGGCGGCAACGACTGGACCCAGGAGGGCGCGACCCTGCTGACCCAGTGGCTCGAGGAGCACCACATCCCCGCCGCCGCCGAATGGCGCTGCGAGGGCAACATCCCGTTCAGCTCCCCGTCCTACGTCGGTCCGATCGGCTACGGCCGGCCCAAGCCCACCTACGACCTGCTCGAAGAGACGGACCTGCTGGTCTTCGTCGGCACCGTCCCGGGCGACGTCATCACCGACGGCTTCCTGGTCCGG
>NZ_JBBCYT010000009.1:0-162020 GCF_037144715.1 Arthrobacter sp. USHLN218
CTACTACACCGGCGACCCGGACAACCCCGTCATCACCTGGGACGTCCACGACAACCAGCGCCGCGACTGGTGGGGCAACCCCGTCGTCCCCTCCTGGTACACCGAGGCATCGCTGGTCCTCGACCTGGACGGCAACCCGCAGGAAGTCCTCAAGCGCGAAGACACCTCCGAAATGGAGGTGACCATCGGCGCCGACGGGTTCTCCTACACCCGCGCGGACGATGAGTCCGGCTCCTACCGCGGCGAAGCGGCCAAGGGCTTCAAGCTCGGCAACCTGGTCTGATCCCGGACTTGGGGCCCGGCGCTCCGGGTCACCCGGACCCAAACGGTGACAAGTACGACGGCGGCACCCACCGCCGTCGTACTTGCCCTCAAATGCATGGCGCGGCTCGGGTAGGCTCGTTGCAGCGGCAGTGATGAGACGATTCAGCAGTCTGCCGGGCACGGCGCATCCCCATCGAGCGCAGGGAGCCGCCGAGCCATCCCGGGGGATCTTCGAGCCGGGCTTGTGTACCTGGCGCTGAAGAGAGGGTGGGGGCATGTCGTCCGGTCCGGATGTATCGAGCATGGTCCGTGCGGGCGGTGTCCTGCGGGATGCGGAGTCGACGGGGACTGACCGGTTCGAGCAGGAGCGGCTGCCGTGGATGGTGGCCTACGGGCTGCCCGCCGGCTGGACGGGCAGGGCCCGCAGTGCGGGGGAGCCCGTGGGGGCGCGCGTGGTTCCGGTGGACCAGCTCAACCGGCTGGCCCGCACGGCGGCGACGGTCTGCGGCGCGCCGTTCGCGGTGGTGAACGTGATCACCGCCGACGAGCAGCACCAGATCGCCGCCCACGGGCTGGAGCCGGGGATCTGCTCGCGCGAGGACTCGATGTGCGCGCAGGTCTTCCGTTCGGGTACGACGACGGTGGTTCCGGACGCGTCCGAGGACGCACGGTTCCGCGGCAACCCGTTCGTCACGGGAATCCTGGGCGATGTGCGCTTCTACGTCTCGGTGCCGCTGGTCGCCGAGGTGGCCCTCGGGTCGCTGTGCGTTTTCTCCCCGTATCCCGCCACCTTGAAACCGAAGGACCAGGCCGTCCTCGAGAGCCTGGCGGAGCACGTGGCGGACGTGCTCCAGCTGCAGTTCCGCGGCCGCCAGCTCGACGCCGCGCTGGCCGAGGCGGCGCTGTCGAACGAGCGGCTCAAGACGTTTGCCGGCGAGATCAGCCACGACCTGCGCACGCCCCTGACCACGGTCCTCGGGCATCTCGAAATAGCCGAGGACCAGACCGATGACGAACGGGTCGCGGGCAATCTCCGCAAGGCAAGCAGCGCGGGCAAGCGCATGCTCGCCACGCTGGAGGAGCTGCTGGAGTATTCGACGACGGACCAGCGGATCGAGGTCCGGCAGCTGGACCTGCAGGCTCTGACCGGCGAGGTCACTGCGGACATCCGCGGACTGGTCTCGCAGTCCGGTGCGCGGATCACCAGCTCCGGCGGCAGTGTGCGCGGGGATGAAGCCCAGCTGCGGGCCCTGGTGCAGAACCTGCTGGTCAACGCCATTCGCTACTGCCCTGCCGGCAGGGCGCCGCGGATACGGGTCGAGGCGGTTATCGAACCCGGGATGAGCGGAATCGTCGTCCACGACAACGGCGTGGGCATTCCCGCCGCCGACCGGGCCCGGGTGCTGGCGCCGCTCGGCCGGCTCAACCGCGCCGGCGAGCCGCAGGGAACCGGCCTTGGCCTGGCCATCTGCGCGCGCGTGGCCGAGGCCCACGGCGGGACGATCACCATCGGCGATTCTCCCGACGGCGGTGCCGCCATCACCGCGTCCTGGCCGGTTCGGTCCTAGCGGCAGGCAGCCGCCAGCTAGCGGTCGAGCCCCAGTTCGCTGATGACACCCAGCACGCTGGCACGCTGCTGCTCGTCCAATCCCAGGATGGGCAGCGGCAGGCAGGCCTTGGGGGCAAGCCCCAGCTGCTCGGCGATGGCGGCGATGACGCGCAGGCTTCCGCCGTACTCGGCGAACAGCCGCCATAGTGGAGCAAGCCGTTCGGACTCGGCCAGCGCGTCGGCGGTCCGCCCCTCCTGGGCTGCGCGCGTGATCCGCAGGGCCGGTTCGGGCAGGGTGCCGCCGATGACCGAGTACCAGGCGTCGCAGCCGGCGGCCAGGCCGGCGGCAGCCTTCGCATCGCCGGACACACCGACCGTCACGTGCGCGGGGATGACCGAGCGGATCTCCCGGATCCGCTCCCGCGCCTGTTCCGGATCGTCCAGAACGCCGGGGATCTTGATCGAGGCAATACCTGGAAGCTCGGCGATGCGGCCGTACAGTTCGGTGCTGAACGCGAAGTGCGTGGTGCCCGGGTTGTCGTAGACAATGACGGGCAGCGACGACTGCGCCGTGACCGTCCGGAAGAGCTCGAACACGTCGTCGTCGGTCAGCGGCTGGTAGGTCATCGGGGCCAGCAGGAGGCCCGAGGCTCCGGCCTGTTCCGCCTGCTCCGCGTTGGCGAGGACCTGCGAGGTCCGCAGCGCCCCGATCCCGACGAACACGGGGACATCACCGGCGTTTTCGACGGCGAGGCGTGCCACCCGGCGTCGTTCCTCACCCGTCAGGTAGGCGTAGGAGCCGGTGGAACCCAACGCGGTAATCGAATCGACCTTCGCGTCGGCGAGCCGCCGGACCAGGCGGGCAAAGGCGTCCTCGTCGACCGCGTCGTTGGCGAGCGGGGTGAGCGGGAAAGCGCTGAGGCCGGTAAACACTGTCGCAACTCCTCAAGGTCGTATCGTGCCAGCCTATGCGTCAGAGGCCGGTCAGGTCCGCCGCCGCGCGCACGATCGAATCGACGTCGATGCCGTGGATCTTGTACGCGTCCTCCAGGCTGCTGGACTGACCGAACTCCGTGACCCCGAGGTTGCGGATGCGGTCTCCGCGGACGCCGGCGAGGAAGGCCAGGGTGTGCGGGTGGCCGTCCATGACCGTGACGATTGGCGCCCGCTGCTCCGCCGGGAACAGCGCGTCGACGATGGCCGTGCGCTGGCTGCCGGCGGTGCTGTGCCGGTCCTGCAGCGAGCGGAAGACCAGGTCGGGGCTGGTCAGGCAGACGACGCCGGCCCGTACGCCGAGCGATTCCAGCCGGGCAGCCGACTCGAGGACTTCGGGCATCACCGCGCCGACCCCAACCAAGGTGACCTGTTCGGTGCCGGGCTCGTGCTGGACGATCCGGTAGCCGCCGGCGACGGCGTGCTCGCGCCGGCGTTCACGAAGCGCCGGGTCCTGGGGCAGCCGGGCCAGGGCCTGATCCACCGGTCGGGTGGAGAGCCGGAAATAGGCGGAACTGCCGCCCGGGCGGCCGATCTGGTTCATCGCCGTGAGCATGCACCACTCGAGGTCCTGGGCGAAGGCCGGCTCCCAGGCCACCGTTCCGGGCTGCTCAAGACCGATGGAGGGCGTGTTGATGGACTGGTGGGCGCCGCCTTCGGGGGCGAGGGTGACGCCGGAGGGCGTGCCGACCAGGATGGACTGGCCGCCGGCGTAGATCCCGTAGGACCAGGGCTCCAGGGCGCGGTTGACGAACGGGTCGTACAGGGTCGCGATCGGGATCAGCGGCTGGCCCCACCGGCTCCAGGTCGCCCCGAGTTCGCCGGCCAGGCAGACCAGGTTGACCTCGGCGATGCCGAGCTCGATGTGCTGGCCCTGCGCTCCTTCGGTCCACTTCAGCAGGCGCTCGACGTCGTCCGCGAACCAGTCGCGGCGCTCGCCGACGGCCCACACGCCGGTCTTGTTGATCCACCCGCCGAGGTTGGTCGAGGACGCAACGTCCGGGCTGAGCGTGACCACCCGCGAGGCGGCCTCGGGCGCGCCGCGCAGCAGGTCGGAGAGGAACCGGCCGAGCGCCGCCTGCGTCGACCCGGTCGCCTTGTAGGACCAGGGAAGTTCCGCCGGCAGCTGCGGCGCGGGCCGATCGGCGACGGCGGGGCGCTTCAGCCGTGCGGCGGCGTGCCGGCACGCTTCGGCCTCCTCGCTGCCCGCTTCGAAACGCTGCCACGGGTGCTCCAGCTCCATGCCGGACAGCTGGGCGAGCTCGCGCATCTGGGCTTCGGTCAGCTGCGCGGCGTGGTTGTTGGGATGCCCCTCGGTCGCCAGGCCGCGGCCCTTGACCGTGTAGGCGAAGATGACGGTGGGCCGGCTGGAATCCACCTGCTTGTAGGTGTCCAGCAGCAGCCCGATGTCGTGGCCGCCCAGGTCGCGGATGGCGGCGGCGAGGTCGAGCGGGGGCACGCCGTCGAGAAGCTCGGCCAGCTGGGGATCAGGGTTCGCGCCGAGCAGGCGCTCGTGCAGCTGGTCCGGGTGGCTGCGCAGCAGCCGCTGGTATTCCTCGTTCGGCATGTCCTCGAGCCGGCGCCGCAGTTCTTCTCCGCCGCGCGCGGCGAACAGCTGCTCGATCCGGCGGCCCCACTTGCACGTGAGGACCTGCCAGTCCGCGGCGGCGAACATGCCCTGCAGCCGCTGGATCTGGACGTCGGGGATGATCCGGTCCAGGGACTGCCGGTTCAGGTCGACGATCCAGAGCAGCTCGCCGAGCTGGCGAACGGCGGGGTCCGTGACGGCCTCCCAGACGGCGCCCTCGTCCAGTTCCGCGTCGCCGAGCAGGCTGATGAATCGGCCGCCCTTGGGGATGTCGGGGAACTGGTCGCGCAGGTAGCGGTGGGAGAGCGCGGCCCAGGCGGGGGCGGTGGCGCCGATACCGACGCTGCCGGTGGAGAAGTCGACGGTATCCGGATCCTTGGTCCGGCTGGGATAGCTCTGCAGCCCGCCCTTCTCGCGCAGCCGGGACATGTAGGACTCGTCCAGCTCGCCCAGCAGGTAGTTGATGGAGTGCAGCACCGGGGACGCGTGCGGCTTGACCGAGACGCGGTCCTCCCGGGTCAGCTCCGAGAACCAGAGCGAGGTCATGATGCCGGCCATCGAGGCGCTGGAGGCCTGGTGCCCGCCGGCCTTCACGCCGGAGGCGTTGGGCCGTCCCCGGTTGGCGGCGTCGATCATCGCCGTGGACAGCCAGAGGACCCGCTGCGCGATTGAGTCGAGGACGTCGTCGTCCAGGCTGGCGGCGGCCGAGAGCGGGCGCCCATTGACCGAGGGTGAATCTCCGGCGTCCGCGGACACGGCCGTTTCTGTCATGGTGCTGTCCTTTCAGGTCGGGGAGTACGACGGCGGTGCGCACCTGGGCGGGAAACGTGCGGAAGGCGCGCCCCGCCGTCGTTATGGCCTAGGAGCGGAACAGGCCGCTGTAGGCGTTGAGGGCCGGCTGGCCACCGAGGTGGGCGTAGAGGACGTTGCTGTCGGCCGGGATTTCCTTGCTGCTGACCAGGTCGATCAGGCCGGCCAGGGACTTGCCCTCGTAGACCGGGTCGGTGATCATCGCTTCCAGCGAGGCGCCCAGCCGCATGGCCTCCAGGGTGGAGTCGACGGGGATGCCGTAGAGGTCGCCGGCCCAGCCTTCGAGGACGGTAATCTCGTCCTCGCGCAGGTCGCGCTCGAGGCCGATCAGCTTGGCGGTGTCCCGGGCGATCCGGCCGACCTGGTCGTGGGTCTTGGCCAGGGTGGCGGAGGCGTCGATGCCGATGACGCGGCGGGGCCGGCCGCCTTCGTCCTCGAGCGCGGCGAACCCGGCGATCATGCCGGCGTGGGTGGAACCGGTGACGGTGCAGACCACGATGGTGTCGAAGAAGACCCCGAACTCCTCCTCCTGCTGGCGGACCTCGTAGGCCCAGTTGGCGAAGCCGAGTCCGCCGAACTTGTGCTCGGATGCGCCGGCGGGGATGGGGTAGGGCTTGCCTCCGGCGGCCTCGACCTCGGCGAGGGCGTCCTTCCAGGAGTCGCGGATGCCGATGTCGAAGCCGGCGGCGTCCAGGCGGACGTCGGCGCCCATCAGGCGGGAGAGCAGGATGTTGCCGACGCGGTCATTCAGCGGGTCCGGCCAGTCCACCCAGCTTTCCTGCACCAGGCGGGCCTTCAGGCCCAGCTTGGCGGCGACGGCGGCGACCTGGCGGGTGTGGTTCGACTGGAAGCCGCCGATCGACACGATGGTGTCGGCGCCCTCGGCGAGGATGTCCGGCACGATGTATTCGAGCTTGCGGGTCTTGTTGCCGCCGAACGCCAGGCCGGAGTTGACGTCCTCACGCTTCGCCCAGACCTGGGCCCCGCCCAGATGCTGCGTCAGCCGCGGCAGGTGATGGATCGGGCTGGGCCCGAAGGTCAGCGGGTAACGCTCGAAATCTGTGATGGCCATGGGAGATCCTGTCTATGGAACTGCGGCTGAGGGTTCTGGTATGCAATATATTGCACATCGCGGAAGCGGCCTGTCAACCACTTCCGCGTAGACTTTTCGACGATCGGGACCGTGTATGGAGGTGTGCCAATGAGCCACGACAATGAGGAATTCGACCTCTTGAGCTGCCGCATCACGGCGGCCCTCCAGGCATACCCCCGGGCGTCCTGGTCGCGGATCGCGACGGTGCTGGGCGAGGCGGAGCGGACGGTGACGCGGCGCGGCAGGGAACTGCTGGAATCCGGCGACGTGCGGGTGGTCGGCGTCATCGGGGCTTCCGGAGTCGCGATCCTGCGCGCCCGCTGCCTGGTTGGCATGACGCGTTCGGTGGCCGCGGGCCTGGCCCGGCGGGACGACACAGTGTTCGTGTACGCCACCTCCGGCGAGGAAGACTGCGTCGCCGAGCTGCAGGTGGATGACGCGCACCTCGCCGACCTGGTGCTCGACGACCTGCCGAGCGTGGCAGGGATCCGGGAACTGCGCATCGATCCGATTACGCGGCTCTACCGTTCGGTGCGGGAGTGGCGGCCCGGCATCCTTACCGCGGCGCAGCTCGGTGCCCTGGCCCGCTCCCGCCAGGACGTGTACCAGCCTGACGGGAGCGGCGGCTCGGAGATTCCCGACGTGCACCGGGCGATCCTTCGCATCCTGGCTAACGACGCGCGCACTCCGACGTCGGAAATCGGGCGAATGGTGGGGATCTCCGAGAATACCGTCCGCCGCCATCTGGAGAGCCTCGAGGCCAACCACCAGTCGAGACTGCGTGTGGTGGTGGAGCCCTCCCTGCTGGGTTTCAAGGCCGAGGCCATGGCCTGGGTCAAGGTCGCGCCCGCACGGCACGATGAACTGGTCGAGGCACTGCTCAAGCATTCCGAGGTCCGCTACGCGGCGGCCCTGGGAGGAACGAACAGCGTGCTCGTCAACCTGGCCTGCACGGACCGCCTGGCCCTGCACCAGATGGTCACCCGGTCGGAATGGTCGGCATTGGCCGATTCGGTTTCGGTGACGCCCATCCTGAAGGCCACCAAGCGCAGCGGCAGCCGCCTGGGTGCCATGGCTCCGGCCTCCTACCTCTATTAAGCAGCTTCCATTAGGTAGCTTCCCGGACGGAGCGCCCCTGGGGGCGCTCCGTCCGGGAAGCAGCCCGGTGCCTGGATGCGTCGGGCGCTAGCGGATGGGAACCCCCGGGCCCAGGGGCAGGCCCAGGAAATACCAGACGCTGAACAGGGCCGCCCACACCACGAGCATGCCGAAGGCCAGCGGAATGGTGAAGGAGGCCAGCGTGCCGATGCCGGCGTCCTTGCGGTAGCCCTGGATGAAGCCGAGCGCCACGACGAAGTACGCAGACATCGGGGTGACGGCGTTGGTGCAGGAGTCGGCGATCCGGTAGACGGCCTGGGTGGTTTCGGGGTTGATTCCCACGTACATCAGCATCGGCACGAGGATCGGGGCCAGCAGCGACCACATGGCCGATCCGCTCGTGACGAGGATGTTCATGAGCGAGATCAGGATCAGCATCAGCCCGAACACCACCAGGGGGTGGATGCCGCCTGTCTGCAGCAGGTGCGCACCATTGACGGCGATGACGCTGCCGATGCCGGTCCACTTGAAGTACGCCAGGAACTGGGAGATGGCGAAGAACAGGACGAGGATCGGCGTCAGGGTCTTCAGCCCGGCGGCCATGGCGTGCGGGATGTCCGCGGCCCGGCGCAGGCTGCCGGTGGTGCGGCCGTAGACCCAGCCGGTCAGGACGAACCCCAGCGCGATGAAGAAGGCGATGTTCTGCAGCACCACGGAGCGGATCAGGTCGCCGTCCTCGCCGCGCAGCGGGGAGTCGGCCGGCAGGAGGGCGGCCACCACGGCGGCGGCGAACACGGCCAGGGCGATGCCGGCGCGGCGCAGGCCCCGCTTCTCTTCCGGTGCCAGGGCCAAGGCCAAATCCGTGTCGTCGTCATTGGTGCCCGCGTCGGGCTCCAGGTTCGCCCGCTTCTTCATCACCAGTTCGACGACCAGGGTGATGAAGACGGACAGCACGACGGACGAGGCCAGGCTGAAGAAGTAGTTGGCCACCGGCGTCACCGTGTAGCCCGGATCGACAATCTGGGCGGCCGAGGTGGTCAGCGATGAGATGATCGCGTCGCTGGGGGTGATGAGGGGCGACGCGTTGTAGCCGCCGGAGATCGAGATGAAGGCCACCATGATGCCCAGCACGGGGCTCCTGCCGGCGGCCTTGAAAGCCATGGCGGCCAGCGGCAGGACCACGACGAAGGCCGCGTCGAACATGACGTGGGACATCATGCCCGCGAATGCCACGGCGAAGGTGACCCACTTGGCGGGAAGGCGCACCACCGTGACGCGCAGCAGGGACTTGAGCAGGCCCGACTGCTCCGCCACGGCGACCCCGAGGATGATCGTGACGATGATCGGCAAAGGGGCGAAGCCGGCGAAGTTCTCGAGGGCAGTGCCGAAGATCATGGCGACGCCCTCGCCGCTCAGCAGGCTCTTCACCGCTGCCGTCTCGCCCGAATCGGGGAGCACGACGCTCGTCCCTGCCGCTGCAAGCACGGCGCTGACGACCGCCAGTACCGCGGCCAGGATCCAGAAGAGCAGGAACGGATGGGGAAGCTTGTTGCCCACATACTCGATCCCGGACAGCACCTTGAAGAAGGGCCTTAACCCCCTGGGCAGCTCATCAACGGTGGCCGTCGCTGAGGCTGACGGATCGTGAAGGCGACTGGACATGGGCGCTCCTTCGGCATGGTCTTCAACGGTAAGTGACCTACGGCACATTCGCGTGGTGTTGTTCCTACTTAAGCCGGTCCATGTTTCCGGCGCATTGCCTGTTACGGCTTTTCGCTCCGATTGCGCCAATCGGCCACGAAACGGGCGGAAATGCTCAATCAGCGCGTTGCCCTAGTTCCGGTTCTCGGGCGCAGGGCAAGCTGGGGACAGGGCGCCGCAACGGCGCCGGTCCCCACATGCCGGACCTGAACGAGGAGATCCATGAACAGCGATATCCAGGCTTTGTCCCTACGCCAACTGGCGGGCGGGATCCGCCGGCGGGACATATCGGCACGCGAGGCCCTCGAGTCCCACCTGGCACGGATCGAGGAAGTCAATCCGGTCATCAACGCGATCGTGACGCTGGATGCGGAAACCGCATGGCGGCGCGCGGAGGAGGCCGACGAACGGCTGGCGTCCGGATCGGAAGCGGGCCCGCTGCATGGGGTGCCGATGACGCACAAGGACAACCACCTGACCAAGGGGCTCAGGACCACGCTCGGTTCGCCGATCCTGGCGGACAACGTCCCCCAGGAGGACAGCCTGATCATCCGGCGGCTCAAGAATGCGGGAGTCAACACCACCGGCAAGTCCAACGTCCCGGAGTTCGCGGCCGGTTCGCACACCTTCAATCCGCTCTTTGGCACCACCACCAACCCCTACGATCCGACGCGAAGCGCCGGCGGCAGCAGCGGCGGAGCCGCGGCGGCCATCGCCGCGTCCATCCAGGCCGCCGGCGACGGTTCGGACATGGGCGGGTCGCTGCGGACCCCGGGATCCTTCTGCAACCTCGTGGGCTACCGGCCGTCCCTCGGGCGCATTCCGATGCTACCCGCCAAGAATCCGTGGGCCTGGATCTCGCGCCAGGGCGTGCTGGCCCATGATGTCGAAGACGTCCGCTACCTGATGCGCGTCCTGGCCGGGCCGGACGGAGCCAGCCCCTCCTCGGTGGCCCTTGACGGCTCCTACGACTCGGAGGCACCCGGCAAGCTGGACGGGCTGCGGATCGGCTGGACCGCCGACTTCGGCCTCGGCGTGCCGGTGGAGCGTGAAGTGCTCGAGGTGCTGGCTCCGAGCCTCAGCGTCTTCGAGGAGCTCGGAGCGCGCGTGGAGGTTGCCTGCCCGGATCTCTCCGACGCGGACGAGGTCTTCCAAACCACCCGCGCCTTCGACTTCGCGACCAGCTACGGCCACCTCCTGGCGGAACACCGTCACCAGATGAAGCACGCCGTGCAGTGGAACGTGGGCAAGGGGATGGACCTCACCGCCCAGGACTTCATCGATGCCAACTCCGCGCGGGCAAGGCTGGCGGCGGCCGTGCGGGACTATTTCTCGCGCTACGACGTCCTGCTGGCGCCGGCGGTCCAGGTCCTGCCGTTCGATGCCGAACTGGAGTACCCGGCCAGCATCGAGGGGGTTCCGATGGATACCTACCTGGACTGGATGCGCGCGGCCTGCCTCATCTCCGCGACCGGCCTGCCGACCCTGTCCATCCCGGGAGGCTTCACCCCGTCCGGCCTGCCGGTGGGACTCCAGATCATCACCGCGGACCAGGCCGACCAGTTGCTGCTGCGCGTGGCCCACGCCTTCGAGGACGCCACGGGCTTCCACCGACGGAAACCGCGGTTGGAAGTTCCGGTAGCGTCCACGAAGTAAGGCGCCGCCCCCGAACCAGCGCAAACGGGGCGGAGCTGTCATTCTGGGTTACACGAACTGCCCGGAGGAAGGTCATTGATGCACGCAATTCCAGACGAGATCCAAACGCCGGAAATCGTGATCGACAGGGAAGTGCTTGAGCGGAACATCGCACGGATGGCGGAGACGGCCGGCGCCAAGGGGCTTCAATTGCGGCCGCACGCCAAGACCCACAAGATTCCGGAAATCGCGGCCCTGCAGCTGGCCGCAGGGGCGGTGGGGCTGACAGTCGCCACCATCGGCGAGGCCGAAGTCTTCGTCGAGCGCGGGGTCGATGACATCTTCATCGCCTACCCGCTCTGGCTCGGCGAGCGGCAGGCGGAGCGCCTCGCCCGGCTCAGCACCCGGGCCCGCATCGCGGTCGGAACCGACTCGGTCGAAGCGGTCGAAAACATGGCAAGACACCTCGGCAGCGCCGCGGGCGGGATCGAGGTTCTGGTGGAGATCGACAGCGGCCACCACCGCAGCGGCGTCGGCCCCGGCCGGGCCGTGGAAATCGCCCGGGCAGCGGCGGCCGCCGGGCTTCGCGTCACGGGCGTCTTCACCTTCCCCGGCCACGGCTATGCGCCCGGCATGCCCGTCGAGGCGGCGGAGCAGGAGGAACGCGCCCTCCGCGAAGCGGCCAAACTCCTGGCGGAAGCGGGCTTCGAGATCAGCCGGGCTAGCGGCGGTTCGACCCCGACCGCCGCGCTGACCGGAGCCACCTCGGCCACGGAAATGCGCCCGGGCGTGTATGTCTTCGGCGACGCCCAGCAGTTCGAACTTCAGCGCTGCGCCTTGGAGGATATCGCCCTGACCATCGCGGCCACAGTGGTCAGCCGGCATGAAGGAGATCGCGCCACACCCCGCAGGGTGGTCCTCGACGCGGGCAGCAAGATCATCGGCGGCGACCGGCCGGCCTGGGCCACCGGCTTCGGGAGGCTGATGGATCATCCGGAAGCCCGCATCACGGCGCTGTCCGAACACCACGCCACCGTGGTCTGGCCCGATGACCAAGAGCTTCCGGCCCTCGGAACCAGGCTGCGGGTGATTCCCAACCATGTCTGCGTGGCGGTCAACCTCGTTGACACCGTCGCCGTGGTCAGCAGCGGCCACGTCGTCGACCGTTGGGACGTCGCTGCCCGGGGAAAGAACAGCTAGGCCGCGCAGCCACTGCCTACTAATAAGGAGACCCATCGTGCCATCCCTGCTCGAAGCGGCGCAGCGCAGCCGCGAGTCCATGCTGGACGACATCGTCAGCCTCGTCGAAACCGAGACCTACAGCGCCGACCTTCCCGCGCTGGAGCTGGGACTGGCCCGGCTTCGCGGGCTGGGTGTCGGCCACCTAGGAGAACCCGAGGGAGAGGTAACGGACGACGGCGGCGACTACGGCAGCGTGCTGCGCATGACTTACCGCGGGACGGGTCCGGGGCACGTCCTGATCATCGGGCACTACGACACGGTCTGGCCGACCGGCACCCTCGCCGGCTGGCCGGTCACCCGCCGGGCCGACACCAGCGGCCGCGAAACGGTCAGCGGGCCGGGCATCTTCGACATGAAAACCGGCCTGGTGCAGGGAATCTGGGCCCTGAAGCTCCTGCGCGAGCAGGGTCTCGAACACCCGACCGTCACCTATTTGTTCAACGGCGACGAGGAGCCCGGTTCACGGGCCTCCCGTCCCTTCATCGAAGCCGCCGCCGCCGAGGCGGACGCGGTGCTGGTCCTCGAGCCCACGCAGGACGGTGCGGTCAAGACGGGCCGAAAGGGCATCGGGATCTTCACGGCCACCGTCACCGGGGTGGAGGCCCATGCGGGGCTTAATCCGACGGCGGGTGCCAGCGCCATCCACGCCCTGGCCGAGTTCATCACGGCGGCCACGCGCATCCAGGATCTCTCCCGGGGCACCTCGATCAACGTCGGCCTGGTCAGGGGAGGCACGGCAACCAACGTCTCGGCCGGCCTGGCCGTCGCCGAGATCGACATCCGGATCGAGTCCGTTGAGGAAATGCAGCGCGTGGACCGGGAATTCGACGCCGTCCGGCTCAGCGACCCGCGGGTGTCGGTCAAGATCGACCACTACTGGAACCGGCCGCCCATGACGCTGACGGAAGCCAGCGCCGGGCTCCTCGAGGTTGTCCGCAGCGCCGCCCTGGAGCAGGGCCGGGAGCTGGATACCGCCTCGGTGGGCGGGGGCAGCGACGCCAACTTCGTCTCCGCCCTCGGCATCCCCGTCCTGTGCGGCCTGGGCGCGGTGGGCGACGGCGCGCACGCCCGGAACGAGTACATCTACCCGGACGCGATCCCGGCCTGCACGGCCATCACCGCCGCCACCCTGCAGCGGCTGGCCAGCGGACTGCCCGCCGCGATCCAACCGGCATCCGGAACGCCTTCGGCTTAGCCGGCCGGATCACTGCAAGCCCGATGTAAAACGCCGGCGGCGGAAGCGAAAGTGCTTCCGCCGCCGGCGTTCGTAGCGACCTCGCGGTTGACCCGATGCGGGGCCCGCCCTGGTGGTCCAGGCAGGCCCCGCGGCTGGCCGCTCCCCGCGTTAGGCGAGGGCCGCGCTCAGTTCGGCGTCCGCCGTCGTTGTTTCACCGGCGCGGGCGGAGCGGATGAGGTCCGCGCAGCGCTCGCCGATCATCATGACGGTGATGTTGGGATTGACGGTGACGTGCTCAGGCATGACCGAGGCGTCCGCGACGCGCAGGCCCGTGACGCCCTTGACCCGCAGCTCGGGATCGAGCGGGGACATGTCGTCTTCGGCCGCGCCCATGCGTACGGTGCCGACGGGGTGGTAGACGGTGTTGTGCGTCTTGCGGATATAGTCCTGCAGCTCCTCGTCGGTCTGCGCCTCGACGCCGGGGGAAAGCTCGCGGCCGGTCCATTCGGCCAGGGCGGGCTGCGCGGCGATTTCGCGGGCCTTGCGGATGCCGGCGACCATGACGCGCATGTCGTGACCCTCGGGGTCGGTGAAGTAGCGCGGGTCGACCATGGGCTTGTCGCGGAAGTCGCGGCTGCGCAGCCGGACGGTGCCGCGGGAGCGGGCGTGCGTGACGTTCGGGGTGAGGCTGAAGCCGTTCTCCGTGGTGGGGTAGCCGTGCCGCAGGGTGTTCATATCGAAAGGCACGGAGCCGTAGTGCATCATCAGGTCGGGTCGGTCCAGGCCGTCCTCGGTGGAAGTGAAGATGCCGATCTCCCACCACTGCGTGGACTCGGCGACCATGGGTTGCTTGGCCTCGAACTGCACCACACCTTCCGGGTGGTCCTGCAGGTGCTCGCCCACGCCGGGGGAGTCGACCAGGACCTCGATGCCGTGCTCGGCGAGGTGCGCGGCGGGGCCGATGCCGGAGAGCATCAGCAGCTTCGGCGTATCGATCGCGCCGGTGGAGAGCACGACTTCATTGCGCGCCGCCAGCCGATGGGTGCGGCCGAAGGCGGAGTCCACGATGTCGACGCCGGTGCAGCGCCTGTCCGCGTCGAACACCAGCTGGCGGGCGCGCAGGCCGGTCAGCAGGGTGAAGTTCTCCCGCTCGACGATCGGGTGGATGTAGGAGACCGAGCTGGAGGAGCGGGTGCCGTCCGCGCGCCGGTTGATCTGGAAGAAGTTGGCGCCGTTGACCACGGTGGTGCCGGTGTTGAACTTCGCGCGCGGGATGCCGGCCTGCTCGCAGGCGTCCAGGAGCGCGACGCCGGTCGGGTCCTTCGGGGGCACGTTCATCAGGTGCACGGGGCCGGAGTCTCCGTGGTGCGGCGCGTCCGCGCCCGCGTCCTCGTTGGTTTCCAGCCGCTTGTACAGCGGCCAGGCCGCCTCGGCGTTCCAGCCGGTGGCGCCGTACTTGGACTCCCACTCGTCCAGGTCCTCGCGCGGGGCCCAGAAGGCGATGCAGGAGTTGTGGCTGGAGCAGCCGCCCATGACCTTCGCGCGGGCGTGGCGCATGAAGGAGTTGCCGTTCTCCTGCGGCTCGATCGGGTAGTCCCAGTCGTAGCCCGATTCCAGCAGTTCCATCCAGCGGTCCAGCTGCAGCACCTCGGGGATGCTGCGGTCGTCCGGGCCGGCCTCGACCAGCGCCACGGTCACGGCGGGATCCTCGCTCAGCCGGGCGGCGACGGCCGCCCCGGCCGATCCGCCGCCTACGACGATGTAGTCGAACTCGCGGTCGCTCAGGTTTTCGATGTTGTCGATGTGCATCTAGTTCTCCTTGCCGTGGTCAGCGAACCAGCCGGTCACCTGCGGGCTGGTGTTCTGGTAGATGTGCTTGGCCTCCTGGTACTCGGCCAGGCCGGTCGGGCCGAGTTCGCGGCCGACGCCGGACTGGCCGAAGCCGCCCCACTCGGCTTGCGGGAGGTAGGGGTGGAAGTCGTTGATCCAGACGGTGCCGTGCCGCAGCCGGCCGGCCACGCGCTGCGCCTTGCCGGCATCCTGCGTCCAGACCGCGCCGGCCAGCCCGTAGTTGGTGTCGTTGGCGGTCGCGACGGCCTCGTCCTCGGTGCGGAAGGTCTCCACCGTGACCACCGGGCCGAAGGCCTCGTCCACGACGACGGACATCCCCCTTTGGACGCGGTCCAGGACGGTCGGCTGGTAGTAGAAACCGCCGTCGTACTTCCCGTCCTCGGGCGCCGCGCCGCCGCAGCGCAGCCGCGCGCCCTCCTGCACCCCGCGCCGGACGTAGGCGTCAACCTTGTCACGGTGCGCCGCGGAAATCAGCGGCCCGGTCTCGGCGGCCTCGTCGAACGGGCCGCCGAGGCGGATGTCCTGCGCCCGGCGGACCAGCTCGTCGACGAAGCGCTCGGCGATCGATTCCTCGACCACCAGCCGCGCGCCGGCGGAGCAGACCTGCCCGGAGTGCACGAACGCACCGTTGAGGGCGTTGTCGACGGCTGCGTCGAAGTCCGCGTCGGCGAACACCACGTTCGGGTTCTTGCCGCCGAGCTCCAGCGCCACCTTCTTCACGGTGCCGGCCGCGGCCGCGGCGATGCGCTTGCCGGTCTCCAGACCGCCGGTGAAGGAGACGAGGTCGACGTCGGGGTGTTCGGAGAGCGGTGCGCCCGCCTCCGCTCCGGCCCCGGTCACCAGGTTGGCGACGCCGTCCGGCAGGCCCAGGTCCTGCAGCAGCTGCATGGTCAGGACCGAGGTGGACGGGGTGAGCTCGGAGGGCTTGAGCACGAAGGTGCAGCCGGCCGCCAGCGCGGGGGCGATCTTCCACGCCGCCTGCAGCAGCGGGTAGTTCCACGGCGTGATCATGCCGCAGACGCCCACCGGCTCGTACACGATCCTGCTAACGACGGCGGGGTCCCCGGCGTCGACCACGCGGCCCGCGTCCTGTCCGGCGAGCCTGCCGAAGTATTCGAAGCAGGCGGCAATGTCGTCCATGTCGATGCGGCTTTCGACGATCCGCTTGCCGGTGTCAAGGGACTCGGCGCGGGCGAACTTCTCGCGGCGCTCGCGCAGTTCCGCGGCGACCTTGAGGAGGAAAGCGCCGCGCTCGGGTGCCGGGACGGAGGCCCAGACGCCGGAGTCGAAGGCGGCCCGGGCCGCGGCGATGGCGCGCTCGGCGTCCTCGCGGCCGGCCTCGGACACGGTGGCGACGAGTTCGCCGTCGGCCGGGTTCCGGATCTCGCGCACCGCGCCTGACGCGGCAGGCTCCCAGGCGCCGTTGATGAACAAGGTGGAGGCGGTATCGGTCAAGGTGTCTCCTTTGCTGGTGCGTCGACGGGTTCGTCGACTGTCTTGTAGTCGGTTTCCCAGTCCGCCTTGGGCGGGACGTTCTCGGCGACGGTGCTGTAGGGCAGCGTGTCGCGGTGCTGGTGCAGGAACTCCAGGTGCACTTCGTAGTGGTCCAGGACGTCGGCGATGACCTCGTCCTTGCTGTAGCCCACGAGGTTGTAGCCATGGCTGCCCTCGAGCGAGAACACCTCGATGCGGTAGTACTTCTCGCAGGCCGCGGTGGACCGTGCGTGCGACGGGACCGCCCGCTGGACCGGGAAGATCTGGTACTTGAAGGTGCGCTCGCCGTCGAGCTCCACGCAGAGGTCCGCGGTGTCGATCCCGAAGGCCTCGACCGTGCTCGTCTCCAGCGTGGCCTTCAGGCCGCGGGCGCAGAGGTCTGCGCGTACCTCATCCAGCGCCGGGACCGCCGTCCCGCGGACGAAGCGCTGGGCCTGCGGCTGACCCGGGAAGTCCACGGCCCGCGCGAGCCGGTGGCGCCAGCCGCGGCGGGGACTGCCCGCCGTGTTGGTGCGCGAATTCAGGACCGAGTGCAGGCCCGCCTGGTAGCTGTCGGCCAGCGCGGTCTCCAGGCGCAGCGCCTTGTAGAGGCCGAGCATGATGAAGACCAGCACCACGGAGAACGGCAGCCCCATGATCACGGTGGCGCTCTGCAACGTGGGCACACCCCCGACCAGCAGCATGCCCAGGGTCAGCAGGCCGGTGGCGACGGACCAGAAGACCCGCAGCCACTTGGGGCCGTCCGAGTCCGCGTCCTTCAGGTGGGAGCTGAAGTTGCTCATGACGAGGGCACCGGAGTCGGCGCTGGTGACGTAGAACAGCAGCCCGGTGAAGGTGGCGATGGCCGCGCTCAGCGGAGCCAGCGGGTACTGCTCCAGCAGTCCGTAGAAGGCGCGCTCCGGATGGCTCATCGCCATCTCGCCGAACTCGGTGTTGCCGCCCATGACCACCTCGAGGGCGCTGTTGCCGAAGATCGAGATCCACAGCAGGATGAACGCGAATGGCACCACGAGCACGCCGAACACGAACTCGCGCAGCGTGCGGCCGCGGGAGATGCGCGCCAGGAACAGTCCGACGAACGGAGCCCAGGCGATCCACCAGGCCCAGAAGAACAGCGTCCAGCCGTTGAGCCACTCGTCCGGCCGGTCGTAGGCGAAGGTATCGAGCGCCATCGACGGGAAGCGGGACAGGGTGTCACCGATGTTGTTCACGATGCCGTCGAAGAGGAAGCGCGTCGACCCGATGACCAGGACGAAGACCATCAGCGCGATCGCCAGGATGACGTTGAGTTCGGACAGCCGGCGGATGCCTTTTTCGACACCGGTGAGCACCGAGACGGTCGCCATCACGACGGCCACCGCGATCAGGGCGATCTGGACGAACGTGTTCTCCGGAATGCCGAACTGGAAGCTCAGGCCGTAGTTGAGCTGCGCGACGCCGATGCCGAGGCTGGTCGCGATGCCGAAGATCGTGCCGAGCAGGGCCGCAATGTCGACGGCGTGGCCCAGCGGCCCGTGGATGCGCTTGCCCAAGATCGGGTACAGGGCGGAGCGGATGCTCAGCGGCAGGTTGTGGCGGAAGGCGAAGTAGCCCAGGGCCAGCCCCATCAGGGCGTAGAGGCCCCAGCCGAGGATGCCGTAGTGGAACAGAGTCCAGACCATGGCCTGCCTGGCGGCTTCGACAGAGGACCCCTCGCCCGTCGGCGGAGCCAGGTACTGCGTCACGGGCTCCGACACCGAGAAGAACATCAGGTCGATGCCGATGCCGGCGGCGAAGAGCATCGACGTCCAGGTGAAGATGTTGAAGGTCGGCCGGGAATGGTCCGGGCCGAGGCGCGTCCTGCCCACCCTGCTCAGTGCCACGAAGACGACGAATGCCAGGACCGCGACGACGATCAGCGAGTACCACCAGCCGAACGTCTCGCCCACCCAGGTCACGGCTGAGCCGATGACCGCGTCCGCGGACTCGCGGTCCAGGATGGCCCAGAGGGCTATGCCGAGGACGCCGGCTGCTGAGCCGATGAAGACGGTTTTGTTGACCCGCGTTCGGGGTTCGGGATCGGGCGCCGGCCCGGGCAAAGGCGGGGCAGTGTCGGGCGCAGGAAGTTCGCTGTTTCCTTCGTCGAGTCGGGGCTCGACTGTTTCGGGCGGAGTGCTCATATCGGTCTCGTACCTCGCATCGATAGCTGGTGCTGGTCGCGGTCTCGCTGATTTCCACAGCCTCATCGGGCTAAGTCCCGACGCTAGCAACGCTGGAAACCGGGACGCCGGCGCGCGCATAGCACATCTAAAAGGTGGTAAACATCACTCGCTTGATGGGGAAGCATCGCTCGTGGGGAGCGTCCCGTGAAAGTAGAATCCTCCGTCCAGCTCAGGGGTGGCAGGAAGCTATCCGTGCTCCTTCGCCTGCCGTGAATCGGCTCATGTAGAGCAGGCTAGTTGAGTTTGAACAAGTGTTCAAGACTAGATTTGAACAGATGTTCAAGATAAATTAAGCCGATCTATGCCCATGGAGGAGCTTCTGAATGACGTGAAATGAGAGCTTCGATCGGCCGGTCCCGGCCGGCGGGAATGATCGAAAATGCGGCGCGACGTGGCGCTACGGGGCGAAGGCGATCTCTTCCGTGCGGCTGATGCTCCGCTCGGTGGATGCACGGTTTAGCCCAAGGAGCGCCGTCAGCCACATGCCGTTTTGGATGACCACAATGTCATCTGCCCGCTTCCTGCATTCGCCAGCTGAAAGATCAGGCCTGGCATCGCCGATCAGCGCGGCGAGCCCGGCGACGTAGCGTTCGAACGCTGCATCATTGATCAGCCCGAAGTCTTCGTTGGCCTGCGCAAGCGCCCACAAATGGAGACGCAGCGACAAATATGGCGTGGTCAGGAGTTCCGGATCGGCTACTCGCCGAAGGGCCTCAAGGAGCCGCTCCTTTGGCGGCATGGCAGGGTCGGGCTTGACCAGGGCAATGTCGTCCTCGTCGACGCGCTTCAAAGCCGCTCGGATCAGGCTTGTCTTGTCCTGGTAGTAGTAATTCACTAGCCCCAAGGCGACGCCGGCTTCGCGTGCCACCGCGCGCATGTTGACGCCGGAGATCCCATGGCGGGACAGCAGGTCCATGGCCGCGTCGAGAATCCGCGTCTGCCTGTCGACCTGTTCGCCGGACTTCACTATGCCTGTATCCACTCGATCAGCCTATTGCCCCGCTGGCGATGGATGAACCCGGGCAAGTCACGTGGGGCCGATCCAGCGTCATTGTGAAGCGCTGTCGATTGACCTTCAGGAACCGTGATTTGTCCACTATAGTGGAGGACATGTCGACATCTTCCGCTGCCGTCGATCCGGCGGTCCTGGGTTCGCGTATCCGTGCGCTGCGCAGTGCGGCAGGCTGGTCCGTGGAGAAGCTGGCAGCGGCGAGCGGTGTGAGCCGCAGCATGGTGTCGGAGGTTGAGCGCGGCGGGCGGGTCCCCACGATCCTGACGCTCGATCGGCTGGCGACGGCGCTGGGCACAAGCGTGGCACGGGTTCTCTCCCCGGAGGACGACGGCGGTGTGCGGCTGCTCCGGCGCGGCGAGCAGTCCGTACTGCGCGAGCGTTCGTGGGAACGCCGAGTGCTGAGCCCGGTGCTGCCTGGGGTGGAGTTCGAGTTCATGCGCACAGTCCTTGCACCCGGAGCGGATGCGGGTACCTACGCTCCGCATGGGGCGGGCAGCCGTGAGTACGTTGCCGTCGAATCGGGCGAACTGACGCTGGCTCTCGATGGGGACCGGCGGGTCCTGGGCGCGGGCGACAGCATCTACTTCCCCGGCGCCTGCTCGCACAGCTTTCGGAACGCGGGGAAAGAACCGTGCGTCTACTACCTGGTGATGGACCTCGGTTCGCACAGCGGCGAAACCGCGGACGCAGTACGGCACACAGATCAGGAAGGAAAGCCATGAAGGATCCGCAGGCACCCGGATGGCGGTGGGACGAGCGGCAAACGGCCGAACTCATGGAACAGGCAGCCGCGCTGTGCGCCGGGATTCTCCGGGAGGCCTCGCGCGGTGCAGTGACCGAAGCTATGCCGGCCGGCCTGGTGGAGGAAATGGCATCCGAACCCGCTCCACGGGCCGGCGCGAAGGCGGAACGCGTGTTTGCCGACATCGCCCGGAACATCGCCCCGTTCCCGTTCGGGAACGGGCATCCCCGGTTCTTCGCCTGGGTCAATTCGCCGCCCCATCCCGTGGGCGTGGCGGCCGCCGCGGTGGCCGCGGCGCTCAACCCCAGTGTTGCCGGCGGCCGGCACAGCGCGGTCCACATTGAGCATGCAGTGCTTCGCTGGTTCCTCGAGTTGCTGGGCTGGTCCCGCCCGGCGTCGCATGGGCTTCTGACCAGCGGCGGCTCGGCGGCGACGCTGACGGCCCTTTCCGCCGCCAGGCACCGGGCCTACGCCGCTGCGGGCCTGGATGACCGGCGGGATGGAACCACCGGCGCACGCCCGGTGGTCTATGCCACGGCGGAAGCGCACTCGTGCGTCATCAAAGCCATCGAGGCGCTGGGTATCGGCAGCCGCAACATCCGCACGGTTCCGGTCGACGAGCACGACCGAATGCGCCCCGGGACCTGGAAAGCATGCTTGAGGCGGATCGGGAAGCAGGCAGGCTGCCAGTGGCGGTGGTCGCCAGCGCCGGTACGGTCAACACCGGGGCCATCGACCCGATCGGTGAAATCGCCGCTATCTGTGCAAAGCAGCAGGTCTGGCTCCACGTCGATGGTGCCTACGGCGGGCCGGCGGCGCTGCTTCTTCCCGAACTGGAGTCAGTGCGGAAGCAGCTCGGGCAGGTCGACAGCCTGGCCCTGGACCCGCACAAGTGGCTGTACACTCCCGTGGACGCGGGAATGGTCTTGTTCCGCGACGCCCGGGCCGCCCGGGAGACTTTCAGCCTTGTGCCCGCCTACCTGCAGAGCCAGCCCTCGCCCGACGAACCGGTCTGGTTCTCCGAGTACGGGCTCGAGCAGACCCGTCCGTTCCGGGCCCTGAAGCTGTGGGCACAATTGCGCCATCTCGGCTTGGACGGCTACCGCGACCTCATCGGGCGGGACATCGAGGTGGCCCGCGCCCTGAGGGCAGCGCTGGAAGCGGCTCCCGACTTCGACGTCCTCGCCCACGGGCTCAGCATCGTCTGCTTCCGGCATGTCCCTGCCGGCCTCGAGGGAAGCGCCTTGGATGAGCACAACCGGAGTCTTGCCGCCGGCCTCCAAAGCAGTGGCGAAGCGTTCATCGCCCCGACCACCGTCGGCGGCGCCACGGCGCTGCGGGCCTGCATCGTCAATCCCCACACCACAACGTCGGATGCCCTCGCGCTGCTGGACCTGATCCGCGAGCAAGCACGCCGGACCACCTGAGGCGGCGCTCCCGCCCGAGGGGAGCGCCGCCGTCGTTGTTTGGATGTTTTACTTCACGGCGTCGAGCTGGATGTAGTTGATGTTGAAGATCCGGAGGGGCCAGGGCGGCGGGGTCACCGCGGCCGATGAGAGGCGCGGACGCCGCGGCCGGGACGGGGCTGGCATGCTGGTGGGGTGACCTCGATTTCGACGGAAGTGCGGACCGCGCTGAGCTGGAAGCTGGTGCCGGCGGTATTGCTGTCGGCCTCCGGCCTGCTGCTGTTCGGATTCGAGAATGACCCGGCGGGCTATGGCCTGCTGGCAGCGAGCCTGGTGGCGGCGGCACTCGTCGATCGGGAATTCATGCGGCATCTGGCGCTCATCGCGGCGGGAATGGTGATCATCAGCCTGGTGCCGCTGAATGCGGACCTGAGCATCGGCCACATGACCCTGATGGGCGGCGCACTGGCCCTGGCGGTGCTGGTGCCGTGGCTGGTCTCGCGGTTCGTGTACCGCGAGAGGATCATCAGGTTTCCGGTGCGAACCGGCCGGAAATGGCCGCTGGCCGCAAAGCTGTACCTGGTCGGCGTGGTGGCGCTCGGCTACTTCATCCTGCCGGCGTACCTGATCAGCACCGGGGTCTACCGGAACTGGCCGGATGCGTCCGATCCCACGATCTTCTGGCGGCTCTTCGTCGGCGTGAACTCCGTGGGCATCTGGGATGAACTCTTCTTCATCTGCACCACGTTCGCGCTGCTGCGGCACCACTTTCCGGACTGGTTGGCCAATCTCCTGCAGGCCGTGGTCTTCTCATCATTCCTGTGGGAGATCGGTTACCAGGCGTGGGGCCCGCTGCTGACGTTTCCGTTCGCGCTGCTGCAGGGCTACACGTTCAAGCTGACGAAGTCGCTGACCTACGTGGTCACGGTGCACCTGATCTTCGACTTCGTGCTGTTCCTCGCGCTGGTGCACGCGCACAACCGTGACTGGCTGCCGATCTTCCTCTATTAAGGGGCCGGCGTGACCGTGGAGCCGCATGAGGCGGACGTGAAGCCGAAGGCTGGGCCGCCGTCGTTGGTGGTCAGGCGGCGGTGACGGCGACCGTTTCGTGGGTGAGGCCGTAGGGGACTTCGTCGCTGAGTTCTACGGTGAACCGGCCGGGGCCGGTCTTGGTGACGAGGACGCCGCTGCGGCCGAGGAGGGCGGCCTCGCGCTGGAACTCTTCCACGACGGCGTTGAGCTCGCTGTGGGCCTGCTCGACGGTGGAGGCGGTGATGTTCTTCTTGGCCAGGGTGGTGGTGCTCATCTTGGTCAACTTTGTTCGGCTGCGGTGGAAGCGCTTGACGACCGACGATTCCTCTCCGTTGACAGGGCGTTCGGACGCAAACTCCAGATAAGTTACCTTGTGCCCTTGCGCATCGACAAGTCCCGTGGTTAAGGCGCAGGTCAGCGCCGGAGATCGACGCGGCCGCGGTCTGCTCAGTCCGCGGCCTGGTCCGGAACGGCGTTCAAATCCTGCATCAGCCACTTCAGGGCCTCCGGGCGGGAGGTGAAGAAGCGGGTGGGGCAGGGCGGGGTGTGGACGCCGAGGAAGAAGTTGGCGATGACGCGGTCGACAGCCGATCGGCCGAGGAGTGCGATGCGGTTGGCGGCGCAGGGGATGGAGAAGACGGCGCGGCCGCCGCGGCTGACGGCCTCCGTGGTGGCCATGTCCACGAGCATGGGGTGCTCGCTGTCACCGCAGAGTTCGTTGACCGCGCGCATGGCAGCGTGGGCGTCGTCCGCCTCGATCCGCACGCCGGCGATCCACTTCAGGTTCAGGATGCCATCGGCCCGGAGTTCCAGGGTGGCTTTGCCGCCTTCGACGGTGAGGGGTTCCATGGTTTCTCCTGGGGACGGCGGGCGCTTGGAAACAACGATAAACCTACGCGCCGCGCCAACGGCAGAGGCGGCGCCGGTCCGGCGCGACGATTAGGCGGCCGATGTGCCCTACCCGTGACGGGGAGGCGGTAATAGCATGCTTGCGTGCTGCCAGCGGGGGCAGCCGCATTGGACCGCCGGAAGGGTTCAGCAGATGGCAGTCATCGACATCATCGGCAGCGGGCACATGGCCCGGGGCATCGCGATCCGGATGCTCAAGGGCAACAACGCCGTGCGGATCCTGGGCCGGAACGGGACCCAGCTGAGGGACCTGGTGGAGTCCCTCGGCCCCGGAGCCAGCGGAGCCTACGCCGGCAATCCGCTGGAGGCCAGGATCGTGGTGCTGGCGGTGCCGCATGGGCAGGCCAAGCCGGTCATCCTCGAATACGCCGACGCTCTGGACGGCAAGATCGTCGTCGATATCAGCAACCCGCTGGACTACACGACCATGGACAGGCTCACCACGGCGCCGGGAAAGTCGGCGGCGGAGGAGGTGGCGGAACTGCTGGGAGGCCGGGCGGAAGTGGTCAAGGCGTTCAACACCACGTTTGCCCGGACGCTGGAGACCGGCATCGTTGCGGGACAGCCGCTGGACGTGCTGATCGCCGGCGACTCCGAGGGCGCCAAGGAGGAGATCAGTGCGCTGGTGGCCGCGGGCGGGATGCGCCCGATCGACGTCGGTCCGCTGCGCCGGGCGCGCGAGCTGGAGGCGATCATGCTCCTGGTGTCCGGTCTGCAGGTCAATCCGGAGCATGTCCACTTCAACTGGGACACCGCGCTGAAGATCCTGCCCTAGCTTGCGTCAGACGGCGGTGAGGTCCGTGGAACCGCGGACGATGAGCGAGCCTTCCAGTGTGAGCTGGGGCTGCTCGAGCTCGCGGCCTTCGATCAGGGCGCGGAGCTGTTCGCCGGCCTTGGCGCCCAGCGGTTCGGCGGGGAGATGGACGCTGGTGAGGCCCGGACTGCTGGTGGCGGAGTAGGGCAGGTCGTCGAAGCCGGCGACGGCGAGTTCCTCGGGGACCCGCAGGCCGGCCACGCGGGCTTCCTGCAGCACGCCGTAGGCGTGCGTGTCCGTGGCGCAGACGACGGCGGTCACCCCGGCCCGCTGCCAGCGCGGCCAGGCGGCGGCGAACGCTTCGGCCGCCGCTCCGACGTCGATGGTGGTGGTCAGGTCCGATTGCTCGACCGCCATGCCGCGCGCGGCGGCCTCATCGAGGAACGCCTCGCGGCGCAGCTCGAAGGTCGCGGTCCCGGTGACGCTGTCCATGTAGGCCACGCGCCGGTGTCCGCCGCCGGCCAGATGCGCGGCGAGCTCGCGGGCGCCGTGGGCGACGTCGAGGTTCACGGACGGGGCGTAGGCCTCCAGCCCGGGAGCATCGAGCAGCACCAGCGGGCCGGTGCTGGAGAGGTCTTCGAGGAATTCGGCGTCGGGGGCGTCCACCAGCAGCCCGGCGGGCCGCAGCGCGAGGATCCGCCGGATGTCGTCCGCGCGGGGGAACTCGCCGGCCTCCGTGACGGAGAGCAGCAGCTGGAAATCGGAGCCGAGGGACTCGCGGACGCCGGCGATGACCTTGGCGAAGAACGGGTTGGAGATGTCCGGGGCGACCAGGACCACGATGGAGCTGACGCCGCGGGCCAGCGAGCTGCCGACGCTGTCCACCACGTAGCCGAGTTCGGCGATCGCCTGCCGGACCCGGGCGACGTTGCCATCCGAGACCCGGCCGCTCGTTTTGCCGTTGGCGACCAGGGAAACCGTGGCGGTGGACACGCCGGCCCGGGCGGCAACCATCGCCGCGGTCACACGCTTCCCGGGCCGATGCTGTTGGGGTCGGGGCGCGGTTTCCATAGGCTCCATCGTAGGCACGTTCGGGTAGAGGGGAAGATCAAACGCTAGCCATATGCTTCGTCAAGCGTTTGACGTAGAAGGGTAGCAGATGCCACACTTCCTCTGATTGAAGTGCCCTGCGCGGCGCGCCCCGATGACGTGGAGAAAACATATGGACGCCACATCCGTCAGCCCAGAACCCCGAAAAATCATCCTCGACTGCGATCCGGGGCACGATGACGCCGTCGCCCTGCTGCTGGCCCACGGCAACCCGAACATCGAACTGCTCGCCGTGACCACCGTCGTCGGCAACCAGACGCTGGAGAAGGTCACCAAGAACGCGCTGGCCGTCGGGACCATCGCCGGCATCACCGGCGTCCCCTTCGCCGCGGGCTGCGACCGCCCGCTGGTGCGCACCATCGAGACCGCCCCGGACATCCATGGCGAGTCCGGCATGGACGGCCCCGCCCAGCCGGAGTCCGCGATCGAGCTGGACCCGCGCCACGCCGTCGACCTCATCATCGACACGGTCATGGCCCACGAGCCCGGCACCGTGACCCTGGTCCCGACCGGCGGCCTGACCAACATCGCGATGGCCGCACGCAAGGAGCCGCGCATCGTGGAGCGGGTCAAGGAAGTTGTCCTGATGGGCGGCGGCTACCACGTCGGCAACTGGAGCGCCGTGGCCGAATTCAACATCATCATCGACCCCGAGGCCGCCCACATCGTCTTCAACGAGAAGTGGCCCGTGGTCATGGTGGGGCTGGACCTCACGCACCAGGCGCTGGCCACCCCGGACGTGGTCGCGCAGATCGAGGCGGTGGGCACCGGCCCGGCCCGCTTCGTCCGCGAGCTGATGGACTTCTTCGCGCAGACCTACAAGGACGCGCAGGGCTTCGACTACCCGCCGGTCCACGACCCGTGCGCCGTGGCCTACGTGATCGACCCGACCGTGATGACCACCCGGCGCGTCCCGGTGAACATCGAGCTGCAGGGCACGCACACGCTGGGCATGACGGTGGCCGACTTCCGCGCCCCGGCGCCGGCGGACTGCCACACGTCAGTTGCGGTGGAGCTGGACCGGGAGAAGTTCTGGAACCTGGTCACCGACGCGCTGGTGCGCATCGGCGAGGTTGTCCCCGGAGCATCCGTTTCCCCGCTGCCTTCGGCGCGCACGGCAAGCAACTCCGGACGTACGACGGCGGCGTCCTCCTCCGCGGCGTCCCTGACCTCCGAGGTGGCGGCGTCATGAGCACCGTCCTGGCCGAAACCAAGACCGCGCGCGGCGGCACGACCGCGCTGATGGTCGCGCTACTGACCGCCTGCGTGGCCTTCCAGCTCAATGCCTCCATGCTCAGCCCGGCGCTGGTCACGATGGGCGAGGAACTGCAGACGGACCAAGCCTCGATCGGCCTGTCGCAGACGTGGTTCTTCACCACCGCCGCGCTGTTCTCCCTGTTCCTGCCCCGGCTCAGCGACGTGGTCGGGCGGAAGCGGATCCTGGTCGGCATGATGCTGCTGACCGCCGCCGGCTCCGTGATCGCGGCGCTGGCCCCGGACATCACCTGGCTTTTCGTGGGCCGCATCATCCAGGGCGTCAGCGGGCCCACCGTGCCGCTCTGCCTGATCATGCTGCGCACCGCCGTCCCCAACCCCAAGGCGTACGGCACCATGATGGGCGTCATCCTGGCCGTCAACGGCGGCGTGGCCGGCGTCGACTCCTTCCTCGGCGGCTACCTGGCCGAGCACCACGGCTTCCGCAGCATCTTCTGGTTCATGGCGGTCCTCGGCGTGATCGCCGCGCTCCTCGTCGCCCGCCTGACCCGCGAAAGCAAGCCGCAGGCCGGCACCACGATGGACTGGGTCGGCGTGTTCTTCATCGTCGTCGCCGTCGGCACCGCGCTCACCGCGCTGAACGAGGCCGCCAAGCTGGTCGGCGCCTTCGACGCCGGCACGCTCGTCCTGGCCCTGGTGCTGCTCGCCGTCTCCGCCGCCGCCTTCGCCGCATTCTGGGCCACCGAGAAGCGCACCAAGCAGCCGATGGTCGAGATCGTCCACCTGCGCCAGCGCGCCACCTGGGCCCCGCTGCTCACCACCGTGCTGACCATG
Source organism: Arthrobacter sp. USHLN218 (assembly GCF_037144715.1). Classification (NCBI taxonomy): domain Bacteria; kingdom Bacillati; phylum Actinomycetota; class Actinomycetes; order Micrococcales; family Micrococcaceae; genus Arthrobacter; species Arthrobacter sp. USHLN218. The sequence continues at coordinate 27,711 of NZ_JBBCYT010000009.1, forward strand.
ACCGGCATCTTCGCCGTCATCAACGGCATCGTCCCCGCCTACGTGCAGGCCGCGGAGCCCGGCTTCGGCGTCGGCCCAACCGAGATGGCGCTGCTCATCCTGACCCCGTACGCGTTGCTGGGTTGGATCTTCGGCCCGATCAGCGGCCGGCTCGCGCCCGTGTTCGGCTACACCACCGTGCTGCGCGTCGGCATGGTCGGCAGCCTCGTGGCGCTCGGCATTATCGTGCTCTTCGGCCTGGACAGCCTGCCGCTGATGGTCGCCGGCACGGCGCTGCTCGGCATCATGTACGCAGGCACCGCGAACATCATGCTCAACGGGCTCGGCGTGGTCCTCTCGCCCCCGGGCAACCCCGGCTTCCTGCCGGGCATGAATGCCGGCGCCTTCAACCTCGGCGCGGGGCTGAGCTTCCTCGTGCTGCCTGCCGTCCTGGTGGGCACCTCCGCCCTGGGCGAGCGGGGTTCCTACTTCACCGTGGTGATCGTCGGCCTGGTCATCACCGCCGCCGCGTTCGCCGCCTCGCTGCTGATCCCCAAGCCGGTCGAGGCCGAGGTCCACGAAGAGCGCCCCGATTCCGTCGACGCCGAGGTGGGACGGTGACCGCGCCCGGCCGCATCGTCGTCGTCGGTTCCCTGAACGCGGACCTGACGATCTACACCGAACGCCTGCCCAGCCCCGGCGAAACGCTGCAGGGCGAGGGCTTCACCGTGAACCCCGGCGGTAAGAGCGCCAACCAGGCCGTGGCCGCGGGTCGGCTGGGCGGCGACGTCAGCCTCATCGGCGCCGTCGGCCGGGACAGCAACGGCGACATGCTGCTGGCCTCCGCGGCCGCCGCCGGCGTGGACGTCTCCCGGGTCCGCCGCGCCGCTGACGTGGAGACCGGCGTCGCCGTCGTGACCGTGGACGCGCACGGCGAGAACAGCATCGTCATCTCCGCCGGCGCCAACGGCACGGTGGTTCCCGCGGACATTGCAGCGGCCAAGGACGTGTTTGACGGCGCCGCGGCGGTCTGCCTCTGCCTGGAAGTTGCGCTGGAGAGCGTGGAGGCGGCGGCCAGGGCCGGGAACGACGCCGGCGCCACCGTCCTGCTCAACCTCTCGCCATACGCTCCGGTTCCGGAGGGCCTGGCCGCGGCGGCCGACGTGCTGCTGGTCAACGCCCACGAGGCCTCGCAGTTCCTGGGCGGCGCGGACATCCCAGGGCCCGAGGCGGACGCCGCCGAGTGGGAACCGGTGCGGCTGAAGTTCGCCGAGCACCGGCTGGACCGGGCCGTCGTCACGCTTGGCGCGCACGGCTCCGTGGTGCTGGACTCGCTGGCCGAAGATGGCAGCCGGATCACGCCCATCGCCCCCACCAAGGTCGACGCCGTCGACACCACCGGAGCCGGCGACGCCTTCACCGGAGCCCTCGCCGCCCGCCTCGCCGCGGGGGAGACCCTCGCCGAAGCCGCCGCCTTCGCCTCCGTCGCCGCCGCCCTGGCCACCACCAAGAAGGGAACCCAGGCCGCCTACCCGAGCCTCGAGGACGTGCAGGCCCGGCTCGCCTGACCACGCGCGCCGTCGGACGAGCCGGCGCGTGGTCCCTTGTCCAACTTCCCGGATTTTGCCGCCGCCTCTGGTAAACCTGCTGGTCAGAGAGATGCTTGAAGCCTAAAGCTGGGAAGGAACGGCTAAGCGAGGGAAGTTCAGCCGCGGCTACGGCCCCAACGCGGACAACACGCCGCGCGCGCCCGCCCGGCCGGCGTCACCGTCGGATCGGTCGCACGGGATGTTGCCGGGAGCCGCCGGATAGTGCTTGGGTGGTCTGCAGGAAGCGGAGTCCGGTGTGTCTGGCGGGTGGGGAAATGAGAATACTGGTTGCGGGTGCGGGAGCCACGGGCGGCTATTTCGGCGGCAGGCTGGTGCAGGCCGGCCGGGACGTGACCTACCTGGTCCGGCCACGGCGCGCCGCCGAACTGCGCGGCGGGCTGAGGCTCCGCGGGCCGCAGGAGGAACAGACCATTCCGGTCAGGACGGTCACCGCGGATGAGCTCGATTCCCCGTTCGACCTGGTGATCGTCGCGGTCAAGGCCGGCGCCCTGGAGACGGTCGCGGAGCAGATGGCCCCAGCGGTCGGGCCGGACACCATGATCATGCCGTTCCTGAACGGCATGTCGCACCTCGAGATGCTGACCGCCCGCTATGGCCGGGACCGCGTGCTAGGCGGGCTGGTGAAGGTTGTCGCCACAGTGGCCGAAGACGGCAGCGTCCGGCAGATGAACCCGCTGGCCACCATGTCGATCGGCGAACAGTCGGGGGAGCGCACGGCACGGGTCGAGGAGCTGTTCCGAGAGCTGGACGTTCCCGGCTACAAGCTCACCCTGGCCGACGACATCATGGCGGCGATGTGGCACAAGTGGGTCTTCATTGCCGCCGCCGGGACCATCACCTGCCTCACGCGCGGTCCGGTAGGCGACATTGTGGCGTGTGACGGCGGCGAAGACTTTGTCCTGGCGGCGATTGCGGAGGCCGAGGCAGTGGCGGCCGCGGCCGGACATCCGGTGCCGGAAAAGGAGCACGGGCTGAGCGTGCGGATGCTGACCGAGCCTGGCTCGTCCTTCACCTCCTCGCTGTACCGGGACGTCACCGCGGGCCTGCCGCACGAGGGCGAGCACATCCTGGGGCAGCTGGCGGCCCGGGCGGACGCGCTGGGCGTCGACGTTCCGCTGACGCGGCTGGCCCTGCTCCAGCTCCGCGTCCATGATCGGGTGGAATCCCGCAGTGCAGGCGCCGTTTAGGGCACCGAGGGGTTGATTAACCCATTAACCACTCATAGCGTGGCACCTAACCGCATGGAGGCTGCCCCACGTCGGTGGCCTCGTGCGGCGGAGGTAGAAGTTTTCCGCTCACTCGCACACAGAGGTCTCACTCATGAAAACTCCTTCAGCACGCGCACGTAAGATCGCTGCCTTCGGCGCCGCGCCGGTCGCCGTCCTGGTCTCGGGGGCCATGGTCTGGCAGGCGTCCCAGGCGGCTTTTACGACCACCACCCGGAACTCCGGTAACTCCTGGAGCACCGGCTCGGTCTTCCTGACCGATGACGATAGCGGCGCCGCCGCCTTCACCGTGGAGAACATGGTGCCCGGGCAGACGGGCCAGAAGTGCATCGTGGTCACGTCCAACTCGGATGTGCCGGGCACCGTCCGGCCCTATACGCAGAACCTGGTTGCCTCCAAGGGCCTGGAGGACCGCATCCAGTTCGACCTGGAGATGGGCACCGGCGGCTCGTTCAACGACTGCGCCGGGTTCACGCCCACCGCCAACGACATTCCGGAACAGTCGCTGGCCTCGCTCGCGGGCGCCAACCGGGACTTCGACACGGGCGGCTCCGCCTGGGAGACCGAGGGCGATCCGGGCGAAGCCATGACCTACCGCGGAACGTGGCGCTTCGACACCACCGGCATGTCGCAGGACGAGATCAACGCCCTGCAGGGCGCCCGGGTCAGTATCGACCTGGTCTGGGAGCTGCAGTCCGATGAATCGCCGACGCAGCCGTAAGCCGGTTCCGTCGGTGCCGTGACCCGGCGGCTGCCCGGCGGCGCCCTGGGTCCTCTCTTTTCCCGGGACGGCTGGCCGCTGTTCATCGCGTCCACGCTCTCGCGGTTGTATCTGGGCATCGCCCTGAGCCTGGTGCTCATCGGCCTGCTGCCGGCGCTGTTCGGCTGGCAGACCAGCGTGGTCCAGAGCGGGTCGATGGAGCCGCACGTCAGCGCCGGGGACGCGGTGGTGTCCGCGCCCTTCGGCGACGATGACCCGGTTCCCCTTGGCGGCGTGGTCGAATTCGCCAGCCAGGCGGCCGACCCGGACGGCGGCCCGATCACGAAGCTGCACCGGATCGTCGCCGACAATGAGGACGGGACGTGGGCGACGGCCGGCGACGCCAACAAGGACCTCGACAGCGCCCCGCTCCAACGCGGGCAGATCACCGGGCATGCGCGGCTGCTGGTGCCGATGATCGGCCTGCCCGCGCTGTGGCTGGCCAACGGCAACCTCGCGGTCCTCGCGCTCTGGGCTGCGGCCACCGTCCTGGCGGTGCTGGCCGCCGTCCATGGACTGCAGCCCGCCGAGCCGGCGCCTTCGCGCGGCGCGCATGCGAGACCGCCATCCGCAAACCAAGCCAGAGCAACGGTACGGGTACGACGGCGGGTGCGCACCGCCGTCGTGCTGGTGCTGTCCGCCGTGCTTGCGTTGCTGCTTTTTTGCCTGCAGACCTTCTCGGCCGCAGCCTTCACCTCGACCACGTCCAGTCAGCGGAACACCTTCGCCACCTCCAGTGACTGGGCGCCGCCGACGGTCAGGCTCGTTGAGCCGGGCGCGTCCCTCAAAGACACGGCCACGATCAGGGCGGACGCCGCCGACGGGGAGACCGGCATCCGCGACGTGGTGATCCAGTACCTGCCGGCCGGGGAATCCGCCTGGACCACGCTGTGCACCGCGACCACCGCCCCGTACACCTGTGCATGGAACACCCGGACGGTGCCGGACGGCTCCTACAGCCTCCGCGCGACCGCCGCGGACAGGGCCGGGCATTCAACGACGTCGGAATCCGCAGACGTGATTGTCGCGAACAACCTGCTCGTGGTCCTGGGCGATCCGGGGGAGACGGTGCGGGGGACGGCCGGCCTCGCCCCCAGGCTCTACAACACCGGGACGACGACGTATGCCGTCCGCGTGGAGTATTCCCTGGCCGGGGCCAACAAATGGAGCAACCTCTGCACCAACCTCGTTGCTCCCTACAGCTGCAGCTGGAACACGACCGCCTACACCAACGACTTCTACGACCTGCGTGCCGCCGCCACGGCCGGCGGGACAACGACGTACTCCGCCCTAGTCACGGACGTCGTGGTGGACAACCTGGCCCCGACCGTGGCCATGACTGACCCGGGCACGCCGCTGAGCGGCACCCGGACCTTCGCCGCCAGCGCCTCCGACGCCCATTCCGGGGTCGCCCAGGTGGTGATCCAGTACGCCCGGACCGGCACGTCGACCTGGACCACCCTCTGCACGGTGGCGGACGCCCCGTACTCCTGCCGGTTCGACACGCGCTCGCTGCCCGACGGCAGCTACGGTTTCCGCGCCGTCGCCACGGATGCCGCCGGAAACACGACCACCTCGGGCGCTACTGCCAGCCGGGTCGTGGACAACACCATTTCCTCCGTCTCTTTGGAAGACCCGGGAGCCTACCTGACGGGCACGGTTCCCCTGACCGCCACCGCGAACTCCACGAGCGGCATCAGCAATGTCAGGATCCAGTCCGCGCCGGCCGGCACCGCCACCTGGACCACTCTCTGCACCGTGGCCGCCGCGCCCTTCACCTGCAACTGGAATACGAGCACGGCCGCGGACGGGTCCTATGACCTGCGGGCCGTCCTCACGGACAGCAGCGGGAAGGTGACAACCTCGGCCACGGTGTCGTCCCGCCAAGTGGACAACAGTCCGCTGCGCGGCATCGACGTCCAGACCGCCAACGGCTCCGCCACCCGCGGCAGGCTGCAGGCCGGGGACAGCATCAGCTACACCTACAGCGAACAGATCAATCCGGCGAGCGTCACGCCAGGCTGGACCGGCGCGCCGCTGGCGGTCACCCTGCGGCTGCGCGACGGCAACCTGCTCGGCCTGGGGAACTCCGGCGACACCGTCGACATCCTCAGGTCAGGCAACACCGCCATCAACCTCGGAGCGGTGAACCTGCGGCAGAACTACATCAAGAGCCGCAAGACGGCGACGTTCAACGCCACCATGACCGCTTCCACGGTCACCGTCAGCGGCACCCAGCGCACGATCATCACCATCACCGCCGGCTCCGCGCTGACCGGCAGCAGCAGCCTGCGCACCGTGAGCGGAGCGGCGGCCATGCTGTGGACTCCGAGCGCGGCGGTCACGGGCGTGTCCGGCAAGCAATCGTCGACGGCGCCGGTCACCGAAACCGGCACCGCCGACGTCGAATTCTGAAATTATGTTCCGGAGCCCTAAGGGGTGGGACGGCGACTGAAGACCAGGTGGAGTACTCCCTGCGGAGACGGGGTCGCCTCGATGTCGAAGCGCTGCTCGAGTCCTTCGAGTCCGTCCCAGAGCCGTTCGCCCCGGCCCAGGACGATCGGCACGAGGACGATGTGCATATGGTCGATCAGGTCTGCCTCGAGGAACTGTCGAACCGTGCCGACGCCGCCGCCGATCCGGACATCGAGGTCGCCGGCCAGGGCACGGGCCTGCTTGAGCGCGGAGACGGGATCGGCGTCGACAAAATGGAAGGTTGTTCCGCCGTCCATCTCGAGTACCGGCCGAGGATGGTGGGTCAGAACGATGACCGGTGTATGGAAGACCGGGTTATCGCCCCACCAGCCCTTCCATTCCTCGTCCTCCCAGGGGCCGCGTTGCGGCCCGAACTTGTTGCGCCCCATGATCTCCACGCCGATCCCGGGTCCCCACTGGCTGGCGAACGCCTCGTCGACGCCGAGGGACCCCGCCGACTCCCCGTGGATTCCCATTTCGCGGAAGGTGCGCGTCTCGAAGGCCCACTCCATCAACCGCGTGCCAGCGTGACCGAACGGAGCGTCGAGCTGCTGGCCCTCGCCGGTGCCGAAGCCGTCGAGGGAGATCGAGAAATTGTGCACGCGGACTAGCGACATGTCATCTCCTGAGGTGGTCGGGCGAGGGTCTATTTGCGGTTGAGGAAGACGCTGACGTCGTCATTGTTAATCAGGTCCGGAACGGTCCAGCCGTCGAGGTCGTACTCGCTCATGCACTGCTCGGCGAAGCCGCCCATCATGTCCGTGATGCCCTCGGCCTGGGCCGCAAAGAGGATCTCGGCTTTGACGTTCTCGTGGTTGCCGGAGTAGTTGCGCTCGTAGAGCTCATGCCGGCCGCCGAACTCCGTGCCGACGGCGTCCCAGAGCAGCTTCATCAGCTTGACCCGGTCCACGGCCTGGATCCCGCCGGAACCGCGGACGTACTTGTCCAGATAGGGCCGGATTTCCGCCGTCTTGAAATCCAGTGCGGAGGAGTTGAGGTAGATCAGCCCCGAGGAGACATCCTGTTCAATGATCTCCTTGATCCTGGGATAGCCGATGGCCATGAACATCCGGTAGGTCAGTCCGTAGTCGAGCTTGGGCAGGATGGTGCCGTTGGGGCCCTCGTCCGGATTGGCCGCCATGGCGTCGGCGAGGGCGTAGAACATGTTGCGCCAGCCGATGACTTCGCCGGCCCGCGACTGCACGCCGCGGAAGTCCTGGGTGCCGGCGATTTCCAGGGCCTTGAGCAGCAGGCCGGCGATGAAGTCCAGCTTCACGGCGAGCCGGATGACGCCCTGGTAGGTGAACCGGTTGAGGAAGCCGGTCTGCGGGAAGAAGTTGTTGATCTTGTCGATGTCGCCGTAGCAGAAGATGTTCTCCCACGGGATGAGGACCTTGTCGAAGACGAAGACCGAGTCGTTCTCGTCGAGGCGGGAGGAGAGCGGGTAGTCGAAGGGCGTGCCCATCACGGCGGCCTGGTGGGAGTACGACGCGCGGGAAATCAGTTTTACCCCGGGCGCATCCATGGGCACGGTGCAGATCAGCGCGAATTCCTTCTTCTTGATCGGCAGCCCGTAGTGGGCGATGAAGTTGTAGTTGGTGATGGCCGAGCCGGTCGCCACGACTTTGGCGCCCGAGACGATGACGCCGGAATCGGTTTCCTGCTCGACCTTCATGAAGACGTCGCCGACCTGGTCCGGCGGGAGGTTGCGGTCCACCGGCGGGTTGATGATCGCGTGGTTCCAGTAGAGGACCTTCTCCTGCGACTCCTTGTACCAGCGCAGGGCGTTCTCCTGGTAGGGCTCGTAGAAGTCCGGCATCCCGCCCAAGGTTCCCAGGAAGGCCGCCTTGTAGTCCGGGGAGCGGCCGAGCCAGCCGTAGGTCATGCGGGCCCAGGTCTCGATGGCGACCCGGTCCTGCCTGAGGTCTTCCACGCTGCGGGCCGCCTTGAAGAACGGGTGGGTCATGCCGCCGGAGCCCGTGTCGGTGGGCACCAGCAGTTTGCCGGCCAATTCAGGGTTGTGGAAGCCGTCGTAGAGCCGCGCGACCATCCGGATCGAGTTGCGGAAGGCCGGGTGCGTGGTGACGTCCTTGACCCGTTCGCCGTAGATCCAGACTTCCCGGTCGTCCTTGAGCGAGTTGATGTATTCGTCGCCGGTCATCGGCTTGGAGCTGTCCGCCGGCATGGTGCGTGCACTGGTGTCCGGCTTCTTGTCGACGGTGTCAGTCATCGGTCGGGTCCTTTCGGAAGTCGTGCAGACGTGAGTGGTTTGAAGGCGTCGGCGCCGGAGAACCAGCCGGCCTCCAGCGAGTCGCCCGAGTGGTGCCACGGACTGGGTCCGGACAGCGGGCCGATCTCGCGGAACTTGCCGCCGAAGAACAGCAGCGGCTCCCGCTCGGTGATCTCCAGTTTGCGGACTTGCCCGACGACGATGACGTGGTCGCCGCCGTCGTAAATCTTCCACGGCAGGCACTCAAGGGTCGCCGCGTTCCCGATGAGTACGGGAACGTCGCCGTCGAGCCGCCACTCGGGCGGCCTGGGAAGCGGTCTGCCGGCGAAGTGCCAGGCCGAGTCGAGCTGATCCTGGGCGAGGATGTTGATCGTGAACGGGGCGTCCTCCAGGTACTGGGCCGCTTTGGAGCTGCGCGTCAGCGTGACCTGGGCCAGCGGGGGATCCAGCGAGACCGCGGTGAACGCGTTCACGGTGGCGCCGTGCGGGGTTCCGTCCTTGGCGCGGCAGGTCACCACGGTGACACCGGTGGCGAAGCGCCCGAAGGTGTTCCGCAGTTCCCGCGGGTCGATGGAGGGCTGGTCGTCCACGGCCGGCCGGGCCTCTACTCCGGGTCGAGGACGAAGTCGTAGGTGACTTCGCGGCCGGTGCCGTCCGCGCGCGGGGCCGGGTCCAGGATCAGCTCGGGCTTCACGGCGGATGCGATGTCGTCTCCGACATGCGGGTCGCCTTGGAAATACAGCTGCGTGGTGATCAGCTGATGTCCCGGCGCGGAGACCTTCAGGTGCAGGTGGGCCGGTCGCCACGCGTGCCAGCCGGCGGCGGCGATTAGCTGGCCGCACGCGCCGTCGGTGGGAATCTGGTACGGCGCCGGCTGGATGGTGTTGATGGCGAAGGTCCCGTCCGCGTCGGCGATCACGGTCCCGCGCAGGTTCCATTCCGGCAGGCCGGGCGCGTACTGCGAGTAGAACCCGAGGTCGTCCGCGTGCCAGATCTCGATCTTCGCTTCGGCCAGCGGCTGGTCTTCCAGGTTGGTGACGCGGCCCTGGAACAGCAGCGGTGTCCCCGGCTCGTCCTCGCGCATCGGCAGCGTAGCCGGGCTCCGCTGTTCCGGGGCATCGGGGACGTAGTAGGGACCCTCGATGGTGCCCTTGGACCCGTGCCGGTCCTCGTTGGCGACCTGCTCCACCGAGTGCTCCACCCAGACATCGAGGAAGAGCGGCCACTCGCCGTCCTCGCCGACCTTGATCAGCCACGCTTTGAAGGCGTTGTATTCGTCGTAGGTGACCTTTTCCTCGAGCACGGCGTCGTTGATGGCCTTGACGACGCGGGAGGCCAGCCGGTTCACACGCTCCTTGTCCGTCCCGGCGCCGGAGGCTTTCTGTTCCCGGAACCGCTCGGTTGCCCGTTGGCCCGAGGCGGCAGCGGTTGCTTCGGTTTCCTGGGTCATGTACCTCACCTCTCCAGATCCATTCGCACCGATCGCATCTGCCGCACGGAGCGGGGCTGCCGAACGTCCCTCCGGCAGCAGGCGGTCTGCGATGGTCATCGCGATACCTTCTTGACGATGGAGCGAGCTCTGCGGGCTGCGGGCCGGAACGCCTGCGGAACGGGGAGCTTCTCCCAAGTGCAGTCTGTGACCTGGATCACTGCCTGTCAAGGCGGTGTGGGGCGGTCAGGGGCTGCTCGCTGCTACCGCTTGGGATCCAGGTTCGCCCGCTCCACCAGATCAGCGAGCCACGGTCGCTGGCTGCGGTGGAACACCATGCCGTCGGGCAGCCCGTCGATGCGAACGTGCTCGGTGGAGATATCGATGGTGATCCGACCGCCGGCCATGGGGGCGTTGGTGATGTGCAGGTCGCCGTAGGATTCCGGCAGCGCGGGGTCCATCCACAGCCCTCCGGCGGCGACGTGCGGGTCGTAGCGCATCAGGTTCTTGACCAGGAAAATCGGCGTGGTGGCGGCCCAGGCCTGGGGCGAACACGCCGTTGGATAGGGAACCGGCGCGGCGAACTGGGACCGGTCGAAGCCGCAGAACAGCTCCGGCAGGCGGCCGTCCGAGTAATCGGCGGCCTCGAGGAGCGCCGTCGACAACTGCTGGGCCTGCTCGACGAAGCCATAACGCAGGAAACCGTCCGCGATGATCGCGTTGTCGTGGGGCCAGACCGAACCGTTGTGGTAGCTCGCGGGATTGTAGGCGCCCATATCGCTCGCCAGCGTGCGGACGCCCCAACCGCTGAACATCTCCGGGGACATTAGATGCTGCACCACCTGCTGCGCCTTGTCGGCATCGACGATGCCGTTCCACAGGCAGTGCCCCATGTTGGACGCACAGGCATCCACGGGCCGCTTGTCCTTGTCCAGCGCTATGGCGTAGTAGCCCTTGTCGGGCAGCCAGAAGGCCTCATTGAACCGCTTCTTCAGCCGGGCGGCTCGGTCCCGAAGATCGGCGGCTTTGGCCAGGTCGCCGGCGTCGTAGGCCATGTAGGCGCACGCCATGTAGGCGGCGTAGACATAGCCCTGCACCTCGCACAGGGCGATCGGCGTTTCGGCGAGCCGCCCGTCGGCGAAATTGACGCCGTCCCAGGAATCCTTCCAGCCCTGGTTGATCAGTCCGTTGTCGTTGAGGCGCTGGTACTCGACAAAGCCATCCCCGTCCCGGTCCCCATAGTCCCGGATCCATTCGAGCGCCCGGTCCGCGTGCGGCTGGAGTTCGGCCAGGATGTCCGCGCCGAAGCCCCACCGGGAGACCTCGCCCAGCACGATCAGGAACAACGGTGTCGCATCGATGCTGCCGAAGTAAGCGGACTTGCCGCCCATCGCCTGGCCGCTGGAGACATCGAACCGGACCTCGTGCAGGATCTTGCCCGGTTCCTCCTCGTTCAACGGATCCACCACGCTGCCCTGGCGGTCGGCCAGCGTCTGCAAAGTGCCCAGGGCCAGCGAAGGGTCCACCGGAAGCGCCATCTCCGATGACCACAGCGCGTCCCGTCCGAACAGGGCCATGAACCACGGCGCCCCAGCGGCCACCACCACGCGCTCCGGATGGGCCGGGTCCTGGATTCGGAGCGAACCCAAGTCGTCGTAGCTGCGCGCCAGGGTGCGCTCGATCGAGCGGTTCCCGATGTGCAGCACAGGGATCTTCTCCACCCATTCCCGGCGCCGGTGGTCGCGTGGGGTCAGGTCGCCGGCCGCCGGATGCACAAACGGCGCGGCGGAAACGGCGCCGTCCACAGTCGGGACCGCGCTCACCTGTGCGGTCCATTGCCCGTGCGGCGGCACCTGCACCCGGTAGGTCAGCGCATCGAGGGCGATGTCGGCGCCGTCGGCCTTGACGACGACGCCCTTGCGGACGTCCCGCCAGGCGGCATGAATGGTCAGTGCGTCGCCGTAGGCCGCCCGGGTCTCCTCCCACCTGCGCTGCACCCGGGCCTCCTTGACCTCGAACAGGTCCGCGAAATCCGCTTCGACGGCCAGACGCACCACGCAATCGGCGGGGAGCATGGAGTAATTGCGGATGGTGATTTCTTCAAGGATGCCGGCGCCCACTTCGCGCAGCCGCTCGACGATCAGGGGGCTATCGGCATAACCGTCCGAACGCGGCACGCGCCCGGCGAACAAGGCCCGGAAGGGCTCCTTGTTTTGCGCCGTGAGGGGCTCCAGCGGGTTGCCGTTGACGGTCAGGTCCCAGCGGGAAAGGATGCGTGTGTCTTGGTGGAACACCCCGTGCGGCAGCTCGGGGTTGATGTCCCCGTTGGCCGACGAGATGCAGAAGGACGAGCCTTCTACGAGGGTGACTGTTCCGGCGCCCAATGGGCCTGCCGCCGTGTCAGCATTCCAACCAGCCATACCGGGCTCCCTCAGCGTGAGGATTCGATGCGGCGCGAACGGTGCGGTTCGGCCGCGGGTGCTGCCGTTTATCGACGCTACGCCGGTTCCCGGCGGGGCGCCAGAGCCGGCACTCGTGCCCGACCGCGGCAAGCGTGTCAGTCGTCCGGAGTCGAGGGGCAGAGCGTGTCAGCCCGGTTGACTCGTGGCACTCAGGGAATTGCCAGCTTTTGTCCTGCCTGTGCACAGCCGAGGCTACTACGTTAGTCAGTACCTCAAAGGTGCGAGTGAGCGGCACCGGCCAGGGTCAGGAGTTCCCCCAACCTCCCGGACCGGCCGGTGCCCACTCATTTAACCCCGCCTGCTGCAGCCGGGTTCCGCCGGTTCCCGCTGTGGCTTAGGAGCTTTCGTGGCCGCTGCGCGCCGCGAAGACCGGTCCTCATCCCGACGCCCGCTAGTCGCGGCGGCGGGCGATGCGCTCCAGGAGCCGGTCCGGCAGGGCGCGGGCGACGACGGCGGCAACCTTGTACTTCCGCGAGGGGATGGATACCGACTTCCCGGCCTCCGCGTCCCGCAGGGCTTCGCGGACAACCTGGTCCGCGTTCAGCCAGGCGAAGGGCGGAATGGTCTTCTTGTCCAGCCGCATCCGGTCGTGGAACTCGGTATGGACGTAGCCGGGGCAGAGGGCAGTGACGGAGATCCCGCGGTCCCGGTAGAAGACGTTGGCCCACCGGCTGAAGTTCACCATGAGCGCCTTCGCCGCCGAGTAGGTGCCGCGGGGAGTGTAGGCGGCCATCGATGCCACGTTGATGATGCGTCCGCCGCCCGTGGCAGCCATGGACCGCAGGGCGGCGTGGCACAGCCGGAGCGGGGCCTCCGTGTGGATGCGCAGGTGCTTGAGCTCGTCCTCAAGCTCGTTGTCGGCGAAGTTCCCGAGCAGTCCGTAGCCCGCGTTGTTGACCAGCACGGTTACGGGCCGCGCGGTGGCGGCGAGGCGGGCGGCGACGCGGTCGATCCCCTCATCCGTGACCAGGTCGGCGGCGATGGTCTCCACCGGCACCCCGTAGCGTTGCTGCAGCGAGCCGGCCGCCGCCGCGAGGCGTTCCGCATCGCGGGCGACCAGGACCAGGGCGAGGCCGCGCTCTGCCAGTTGCCGCGCGAATTCGGCGCCGAGGCCCGCGGTGGCGCCGGTGACCAGCGCGGTTCCGGCCGCGGTGCGGCTGTTAGCTGCGGGACGATGATGCTCGTTAGCCATGGCCCGACTGTAATGCAGGGCGGGGACGCACGCGATCAAGGCGCGTCCCCGGCGTCGTACTTTTCTCCGCTAGATGGAGGCGGAGACCTCCCAGATGTCCACATTGGTGCCGCCGGCGGTGATGTCGTCGATGCGGCGCAGCTCGTCATCCGAGAAGGAGGTGTTGGCGAGGGCGCCGAGGTTCTCGTCCAGCTGGGCGGTGGAGGAGGCGCCGAGCAGGACGGAGGTGACGCCGCCGTCGCGGAGCAGCCAGGCGATGGCGAACTGGGCGAGGGTCTGGCCGCGTTCGCCGGCGATCTCATTGAGGGCGCGGGCCTTGGCGATGTTCTCCTCGGTGATGTGGCCCTGCAGCGAGCCGCGGCCGCCGCTGGGCTCGGCGCCGGCGTCGCCGATGTACTTGCCGGTCAGCAGCCCCTGGGCGAGCGGGGTGAACGCGATGGAGCCCATGCCGTTCTGCCCGAGCGTCTCCAGCAGTCCGTTTTCGACCCAGCGGTTGAAGAGCGAGTAGGCCGGCTGGTGGATCAGCAGGGGAGTGCCGAGGTTGCGGGCGATTTCCGCGGCCGCGGCGGTGCGCTCGGGCGAGTAGGAGGAGATGCCGACGTAGAGGGCCTTGCCCTGCCGGACCAGGGAGTCGAGGGCGCCGATGGTCTCTTCGAGCGGCGTGTCGGCGTCGGCACGGTGGGAGTAGAAGATGTCGACATAGTCCAGGCCCATTCGTTCCAGCGACTCGTCGGCCGAGGCGAGGATGTACTTGCGGGAGCCGAGCTGGCCGTGCGGGCCGGGCCACATGTCCCAGCCCGCCTTGGAGGAGATGACGAGCTCGTTGCGGTACGGCTTGAAGTCCTTGCGGAGCATCCGGCCGAAGTTCTCCTCGGCGGAGCCGTAGGGCGGACCGTAGTTGTTGGCCAGGTCGAAGTGCGTGATGCCGTTGTCGAAGGCATGGCGGAGGATTTCGCGCTGGGAGTCGAAAGTGCGGTTGTCGCCGAAGTTCCACCACAGGCCGAGGCTGATGGGCGGCAGCAGGAGGCCGCTGGCGCCGACCCTGCGGTAGCCGAAGTGCTCGTAGCGGTCGGCGGCGGCGACGTACGGCCGGTGCGTTTCGGGGACGGGGCTGAAGCGGACTTCGTTCTGCGGGGACAAGGAAACCTCCTGGTGGCGTGGGAAGGCGGCGCGCGGCGGGCGCGACCGGGCTGCTTCATGAAAATCCTAGGGCCCTGCGGGCGCGGCCGGAACAGCACCTCGAAAGCCAGCGAGGTTAGCGCAGCGGGGCCGTGGTTGTCAGCGATTGAGTCGCGGCGTGACGAAGTATGGCAGCACGTGACGTTGCGTTGAGCCGTCCACCCCGCCATGTGACGGCAGGGCGGCGCCGGGCGGCTTCACATTGTTCAATGGATCCACACCATCTAGAGCGGCCGAGAGACCTGGCTTGTCGACGCCGCAGCAAGTTCATGGATTCCCGCCATGGATAGTGCTTCGGCCAGGACCGATGGAGATCTCAGGATTCCGCCCGCACTGATGCGCAGCTGTGCGCATTGCGGGCTGGTTCGTCGAGTCCTCCATCACCTGGACATTCGAAGGACACGAACCATGCAGAAGACCAAAGCCGTAGCCACACGGCGTCCCGCCCGGCCGGCCGCCTCGATTCTCCGCGGCATCGGCCTGATCGCCGCCGCATCCCTGCTCGTCACCGGCTGCTCCCTGAAGGAGCCCGTGCCGCAGTCCGGCGGTGCCAATGCGCAGGCGGGGGCGGGCGCCGCCAACATCCCCGCCGCGGAGGAGAACGCCGTCGCCGACGCGCCCTCGCTCGAGGGCAAGACCATCGGCATCGCCGCGAAGGACATCGTCCACGACTTCAGCCGCGTGGTCTACGAGGAACTGCAGGCGAGTATCGAGCAGCGGGGCGGCAAGGTGATTGCCACCCAGGCGGAAGCAAAGGACGACAAGCACGTCACCGACGTCGAAAACCTCGTCACCCAGAGCCCGGACGCGATCGTGGTGATCCTGGGGGATTCCCAGACGCTTTCGCCGGCGCTGAAGAAGGTCGACGACGCGGGCATCCCGCTCTTCACCATCGACTTCCAGTCGGAGTACAGCAAGAACAACGTCACCAGCGACAACTGGGTCATCGGCTCCACCCTGGCCCGCACGCTGGCGGAGGACATCGGGGGCAAGGGCAAGATCCTGGCGTTCAACGGCTTCCCGGGCGTGGCCCCGTGCCGCATCCGCTACAGCGAACTGAAGGTCGTGCTCGAGGACTACCCGGACATCGAGATCCTCGAGCCCGAACTGCAGGACAAGTACGAGGGCACCATCGAGGACGCGAAGAAGCAGATCCAGGACCAGTTGCGGCGCCTGCCCGAAGGCGAAGTGGACGCGGTCTGGAGCTGCTGGGACATCCCGCTGATCGGTGCCGCGCAGGCGATCGACTCGGCCGGGCGCGACGACATCAAGCTGTACGGCGTCGACGCCGAACCCGGGGCACTGGACCTGATCGCCGATCCCGGCAGCGCCTACCAGTTCACGGTGGCCCAGCAGACCAAGGCCATGGCCGTGAAATCGGCCGAGAACATCGCGCTCTTCCTGGGCGAGCGGCAGGACGATGTGCCCAACACCAGCTACCTGCCCCCGGTGTTTGTCGACAAGTCCAACGTGAATCAGGTGCGCAGTGAACTCGGAATCTAGCCACGCGCTGCTCGCAATGCGGGCGATCAACAAGTCCTTCGGCGCCGCTCAGGTGCTTGCCGACGTCGATCTCTCCCTGGCATCCGGCGAAATCCTGGGACTGGTCGGCGAGAACGGCGCCGGGAAATCGACGCTGATCAAGATCCTGACCGGCCTCTACACGGCCGACGGCGGCAGCATCGAGCTCGACGGGAAGCCGGCCCTGGTCGCCAAACCCGCCGACGCCGAGGCGCTCGGAATCCACGTCATCCACCAGGACCGGCACTTCGCTTCGAAGCTCACCGTCGCCGAGCAGCTCTACCTCGGGCAGCGCGGGCTGGGCGGCGGCTGGGTCCGTTCCCGGCAGCTTGAGGCCCGCGCGGCCGCCGACATCCAGCGGATCACGGGCCGGGAGATCGACCCGTCGCTGCTCATCGACCAGCTCACGGTCGCCCAGCAGCAGCTGATCCAAATCACCCGCGCGGTCCTCTCGGAGCCGCGCGTGCTGATCCTGGACGAGCCGACGGCCCCGCTGGCCGCACGGGAAGTCGAGCAGCTCTTCGGGACGCTGCGGCGCCTGAAGTCCCACGGGGTCGGGATCATCTACATCTCGCACTACCTGCAGGAGCTCAACGACATCACCGACCGGATCACGGTGTTGCGGAACGGCCGCAACGCCGGAGACATCCGGCTCCGCGGCGGGGACACACTCGAGGACGTCGTCGAGCTGATGGTCGGACGCAAGGTCGTGGAATTTGAACATGGCCGCGAGCCCCGCCGGCCGCAGGACGACCGGCCCGCGCTGCGTGTGTCGGGGCTGAAAGTCCCGGGCGCGCTCGACGGGCTGGACCTCGAGGTCAGGGCCGGCGAAGTGGTCGCCGTGACCGGACTGGTGGGATCGGGGATCGACGTGCTGGCCGACGCCGTCACCGGCATGGGCCGCCGGCACGGGGACGTGTCCCTCAAGGGGAAGCGCGTCCGGCGGATCGCCGACTTCGTCGCCAACGGCGGAGCGTACGTCCCTTCGGACCGGCGCCGCGACGGGATTTTCGTGCGCAACACCGTGCAGGAAAACCTGTCGATGGCGAGCCTGGGCCGCGTTTCCCGGCTGCTCGGATTCATTTCGCCGCGATTGGAACGGAAGCTGTCCGACCGGCTGATCGAGAAGCTCGACGTGCGGCCGGCCGATGGTTCGGCGGTGGCCGGGAGCCTCTCCGGCGGCAACCAGCAAAAGGTCGTGCTGGCCAAGTGGCTCCAGACGGCACCTGCCGTGCTGGTGCTGGACCAGCCGACGTCGGGAGTCGACGTCGGCAGCCGCTCCCAGATCTATGCACAGATCAATGAACTGGTCGACGGCGGGGCTGCCGTCCTGGTCGTGACCGTGGACCTGGAGGAGCTGGTCGGCGTCGCGGACCGCACCCTGGTCCTCTACCGAGGCAAGGCCGTGGCGGAGCTGTCCGGTCCCGATGTGACGACCGACCGCATCCTGGAGATCGCCTCCGGAGCGGCCGACGGCGCCGGCACGGCCGACGCCGCCAAGAACACCAAGGAGTTCGCATGAGCGCGATCACCCTCGCGGGGCCCTCGGCGGCTCCGCGCACCAGGCCAGCGCTGATCACCTGGGCCGGCTACGCCATCGTCGTACTGGTCCTGGCCGTCTTCGCGGTGGGGTCACCGCACTTCCTGCAGTGGTCCAACCTGGCCTCCGTCCTGAACCAGGCGGCCGTCTTCGCTGTCGCCGGGATCGGCCTGGCCATCGTGATCATCACCGGCGGAGACGACGTCCTCGAGGGAGGCATCGACCTGTCCATCGGCGCCGTCGCCGGCCTCGCCGGAACGGTCACGGCCGTGGCGGTCGCGGCCGGCGCGAGCGTCCCCGCGGCCGCGGCCGGAGGCCTGGCCATCGCCGTCGCCGTCGGAGCCGTGAACGGTGCCGCCGTGGTCCTCGGCCTGCGGCCGCTGCTGGCCACGCTGGCCACCATGGGGATCGCCACATCGCTGGAGCTCGTGGTCAGCGAGAACATCAAGGTCGCCCTGGAAGGGGAGCTGTTCCTGTGGCTGCGCCAGGGGAGCCTGCTCGGCCTGCCCGCCGCCGTGCTGGTGCTGGTCCTCATTGCCTTCGTGGCGTGGTGGGCCCTGGGCAAGACGGCCTGGGGCGTGAACAGCTACGCCGTGGGACAGAATGCCACCGCCGCTTCCGTCGCCGGCCTGGCGCCGGCCCGCTACCGCTTCACCAGCTATGTCATCAGCGGGCTGCTCGGCGGGATCGCCGGCATCATCCTGGCCTCGCGGCTCTCCGCCGCGGTGCCGGGGATCGGTACGCAGATCCTGCTGGACATCATCCTGGTCGCCTACATGTCGACGGTCTTCTCCCGCCGCCTGGTGGTCAACGTGCCGGGAACGGTCGTCGCCGCGGTGTTCGTGGCGGGCCTGGCCAACGGCCTGACGCTCCTCGGCGTGGCCAGCCAGTGGGTCGGTGCCGCCAAGGGCGTCCTGATCCTGCTGGTGCTCGCCGTCGTCGTTGTTCGAGGAAGGAGCGCCACGAGATGACGCTGACCCATCAACCCACTGTCCGGAACCAGCCGCGCAAGCCGCACGACAAACAGCCCGGTGAGCGCGCGGGCTCGGGCCGCGGCGCCCAGCTTCAGCGGCTCCTGCCCCGGTTCATCGCGCCGGTGGCGCTCGCGGCCATCCTCTTCACGTTCAGCCTGCTGTCGCCGGTGTTCCTGACGGTCGACAACCTCGCGGGCGTCCTGAGCCAGATGGCGATCCTGGCCCTGGTCGCGGTCGGCCTGACCGTCGTGGTCCGGGCCGGCGGCATCGACCTGTCCGTCGGGGTCGCCCTCGACCTGACGGCCCTGGCTGCGGCCGCGCTGATCGCCGACGGCTACCGCGCCTGGGTGGCGATCGTCGCGGGGCTCGTCTTCGGCCTGCTGGTCGGGGCGGTCAACGCGCTGCTGATCGTGGGGCTGCGGATTCCGCCGTTCCTTGCCACGCTCAGCGTCTGGTTCATCGGCACCAGCGTCCAGCAGTTGCTGACCGGCGGCGGGGCGCCGATCTACCTGTCCACGCCGCGCGTCCCGATCGAGTTCGCCCTGCTGGGCCGCGGCTACGTCGCGGACATCGACGGCGTCGTGATCAGCGGTGCGCTGGTCGCCGTCGTCGTCGCCCTCCTCCTGGGCCTGACGCGCTGGGGCCGTTCGGTGACCGCCGCCGGCGAGCAGCCGACGGCGGCCCGCATCTCCGGCCTGCGGGTCAACCGCCTCCAGGTCAGCGCCTACCTGCTGTGCTCGCTGGTGGCCGCCTTCGCCGGGGTCATCCTCGCCTCGCGCGCCAACGGCTTCGTTCCCGGGAGCGGACAGGCCTACCTGATGGACGCCATCGGCGCCGTGTTCATCGGCGCTACGCTGAGCCGCTTCGGCCGCGCTTCCGTGCCCGGCACGCTCGTCGGCGTGCTGATCTTTGCCCTGCTCAGCAACGGCATGAACCTCATCGGCCTGTCCTTCTTCTGGCAGGGGCTGGGCCGCGGCATCGTCCTGCTGGCGATCCTGCTGCTCGGAGTCCTGCTCTCCCGCGGCGACACCGCCCGCGCCGGAGCGTTGAAGCGGCTCTTCGCCAGGCCCGCCATCCACCGACAGAAAGCCGACTAGCCATGGCCAACCGCATCAGCCTCAATGCCTTCGACATGACCACTCCGACGCACCAGAGCCCCGGGCTCTGGCGGCATCCGGAAAACCGTGCCGATACCTACAACACGCTCGAGTACTGGACCGGCCTCGCCCGGACGCTGGAGCGGGGCACGTTCGACGCGCTCTTCCTCGCCGACGTGCTGGGGATCTACGACGTCTACCGGAACTCGTCGGCGCCCGCGCTGCTCGACGCCGACCAGGTGCCGCTGAACGATCCGTTCATGCAGATCTCCGCGATGGCAGCGGCCACAAAGAACCTGGGCTTCGCGGTCACCAGTGCGCTGACCTACGAGCTGCCCTACGCGCTGGCCCGGAAGTTCTCCTCGCTGGACCACCTGACGCGCGGCCGCATCGGCTGGAACGTGGTCACCAGCTACCTCGAGTCGGCGGCCCGGAACCTCGGAATGACGAGGCAATTGGACCATGACGCCCGCTACGACCTGGCCGACGAGTTCATGGACGTGGTGTACAAGCTGTGGGAAGGCTCCTGGGAAGAGGGCGCGGTGGTCAAGGACCGCGGACGCGGGGTCTACACGGACCCGTCCAAGGTCCACCCGATCAACCACCACGGCCAGTACTTCGACGTGCCCGGCATCCACCTCTCCGAGCCGTCGCCGCAGCGGACGCCGGCGATCTTCCAGGCGGGAGCCTCGCCGCGCGGCCGTGCCTTCGGCGCGAAGCACGCCGAGGGAATCTTCCTGAATTCCATCCGTCCCGAAATCACCCGCAAGGCCACGGATGCGACCCGGGAGGAATTCGAGGCCGCCGGCCGTCCCCGCGACGCCGCGAAGTTCTACGCCCTGGTGACCGCCGTCGTCGCCGATTCGGATGCGGAGGCGGAGAAGCTGCACCGCGAATACCAGTCCTACTCTTCGCGGGACGGCGCGCTGACGTTCTACGGCGGCTGGTCCGGCCTGGACCTCTCCCGCTATGCGGGCGAGGAAGAGCTGAAGTACCTGGATACGAATGCGGCCAGGTCCGCGCTGTCCATCTTTACGACGGCGGATCCGCAGCGTTCCTGGACGCCCAACGCCGTGGCCGACTACCTCGGCATCGGCGGCATCGGCCCGGTGCTCGTCGGCTCCCCGGAAACGGTCGCGGACGAAATCGAGCGCTGGGTCGACGTCGCCGGCCTGGACGGCATCAACCTCGCCTACGCCATCACGCCGGGATCATTCGAGCAGTTCGTGGACCTCGTGGTGCCGGAACTGCGCAAGCGCGGCCGCGTGTGGGAGGACTACGAAGGCTCCACCCTGCGCGAGTACCTCGCCGGGCCCGGCAACGCCCGGGTCGCGGACGACCACGCGGCCGCCGCCTACCGCGGCGCCTACGCGGGGGCGCCGAGCGCTGCCGATTCGGCGGCCACGGAAACGCCCGAAGCCGTCCTGAGCAACCACTGACCTTCCAGCCTCCGAAAGAAGGACCAAGATGACCATCGAAACCCTGCCCCGCACGCCCTGGGCCGGTGCCGCCGACGAATCCGAACTCGAGCACTGGCGCGCCGTCGCCCAGTCCGTCGCCGGCCGGCTGGCCGCCGACGTCCTCGAGCGGGACCGGGCCAACCGGCAGCCGGTCGCCGAGGCCGAGTTGCTGCGCTCCTCGGGGCTGCTGAACCTGCTGGCTCCGGCCGAACTCGGCGGCGGGGGCGGCCACTTCGAGTCCGTCTTCGAAACCGTGCGCATCCTGGCCACCGTGGACGGCTCCATCTCCCAGCTGCTGGCCTACCACTACTTCAACCAGGCCTGCATCGGGTTCTACGCGGACCCGGCGGAGCAGGCAGCTTGGTGGCGGCGCACCGTGGATGCCGGCTGGCTCTGGGGCGACTCGGTCAACCCGGTGGACCCGACGCTGGTGCTCACCCCGGAGGGCGACGGCTACCGGCTCAACGGGCTCAAGCGGTTTTCCACCGGCTCCGGCGTGGGCGACGTCATCATCATCAACGCAGCCATCAAGGGCGGGGACGACGACGGCAAGGTGCTGGCGTTCGTGCTGGAGACCACCAGGGAGGGGCTCGAGCTGCTGGACGACTGGGACAACCTCGGCCAGCGCCTGACCGGCTCCGGTTCCGTCAAGTACACCGATGTCCCGGTCCGCCCGGCTGACATCCTCGGAGAGGTCACCGACGAGCCGATCT
Organism: Arthrobacter sp. USHLN218; assembly: GCF_037144715.1. NCBI lineage: Bacteria > Bacillati > Actinomycetota > Actinomycetes > Micrococcales > Micrococcaceae > Arthrobacter > Arthrobacter sp. USHLN218. The sequence continues at coordinate 49,558 of NZ_JBBCYT010000009.1, forward strand.
CCACCCTCCTCACCCCGGGCGTCCAGCTCGGCTTCGCCAACTTCTACCTCGGCGTCGCCCAGGGCGCGCTGCTACAGGGCCGGGAAATCCTGCTCGCCCGCAGGAACTCCTGGTTCCTCTCCGGCGCCGAAACCTACTCGCAGGACCCGGTCTTCCAGCGCATCCTGGGGGAGCTCAAGGCCCGCACGGCTGCCGTCGAGGCGCTCGCCGAAAAGCTCAACCGGCGCTATGACCGCGAGGTCGCCCGCTCCTCGGACCTGACGGCCGCGCAGCGCGGCGAGTTCGCCGTGGCCATCGCCGAGCTGAAGGTGGTGGCCACGGAGATCGGCATCGAGGTGGCCAACCGGATTTATGAGGTCACCGGCGCGAGCTCCACGAAGAGCTCGGTGGGCCTGGACCTGTTCTGGCGGAATGTGCGCACGCACTCGCTGCACGATCCGGTGGACTACAAGAAGATCGAGGTCGCAGCCTATTACCTGCACGGCGAACTGCAGCCGCTGTCCCTCTACACCTGACAACGACGGCGGCGCGGGGCCGGTTTTGCTTCTCCGGCTCCCGCGCCGCCGCCCGTAGGGGAGGGCCTTACCGGCCGGAGAGCTCCTCGACCAGCTTCAGCAGCGCCGTGTTGTCCAGCCCGCCGTGGCCCTTCGCCACCAGCGCGGACATAAGCTGCGCGGCGCCGGCGCCCAGCGGGATCGTGACGCCGGCGTCGCGGGCGGCCGAGGTCAGGATGCCCAGGTCCTTGTGGTGCAGTTCGGCGCGGAAGCCCGGCTGGAAGTCGCGGCCGACCATGCTGGCGGAGCGGCGCTCCAGCACCGCGCTGCCGGCCAGCCCGCCGGAGAGCGCGCTGATCGCGGTGCTGGGATCCACGTCGTGCGCCTCGAGGAAGACGATGGCCTCGGCCACGGCCTGGATGTTGACCGCACAGATCAGCTGGTTGGCGGCCTTGACCGTCTGCCCGGCTCCGGCCGGTCCCACGTGCACGATAGTCTTGCCCATCGCTTCGAACACCGGCCGCGCGGTCTCGACGTCGGCTGCCTCGCCGCCGACCATGATGGACAGCGTCGCCTCGATGGCCCCGCGCTCGCCGCCGCTGATCGGGGCGTCCAGCACGCCGAAGCCCGCGGCCTGGCCGGCCTCGGCGACCTTGCGCGCGGTGGCGGGCCGGATGGTGCTCATGTCGATGAAGAGTGCGCCTTCGCGGGCATGGGCGAAGACGCCGTCCTCGCCGAGGGCCATGTCCTCCACGTCGGGGGAGTCCGGCAGGCAGGTAATGATGATGTCGCGGTCCCGCACGGCGTCGGCCACGGTGGAGGCCGCGGTCCCGCCCGCCTCCGCGAAGCGCTGCACCTTGGCCTGCGAGCGGTTGTACCCCGCCACGTCGAACCCGGCCTTCACCAGGTTCGCCGCCATGGGCCCGCCCATGATTCCCAGACCGATGAATCCTACTTTTGCCACGTCAGACCGCCTTCGCCGTTGGGGATGAGGGGTGCGCCGCCCGCCGGACGGTACCGGTTCCCGCCGCACCTGTCGTCGCTGACCACCCTATGCGCGGGCCGTATGGCAGGGAGCAAACATTACGACGGCGGGCGCGCACCCGCCGTCGTTAGCGGTTTTGCCTGATTGCCGCCGCCGGCTGGCGGTGCCGGGGCCCTGCTGCGGTGATAGAGTCGAAGGCGAGTTATGCTGTCCCGCTGTCGATGCGCGGGCAGCCGCCGATCCGTCGCAGGGCGTCTCGGCCCCAGGACATTCAGCCGGCCAGCCGGCACAAAGGGCCTTGCCGCCCGACCTTGTAAATCGCCATAGAGATCGGATCCCATGACCAGGACGTCACGCCATTCCACCCCCGTTGCGCGGCAGACCCCGCCCCGGCTCGCGAAGGGGGCCATGCGGATCGTTTCGCTTGGCGGCCTCGGCGAGATCGGCCGGAACATGACGGTGTTCGAATACGGCGGCAAGCTGCTGATCGTGGACTGCGGCGTGCTGTTCCCGGAGGAGCACCACCCCGGCGTGGACCTGATCCTGCCGGACTTCTCCTCGCTGCGGGACCGGCTGGACGACATCGTCGGCGTGGTGCTGACCCACGGCCACGAGGACCACATCGGCGGCATCCCGTACCTGCTGAAGGAACGCAGCGACATCCCGCTGATCTCGGCGAAGCTGACGCTGGCCTTCATCAAGACCAAGCTGCAGGAACACCGCATCACCGCCAAGACCGTGCAGGTCAAGGAGGGCGACAAGAAGAAGTTCGGCCCGTTCGACCTGGAGTTCCTGGCCGTCAACCACTCCATTCCGGACGGCCTGGCCGTGGCGATCCGCACGCCCGCGGGCCTGGTGCTGGCCACGGGCGACTTCAAGATGGACCAGTTCCCGCTGGACGGCCGCATCACCGACCTGGCCGGGTTCGCCCGGCTGGGCGAGGAGGGCGTGGACCTGTTCCTGCCGGACTCCACCAACGCTGACGTCCCCGGATTCCAGATCTCCGAGCAGGACCTGGCGCCGGCGATCGACGAGGTGTTCCGCACCGCGCCGCGGCGGATCATCGTCTCCAGCTTCGCCAGCCACATCCACCGCATCCAGCAGGTGATCGACGCCGCCGCCCTGTACGGACGCAAGGTCGCCTTCGTGGGGCGGTCCATGGTGCGCAACATGAAGACCGCGGGCGACCTGGGCTACCTGAACATCCCCAAGGGGATGCTGGTGGACTTCAAGGAACTCGAAAAGATGGCCCCGACCAAGGCCGTGCTGATCTGCACCGGCTCCCAGGGCGAGCCGATGGCGGCGCTGGCCCGCATGGCGAACAAGGACCACGTCATCGACCTGACCGAGGGCGACACGGTCCTGCTGGCGAGCTCGCTGATCCCGGGCAACGAGACCTCGATCTACCGCCTCATCAACGACATGACCAAGCTCGGCGCCAACGTGGTGCACAAGGGCAACGCGAAGGTGCACGTCTCCGGACACGCATCCGCGGGCGAGCTGGTTTACTGCTACAACCTGGTCCGGCCGCGCAACGTCATGCCGGTCCACGGCGAGCACCGGCACCTGAAGGCCAACGCCGAGCTCGCGGTCCGCACCGGCGTGGACCCGAAGAGGGCCCTGGTGCTCGAGGACGGCGTGACTGTCGACCTCAAGGGCGGCGTGGCGAGCGTGTCCGGCCGGGTCGCGGCGGACTACGTCTACGTGGAGAACATGGTGGCCGGCGCTGCCACCGAGGAGTCCCTGCAGGACCGGCTCCGGCTCGCCGAGGACGGCGCGGTCACCGTGCTGGCGATCGTCAACCCGGACACCGGGAAGCTCGAGGAAGACCCCGAGTTCTTCCCCGTCGGCTTCGCGCCCAAGGACGGCGAGCTCAACAAGGCAACGTCGATCGTGGAGAAGACACTGGCCAATTTCAAGGGCGACAAGCTCGGCCCCGACGCCGAACAGGCCATCGCCCGCGACCTGGTGCGCTGGTCCGACCGTCAGCTGCGGCGCAAGCCCGTGGTCACCGTCATCATCGTCGAGGCGTAGCCGCTCCGCCGGCCTGCACCCGGAACCGGCGGCCGGTCACCTCGTCCGGCACGATCCTGACATAGCGGCTCTTGATGCCGCCTTGCCAGGGGAAGATGGGCAGCTCAAGCGTCTCGACGATGTCCTGGGTGCTTTCGGGCATCCCGGCCTCGCCCTTGACCACGGCGCTCCACGCGCGCTTTGACTCCGGGTCGAGGCCGTCCACTTCGAACACCACCGGGTTGCCGGAGAGCGCGCCATCCAGCTTGGTGCCCTCTCCGGTGCGGAACACCACGGTCTCGCCATCCACGGTGTAGTTCACGGGGAAGATCTCCGGGCGCCCGTCGATGATCACGCCGAGCCTGCCCACGTCGGCGCTCCGGATGGCATCCCAGCATTCGGCCGGTGTGAGGTGCTTGATTCCGTACAGGGCATCGTCCTGGTCAGTCATGGCCCCAGTCTAGGCACGGGCGCGCAAGAGGGGGAGGGCGACGGCGGCATCTCAGGTTCCGTTGACCGCGGAACGTCAGTGCCGGCGTCGTTGCTCCCCCTCCGCCGCCGCATCAGCTGCGCAGTCGTGTGGTTGGCTTGGTGCAGCCCGGCAAGCGGCCCGGTCTAGCGCCGCTCGGACAGCCGGGCGGCCAGCAGTCCGCCGATGTTGAAGGCCAGGGTCAGCCCGAGGACCATCAGCAGGGACGCGGACCAGGCGCCGGTGATGCTGTTGAGCCAGCCGGCCAGGGGCGGGGTGCAGGTGGCTGCCAGGTAGCCGCCGGCCTGCACGCGCGCCGAGGCCGAAGCCGCGTCGGAGTCGCTCCGGGCGATGCGCGGGATGATGGAGAAGATTGCGGTGAAACCGCCGCCCTGCGCGATACCGCCGATGATGGACCAGATGATGTAGGCCTCCGGGGCGAGGAGCAGGCCGATCGGCAGGGTGATCCAGAAGAGCCCGATGACCGCCACCGGAATCCAGGTGCGGGCCCGCGCGGCCAGCAGCGGCACGCCGAAGGCGCCCACGATGGCGGCGATCTGGAACAGCGAGGCGGTGGCGCCCGATGCGGCCGGGGCGAGCCCTCGCATGTCGGCCAGGAGCAGCGGCAGCCAGGCGGTGGTGGCGTAGTAGGCACCGGACTGCCCGCAGAACGCGAGGATCAGCAGGGCGACGATCCGCCGGTTCCGGCTCGACGCCGCGGCCGCGCCGGGCCCCTCCACGGCTGCCGGTTCGGGCCTCGTTCCCTGCGCCCGCGCCTCGCCGGTCGCGCCCTTTTCGCCGTCCGCCGGGCCGAACCTGGGGCGCCCCCAGATCAGCCAGTAGGCCAGGCCCGCCGCGGTCACCACGGACCAGGCCGCAATCGCCCACCGCCAGCCGAACAGCGCGGCGAGCGGCGCGGTGCCGAGCAGGGTCGCCATGGAGCCGACATTCATGGTGGCCGAGTACGCCCCGGTGACCGCGGAGACCTTCCGCCAAGGCACGTCGCGGCGGATGATCACCGGCACCACGATGTTGCCCAAGGTCAGCGAGATGCCGATGATCACCGTGCCGGCCAGGACGACGGCCGCGGGACCGATGGAACGGATGATGGTGCCCGCCAGCACCCCGCTGAGGCACAGGATGACGGTGGCCTCCGGGCCGAAACGGCGGATGGTGCGCGTTGCCAGCGGAGTGGCCAGGGCGAAGAGCAGGACCGGCAGCCCGGTGAGCAGGCCAGCGCCCACGGCGCCGAGGCCCGTGTCCGCCTGGATCTCGCCGATCACCGCCGTCGGCGCGATGATCGGGGCGCGCAGGCTCAGCGCCAGCACGACGATTCCGGTGATGACCCAGGGCAGCGCCTGGCGGGGGTTTGATGGTCCGTGCGTGGCAGGCTCCTTGGCATCGGCGTCGCGGGCGCGTTGCCCGGGTCCTCCAGCACCATATGCCACTCGGGCCGGGCACGGTGTAGTTCCAGGTGCAGGACATCCCTGCCCATCCGTGAACCAGATTCTGTCGCTCAGAATAACTCGTGTATCGGTTCGAAAAACCGCTGTAACACAGAGAAGTTGATTCTGGCCAGCAGAACTTTTTTGTCGGCACGTAACCGCGCTCACTACGATGTGAGGCAAAGCTCCCACGCCGACGGCGTCCGGGGGCCCTTCACATTTCCAGGAGCATCCATGCAGTTCTATCTTGACGGCTACCGTCCCGGCGACCCCGAAGACCGTCCGGCAGCGCCGGGCCACGAGGAGGGTCACGGCGGCCGGCTTCCCGAAGAGGTGGACGTGCTGGTGGTCGGCACCGGCCCCGCGGGCGTGGTGCTGGCGGCGCAGCTGGCCGAATTCCCCGGCATCCGGACCATGGTGGTCGAGCGGCGCGAGGGACCGCTGGAGCTTGGCCAGGCGGACGGCGTGGCCTGCCGGACGGTGGAAATGTTCAACGCGTTCGGGCTGGCGGAGAAGCTGGTCCGCGAGGCGTACTGGGTCAACGAGACCGTGTTCTGGCGGCCGGACGAGCAGGACCACTCGAAGATCGTCCGCAGCGGCCGCGTGCAGGACGTCGCCGAAGGCCTTTCCGAGTACCCGCACGTGATCGTCAACCAGGCGCGCATGCAGGCCTACCTGCTCGAGCACATGCGGAAGTCGCCCAGCCGGCTGGAACCGGACTACGGGCTGGAGGCGACCGCCGTCGTCGTCCATCCTGGCGGTGAGTACCCTGTGGAGGCGACCCTGCGCCGGACCACCGGGCTCGGCGGCAGCGAGGACGTCACCGTGCGCGCCAAGTACGCGGTGGGCTGCGACGGTGCGCGCTCGGCCGTGCGGAAGTCGATGGGCGTGGAACTGCGCGGCGACGCGCGCAACCACGCGTGGGGCGTCATGGACGTCCTGGCCGTGACCGACTTCCCCGACGTCCGCTTCAAAGCCGCCATCCAGTCCGCCGGCGGCAACATCCTGCTCATCCCGCGCGAGGGCGGCTACCTGGTCCGCTTCTACGTGGACCTGGGCGACCTGGATCCCGCGGACCGCGAGGCGCGCAAGCGGTTTACGGTGGACACCATCATCGAGCACGCGCAGCAGGTCCTGCACCCCTACACGCTTGAGGTCAAGGACGTCGCCTGGTGGTCGGTCTACGAGGTGGGCCAGCGGATCGCGGACCGGTTCGACGACGTGCTGCCGGAGGAGCGCGGCACCCGCAGCCCGCGCGTCTTCATCGCCGGCGACGCCTGCCACACCCACTCGGCCAAGGCCGGCCAGGGTATGAACGTCTCGATGCAGGACGGCTTCAACCTCGGCTGGAAGCTGGCCGCCGTGCTCGAGGGGCGCAGCCCGGAGTCCCTGCTGGACACCTACGCGGAGGAGCGCCGGGCCATCGCCCAGGAGCTGGTCGACTTCGATACCCGCTGGTCCAAGACGATGGGCTCCAAGGTGAAGGACCCGAACAACCCCGACGACGAGGGCCTGGACCCACAGGAAGTGGAGCGGCAGTTCGTGCAGGCCGGCCGCTTCACCGCGGGCTTCGGCACCGACTATGCGCCGAACATGATCACGGGCGGGGACACCCACGAGCACCTGGCCAAGGGCTTCCCGGTCGGGGAACGCTTCTACTCCGCGCCGGTGGTGCGGCTGGCCGACGGCAAGCCGCTGGGCCTGGGGCACGTGGCACAGGCCGACGGCCGCTGGCGGCTCTACGCCTTCGCCGACTCCGCCCGCCCGGACGCCGCCGACTCCCGCCTCGCGGGGCTGCTCGGATACCTGGCCGAATCGCCGGATTCACCGCTGCGCCGCTTCACCCCGGCCGGCGCGGACCCCGACTCCGTCTTCGACCTGCGGGCCGTCTACCAGCAGGGCCACCGCGAGCTCGACGTCAACCAGGTGCCGGAGATCCTGCTGCCGAAGAAGGGCCCGTTCGGCCTGACCGACTACGAGAAGGTCTTCACCCCGGACCTCAAGTCCGGCGTGGACATCTTCGACGAACGCGGCATCGACCGCCAGCAGGGCGCCCTCGTGGTGGTCCGCCCCGACCAGTACGTCGCGCACGTGCTGCCGCTCGACGCGCATGCGGAGCTCGCCGCCTTCTTCAACGGCCTCCTGGTGGCGCAAGCCTGAGCCGACCGGTGGCGGAAGCGTTCGCCGTTGTGTTCCTCCGCGGGACGACGGAAGTTGCGCCTCTTTCGAAAGCCCGGCTGACCAAACGTGCAGGTCAGGACGTTGCGGACGGGTCTAAAGCCTGCCGGATTCCGCCAAAGTCTGCAGGTTTCGGTCGGGCGGGACGGCCGGGCGGCTGTGACGGAGCCCTGTCGGGCGCAAGAATGGTCGGGTGAGCGATGCCGGTGAATTCGTGGACGCCGCCCTCCAGCGGGAGGCGTCGTGGGAGCGCGCCGAAGATTGGGAGGCGCGGCTCGGCAGCGGCCTGCGGTACTACGGCTCGAGCGTGGGCGCCGTCCGCGGGACGGTCCGCGACGCCGGCCGCCGCTACCCGGGGCTGGACCATGACGAGGTGACCGCGCTGGCGTCGGAGCTGTGGTCGGTTCCGGTGTTCGAGCGCCGCCTCGCGGCCGTGGTGCTGCTGCAGTCCAACCTCCGGCTGCTGGACAACTCAGACCTGACGCGGATCGAAGGGTTCGTGCGCACGGCCAGGCTGCGTGAGCTGGTGGACCCCCTGGCGGTGGACGTGGTCGGGCCCATGGTGGAGGGGCTTGTTGCCTCGGCGCGGGAGAAGGCGGACGCCGTGCTCGACCGGTGGGCGCAAGAAACCGACCCTTGGCTCCGCCGGGCCGCCCTGCTTTCCCCGCTGCGGGCGCTCAAGCGCGGCGGCGGCGACTGGGACGGCTTCGCCCGGCGCGTGAAGGCCGCACTGCCGGGCCCGCCGGGTTCCGCGACAGCACGCGGCATCGTCGAAGAGGCGGCCTCGAGGGTGGCCGCGGACGTGGGCAAGACACGGCCGGAGCCGGCGCTGCCGCACGCCGCAGACTCCGCGAGGCCAGCCTAGGAGTTCGGCGGCAGCAGTCCCAACCCTGACCGGCGGCCTCAGCCGGCCGTCTGGTCGCGCCTCGGCCGGTAGGTGTTGATGAGGACTCCGGAGCGGAGGGCGCGGGTCCCGAGCAGTTCGAGCCGGCTGAGCGGGAATCCGTCGGAGAAGAGCTTCTTGCCGGTGCCCAGCACGAGCGGGTAGACGGCGAGCCGGTACTCGTCGATGAGGTCATGCTCGGCCAGCGTCCTGGCCAGCCGGGTGCTGCCCCACACGCGGATTTCGCCGCCCGGCTTGGCCCGCAGTTCGGCCACCGCGGCCGGCACGTCGGGGCCGAGAAGCTGCGAGTTCTGCCAGCCGAGTTCGGTCAGCGTCCGCGAGGCCACGTACTTGGGGATGCGGTTGTACCGGCGGGTCAGTTCTCCCTGCAGGCCCTCGGCGTCCTCGTCCCACACGCCCCAGGAGCCGGCGAAAATCTCGTAGGTCTTGCGGCCGAGCAGGAGCGCCTCGGTCCGGCTCTCCCATTCGGCGATGATTTCGCCGCCTTCGCCGCCGTCGCGCTCGTCGAATTCGGCCGTCCAGCCGCCGTGCTCGAAGCCGCCCTCGCGGTCCTCGTCCGGGCCGCCGCCCGCCTGGACGACGCCGTCGAGGGTGATGAATGCCTGCACCACGATCGTGCTCACAGCCGGTTCTCCTTCATCTCGTTCCGGGCCTGGAAGTCGACCCCCACGTGGGGAGCGACGGCGTTTAGCAGCAGGTCGGATGCCTGCTCGAGGGTGATGCCGTCGTCGTCCGCTGCCACCGCAAGCATGAGGCCGTCCACCAGGGCGACCAGCATCTTGGCCGTCTCGGCGGGGCTGGCCCGGAGCGTGAAGGTGCCGTCCGCCACCCCGCGCTCGATCGTTTCGACCACCCAGCTGCGCCAGGCGTTGTTGGTGTCGGACACCAGCGGCTGGAGGAAGTCGTTCCGGCTGGCCGCGGCGCAGCTTTCCGTCCAGACGATGCAGCGTTCGCGGCTGCTCAGTGCCCCGGACAGCAGCAGGCGCAGCCGCTCGCGGTTGTCCTCCACGCCGTCGAGCTGGGCGGTCCATTGGCGGATGCGTTCCTCGCTGGCCGTCAGCAGCATTTCGCGCACCACGTCGTCGCGGCTACCGAAGTGATGCTGGATCAGGCCGATGGAAACCCCGGCCTCGGCGGCGATGTCCCGGAGCCGGATTCCGTCCACGCCGTACAGGGCAAGGAGCCGCTCTGCAGCCTTGAGGACGCGGTCGCGTTTGAGCGGCATCTTCTCCCCGATCCTTGTCTGCAACTGGTTTGAGCCTAACCCGTCCAAAATAAGCGTGCCCGAACCCTTGCCGCCGGCAAAACAATAATTCATTATTGGACGCACTGGCTGCCTCGCTCGGAAGGATGTTTCGCATGGACCGGCTCGTCGACAAGACCATTGGTGCCCACCTGTTCCTGACGGAGGACGAGGCGGCCGCCCCGCTGCCCGCGCAGGTCGAGAACCTGGTGATTGGCGGCGGCATCGCGGGCGCCAGCATCGCGGCCCACCTCGCCGAGCGCGGGGCGGGCGTCGCGCTGCTGGAGGCAAACGTCCTCGGGTCCGGCACTACGTGGCACGCGGCCGGCCTCGTCACGGGCAGCAGGACGACGACGGCGCTCACCAAGCTGGCGAGCTACGGCATCGGTCTCTACTCGGGTCTGGAGTCCCGCACCGGGATCGACGTGGCGTTCGAGCGGCGGGGATCGCTGATGGTGGCCCGGACCCCCGGGCGGGCGGACGAGGTTGACTATGCCTACGACGTCGCCGTCCTCAACGGGGTCGATGCCAAGCTGCTGGAACCCGAGGACGTGCGCAGCCTGTGGCCGGCCGCCGATCCGTCCGGCATCCTCAAGGCCCTGCTGGTCCCGGGCGACGGCCACATCAATCCGGGCTATGCGGCCATTGCGCTGGCGAAGCTGGCCCACGAGCACGGCGCCTCGATCCACGAACACGTCCGGGTGCAGGAGGTCCTCGTCGAAGACGGGCGCGCGGTGGGCGTCCGCACCGACCGCGGGGTGGTCCGCGCGGAGCGGGTTGTGCTGGCCTGCGGGCTCTGGACGCGGGAGTTGGCCGCCACGGCCGGGGCGCCCGTGCCGCTGTATCCCGCCGAGCATGTGCACGTCCGCACCGCCAAGGTCGCCGACGACATCGCCCGGCCGCCGGTGTTCCGGGACCTCGACAACCACTACTACATCCGCGGCGAGGACGGCCACCTGCTGGTCGGCGCCTTCGAGCCCGACGGCATTCCCCGCAACGCGGCAGAGGTCGCCTCCAACGGCTTCGCTGAGTTCCCGGCGGCGTGGGAGCACTTCGGGCCGATCCGCGCGAAGGCCGAGGCCGCCGTTCCGGTCCTCGCCGACACCGGCTTCGAGCGCTTCCTGAATGCGCCGGAGTCCTTCACTCCGGACGGGAACTTCCTGCTGGGCGAGACGGCGGAGGTGGGCTCGCTCTTCATCGCCGCGGGATTCAACTCGCAGGGCATCATTTTCGCGCCCGGGATCGGCAAGGAACTCGCCGAGTGGATGCTCTCCGGGGCTCCGGGGTTTGATGCATCCGCCGTCGACGTGCGCCGCTTCTCGCGGCACCAGTCCAATCCGCGCTATCTCCACGAACGCACCGCGGAGGCTCTGGGCCGGCTGTACGCCATGCACTGGCCGCAGCTCCAGCCGGTGACCGCCCGCAATGTCCGCCGCAGCCCGCTGCACGAACGGGCGGCCGCCCTGGGCGCCTGCTTCGGCGAGCAGAACGGCTGGGAACGCGCCAACTGGTACGGCGAGCCCGGCTCGTCGCCGGCCTACGAATACAGCTACGGGCGCCAGAACTGGTTCGAGCCGGTCCGCCGCGAACATCAGGCCGCCCGCAACGGGGTGGCGATTTTCGACCTCTCCTCTTTCGCGAAGATCGAGATTGCGGGGCCGGACGCGCTGGAGGTACTGCAGCGCACGGTCACGGCCGACGTCGACGTGGCCCCCGGAAAGGCGGTCTACACCCTGGCGCTGACGTCCCGCGGCGGTATCCAATTGGACGGCACGGTCCTGCGGCTCGAGGCCGACCGGTTCTGGCTGATCACCCCGGCGGCGTCCCAGGACCTGACCCTCGGGCTGCTGCGCTCGCAGGCGCGGGGGAGGGCCGCGGCGGTCTTCGACGCGACCAGCGGCTGGGCCGTGCTCGGCGTCATGGGGCCGCAGAGCCGGGAGCTGCTGGAATCGGTCTCGCCCGGTGTCTGGTCCGACGCGGATCTTCCGTACACGCACTCGGCGGAGGTTCCGCTCGGCGGCGGGACGGTGCGGGCGCTGCGGCTGAGTTTCGTGGGGGAGCTGGGCTACGAGCTGTACGTGCCGGCGGAGCTGGCGGTCGCCGTGTTCGACCAGCTGTGGGAAGCGGGCAGCGCCTTCGGGGCCCGCCTGGCCGGGTACCACGCGCTGGATTCGCTGCGCAGCGAGAAGGGCTTCCGCCATCTCGGCCACGACATCGGCCCCGCGGACGACCCCTACACGGCCGGCCTCGGCTTCACGGTCGCCGCCTCCAAGGACTTCGGCTTCACGGGCGGCCCCGCACTGCGGGACCTGGACCGGAAGTCGCTGCCGGAGCGGACCGTCTATGTGAAGCTGCTGGATCCCGAGCCGCTGCTGCACCACGACGAGGCCGTGCTGGTCAGCGGGATGGTGGTGGGCCAGGTGACCAGCGGCGCCTACGGGCACACCGTGGGCGCCGCGGTGGGGCATGCCCGCGTGGCAGCCGAGGTGGCTTCCGCTGGCGAGGTCGAGGCCCAGGTCCGGATCAAGGGCGTGCTGGTGCCGGCACTGCTCAGCCGCCGCCCGTTCTACGATCCGGCGGGCGAGCGGATGCGCGGATAGGCCGCCGCATCCAATAACGAATTATTAAATCTGCCTCACAGCCCTAGCCATCCTTGTTGTCTCTTCCGTATGGTGTTACTAAACATTCTGTAATGTGATCCATGTCACTTGGAGGTGTCGTGGCGGTTCAGCAGGCTTCGCCGGACGGCGTGGAGATCGGCGGCCGGATTCGTTCCGCCCGCGCGCTGCGCGGCATTTCGCTCCGCCGGCTGGCCGCCGACGCCGGGGTGAGCGCGGGCTTCATCTCCCACCTTGAGCACGGCCGGAGCGGGGTCAGTATCTCGACCCTGCGCAACATTGCGCGCGTGCTCGGCATGACGATTGCGGAACTCGTCGACGGCGAGCACAGCCAGGGCCGCGGGGTCCTGCGCCGGGAGGACCGGAAGAAGGTGCAGGCGGAGGGCGGCCTGACCAAATACCTCCTCTCGGCCACGCCGCTTCGCAACCTCGAGGTCTATGCCGGTGAGCTCCTGCCGGGCGGATCCACTGGCGCGGAACCCTACAGCCACGGGCACGCCCAGGAAATGGTCATCTGCCTCCGGGGCAGCGTCGAGGTCACCGTTGGGGACCAGGGCTACGTCCTGGCGGAAGGGGACCTCGTGGACCTGCACAGCTCCGTGCCGCACAAGCTGCGCAACGCCGGCGGCGACACGGCCGAAGTGCTGTGGATCATCAGCCCGCCCACCCCCGACTGAGCTTCGACTCCCGCTTAAGAACGCGATAACGCATGTTGAAAGGAAGCACAATGAGGATGACCATGAACCGCGGCCGCGCAGCACTGGCGCTCGCCGCCGTCGGACTCCTGGGCCTGACGGCCTGCGGGGGAGGCGCCCCGTCCGCCGAGGTCGACCTGGGCAGTGGCCCGGCCGAGGCGGGAACGGTCAAGGCGGACGCCCTCAACGGGCACACGTTGACGTTCGCCTCCTACGGCGGGATCTACCAGGACGGGCAGATGGAGGCCGCCGGCACGCCCTTCGGGGAGGAATCGGGCGCAACCATCCTCTCCGACGGACCCATGGAGTACGCCAAGATCCAGGCGCAGGTCGAATCCAACAACGTCACCTGGGATGTCGTGGACATGGACTCCACGTGGGCGGCCGGCCAGTGCGGGAAGAACCTGCAGAAGCTGGACTACAGCCTCATCGACATCTCCAACGTGCCGGAGGAGCTCACCAGCGACTGCTACGTCCCGGCCATGCAGTACGCCAACGTGGTCATGTACAACACGGAGAAGTACGGGCAGAACGCGCCGAAGACCTGGGCGGACTTCTTCGACGTGCAGAAGTTCCCGGGCAAGCGCGCCATCAACGGCTCCGACGTCGGACCGGTCATCGAGGGCGCGCTGCTCGCCGATGGCGTGGCGGAGAAGGACCTCTACCCGCTCGACGTCGACCGCGCGCTGAAGAAGCTGGACACCATCAAGGACCAGCTCATCTACTGGTCCACCGGCGCCGAGTCGCAGCAGATGCTCGAAACCGGCGAGGCGGACATGGCCGTGGTCTGGTCCGGCCGGGCCTACTCGGCCGTGAAGAACGGCGCAAAGTACGAGCCCGCCTGGGATACCGGGGTGCTGGTGGCGGACGTCCTCGGCGTGCCGACGAACGCCAAGAACCCGAAGGCCTCCATGGCCTTCATCAACTACTACCTGGGCAAGGAGCAGCAGGAGAAGCTGACGGAGACGACGTCCTACTCCCCGATCAACACGCAGTCCGAGCCCAAGATCGACGACCTCGCCAAGAAGTACCTCGTCTCGGCGCCGGAGATCAAGGACAAGCTCGTGGTCTCGGACTTCACCTGGTGGGGCGAGAACTACCCGGCGGCGCTCGAGAAGTACTTGGCCTGGATTAACGGATGACAGCCCTGCTCGAAAGCAGCGTTGGGCCCGCGGCACCCGCGGGCCCAACGCCCGGGACGGCGGCAGGCCGGCAGGGCCGCGGCTGGACGGTCTTCCTGCTGCTGCTGCCGGCAGCCCTGCTGGTCGTCGCGATGTTCTCCTATCCGTTGCTGGTGGCGGCCTGGCGCAGCCTTGCCTACCCCGAGCTCGGCACGCAGAACTACGCCTGGTTCTTCGACGGCGCCACCAACATCGGCGTCCTGCTCCGCACCGTGTGGATCGCCTTCCTGACCACGGTCATCTGCCTCGCCTTCGCCTATCCGTACGCGTACCTGATGGCCATCTCGGGCCGGCGCCTGAAGACGCTGCTGCTCGTCCTGGTGATGGTGCCCTTCTGGACCTCGCTGATGATCCGGACTTTCGCGTGGATCATCCTCCTGCAGGACAACGGCCTGGTCAATGAAGGGCTGGGCCTGTTCGGCATCGGGCCGCTGCCGCTCATGCGCAACACCACCGGCGTGCTGATCGGCATGGTGCAGGTGCTGCTGCCGTTCATGGTGCTGCCGCTCTACAACGCGATGGCGGGCGTGGACATGCGGCTCATGCAGGCGGCGACGAGCCTGGGCGCCAGGCCGAGCACGGCCTTCCTCAAGGTCTTCGTCCCGCTGGCCATGCCCGGCGTCCTCTCCGGAAGCCTGCTGGTATTCATCCAGGCGCTCGGCTTCTACATCACCCCGGCCCTGCTGGGGTCGCCGACCGAGATGCTGGTCTCGCAGTACATCTACGCACAGGTCAACGGCCAGCTGCAGTGGGGCCGCGGCAGCGTGCTCGGCGTGGTCCTGCTGGTGACCGTCCTGGTGCTGCTGGCGGCCGCGGCCGCGCTCGGCAGGGCGGGCCGGCGCCGGCAAGGCGCCGCGGCGAAACGGGAGGCGGCATGAAACACACACTGGTGACCCGTGGCCTCCTGTGGGTGTTTGCCGCAGTGGTGGCCGCACTGCTGGTGCTGCCGACCGCCGTCGTTATTCCGCTCAGCTTTACGGACAAGGCCTCGCTGGCCTTCCCGCCGACCGGCTGGTCGACGCGCTGGTACGAAAACTTCTTCGCCGATCCCACTTGGACACGTGCGCTGGGCAACTCCCTGGTCGTCGGCCTGCTGGTGGCGATCGTGGCGACGGTGTTCGGCACGGCCGCCGCGGTGGGGCTGCGCCGCTGGGCCAACCGCCGGGCGGCCGGCGTCACACAGGCCGTACTGCTGGCCCCGATCGTGGTGCCGGCGATCGTGCTGGCCATCGGCGTCTACGCCACGTTCCTGCAGCTGCAGCTGCTCGGCACAGTGCCCGGCTTCGTGCTGGCGCACAGCGTCCTGGCGCTGCCGTTCGTGGTCATTGCGGTCTCGGCGACGCTGGTCGGCTACGATGACCGGCTGACCTTGGCCGCGCTGAGCCTGGGCGCTTCGCGCTGGGCGGCCTTCCGCCAGGTCCAGCTGCCGCTGATCATGCCCGGCGTGGTCTCCGGGGCGCTCTTCGCGTTCGTTACGTCCTTCGACGAGGTTGTCCTGTCCATCTTCATCAAGAGCCCCTACCTGGAAACGCTGCCGGTGAAGATGTACGCCTCGGTCACGCGGGACACCGACCCCACCATCGCGGCGGCCGCCACCATGATCATGCTTCTGACCACCGCGGTCATCACCATTGGACTTCTCAGCCTGCGCAGGAGGAAACGTGCTTGAGAGCAGCACCATCACCAAGACGGGGACCCGGATCGACATCCGCAACGTCTCCAAGCACTACGCCGGGTCCACGGCCGTCGAGGACATCGACCTGACGATCGAGCCGGGCGAGTTCCTGACCCTCCTCGGGCCGTCGGGGTCGGGCAAGACCACGACCCTGAACCTGATCGCGGGGTTCACCGACCTCAGCGCGGGGCACATCGAGATCGACGGCGAACGGGTGGACAACATTCCCTCCCACCGGAGGGGGCTCGGCGTCGTGTTCCAGCACTACGCGCTCTTCCCGCACATGAGCGTCGAAGACAACATCGCCTTCCCGCTCAAGCAGCGCAAGGTCCCCAAGGCGGAGCAGAAGCGGCGCGTGGCCGAGGTCCTGGAGACCGTGGGCCTGGGCGGCTACGAAAACCGCCAGCCGGCGGAGCTCTCCGGCGGCCAGCAGCAGCGGGTCGCGTTCGCCCGGGCCATGGTGTTCGAGCCCCGCGCGCTGCTGATGGACGAGCCGCTCGGCGCGCTGGACAAGAACCTGCGGGAGAAGCTGCAGCTGGAGATCAAGCGGATCCACCAGGACGTGGGGCGGACCTTCGTCTTCGTCACGCACGATCAGGAGGAGGCGCTGGTCCTCAGCGACAGGATCGCGATCTTCAACAACGGGCGCATCGAGCAGGTCGGCCCCAGCCACGAGCTCTACGAGCGGCCGCGGACGCTGTTCGTGGCGACCTTCATGGGCGAATCGACCGTCCTCCGCGGCGAACCGGAGTGGCGGGGCAACGAGTGGACGCTTGGCTTCCACGGCGCGGCCCTGCGCGGCACCGCGGAGCCCTTCAATGGTCCGGCCGCGCTGGTGCTGCGGCCCGAGGATATCCACCTGTCGTCGCGGGAGGATGGCATTCCGGCCGGCCACCAGTACTGCCCGGTGACCATCACGCAGAGCATCTACCTGGGGTCCGGCCGCAAGTTCGAGCTGGCCCTGCCCGATGGCGCGACCGGCATCGTGCGCGGTCCGCTGGCCCGGGGAGCCGGGCTGGAGACCGGGGACCGGGCGTTCGCCTCCTGGCGCCCGGAGCGCGGCTCGCTGCTGCCGGACACCGGCTCCCGGTCCACGACCTAGGTTCCTGCCGCAAGCCGAGCTCCCTGCGGGGCCCGTTCCTCCCGCAGCCCCGTATCCCTCCGCAGAAAGGTTTCCCCAGTGACAGTCAACGGCAACGTCTCCTTCTGGTACGCCGCGGGCGGCGTCCCCTCGCCCCGTCCGTCGCTGCCGGGCGACGTCCGGGCCGACGTCGCGATTGTCGGCGCGGGGTACACCGGGCTGTGGACGGCCTACTACCTGAAGAAGGCCGAGCCGTCGCTCAACGTCGTGGTCCTGGAGGCCCGGTTCGCCGGCTTCGGGGCCTCGGGCCGCAACGGGGGCTGGCTGGCCAATACCATCACCGGAGGGCGGACCCGATACGAAAAGTCGCACGGCCGTGCCGTCGTCGGCCGGTTCCAGGAACTGCTGAACGAGGCCGTCGACGAGGTGTGCAAAGTAGCCGAGGCCGAAGGGATCGACGCGGACATCGTCAAGGGCGGTGAGCTGCTGGTGGCCCGCAACCGCGCGCAGCTGACCCGCCTGCACGAGCTCGCCGCGGAGGAGCGGCGCTGGCCGGAGGGCGGTGCGCGGCTGCTGACCGCGGAGGAAACAGCGGCCCGGGTGAACGTCGCCGCCGCGCTCGGCGGCATGCATGTCCCGCACTGTGCCCGCATCCACCCTGCCAAGCTCGTGCGGGGCCTGGCCGCCGCCGTCGAACGCCTCGGCGTGCCGATCTACGAGGACACCGAGGTCACCGAGATCCTGCCCGGCGCGGCGGTCACGCGGCGCGGGCGGGTCGAGGCGCGGCACGTCCTGCGCGCCACCGAGGGGTTCACCGCGAACCTCAAGGGGCTGCACCGCGAGTGGCTGCCGATGAACTCGTCGATGATCGTCACGGCGCCGCTGCCCGCCGCTGCCTGGGAACAGATCGGCTGGGAGGGACGGGAAACCCTGGAGGACCTCGCCCACGCCTATGTCTACCTGCAGCGCACGGCCGACGACCGCATCGCGATCGGCGGCCGCGGCGTGCCCTACCGCTACGGCTCGCGCACGGATACGGACGGGGCCACGCAGCCGGGCACCATCACCATGCTGACCTCCATCCTGCACGACATGTTCCCTGCCGCCCGGGGCCAGGACATCGAACACGCCTGGTCCGGGGTGCTCGGCGTGCCGCGGGACTGGAAGGCGACCGTCGGCTACGACCCGGCCAGCGGCCTCGGCTGGGCCGGCGGCTACGTGGGCACCGGCGTCACGGCGACAAACCTGGCCGGCAGGACACTCAGCGGCCTGGTGCTGGGCAGCGCCGGCGAGCTGGCCGCCATGCCGTGGGTCAACCGGAAGATCCGCCGGTGGGAGTTCGAGCCGCTGCGCTGGATCGCGGTGCAGGCGATGTACGCGCTGTACCACCGGGCCGACCGCGCCGAGGCGGGCGGCCTGGCGAGGACATCGGCGCTGGCCCGGTTCGCCGACAAGGTGTCCGGCCGGGGCTACTAGCGCCCGGGGCTGACCAGCCGTGCCTGAAAAGGGGCCGGTTTCCGCTGGAGCGCAGGCTGGCACCGGGTATAGGATCGGGCCTCACCGGGCCATGAGCCCGCCCATCCGGAGGCTTCCGCGCAGGCGTTGACCGGGGGTCGCCGGACCAACCAGGAAGGCCGGCCATGGAGAATCTGCGGGACCTTGAGCGGTCGCTGGATCCTTACCCCTTCTACGCGCAGATGCGGGAATCCGCTCCGGTCTTCCGCGGGGAGCGGGCCGGGCTGTGGCACGTTTTCCTCTACGACGACGTGCAGCGGGTGCTCTCCGACTACGAGGCGTTCTCCTCGCACCAGCCGCGCGAGGAACAGTCGGTCACGGGCCAGCTCTTCGCGGCGAGCCTGATCAACACGGACCCGCCGCGGCACCGGCAGCTGCGCTCGCTGGTCAGCCAGGCCTTCACGCCGCGTGCCGTGGAGGCGCTGGCCCCGCGGATCGAGGCGATCACCGGGGAGCTGCTGGACCAGGTCGCTTCCGCCGGAGCGGCCGACCTGGTCGAGGCGCTGGCCTACCCGCTGCCCGTGATCGTGATCGCGGAGCTCATGGGCATCCCCGCCGAGGACCGCGACCGCTTCAAGAAGTGGTCCGACGCGGTGGTCCAGACGGCTGGCCCGGAACGGGTGCGGGATGGCGCGGCCGGCCCCGCACAGCCCGCCAACCACGGCGAGATGGTGAGCTACTTCCTGGCCATGATCCAACAGCGCCGGCGCGACCCGGGACCGGACCTGATCAGCGCGCTGCTGGCCGCGGAGATCGACGGGCAGCAGCTCACCGTCCCCGAGCTGATCGGCTTCTGCGCCCTGCTGCTGGTGGCCGGCAACGAGACGACGACCAACCTGATCGGCAACGCCGTGCTGGCCTTCTCCGGCGCGCCCGGGAACTCCGGGAACCCCGGGATCACGGAGCGGCTGCGCGCCGAGCCGGACCTGCTGCCGCAGGCGATCGAGGAGGTGCTGCGCTACCGCTCGCCCGTGCACGCCATGTACCGTACGGCCATCGCCGACGTGGAGCTGGGCGGCCAGCGGATCCCCGCCGGCGACTCGCTCGTGGCGTGGATCGGTTCCGCCAACCATGACGAGCGGCACTTCGAGCGGCCGGAGGAGTTCGACGTCGACCGCGGCCACATCCGGCATCTCGCCTTCGGGCAGGGCGTCCACTTCTGCCTCGGCGCGCCGCTGGCCCGGCTCGAGGCCCGGATCGCGCTGCAGGCCGTGCTGACCCGGCTGCCCGGCCTGGCCGTCGCCCCCGACGCCCGGCTGGAACGGATGGAGAGCCCCATCATCTATGGAGTCAAGCAGCTTCCGGTCATCTGGCAGACTTAGCCCGGAGCAACCGGGAGGAAGAAGAACATGCTTGATGAGGACCGCGGAATCGTGCGGCTGGAGCAGCAGATTGCGGCGCCGCCCGCGAAGGTCTGGGAGGCGCTGACCACGCCCGGGCTGCACGCGAAGTGGTGGGCCGCCGGCGACATCGCGGCCGAGCCGGGCCACAGGTTCGAGCTGGACATGGGCAGGTTCGGGCAGCAGCCGTGCGAGATCCTCGAGGCCGTGGAGCACCGGAAGCTGCGCTATTCCTTCGGTCCGTCATGGACCTTGGCCTGGGAGGTGGAGGAGAACGACGGCGGCACGCGCCTGGTGCTGGAGCATTCCGGTTTCGATCTCCAGGATCCGCAGGGCCGCTTCGCCTTCACCGCGATGGGAGCGGGCTGGCGGGACGAGGTGCTGCCGCGGCTGGCCAGGCTCGTCGAGGGCTGAGCCGGATCCCTGCTGCGGGGACGCCAACGGCGGGGCCCACCGGAAGGGCGGTTTCAAGGGGTCGTTGTCCGGCGCGGAGCCGGACGAAGCTACGCGGCCGCGTTGCCGGGATTCAGGCGGGGATACCGAGCATGCCGGCGCTGGCCTGCCAGTGCCGCAGGACCAGGTCGTCGTCCGCGGCCTGCGGGCTGGTGCGGCCGGGCCGGCGGTGGTCGTCATAGTAGCCGCCGGACTGCCAGTCGGCGCCGGGCGTGCCGGTGCAGAAGTGGGCGAGGTTGGCGCCGCCGCGTTCGGACGAGATCAGGAACCGGCGCAGCCACGTGTGGTAGAAGGGGCGGAGGTAGCTGGTGCTTTCCGCCGCGAAGTTCGTCGCGACGTTGCCGGGATGGAACGCCACGGAGGAGAGGCCCCGTTCTGAATAGCGGGCGTGCAGTCCGCGGGTGAAGAGGATATTGGCGAGCTTGCCGTTGCCGTAGGCGCGGTTGGGGGTGAAGCCGCGCCAGGTGTTCAGGTCGTCGATGTCGACGCGGCCGAACAGCCGGGCGCCGATGCTGGAGGTATTGACGATGCTGGCGCGGCTGCCGAGCAGGACGTCGAGGAGCTCATGCGTGAGCAGGAACGGCGCCAAGTGGTTGATCTGGAAGGTCTTTTCGAACCCGTCGTTGGTCCGCTCGGGGCCGGCGAAGAGGCCGCCGGCGTTGTTCGCGAGGACGTCGATGCGCGGATAGGCCCCCTTCAGGTCCCGGGCCAGCGCACGGACCTGGCCGAGGTCGGCGAAATCCGCGGTGTACCAGTCGGCGTCGAGCGGCCGGGCGACATTCTCGGTCTTGCCCGGCGACCGCCCCACCAGGACCACGCGGTGGCCCTCGCCGTGCAGGAGCCGGGCAGCGGCCGCGCCGATCCCGTCGCTGGCGCCCGTCAGGACGATGGTCTTCGATGTGCTCGTGTTCGGCCCGGTCATCCGCAGTTCCCTTCGTGGGCACGCGCATTGGTGCGCTGCAGGCACAACGTTAGCGCCGCCGTCGTTATTCTGGCGTCCTCCCCGCCCTATCGACTCGGCGGCAGGTGCCCGGTTTCGCGCGGAAAGGGCATCTGCTGCCCAGTCGGCGGGATGGTGGAAGAGGGCCGGAAGGGTGGGAGAGGAATGGGAGGTCAGGCGGCGGACGGTGCGACGGCGGCGGGCGCCTTGGCGAGGCGGCGCAGCTTCGGGATCGGGATCCGGTAATTAAGGCCGACGGCGGTGCCCGTGCCGTCCGCGTGCGGCCAGCGCATGAGGGCCGGGCCGGCGTGCGGGTCGCCCTCGAGGAGCTCGGGCCGGCCGGCCAGGGGCAGGAAGCCGCTGGCCTTGAGGTTCAGGCCGAACTGCTCGGTCCAGAAGTAGGGCTGGAAGTCCAGCTCCGGCGCCTCATCGCCCTTGAGCAGCGCGACGGCCGCCGCCTTGCTCTGCTCGATGGCGCTGGTCCAGAGCGGGATCCGGCCGATGCCCCGGGCCGTGGGGAAGGCGGCCACGTCTCCGGCGGCGACGATGTCCGGACGAACGCGCCCGCGGGTGTCGACCTCGAGCCGGCCGTTGGCGAGCAGGCCGCTGGCCGCCAGCCACTCCGTGTTGGGGACATCGCCGACGGCGCTGATGACGAGGTCGGCCTCGAGGTCCGAACCGTCGGCCAGGGACACCCGGGGCCGTCCGCCGTCGTCCTGGAGGCCGAGGGCGCGGGAGGGTGCAAGCTTCAGCCCGGCGCCCAGCGCCGCGGAGAGGAAGACCTCGGACAGGTACGGGCCGAGCTGGGCGGTGAGCGGCCGGTCGCGGGACACGAGCGTGACATCGCAGCCGACCGACAGGCAGCCGGAGGCGATCTCCATGCCCAGGGCGCCGCCGCCGACCACGACGACCGACGGACGGTCCGCGATCCGGCGCCGCAGCGTGAGCGCGTCCTCGATGCTCCGCAGCGTCAGTTCGTTCCGGTGCGCCGGCCCGCCGGTTCCGAGGCGGCGGGCGCGCGATCCGGTGGCGAGGACGACGCCGTCGTAGGGCAGATCGGTGCCGTCCTCGAGGAGCACGAGCTTCCGTCCGGCGTCCAGCCCGGCGGCGCTGACTCCGAGGATCTCCTGTGCTTCGTGGCTCGCGGCCGGCAGTTCGTGGGATGTCATGTCCTCGGTGTCGAGCAGTGCCGCCTTGGAGAGCGCGGGACGGCTGTACGGCGCATGCTGCTCGTCGCCGACGATGGTCAGCTCGCCGTCGAAACCCGCCGCCCGCAGCGAGTCCGCCGCCGTGACGCCGGCAATGCCGTTGCCGACGACGACAATCCGTTCCATCCGCATGGTCATGCCAGCTTCAGGGCGGCAACGGGGCAGACACGCACGGCTGCCTTCGCCGCGTCGAGGTGGCCGTCGACCTGCTTGACGTCCAGGACCAGCTCGCCCTCATCGTCCAGATGCATCAGCTGCGGGGCGGCTTCTTCGCACAGGCCGTGCCCCTCGCAGCGCGGCCGATCCAGGATGATGTTCATTGCTTCCTCCGCTGGGTCTGGGGTGTGTCCGGTGCCACAACCCGGTGTTCGAAAAGCTTGGCAGGCGGGGTCATGTTCGGCAAATGAATACTTTTCATTGCTGATGTGCATGGAATGAATAGGTTGCTATGCTGGCCGGCAAGCGCGCCGGAGCGGCCGGCCCTGGGAGTGAGGTGTTCGATGGTGGTGCAGCCGGGGCTGACCTGGAACGTGAAAGACAGTTTCGTTGCCTATGTGGAGGCCCTCGACGACGGCGCCGCGGAGGCGCTCTCGCCGGCGTCCCGGCTGGAGGCGGGTTTCCACTTTCCGTGGGATGAGGCCGTTCCGGTCAGGGATCCCGACAGCTTTTCCGGGGCCCTGCAGTTCGTGGGTGCCGTCCGGTTTGCCGGGCACTGGGGCGCCCTCGACGTCGAACTCCG
Organism: Arthrobacter sp. USHLN218; assembly: GCF_037144715.1. Classification (NCBI taxonomy): domain Bacteria; kingdom Bacillati; phylum Actinomycetota; class Actinomycetes; order Micrococcales; family Micrococcaceae; genus Arthrobacter; species Arthrobacter sp. USHLN218. The sequence continues at coordinate 72,734 of NZ_JBBCYT010000009.1, forward strand.
TGATCCGCGGATCGAACTGGCCGGCGGCGCCGGCACGCTGCTGGTCCGCGAGCGGGGCGGGCTGGAGGCGGGCAAGATGCTTCCCTTCGCAGGTTTGGAGGCTGGTCCCCGCGTGGAAGGAGCCGACGGCTCCCTCCTGCTGGAGCTGTCCGCGTCGCTGACCGGTCATGGGCGCCTGCTGCTGGGTGGTCAGTACGACGCGGGACAGCCGCTGAGCCCGCTCCAGATCGCCTTCCCCGCGCGCCATGGCCGACCGTAACGCCGGTTCCGCGACCGATGCGGACCTGTCCCGGCTGGCCTCGGTGGACCTCAACCTGCTGGTGCCGCTGCTGGCACTCCTCGAGGAGCGGTCCGTCACCAGGGCGGCCCGCAAGGTGGGGCTTTCCCAGCCTGCCATGAGCCACGGGCTGAACCGGACCCGCCGGCTGCTCAATGATGAACTTCTGGTGCGGCAGGGGCGCGGGATGGTGCTCACTCCGCGGGCCGCCGAACTCATCGTGCCGCTGCGCCAGGCGCTGTACCAGGCGGCCAGGATCGTCACGGGCACCAGTTTCGACCCCGCCGTCGACCACCGCCTGATCACCGTGGCGATGACCAACAGCACCGCGTTCGTGATCGGCAGCGAGCTGAGCCGGCTGCTGGCGGAGCGGGCACCGAATGTCGTGCTGCGGCTGCGCACGACGAGCGTCACGACAAGCGCGGCGTTCGCCGAGGATGCGGCCGACGTCGTGCTGCTCCCCGAGGCATTTCCCACGCCGCATCCGCGGGAGCGGCTGTACGACGACCGGTGGGTGGTGGTGGCATCGTGGAACGAGCCCAAGGACGCCGATGCGCTGGAACTGCTGGAGAAGGTGCCGCATGTCTTCCTCGATGAGCCCGCCGAGCGCCAGCGGCCCTACGAGATCCTGGACGAGAAGAAGATCCAGTACCGGGTGCGCCAGCGGGTGTCGGACTACCTGTTCATCCCGCACCTGATCGCGCAGTCCGGCGGCGGGGTGGCCATCCATCGGTACCAGGTCGGGCTGGAATTCGAGGGCCGGTTCGACCTGCGGGTAGAGGAGTTTCCGTTTCCCATCGAGGCCCTCGGCATCGACATGGTGTGGAATCCCTGGCTGGCCGACGGCCCCTTCAAGACCTGGCTCCGCGAGATGCTCATCGAGGCGGCTGCGCCGCTGCGTGCCCGCTACCGGCCGCCGCAGTAGGCCATTCAGCTCCTGCATGGAACGTATGCGGAATATTCAGTTCCCCTATTTCCCGAAGTTGGCTTGAATGAGTTTCGGTGGTGTGAGTCAGGTCTCACCACCGGAAGCAGACAACGATTCGCGCCGGGAGCAAGCCTGCCCGCCGGTGCGAATCCCGAGCCACCATGTGAGGTGCCTGATGACCGTTGAGACATCGGTTTCATCCAAGATCGACTTGTTCTCCGACGAGGTCCTGCTGGACCCCTACCCCTTCTTCGCCGAGCTGCGCGAACAGGCCTCCGTGGTCCGCCTCGAGAAGAACGGCGTCTGGGCGCTGACCCGGTATGACGTGATCCGCGACGCGCTGGCCAACTGGGAGGTCTTCTCTTCCACGGCAGTGGCTTTCAACGACGATATGAATGCCGCGCTCGTCGGGACGAGCCTGGCCACCGATCCGCCGGAGCACCAGCGGCTCCGTGCGGCGCTGACCGAGAACCTCACGCCGCGGGCGCTTCGCAAGCTCAAGGGGAGCATCGACGAAAAGGCCGACGCGCTGGTGGCGGAGCTGGTGGAGCGCGGCTCGTTCGACGCGATCGACGACCTCGCCCGGGCGCTGCCCATCGCCGTGGTGACCGACCTGATCGGCCTGCAGGGCGTGGCCCGCGAGAACATCCTCCGGTGGGGCGAGGCGGCTTTCAACGTCCTCGGCCCGATGAATGAGCGCACCATGCAGAACTTCCCGGTGGCCGGTGAGCTGTTCCAGTGGTGCTCCGGCGTCCAGGCCAGCGACCTGGCGGAGGGCAGCATGGGCCGCGCCATCTTCGCCGCCGCCGAGCGCGGCGAGATCCCGATGGAGAGCTGCGGCCACATCATCCACCAGTACCTCGGCGCCGGCGTGGACACCACCATCGCGGCGATCGGCAACGCCATCGCGCAGTTCGCGGCGAACCCGGACCAGTTCGACCTCGTCCGCGAGGACCGGTCCATCATCCCGTCCGCCTTCAACGAAGTCCTGCGCTACGAAGCGCCCGCCCATGCCTTCGCGCGGCTGGTCAAGCAGGACATCGAAATTGACGGCACCTTGATCCCCGCCGGGGACAAGGTCGCCATCCTCTACGGCTCCGGCAACCGGGATCCGCGCCACTACGAGAACCCCGATGCCTTCCTGGCCAGGCGGAACCCGGTGGACCATCTCTCCTTCGGCTACGGCGTGCACAGCTGCGCCGGGCAGGGCCTGGCCCGGCTCGAGGCCCATGCCGTGATCGATTCCCTGGCCCGCCGGGTGCGCCGCTTCACCGTCGGCGAGGCGCAGCGCGCCATCAACAACATGACTCATAGCCTCGACAAGCTGCCGGTCCTGGAGATCGAGCCGGCCTAGTCCGGCCACCCGGCCGCCGCGGAAAGGGATAGGCCCCTCCGAAGCCGGAGGGGCCTGTCCCTTGCCGAACCGCGAGCGGGTGGTGGCTGCGGCGGCTAGGGGACGGTGTTGAGGCCGCCGGAACCCGGGGAGTCGGCCGTGCCCGGGACGGAGGCTGTCGCTTCGTCCGTGTGGACGACGGCGGCGGCGTGGTTCGCGGCCGCGTTGCCGGAGGTGCCGGCCGGCGTCCACACCGCGCCCAGCCCCATCGCCGTCCCGCTGGCAATCAGGCAGATGCCGAGGGCCGCGGGGAGCAGCCGGACCGGGCGGCCGCGCGGCCCGTCGGCCGGAAGCAACGGGAGCGGCCGGGACCGGTATGCAATCCCGGCCGCCACAATGGCAACGGCGGCCGCCTCCAGCACGGTGGCGGCCAGATCCGCGGTGCCGACCGCCTCGGGCACTCCGGGGGAGGGGCCGAACGGCAGTCCGCCGCTCCGCGATGCAGCCCAGACCGCCAGCGGCAGGACCGACACCGCCCCCGCAACATAGAGCGGCCAGCGCCTGGCGGTCGCCGCCACGCAGACGGCGAGCGTCAACTGGACGAGGCCGAGCTCGAAGAAGAACACCCCGGCCGCCCGCCATTCCTCCAGATGCTCCGGCACCACGGCGAAGTGGATGGCGGCGCTTCCGGCCAGGGCCGCGGCCAGCGCGAGCCGGCCCGGGTGGACCTCGCGCCGGCGGCGTGGCGATGCCGCCGGCGCGTCGCGCGCCAGCACCGGCATCCGGCCGCCGCAGACCGCGGCGACCCACCCGACGGCGAGGAGGTTGCTGACCAGCAGCAGCGCCGTGCCGGAGCCGAGGGCCTGCAGCTGCACGCCCGCTGCCGCCTGCTGCATCCGGTCCAGGCAGCCGCCGAAGCACGTGCCGCTCATCGAGCCGGACATGCCGAGCCCCGCGGCCTGGAGCGTGTAGTCGGCCCAGCCCTGTCCCGCGAGCAGGACGGCGCCCGGCAGCGTTGCAAGGGACGCCACCAGCAACCAGGCGCGCAGCGTCGGGTGCGCCCGCCGGCGTCCTCGCGACGGTGGGCGCGATGCCAGCCGGGCGGCCAGCACCACCGCGGCGAGCACGGCGAAGACCAGCAGCGGCACGGCCAGCAGCGAGTCGTGGATCCAGGTGGCAAAGGGGTGCTGGGTGTTCCGGATCGAGCCCACCGCGCCGCGCAGCGAGACGCTCCAGAACCCGTCGATGAAGGCCAGCAGCACGGCGAGTACGACGACGCCGGGCCAGGCTATGCGCTTGGTTTCCGTCTTCATGGCGTGATCTCCCAGCCGAACATCATTGCGTGGTCCTCGTGCGCCAGGTTGTGGCAGTGGGCGACATAGGGCCCGGTGAAATCGCGGAAACCGCGGTAGACGATGACGGACTCACTCGGATCCAGCGCCACCAGGTCCTCGCGGGAGACGTCGTCCGGATGGCCCTTGTCCGGGGTCTTGGTGACGTCCCGGCCGTTGCGCATCACGGTGCGGTGCTCCTCCATGTGCAGGTGGAAGGGGTGCACCCAGCCGCCGCCTCCGTTGCGGATCTCCCACAGGGCGAAGCTGCCCTTCTTCTGCTGGGCCAGCGGCGTGGCTCCCCGCGGGTTCCTCAGGCTGCTGGCCACGGTGGCCGGTTCGAACGGCTTGCCGTTGATGAGCCACTCGACGTCCGGGCCGGAACTGCCGCGCTCGACCTCGAAGATCTTCCGGTCGTCGAGCAGGTTCCGCCAGTTCGAGGGCAGCGGCGGCAGGGCGCGCAGCTGCTGCATCGGCTGCGGGATGAGGCTGTTGTCCGGCGCCGAATCGCCGATCACGAACTTCAGCACGGGCACCTTGTAGTTGGGGTCGGACGAAAAGCGCGAGGAGGTCTCCCACATGCGGCCGTCCGGCATCTTCATCACGTTGGTCAGATAGACAACATCGCCCTTGGTGGTGGGCGTGCCGTCCTGGTAGCGGGTGAAGTCGATGATGACTTCGCGGCGCTTGGCCGGCCACAGCTCGAAGGAGTCGCGGGGGATCGCGAAGGGGAGCAGGCCGCCGTCGGACGCTATCTGCGTGAACTTCATGCACTGCTGGCCGTCCGGGATCCGGTACTGGCCCTCGAGCTCGTCGCCCTTGTAGCCGAGGGAGACTGAGGACTTGGGGCCCTTGGTGGAGGACATCAGCTTGAACTCGTAGATCCGGGCGATGGACGCGTCGAGGAAGCGGAACCGGTACTTGCGGCGCTTGACGTGCATGACCGGGTAGGCGGTGCCGTTGACCGTGAAGAGGTCGCCGACGAAGCCGTGGTTGGGGAAGTGCCGGTAGAAGGTCTTGCCCCACCACTCCGGGTGGGTCTTGGGGTTCTGCGCCTCCGGGTACTCGCCCATGCCGTCGTGGACGTCCTTGTGCGTGGTGACGCCGTCGTCGAGCCGGCAGTCGTAGAACGCGAGCGGCACGTCGTAGTCCACGTCGAACGAGCCGTCGCCGTAGTTCTTGCGGACGCCGGGCAGGCGCAGGCCGCGGCGCTCGTCGCCCATGTCGGTGCCGTTCTTCTGGTCGTAGATCGGGTAGAGGCCGACCATGCCCTTGTAGACGTTCGAGCCGGTGTGGTCCATGCGGTGGTCGTGGAACCAGAAGAAGCTTTGCTTCTCCCGGTCGTCGCCCCCGGCGGGCCAGTTCAGGTAGAGGTTGTCGCACCAGGTGCCCGGCTCGTAGCCGACCGCCTTCGGGCCGTACAGCATGCTGTAGTGCGGGTTGCCGTCGCTCTCCGGCGCGGTGTGGGCATTGTGCAGGTGCGTCAGGAAAGAGGCGTCGGGCGCGCCGAAGTCCTGCCGGTCCAGGTTCATCGGGTTCTCGTCGAGGTGGTTGGCGAAGCGCACCAGCACCGGCCGGCCGTACTCGGCGTTGATCCGCGGGCCCGGGAAGGTGCCGTTGAAGCCGTAGATGGTGCTCGGCGGCAGCGTCCGTCGGGTGCCCGCGGCGTAGATCCGGCCGGATGCGTCGAAGGACCTCGCCGGCCGGCCGTTCTTGTCGATCGGCAGGACCTGGGATGTGGTGAACGCGTGGGTGCGGACCTGCAGGTCGATCTTGTAGACCAGCGGATCCGGGTAGCCGATCGCGCTGGGCCAGATCTGGTGCCGCTCGTTGGCGATCGAGTTCTGCTGTCCGTTGCCCGGGCCCGGAGGGCTGGCCCAGCTCGAATACTCCGTGCGCGCGACCGGCCGCAGCGCCCGCGGGATCGGCAGCTCGTCCGTGAACGGCGAGACGATCAGCGGACTGGTCGGAAACGTCTCGACATAGAACAGCAGATCGGACAGCTCGGTCGACGTCGCCGCGAACGCGCCGTCCGCCGAGAGCAGCCCGCGCTGCTCCAGGAACGGGCCGCCGAAGCCCCGGGCGGCCAGCAGCGCGGCCCCCAGTCCGCCTGCCGCAGCCACCCTGAGCAGGGTGCGCCGGCCGATTCCATCATGGTCATGATTTTCCTGTGGCATGATGCCACCCCCAACGATATGGCGGGGCGCTGCCCGCCGCCATGGCGAACCCACGCACCCGCGTCCCCAACGGATCGCCGGTCCGCCCCACCGGGCCGACGGTCTATGGTCACGCCGGCACCTTTGGAAGAACTTAGGAGGAACCTTGGAACGGTTAAGCTGCGCTCTGGCTTCCCGGCAGCGCAAGGAGCCGCCGTCGCCCTGGCCTACAGGGTGCGGTCCACCGGCACGAGCCGGACGTCGCGCAGTTCCCCGGCGTCGGCGACGGCCGTGAGGTAGGTGCACGCGGGCTGCCGGCGCCGGTCCGTGGGCGAGCCGGGGTTGAGCAGGCGCAGGCCGGTGGCTGCAGTGGTGTCCCAGGGGATGTGGCTGTGGCCGAAGACCAGCACGTCGGCGTCCGGGAACCGCGCCGCGCAGCGGGCCTCCCGGCCGGCGGCGGCACCGGTCTCGTGGACCATGGCGAAGCGGAGCCCCTCGAGTTCCACGCGCGCGACCTCAGGCAGCCGCGCGCGCAGCTCGCCGCCGTCGTTGTTGCCCCACACGCCCACCAGCCGGCGGGCCCGCGACTCCAGTGCGTCGAGCGTGGTCGCATCCACCCAGTCCCCGGCGTGGAAGACCACGTCGGCGTGGTCGACGGCGGAGAGCACCTGCGCGGGCAGGCGGCGGGCGCGCTTCGGGACATGGGTGTCGGCGAGGAGCAGGATGCGGGTGGCCATGTACGGCATGGTCCCACATGCCGGACCCGCCGGCGGTGGCTTAGGCGGTCACCGCGTTGATCAGCTCGTGTTTCTGCGGGGTGACCTCCACTGGCAGGTGCGGCCGCACGTTGTTGTCGAACCAGTCGTCATGCTGTTCGGCGCTGTCCCAGATTTCGACGACGTTGATCCCGCTTTCGGATTCCCAGGCGTAGTGGGAGACGAAGCCGGGGGTCGACTTGAGCTTGTCGATCAGGACGGCCGCGATCTGGTCATATTGCTCTCGCTTCAGGCCGCTCACCGTGCTGTAGGTCAGGGTAGCCATGCCGGCCTCCTCTTGATGGGGTGCCGGCCGGGCGGACGGGCGCCGCGGACAGGGCCGGCAGGGCCGAATGTACGCTCCCTGGGCCGCCGCCGACAGGGGCGTGTTGCCCTACCTGCGCCGGCGGCGGATGACGTACTCCGCTACCGCGAGATTGATCAGCCACGCCGCCCCCATCAGGAGGGCCCGCGGCAGTTCCGGCGTGGGGCCGAACAGCAGGACCCCGGGCAGGAGCAGGACCACCTGGGTGCCGGCACCGAGGCCGAGCGCGTAGGCGCGCGTCATCCAGTCACCGTGCGCCGCGAAGTCGCGGCGCCGGATCGCGAGGACGCCCAGGACGATGCTGGCGGCCATGGCGGTGCCGACCACCAGGCGGATGGCGAGCAGCAGGTCGCCGTCGCCGGGCGGAAGGACGTAGAAGGCTGCCATCCACAGGCCGGACAGGGCGGTGAGCAGGCCGGCCGGTACCAGAATCCGCCCGGCGATGCGGTGCCAGCCGCGCCGGGTGCGCAAGGCCGGGACGAACTGGAATGCGCCAAGCAGGCAGTAGACGGTCACCGCGACGATGTGCACGACGACCGGGACGGGTGAGGTGAAGAAGCGCTCGTTAGCCGGCGTTACCGGGCCGTCTCCGGCCAGCTCGGCCATCCGCAGCGAGCCCTGGAGCAGCGGAACGAGGCTCAGGAGGATCAGGCCGGCGGGCACGAGCCACTGCGCGCGCTTGCTGGTGACGCCGGGGACGTCGGCGGCGGGCCGGGTTTTGCTGATGGGATTCACGAGAGGTCCTCTGCTGCCGGAGGTGTACGACGTACACCTAGTGGAGATCAACCTAGGTGTACGGCGTACACTTGTCAAGGGCGGCGAGAGTGCCGTTCCGGATAGGGTGGCTAGATGGTTCAGCAGGGCGAAGGCGGGCAGCGGGTGCGGCTGAGCCGGGACCGCGTCCTGCAGGCAGCCGTGGCGCTCGCCGACGAGATCGGCATCGAGGCGGTCAGCATGCGCCGGCTCGCGCAGGAAGTCGGCGTGGTGCCGATGGCGCTCTACAAACACGTCGCGAACAAGGAAGAGCTGCTCGACGGCATGGTGGACCTGCTGGTTGCCGAGATCGATCCGCCGGCCCGGGACGCAGGCTGGAAACGGGCGGTCCGGCTGCGGGTCCTCTCGGCGCGGAGGGCGCTGCTGCGGCATCCGTGGGCGCGGCCGGTGCTCGAATCCCGCGTCAACAAGACACCGGCGGTCCTCGGTTACATGGACTCGTTCATCGGCATGTTCCTTGCCGGGGGCTTCTCCGTCGACCTCACGCACCACGTCATGCACGCCCTCGGCAGCAGGATGTGGGGCTTCACCCAGGAGCTGTTCCAGGAGCCGGCGCCATCTGCGGCGGAGCCGCCGCCCGCCCCGCCCCCGGAAGCCATGGCCGCGATGCTCGAGCAGATGGCGGCCGTGTATCCGAACGTGGCGCGGGTTGCGATGGCCTCGGCGCATGACGAGGGGTCGGTTGTCGGCCCGGGCTGCGACGACCAGTTCGAGTTCGAGTTCGCCCTGGACCTGCTGCTGGACGGTTTCGAGCGGCTGCACGCGCAGGGCTGGAGCTCAAGGTCCTAGTTTGCTTGCGGCGGCCGTCTGTACGAGGAGATTCCTGTGGATCTGCTGCCAGCCTTGGGCGAGATACGAGGAAGCCTTGAAGCCGTCCGCCACGACGCCGATCTTCATCCCGCCGGTCTCCAGCACCAGCGGCGTGTACACCGGCACGGATTGCGAGCAGGCCGCCACGGCGCCCGCCGGATCCTGCGCGGGTTGCGCGACCACGCAGACGCCGTCGGCCGCCGCCGGGTCGGACGGCTTGGCCAGGAAGAGCGCGTGGGAGTCCAGCTCGGCGGCGAACCGGGCGGACGGCCCGTCAATCCCATCCAGGTCCGCCGCGAGTGCGTCCCTGGCCGCGGGTTCCTTATCCAGCGCCGCGATCGGCGATCCGCTGCCGCAGCCCGCCAATCCAAGTCCGGCCGCCACCAGTACCACCGCGCCGACGAACCTCCGCATCCCAACCCCCATGGTGCCGAACCGACAGTGGGCCCAGCCTAATGGCACCATGTGAGGGGCGCACGGAGGCTTGCCGGCCCAGAAAGGTGGGTGCCGCCGTCGTTCGCAGTGGTTTCACAGACTAGGGGCGAGCCGGCCGCTACAGTTGGGGCATGCCCGAGATGCCCGAAGTGCAGGGACTCGTCGACTTCCTGCGGCTGAAGCTCCTTCCGCCCGATGCTCCGGCGGCCGTGGTCGACGATGTCGAGGTGCTGTCCTTCTCAGTGCTGAAGACGGCGAACGTCCCGCTGGACCTACTGGGCGCGGGGCCGGTGTCGGAGGTGGAACGCCGGGGCAAGTTCATTGTCATCACTGCGGGCGGCGCTCACCTGGTGATGCATCTGGCCAAGGCCGGCTGGCTTCGTTGGTCGGACGGGCTGAAGCCGGGGCGGCTGCGGCCCGGCAAGGGGCCGATCGCGCTGCGCGTGCGGTTCGCGGCGGATGCTGACGAGAAGCCGGGATTCGACCTGACCGAGGCCGGCACCAAGAAATCCCTCGCGGCCTACGTCGTCAAGGACCCGGCCGAGGTCCCGGGCATTGCCCGGCTGGGGCCGGACGCGCTCGACGTCGACCAGGATGCCTTCGCGCGGCTCGTCGGGTCGCACTCGAGCCAGATCAAGGGGCTGCTGCGGGACCAGTCGGTGCTCGCCGGGATCGGGAACGCCTACAGCGACGAGATTCTGCATGCGGCGCATCTCTCGCCCTTCGCCAACGCCTCGAAGCTCGGGGATGACGAGGTGCGGCGGCTGTTCGAGGCCATGCGGGACACGCTGGAGGCCGCGATCGCGGGGGCCTCGGGCCGGCCGGCGGCGGAGCTGAAGGACTCCAAACGGAAGGCGATGCGCGTGCACGGCCGCACGGGCCAGGCCTGCCCGGTCTGCGGTGACGAGGTCCGGGAGGTCTCCTTCGCCGACTCGTCGCTGCAGTACTGCCCGACCTGCCAGACCGGCGGCAAGCTGCTGGCGGACCGGCGGACGTCCAAGTTCCTCAAATGAGCCGGCGGTTGGGCGCCCCTTCCGGGAGTGAATAGGCTGGAGCCCGTACAACGGACTATGGGGGAGGGGCGGGATGCCGGAGACGAACGCGGCCGAGGTGATGGCGGAGCTGGCCACGCTTGAGGACCCGAAGATGCGCGAGGCAAATGAAAAGCGCGGCGACGACCACGGGGTGAACCTGTCCAAGCTGCGCTCGGTCGCCAAGCGGCTCAGGACACAGCAGGACCTCGCCCGCGAACTGTGGGCGACCAACGATACCGCCGCGCGGCTGCTTGCCCTTCTGATCTGCCGCCCCAAGGCGTTCGGCCGCGGCGACTTGGACGCCATGCTGCGCGAGGCCCGGGCGCCCAAGGTGCATGACTGGCTCGTGAACTACGTGGTGAAGAAGAGCCCGCACGCCGAAGAGCTGCGGGTGGCCTGGTCCGCGGACGCGGACCCCGTTGTCGCCAGCGCCGGCTGGGCCCTCACCACCGAGCGGGTCGCGAAGCAGCCCGAGGGGCTGGACCTCGACGGCCTCCTCGACACCATCGAGGCGGAGATGAAGGACGCGCCGGACCGCCTGCAGTGGGCCATGAACCATACCCTCGCGCAGATCGGCATCGAGCATCCCGGGCACCGCGCCCGCGCCCTTGAAATCGGCGAACGCCTGGGAGTACTCAAGGACTACCCGACGCCGCCCAACTGCACCTCCCCGTACGCACCCGCCTGGATCAACGAGATGGTCAGCCGGCGAGGGGGCGCTTAGGGGCGCATAAAGAAGGAGGACGACGGCGGCACCCGGGTGCCGCCGTCGTCCTCCCTTTAGCGGTGGATCAGTGCTGGGGCTGGCGGGCCTGCAGCAGCGGCGCGAAGAACGCGGCCAGCTCGTCCTTCGCGGTCAGCGGCAGGACGTTCGCCACGTACTGGTCCGGGCGGACCACCACGACGACGCCGTTGCGGTCCAGGCCGCGGGCATCGAAGATGTCGTCGCCCGGGACGATGCCATAGACCTTCTGCAGGTCGTTCAGCTTGAACGGGCCGACCTCCGGCTTGAACACCGCAGGGACGGCGTTGATGTCGATGCCCTCGTGGGGCTGCTGGTAGATGACCTTGACGTCGAACCACGCGTCGTCGTCACCGCCCTGCGGCTGGGCCGCCAGCGGGGAATCCTGCGAGGTGGCGAGCCACTCGGCGAGCTCGGCGGTGGGGGAGGCCGCGCCGGGCGCCGCCGGGTCAGCAAAGACGTAGATGCGCCAGCGGCCGTCGGCAGAGGCCTGGTGTCCCAGGTGCAGCGGGTTGGTGTCGGCGACGCGGCTGGCCACGGCGGACTTGAAGCGCTTGCCGATCGGGAAGCCGGTGGCGAGCGACTGGTGCTTGGCCTCGCCGACGATCAGCGACGGCGTGTACTCGGTCATGAACCCGGCCGGGAACTCGGCGGTGCGCACGTAGAAGTCTTCGAGCTCCGAGGGATCCTCGAACTCCTCGGGCTTCTTGGCCATCATGGTGGACCAGGTCTTGTCGAAGTCGATGAGGTTCTTCGCGACGACCTGGCGCTCGGCCGAGTAGGTGGAGAGCAGCGACTCGGGGCTGCGGCCCTCGAGGACGTGCCCCAGCTTCCAGGCGATGTTGAAGCCGTCCTGCATGGAGACGTTCATGCCCTGGCCGGCCTTCGCGGAGTGCGTGTGGCAGGCGTCGCCGGTGATGAACACGCGCGGCGTGCGGGTGCCCAGCTGCTCGGGAACGACATCGTCGAAGCGGTCGGTGAGCCGGTGCCCGACCTCGTAGACGCTGTGCCACGCGACATCGCGCACCTCGACGGTGTACGGGTGCATGATCTCGTTGGCCTTGCGGATGATGGTCTCGATCGAGGTCTTGCGGATGGCGCCGTGGTCGTTCTCCGGGACAACCCCGAGGTCAACGTACATGCGGAACAGGTGCCCGCCCTCGCGCGGAATGAGCAGGATGCTGCCGCCGTCGTGGGACTGGATGGCGCACTTGAGGCGGATGTCCGGGAAGTCGGTCTTGGCCACGACGTCCATGACGCCCCACGCGTGGTTGGCCTGGTCGCCGGCCATGGTGCAGCCGATCGAGGCGCGGACCTTGCTGCGCGCGCCGTCGGAACCGATGACGTACTTGGCGTGCACGATCTTCTCCGTGCCCTCGTCCGGGCCGGCGCTGCGCACCAGGCTGACCTTGACCGGGTACTCGCCCTCGTCGGCGACCTCCAGCGTCTGGAAGTCCCAGCCGTAGTCCGGCTTCAGGCGGGTGGGGGACTGGGCGGCCACGCGGGCGAAGTAGTCGAGGACGCGGGCCTGGTTGACGATCAGGTGCTTGAACTCGCTGATGCCGGCCTCGTCGTCCTTGGCGCGGCCGCCGCGGATGATGTTCTTCGGGGTCTCCGGATCCGGGCGCCAGAACGCCATCTCGGTGATCCAGTACGCCTCGGCGGTGATCTCCTCGGCGAAGCCGAAGGCCTGGAACGTCTCGACGCTGCGGGCCTGGATGCCGTCCGCCTGCCCGATCTCCAGCCGGCCCGGCCGGCGCTCGATGATGCGGGTGGTGATGTCCGGGAACTGGGCGAGCTGCGCGGCGGCGAGCATGCCCGCGGGGCCGGAGCCAACAATCAGGACGTCGACCTCGGAGGGCAGTTCCTCGGGGCGATTGATGCCGACGCCGGCGGCCGGTTGGATGCGCGGGTCACCGGATACGTAACCGTGGTGGTGGAACTGCACGGGCTTTCCTCACTTCATTCTGCTGTTAGCGGCCATCTGGCGTGTGTTCGTTATCGGAATGCTCGGTTCGATAATCGAATAACGTGTGCTAAGACACTGTACGACAAACATGACGCAGGTAACAACTGTGACTTTCGGCTTTTTGGGCCGCGGAGACGTGCGCGGCGGGGCGGCGTGAGGGGCCGCCGAAACGGCAGCGGGCGGAGGCGACCTTTCGCCTCCGCCCGCTGGCACCGCCGTCGTTAGCTTTCGGCAACGACGGCGGATGGGGTGCCTTTAGTACTTGTAGGACTGGCCGCCGTCGATCGGGATGACCGCGGCGTTGATGAAGCCGGCGTCGCCGGAGAGCAGGAAGGCGACGAGCTGGCCGACCTCCTCGGGCTTGCCGAAGCGCTTCATCGGGTTGGGCTGCACGAACTGCTTGCCGACCTCTTCCCAGTTCTCCGGATCCATCTGCTTGAGCGAGCCCTCGACCATCGGGGTCATGATGGCGCCCGGGGCGATGGCGTTGACCTGCACGCCGTACTGGCCGTACTCGATGCCGGAGTTGCGGGTGAGGCCGACGACACCGTGCTTGGAGGCGGCGTAGCCGGACTGGTTGCCGACGCCGCGGATGCCGCCGACCGAGGCGGTGTTGACGACGGCGCCGGAGCCCTGTTCCTTCATGACCTTCAGGACGTGCTTGAGGCCGAAGAAGACGCCGTTGAGGTTGACGGAAACGACCTTGGCGAATTCGTCGGAGCCGAAGTCTTCGGTGGGATTCTGCTTGCCCTCGATGCCTGCGTTGTTGAAGAAGCCGTCGATGCGGCCGAAGCGCTTCACGGCCTCGGCGACGTAGTTTTGCACCTGCGCTTCGTCTGCGACGTTGGCCGTGACGGTCTGGATTTCGGCGTCCGGTGCGGCGGCTTGGATCTCCTCGACCGTCTCCTTCAGTCCGGTCTCGTTGAGGTCGACCAGGGTCAGGCGGCCCTCTTCCTTCGCGACCTGGAGCGCGGCCGCCCGGCCGAGCCCGGAACCTGCGCCGGTGATGATGACTGACTTACCTGAGAACCTCTGCATGATTTGCCCTCTCGTAGTGACGTGACCGGCCACGATGCCGGTGCTTATGCAAACGCATGGAGTCTTGAGCGCATTCCGCCGCGGCGTGTGATGTCAGGTACAGGCGGGCCGGACTACCGGGCGCGCGGCTGCCTGGCCCGGGCCGGCTTGGCGCGGTTCCGCTCGATGGCCGCACGGACCAAATCCTTGAAGGCGGCCTCGTTGAGGGTGTCGCCCTGCGCCAGTTCATAGGAGCGGCGCTGGTTGCCGTTGAGCTCGCCGTTGAACAGTCCCGCGGGGTCCTCCAGCGAGGCGCCGTACATGAATCCCAGCTTCACCTTGGTCTTGAAGATGTTCCCGACGATGAGCGGGCCGTCGAGCTCCCAGACGGGGGCGCCCATGTACTTCCATTCCTCGATGATCTCCGGGTCCACCTCCAGGATCATGCGCCGGGCATCGGCGAGGGTTTCTCCGCGCCAGTCGGGATGGGCGGAGATCAGGGCATCGATATATTCGCTGGGTTCCATGGCAGCCAGCCTACGCACAGCGGGCCGCGGCTTCTTCTCGATTCCTGACCGGTTTGCTTCCCGGCCGGCGTGCCGGCGGCCCGGGAAGCGCCAGCCGCCGGCAGCCTGCTTACTTGGTGCGGGCGTAGGGGAAGCGCTCCCAGCTGAGGACCTCGCCGGTGGCGGCGTTCGGGGCGACGGTGAAGCGCATCCACTCGTTCGACGTGGCGGCGCCCTCGACGGTGACGCGGTCCAGGTTCCCGAGCGGCTGCTGTCCGTAGACCTCGAGCCAAGGCGAGTCGGCCGCCAGCGGCTGGTCGGCGTTGTAGGTGTGGCTGTCGCCGTTGATCAGGTAGACGGGGCCGTCGAAGGACCGCGCGCCGGCGGCGAGGGCGTCGACGATCGGGCGGAAGCCGGACACCTGATCCGGGTTCTCCTCCACGCCGTTGGCCAGCTGGGAGGGGTCGAACATGTCCGCCTGGGTCACGACGACGACGGCGCGGGCGTTGGTGCGCCGGGCGCCGGCGAAGGTCTCCTGCAGCTGGGTGACGTCCGCGGCGGTGCGGGTGGCGACCTCGTCGAGCTGCTCGTTGGTGGCTTCGGTGAGTCCGAGGCCGCTCCACGGCGCGAGCGAGTTGTTGGAGCCCTGGGTGTTGATGACGGAGAAGGCGACGCGGTTCTTCCCGAAGGTGACGTTCTCCGGCAGGCCCAGATCCGCCTGGGAATCCACCGGCATGGTGCCGCCGAGGGTCTTGCCCGGGTTGGCGAAGAACATTCCGCGCAGGGTGTCCAGGCGTTCCAGCGGGTTGTAGGAGCCGTTGTTGGCCCGGTGGCAGTCGACCCACTCGTTGTCGCCCGGCGTGTAGACCAGCGGGGCCTCGAAACGGTCGAACTGCTCTTTGATGTTGGCGAAGTACTCGTCGGTGCACTGCGCGGAGCCGGCCTTGATGTCCCCGACGTGGGCGACAAAGCGCAGGTCGTCCTGCTGGTTGAGTTCGGAGACCATCCCCGGAAACTGGGCGACCTGGGCTTCGCCGTAGGGGACGTCGCCGATGACGCCGAAGGTGTAGGCGTCATCGGCGGAGGCCAGCGCCGGCGCCGCCGCCGCGAAGGAGGCGGTGGCGGCGATGGCCAGGGCGGAGGCGCCGGCGAGCAAGCGGGACTTCATGGTGTGCTCCTGCGAGTGGTTCGAGGGGTGACACCATGAAGGTAGGCGGGCGGGGTGGACGGACGGAGGCTCTCGGGTGGCCGAAGGGTTAACCGTTCCGCCGCCGTCGTCCTAGGCCGGTGCCTCAGGCCGGCGCCTCAGGCACCGCCTGCGACTGCGGCCGCCCCCTCGAAGTCCTCGAGCACCTGGACCTTCGCCGCCGAGGCGGAGGATGGATCAAAGGTGTAGCCGATCCACTCCTTGGCCAGCCGGCGGGCAAGTTCGAGGCCGATGACGCGCTGGCCCATGGTGAGGATCTGGCAGTTGTTCGAGAGCACGGAGCGCTCCACCGAGAAGGAGTCGTGCGCGGTGGCCGCGCGGATGCCCTCGACCTTGTTGGCGGAGATGGCCACGCCCAGGCCGGTGCCGCAGAACAGGATGGCGCGGTCGGCGCGGCCGTCGCGGATCAGTTCGCCGGCGGTAATCCCGATGTACGGGTAGGGCTTGTTGAAGTCCTCGTCGGCGCGGTTGACGCCGATGTCGATGATTTCGCCGACGCGCGGGTCCTGCCGCAGGTCGGCCAGGATCTGGTCCTTGTAGTCGACGCCGGCTTCGTCCGAGCCGAGGATGAGTCGCAGTGCCATGGGGGTGTCCTTACTTGGTTTGCGCGTTGGTGGTGGTGAAGCGGTCGACGACGGCGGCGGCCACCATCGCGAGGGAGGTGGCGCCCGGGTCGGGGGTGCCGATGCTCTTTTCCGCCAGCGGCCTGGCGCGGCCCTTCTTCGGGATGAAGGCCGCCGTAGCCTCGGCGGCGGAGGCGGCCTCGCGGGCGGCTTCGTGCCAGGCGGCCTGCGGAGCGGCGCCGTTGCCGGTGGCATCAACCAGGGTGCGGACGAGCGGCAGCAGGGCGTCCACGAGGGTCTTGTCGCCGGGTTCGGCCTTGCCCAGGGTGAGGATCCGGTCCGTGAAGGCCTGGGCCGCGGCGACGAGCCCGGCCGGTGAGGGGGCCGCCTCGTCGCCGAGGCTTTCGCCGGCGGCCCGCAGGCCCGCGCCCCACAGGACGCCGGAGGTGCCGCCTGCCTTGGACGCCCACGCGTCGCCCGCGGTGGCCAGCATGGTTCCGGCCCCCGCGCCGTTGTCGAGGGCGAGGACGGCGGCGTCGAACGCGGCGTCGATGCCGCGGACCATGCCGCGGCCGTGGTCGCCGTCGCCCGCAATGGCGTCCATGTCCCCGAGCTTGGATTCAGCCTCGTGGAGCGTCAGCCGAGCGGTTTCCAGCGCGGACATGCAGTGCTGCGCGAACCGCCGGGATTCCTCGGAGGAGGCGGGGACCGGGGCGGGCGAAGCCTGCGCTTCGTCCGGCGCCGCCTCGGCAGCGTCCGCACTTTCGCCGCCCGCGGCTGCCGCGCCGGCCAGCGAGCCGCGCCGGAAGGCGGGGGTCTCCGCGGGGGCGGCCCAGAGCTGTTCGAGTTCGTCGTCCAGCCAGGTGACCGTGAGCGAGACGCCCGCCATGTCGAGGGAGGTCACGAGCTCGCCGACCTCGGGCAGGACCAGGGTATGGCCGGCCTCGCGGAGCAGCGCCGAGACGGTGCGCCACAGCACGAAGAGTTCCTCATGCTTGGTGGAGCCGAGGCCGTTGAGGATGACGGCGAGCCGGGCGCCGCCCTCGACGGGGGCCTCGGCCAGCACGCGCCCGACCAGTTCCCGGGCCAACTCCGCGGCGGAGGGCAGTTCGGTGTCGCGCAGCCCGGGTTCGCCGTGGATCCCGAGCCCGAGGCCCATCTGCCCGTCCGCGACCGTGAACAGCGGGGCGTCCGCGCCGGGGAAGGTGCAGCCGGCGAAGGCGGTGCCCATGGTGCGGGTCAGGCTGTTGGTCTTGCGCCCCAGCCGGACCACATCGTCGAAGCCCGCCCCGGCCTCGGCGGCGGCGCCCATGACCTTGAAGACCGTGAAGTCGCCGGCGATGCCGCGGCGCTTGTCGGCCTCGCCCGCCGCCGCGGACGCGATGTCGTCCGTGACGATGACGTTCTCCACCGGGATGCCCTCGGCCGCCAGCCGCTCGGTGGCGAGGCCGAAGTTCATTACGTCGCCGGCGTAGTTGCCGTAGGTGAAGACGACGCCGCCGCCGGACTCGGCGGCCCTGGCCACGGAGTAGGCCTGCTGCGCGGACGGCGAGGTGAAGATGTTGCCCACCACGGCGCCGTCGGCAAAGCCCGGCCCGATCAGCCCGGCGAAGGCCGGGTAGTGGCCCGAGCCGCCGCCGGGAATGACGGCTACCTTCGGCTGCGCCGGGCGGTGCCGGCGGACGGCCCCGCCGTCGACCTGGCGCACCAGGTTCGGGTGGAGCTCGCAGAAGCCCTGCAGGGCCTCCTCGGCAAAGACGGCCGGGTCATTGAAGATTCTGGTCATGGGAGTTCTTTCGGTCTGGGGAGCCGGAACCGGCTAGTGCAGGTGGCTTCCGCCGTTGATGTCGAACGTGGCGCCGGTCAGGTAGGCGGCGTCCTGGCTGGAGAGGAAGGTGATGACGGCGGCGACTTCCTCGGTGGTGGCGGTGCGGCCGAGCGGGACGTCGGCCGCGATGGCTGCCTCCAGCTCGGGGGTGGTGCCGACGCGGATGTTCGTGTCGACGGCGCCGGGCGTGACCGCGTTGACGGTGACGCCGCTGTCGCCCAGCTCGCGGGCCAGCGCCTTGGTGAAGCCGAGGATGGCTGCCTTGGCGGAGGAGTAGGGAACCTTGCCGAACACGCCGCCGCCGCGCTGCGCGGAGACCGAGGACATGTTGACGATGCGGCCCCACTTGTTCTCCAGCATCGCGGGCAGGAAGGCCTTCGTGACCAGGTAGGTGCCGGTGGCGTTGACGGCCATGACCTTGTTCCAGAGGTCGAGCGTGGTCTCCAGGAACGGCACGGGCGAGGTGATGCCGGCGATGTTGGCCAGCGCCCCCACGGGAGGCAGGTTGCCGGCCCGGACTTCGGCCTCGACCGCGGCCTGGGCGGCGGCCACGGACGCTTCGCTGGTGACGTCGATTTCGTGGCCGAAGGCCGGGACGTTCAGCTCGTTGCCGATCGCGCGGGCGACCTTCGCGGACTTCTCGCCGTCGAGGTCGAGGATGACGATGGCCCAGCCCTCGCGGGCATAGCGGCGGGCGGTGGCCTCGCCGATGCCGCGCTCGGACGTGGCGCCGGTGACGACGGCGGTGCGCTGGATGGTGGTCATGGTGTCTCCTTGGGTTGTTGCGTTGCTAGATGAGGTCCGAGATGAAGGCGGCCGCCGCTGCGGCTGCCGCCGGGCGTTCGTCGTGGTCGACGTCGCGGGTTTCGAGTTCCAGGGAAAAGTGGCCGGTGTAGCCCTTGTCCGCCAGCGACTTCAGGCCGGCCGCGAAGTCCGCCTGGCCGTTGCCGATGCTGAGGTTGATGTTTCCGGGGACGGCGTCGCGCAGGTGGACGTGGGCGATGCGCCCATGGAAGCGCTCCACGAAGTCCTCGGGGCTGCCGCCGGAGGCGACGATGTGGCTGAAATCCATGACGACCTGCACTTCCGTGCCGGCGAGCCGGTCGGTCAGCTGCTGGGCGCGTTCGGTGTCGTGGCAGAGGCGGAAGAAGTGCAGGGATTCGGTCCAGAGTCCGACGCCGGCCTCCGCCGCACGCTCGCCGGCTGCGGCGAGTTCTGCGGCGACGAGGTCGAGGTCCTGGTCCAGGGTGCTGACGGGGGTGTTGTCCAGCGCGCCGCACGGCAGTACCAGCGCCTCCGCGGCGGTCTGCCCCGCGAGGGCGAGCAGCATGTCCAGGTGCCGGGAGCGCTGCGCCCGCTCTTCGGCGGAGAGCCGGCGGTTCAGGTCGCCGATGTCGCCGTTGATGGAGCGCACGCGCAGCCCGGAGGCGGCGACGGTCGCTGCGACGGCGGTGACCGCCTGCTCGTCGAGGACGTAGGGCACGTGGTCGCACACGCCCGGCAGGGCGCCGAGATCGATCTCGGTGAAGCCGAGGCCGGCGATGGTGGCCAGCGCCGTGGCCAGGTCCTGGTGCCGGAAGCTGATGGTGGAGCAGCCCAGCCGCGGATGGAAGGTCATGGGTTCCCTTTAGGAAGTCGGAACGGGTGGAGCAATGTTGTGACGCGAACCACGTTAGAGCAGTTGACTGTTGACAGTCAACGGTTGAAGAAATTTTCTGTCGACTGTTGACAGAGGCGAGTGGCGCGGCTCACACTGATTGGCATATCCTGTTGACTGTCAACAGTGACGGAGGTTCCTCCAGCCTCCGCCATCGCTTCGAAAGGTAATTCGATGAGCAACGAAGCCCTGACAATGCGCGGCCCCGTTCACGGCACAAAGGACGCCAAGCGCGTCGCCATCGGCTCCGGTGTCGGCGCCGTTATCGAAACGTACGACTTCATTGGTTTCGGCACCGCCGCGGCCCTGTACTTCGGCACCGCCTTCTTCCCCGGCGGCGACCCCCTCACCGGAACCCTGGCAGCGTTCGCGACCCTCGGCGTCGGCTTCGCGGCCCGCCCGCTGGGCGGCATCATCGGCGGGCACCTCGGCGACCGGATCGGACGCAAGCCGGTGCTGGTCTCCTCGCTGATCCTCATGGGCCTGGCCACGTTCGCCATCGGCCTGCTGCCGACCTACGCGCAGGTCGGCCTCCTGGCTCCGGCGCTGCTGGTCACCGTCCGCGTCATCCAGGGCCTGGCCTTCGGCGCCGAGTGGGGCGGGGCCATCCTGATGAGCTACGAGCATGCGCCCTGGAAGCAGAAGGGCAAGTACACCGGCATCGTGCAGGCCGGCTTCCCGGTGGGCCTGCTCCTGGCCAACCTCGTCTTCCTCTTCAGCGTGCATCTGGGCAACGAGTGGGCCTGGCGCGTGCCGTTCCTGGCCAGCATAATCCTGGTCGCGGTCGGCCTGATCATCCGCTCCAAGGTGCCCGAGTCCCCGGTCTTCGAGGACGTCAAGGAACACGGCGACATCGTGAAGTCCCCGATCGTCGAGGTCATCCGCGACGACTGGCGCAACATCGTGCGCGGCATCGGCCTGCGCATCGCGGAGACCGCCGGTTACGCCGTCTCCGTCACCTACATGATTTCCTACCTGCACAACTCCGAGCTGGCCGACAAGACCCAGACCCTGGTCGCGCTGTGCATCGCCTCCGGCATCGGCATCTTCGCCACCATGGCCTGGGGCCGGCTGACGGACAAGGTGGGCCGCCGCCCGGTCTACATCGCCTCCACCGCGTTCGCCGTCCTCTTCGGCGTCCCGATGTTCCTGCTGGTCAACACGGGCCTGTTCCTCTTCATCATCGCCACCATCGTGATCTCCTACGCGGTCTGCCAGAACTCGCTGGCCGGCGCCCAGGGCGCCTGGTTCCCCGAGCTGTTCCAGGCCAAGACCCGCTCGTCGGGCGCCTCGCTGGCCTACCAGATCTCGGCCATGGTCTCCGGCTTCACCCCCTTCATCACCACCCTGCTGTTCGTGGCCCTGGGCTGGGTCGGACCGGCGCTGCTGTTCAGCCTCTACGGCGCCATCGGCCTGTGGGCCGCGCTGGCAACCCGCGAAACCTGGGGCCCCCGGGAGCGCCGCCTGGCCGCGGAGGCCGCGGCGACCACCAAGCCGGCCAAAGTGACCGCCTGAATCCGGACCCGAAGGCGCAACCGCCAGGTCCTCCAGGACCGGTAAGCCGCCCGATCTTCCTCAACCCGAGCCGTGCCGGGGCGGGACCTCCCGCCCGCCCCGGCGCCACGCCGTCGTACTTTTCCCGAAAGGAAATCCTGTGACCATCACCGAAACCGTCCGCGCTCCCGAGGCTGCGTCATTGCAGGAACGGGTGGCACGCGTCGAAGCCGCGGCCTACCGGATGCGCCACCACGTGCTGAACATGGGCGAGGCGCAGGGGCAGGGCTACGTGGGCCAGGCGCTCGACGCGGCCGACGTCCTCGCCGCGGTCTACGCCGACCAGCTGCGCTACCGGCCCGAGGACCCGGAGTGGGGGGAGCGGGACCGCTTCCTGCTCTCCACCGGCCACTACGCGATCGGCCACTACGCCGCGCTGGCGGAGGCCGGGATCGTCCCGGTCGACGAGCTGGAGACATACGGCTCGGACGATTCGCGGCTGCCGATGTCCGGCATGTCCACCTACACACCCGGGATGGAAATCTCCGGCGGCTCGCTCGGGCACGGCCTGACCATCGCCGTGGGCACCGCGCTGGGCCTGCGCCTGCAGGGCTCCGGCGCCCGCGTGTTCAACTTCCTCTCCGACGGGGAGCTGGACGAGGGCTCCACCTGGGAGGCCGCGATGGGCGCGCACCACCACCAGCTGGGCAACCTGACCGCGATCGTGGACATCAACGCCCTGCAGGCCGACGGCAAGACGGACGCCGTGCTGCGCACCGAGCCGGTGCTGGACAAGTGGGCGGCGTGCGGCTGGTTCGTCCAGCGCGTGGACGGCAACGACGTCGGGGCCCTGCTGGCCGCATTCGACGCGGCCGCCGCCAAAGCCGAGGCCGAGGGCAAGCCGTCGGTCATCCTGTGCGACACCAAGGTGGGCCGCGGCGTGCCGCTGCTCGAAGACCGGGAGAAGGCGCACTTCATGCGCATCGATGAACACGAATGGCAGATCTGCCGCGAGCAGCTGACCGCCGGGTACGAAGCCCGCACCGCATCTGAAGGAGAATCCAAGTGACCGCGACCACTGCTGCCGGACCCACCGTGAAGACCGCGCCGAAGCCGAAGCTGAAGACCTCGGCCATGATCGCTTCCTTCGCCGACCCGGGCCAGAAGACCAGCCCGGCTCCGTTCGGCCACGCCCTGGTCAAGGCCGCGCAGGAGAACGAGAAGATCGTCGGGCTCACCGCCGACCTGGGCAAGTACACGGACATGCACATCTTCGCCAAGGCCTTCCCGGAGCGGTTCTTCCAGATGGGCATGGCCGAGCAGCTGCTCTTCGGCGCGGCCGCCGGCATGGCGCAGACCGGGCTGGTCCCGTTCGCCTCGACCTACTCGGTCTTCGCCGCGCGCCGGGCCTACGACTTCCTCTGCCTGGACGCCGCGGAGCCGAACCTGAACGTGAACATCGTCGGCGGGCTGCCCGGCCTGACCACCGGCTACGGGCCCTCGCACCAGGCCACCGAGGACATGGCGATCTTCCGCGGCATGCCGAACCTGACCATCGTGGACCCCTGCGACTCGGTGGACATTGAACAGGCGGTGCCGCAGCTCGCCGCGAGCGAGGGGCCGACCTACCTGCGCCTGCTGCGCGGCAACGTGCCCACCGTGCTGGACGAGTACGACTACACATTCGAACTCGGCAAGGCCAAGGTGCTGCGCGGCGGCAACGACGTGGTCTTCGTCTCCAGCGGGCTCATGACCATGCGGGCGCTGCAGGCAGCCAAGGAACTCGCCGCGCACAACGTCGACGTCGCCGTGGTCCACACGCCGACCATCAAGCCGTTCGACGCCGAGACCGTCCTAGGCGAAATCAACACCGACCGGCTGGCGGTGACCCTGGAGAACCACACCGTGGTCGGCGGCCTGTTCGAAACCGTCGCCGCAGCCGCCGCCCGCGCCGGGGTCGCCAAGCGCATCCTGCCCGTGGCCCTGCCCGACGAGTTCCTGCACGCCGGCGCCCTGCCGACCCTGCACGAACGCTACGGACTCTCCGTCGACCGGATCGTCGCGGCCGTCCTCGGCGCACTCTAGCGGGCACGGCATGGAGCTCGCACCGGCGACAGCCGTCCGACCGACTGTTAACATGGCAACTGTCAACAGTCTTGCTTCCAAGCGCCCGAGGATGAAAACGATGGCCACAGAATCGATGTCGCTGCTGGGACTGGAAAAGACCAGCCTCCGGCAGCAGGCCCTGGCCGCCCTGCGCCGCGCCATCACCACGGGCGAGATCGCCCCCGGGACCCACTTGGTGGAAACCGAGCTGTCCGAAACCCTGCAGATCAGCCGCGGCACCCTGCGGGAGGCCATGCGGCAGCTGCAGCAGGAAGGGCTGATTTCCGCCGGGCCGCGGGGCCGGCTGTCGGTCCGCCACCTGGACGCCAAGGAAATCTGCGACATCTTCTCCGTCCGGGCCGCGCTCGAGTCCCTGGCCGCGCGGGAGCTCTGCGCCCTGGAGGACCGGGCCCAGGTCATCAAGGAACTGCGCCGCGCGCTGGAAGAGATGGAGCGGGCCAGCAAGGACGGGCTGGAGGAGCGCATCGAGGCGGATTTGAACTTCCACCGGACGCTCTGCGGCCTCACCGGCAACGAGACGCTGCTGCACTCGTGGGGCTCGCTGGAAGGCAACATCCGCATGTCCATCATGTTCGCCGGCTTCGAACGGGCGGCACAGAACATGAGCGTCAAGCGGCACGGCGAGATCGTGGACGCGATCGAAACCGGCGACGCGGCCAAGGCCAGCGAGGCGATCACCGAGCACATGGACGGCGCGGCCAAGGTCCTGGTCGGCTAGGAAACGCCGAAGCGAGGGAAGGTCACGCCCGTTTGGCGGCAGGCTCCGCGCTGAGGTGTTCCAGCAGCTCGGCCTCGGCCTGGTCCATGTAGCCGCGCAGCGTATCGGCCGCCTCTTCCCGGCGCCCGCTCGCGAGCAGCGCCACGAGCTCGGCGTTCTGCTCCACGTAGTGGCTATGGAAATCCGGAGTCTGGCTCATGGTGTGGAAGACCAGGCGCATCTGGGCCAGCACCCGGGTCATCAGTTCCTGCAGCAGCTTGCTGCCGGTGCCGCGGATCAGGGTCTCATGGAAGCGCTGGTTGGCGCCGGCCATCTCGGCGATGTCGCCCCGTTCCCGGGCGTCCCGGGCATCCGCGACAATCGCCGCCAGCGCATCCACGTCCACGTCCTCGCCCCAGCGGACCGCGGCAGGTTCTAGGATCCGCCGCACGCTGTAGATTTCGCGCACGCCCTCGGGGCCGGGCGAGGTCACGATGACGCCGCGGTTGGGGATGCGCGTGACGACGTGTTCGCCGGCGAGGACGGTGAAGGCCTCGCGCAGCGTGTTGCGGGAGACCCCGAAGGACGTGGCCAGCGCCTGCTCGGACAGCTTGGAGCCGGGCAGCAGCTGGCCCTCCGCGATGCGGATGCGCAGCGACTCGGCCACCCACGCCGCGGTGTGCGCATGCGCCGCCTCGCTCCGCGCGGCGATCCCCGTCAGCGGTGCGTTCATCCGTTCGTCCCATCCCTCGCCGGTCGAACCGGGCCTGCAATTGCGGATCTGTTGGCCCGTAATGGCTGGATAGGGCGTCCTATCGGGCCATTACGGGCCAATCGTTTGTGGTGCGGCCAGGGGCCGGCTACCCGATGCTACCAAGTGCGTCACCGCGGACGACGGCGGTGCCGGGCTGCTGCTCTCCGCGCGCCAGGGTGCCGGGCCGGTGGGCGGCGATGGTGGTCTCCATCTTCATCGCCTCGACGACGGCCACCGGGTCGCCCGCGGCGAGTGCGGCGCCGTCCTCCGCGACCCACTTGACCAGGTTGCCGTTCATCGGCGCCCGCAGGACCTCAGGCTCGTGCGTCTCCTCCGCGGCGGCCTGGCCCGGGGCGCTGCCGCCGCCGTGCAGCAGCGACTCGAGCAGGCGGGCGGGCAGGCCGAGGCGCAGCGCCTTGCCGTCGACTTCGACCGTCAGTTCCGTGCGCTCGCTGCCGGGCTCGGCCGCCGCGATCTCCGGGGACGCTGCCAGCGGCTCGGCGAACTCGGACTCGATCCAGGTGGTGTAGACGCCAAAGGCCTCGGTCTTGGTGAAGGCTGCGTCCCGGACCACCGCCCGGTGGAAGGGCAGCACGGTGGGCAGCCCGGCGATGACCATCTCGTCCAGCGCCACCCGGGCCCGGTTCAGCGCCTGCGCGCGGTCCGCGCCGTGCACGATGAGCTTGGCCATCAGCGAGTCGTAGTCGCCGGGAACCGTGGACCCGCTGCGGACGCCGGAATCCACGCGGATGCCGGAGCCGGTGGGCGGTTCGAAGGCGGCGATGGTGCCGGGCGCGGGCAGGAAGCCGCGGGCGGGATCCTCCGCGTTGAGCCTGAACTCGAAGGCATGGCCCTGCGGCCGAGGGTCCTGGGTCAGGGTCAGCGGCTCGCCGTCGGCAATGCGGAACTGTTCGCGCACCAGATCGACGCCGGTGGTCTCCTCGGTGACGGGGTGTTCCACCTGCAGACGTGTGTTCACCTCGAGGAAGGAGATGGTGCCATCGCTGGCGACCAGGTACTCGACGGTGCCGGCGCCGTGGTACCCGGCCTCGCGGCAGATGGCCTTGGCCGAGTCGTGGATGAGCCCGCGCTGCTCCTCGGTCAGGAACGGGGCCGGGGCTTCTTCGACGAGTTTCTGGTTGCGGCGCTGCAGCGAGCAGTCGCGCGTCCCGACCACGACCACGTTGCCGTGCATGTCGGCCAGGACCTGGGCTTCCACGTGCCGGGGCTTGTCGAGGAAGCGTTCCACGAAGCATTCGCCCCGGCCGAAGGCCACCGTGGCTTCGCGGACGGCGGAGTCGAAGGCGTCCTCGATGTCCTCCATCCGGCGGGCGATCTTCAGGCCGCGGCCGCCGCCGCCGAACGCCGCCTTGATGGCCACCGGGAGGCCGTGTTCCTCGGCGAACGCCATCACCTCGGCGCCGCTCTCGACCGGACCGTCGCTGCCGGGCACCAGCGGCGCTCCGGCCCGCACGGCGATCTCCCGGGCGGTGACCTTGTTGCCCAGGTCGCGGATGGACTGCGGGGAGGGGCCGATCCAGGTCAGGCCGGCCTCGTTCACCGCCTCGGCAAAGTCGGCGTTTTCAGAGAGGAAGCCGTAGCCGGGGTGGACGGCGTCGGCGCCGGAACGGCGGGCCGCCTCGATCAGCTTGCCGATGTCCAGGTAGGTTTCCTGCCCGCTGCTCCCGCCCAGTGCGTACGCTTCGTCGGCGCGGCGGACGTGGAGCGCATCGGCGTCGGGGTCGGAGTACACGGCCACGGACGCGAGCCCGGCGTCGGCGCAGGCGCGCGCGACTCGTACGGCGATCTCGCCGCGGTTGGCGATCAGGACCTTCTTCATGCGCGGTACCTTTCCGGCGGATTCGAAGTGCCGGCGCTGCCGGCGGGAAGCAGGGTGTCCGGGTCGACCAGGACGAAGCGGACGGTGCTGCCGGGCGGCAGCTGGGCGGCCACCGGCAGGTCCTCGGGAACCACGGCGGCAATCACGGGATAGCCGCCCGTGACCGGATGGTCGGCCAGGAACAGCACGGGCAGCCCGGACGGCGGGACCTGCAGGGCGCCAGCCACGGTGCCCTCGCTTTGCAGCTCGCCGTCCCGGATGCGCTCCAGCGGCGCGGCCGTCCCGGCCGTCCCCGCCGGGCCGCCGCCGATCGGCGTCCCGTTGCCGCTGCCGCCGGCGCCCGGCAGCTCCAGCCGGACGCCGATCCGGTCCGAGGCCGAGCCGGACACCCAGTCCTGGCCGGTGAGCCGGTCGAGCCCGGCCTGGCCGAACCAGTCGTCGCGGGGGCCGGGCGTGATGCGCAGCAGGGCGGTTTCGCCGGGGCGGACCCGCAGGACGGGCGGTTCCGGCGTGCCGACCACGTGCCCGCTGCCGGCTGCGCCCACCGGCAGGACGGATCCGGCCTCCAGCGGCGCGGGGCCCAGCCCGGACAATGTGTCGGTGGAGCGGCTCCCCAGCTCCGCGGCCAGCTCGATCCCGCCGCGCACGGCGACGTAGGCCCGCAGCCCGGCGGTCGCCGGTCCGAGGGACAGGGTCTCGCTGTCGAGCAGGACGAAGGGCGAATCCTGCGCCGGACGGCGTCCGGACGGGGCGATGTCCAGCTCCACGCGGGCACCGGTGACCGCGAGGACCTGGTCGCCGCAGGCCCGCAGGACCAGCGAGCCGAAGAGATTCTCGACGACGGCGTCCCCGGGGGAGTTGCCGGCCAGCCGGTTCGCCTGGCGTGCGGCCGGCACGTCGAGCGCGCCGGAGCTGCCTACGCCGAGGTTGCCCATGCCCGGTCGGCCCAGATCCTGCAGCAGCGACTGCAGGCCGGTGGAAACCACCTCGAGCGAGCCGGCGGCTTGCCGCCGCGGGGTGGCAGGCTCCTCCTCGGCGGGGGCGGCCGCGATGGCGCTGGACCCGGACCGGCCAGCCTCGTGGCGGTCGGTTATGGTCGTGTTCGCAGCGGGCCTGGTCCCGGTCGAGATGGCGTCGGCAGGCGGGGCCGATGCCGCGGAGCCGGCCGAGCCCGCCACACCGAGCGACTCCCGCACGGCGGTGAAGCGGACCAGGTCCTGCGGCCGGATCAGCGCCGGATCCGGCCGGGCGACGTCCCACAGCACGCTCTCGGTGCGTCCGATCAGCTGCCAGCCGCCCGGCGACTTGCGCGGATAGATGGCGGAGTAGCCGCCGGCCAGGGCGACCGCGCCGGCAGGGACGGCGGTCCGCGGGGTGGCGCGCCGCGGCACCTCGAGCGAGCCGTCCTCGCCCGTGAGGTAGGCAAAGCCGGGGGCGAAGCCGCCGAAGGCGGCGGTCCAGACCTGCCCGGTGTGGGCATTGACCACACCCTCGGAACTGAGGCCGGTGAGGCGGGCCACCTCGGCGAGGTCCTCGCCGTCGTACGTCACGGGAATTTCAATGGTTTTCCCCGTCCCGGCCGGGGCATGCTCCAGTTCCAGCCGTTCGACGGCGGACCTCGCGGCCACCGCGTGGGCGCGGGTGTCGCACTGGACCAGCACGGTGGAGGCCGCGGCCAGCACATCGAGCTGGCCGGGCAGCGGGTCCGCGGTCAGCCGGGCGTGCAGGGCCAGCACGGAGTCCAGGCCGGAGAGCTCGACCAGCAATGCGCGCGGCCCGGCAAACCGGACGGCGGTCACGCTCACGCAAAGCTCCGGACCGTCACGCCGGCGGATTCGAGCCCGGCGCGCACGGCGGCAGCCATCGCGACGGAGCCCGGAGTGTCGCCGTGGACGCAGATGCTTTCGGCGTCCACCCTGATGATGGAGCCGTCGATGGCCGTGATCTTGCCGGTCTGGGCCAGCCGCACCATGTTGGCGACGACGAGGTCCGGGTCGTGGAGGACGGCCCCCGGCTCGCGGCGCGAGACCAGCGTGCCGTCCGGGTTGTAGGCGCGGTCGGCGAAGGCCTCGGCGACGCCGCGAAGTCCGGTGGCCTCGGCCTTGGCCAGCGCCACTGAGCCCGGGAGCAGGAGCAGCGGCAGGTCCCCGCCGAAGGCCCGCACCGCATCGACTACGGCCTGGGCATGGGCTTCGTGATGGACGATCGTGTTGTAGAGGGCGCCGTGCGGCTTGACGTAGCGGATCCGCGCTCCGGCGGCCTGGGCCAGCGCCTGGAGCGCGCCGAGCTGGTAGAGCACGTCGTCCGCCAGTTCCGTGGGGGAGCAGTCGAGGAAACGCCGCCCGAAGCCCGCTAGGTCCCGGTAGCCCACGTGGGCGCCGATGGTCACTCCGGCGGCCACCGCGTCGCGGCAGGTTGCGGCGATGGTGCTCGGGTCTCCGGCATGGAAGCCGCAGGCCACGTTGGCACTGGAGACGGAGCGGAAGATCGCCGCGTCGTCGCCCATTTCCCAGTTGCCGAAGGATTCTCCGACGTCGCTGTTCAGGTCGATAATAGCCATGTGTGACACCCGTCTCGTTGGTTTCCCTGGTTCCAGCATGCACCACATTCCAAGATTGTTCAACAATCGCCCGCGGCTGCCGCTGACGCCCGGAGCCTCGGTTTGTTGAACAATTTCTTGCCAGCATTGTTCAACAACATGTAAGGTCGCTCCAATGTCCGTGTGACAGCAGTCACCGATCCAGATGGGAAAACCAATGGACAAGACCACGCCAACCAAGGTGCGCCCGAACTTCCAGCGCACCGCGATGCTCGGCGCCATGTTCCTGATGGCCACCAGCGCGATCGGCCCCGGCTTCATTACCCAGACCACGGTCTTCACCGTGCAGCTCGGCGCGGCTTTCGCCTTCGCCATCCTGCTCTCGGTCCTGGTGGACATCGCCGTGCAGCTCAACGTGTGGCGGATCATCGGCATCTCCGGCATGCGCGCGCACGAACTGGGCAACAAGGTGCTGCCGGGGGCCGGCTGGATCCTGGCCGCGCTGGTGTTCTTGGGCGGCGTGGTCTTCAACATCGGCAACATCGCCGGCACCGGGCTCGGCGTCAACGCGATGATGGGCCTGGATCCGAAAATCGGCGGCGCGGCTTCGGCGCTCGTCGCCATCCTGATCTTCCTCTCCAAGAAGGCGGGCATGGCCCTGGACCGGATCGTCGTGCTGCTCGGCGCGGTGATGATCCTGCTGATGCTCTACGTGGCGATCGTCGCGGCCCCGCCGCTCGGCGAGGCCCTGAAGAATACCGTCCTGCCGGAGGAGGTCGACTTCCTCGTGATCACCACCCTGATCGGCGGCACCGTCGGCGGCTACATCACCTACGCCGGCGCGCACCGCATGCTCGATTCCGGCGCCCACGGCGTCGAAAACGTCAAGGCCATCTCGCGCAGCTCCATCCTGGGCATCATCGTCACCGGCATCATGCGCGTGTTGCTCTTCCTCGCGATCCTCGGCGTGGTGTCCGGCGGAGTGGCACTGACCAGCGACAACATGGCGGCCGAGGCGTTCGGCGCCGCGGCAGGCGAGATCGGCATGCGGATGTTCGGCGTGGTCCTCTGGGCCGCCGCCCTGACCTCGGTCATCGGCGCCGCCTACACATCGGTTTCCTTCATCACCCGGACGACGACGTCCGAGCGCAAGCGCAACCTGATCATCGTGGCCTTCATTGCCGTCTGCGCCGTGATCTACCTGCTCCTGGGCCAGGCCCCGCAGCAGCTGCTCATCTTCGCGGGCGCGTTCAACGGCCTGATCCTCCCGTTCGGTCTCGCGGTCCTGCTCTGGGCCGCCTGGCGCCGCCGGGACCTCCTGCACGGCTACGTCTATCCGACGTGGCTGCTGGTCCTGGGTGCGGCCGCCTGGCTGCTGACCCTGTACCTCGGCTGGAATTCGCTGGCCGGGCTCGCCGAAATGTGGGGCTAGCCCGTGGATACCGCACAGGCCGCCGGCACCGCCACCCTTCCGGCCGACCCGGGCGCCCTCACTCCGGCCGAGGCGCGCGCCGCCTTCCGCTCCGGGCTGGCTGTCCCCACTGCCGGCTGGTCGCGCGGCTTCGCCCAGGCCAACCTCATCATCGTGCCGCGGGAGCTGGCGTTCGACGTGCTGCTCTTCGCGCAGCGCAACCCGAAGCCGTGCCCGGTGCTCGGCGTGCTCGACGCGGGCGAAACCAGCGGGACGCTGCTGGCCGGCGGCGACATCCGCACCGACGTGCCGCGCTACACCGTCTACCGGGACGGGCAGAAGGTCGACGAGCCGACGGACATCATGCAGTACTGGCGGGACGACCTCGTCACCTTCATCGTCGGCTGCTCGTTCACCTTCGAGTCCGCGCTGCGCGAAGGCGGCATCTCTATCGCGCACATCGACCAGAACGTGAACGTTCCGATGTACCGGACGGGTGTGCGCTGCGAACCGGCCGGCTCGATGGCGGGCCCGCTTGTGGTCTCGATGCGCCCGGTTCCCGCGTCCCAGGTGGCCGACGCCGTCCGCATCACCTCCCGCTACCCCGCCGTGCACGGCGCCCCGGTGCACGTGGGCAATCCGGAGGAACTGGGCATCGCGGACCTGGCCAGGCCGGACTTCGGCGACCCGGTGCGCATTCCCGAGGGCCACGTTCCGGTGTTCTGGGCCTGCGGCGTCACCCCGCAGGCGGCGGTGATGGAGTCCCGTCCCGCGCTGGCCATCGGCCACGCGCCCGGACACATGCTCATCACGGATGCCCGGGACAGCCAGTACCTGGTCCCTTAATCCGCGAACGACGGCGGCGCGCCGGGTTCCGAAGTTACGGAACCCCGCGCGCCGCCGTCGTACTCCTACCGCCGGGCGGGACTCAGGCCCGGGTGACTTTGATGGTCGCCGCGGGGCAGGAGTCGGCGTAGCGGATCAGGGCCGCGCGCTCCCGGCTGTCCGCCTTCAGGCCCCAGCGGATCTTCATGGCGACCCAGTCCGCCACGTACTTGCAGCGGTTCTTGGCCGGCATCCAGTCCTCCGGGCCCTTGGCCTGCTTGGCCGAGTTCAGCTTGGACGTCTGCGCATTCAGGAGGCGGCCGTCGCCCAGATCGTTGTAGAAGGCGACGCGGCGGGCCTGCGACCAGGAACGGGCCCCGGAACCCCACGCCTCATGCACCGGGACGAGGTGGTCGATCTGCACGGCCGACGCCGAATAGTGCGTGCGGTTGTCCCAGTTCGTGACCCACTTGCCGCTCCGGACCGTGCAGCCCCTGGATGTTGTGTAGGTCGTGCGGACCTTGGATTCCTGGATGAGCACCTCCGCCCGGGTGTTCTGGCAGTCCCGGTTGGTGTCCTTCCAGTCGCCGAAGTAGCGGTCCCGGTCGTAGCCGGTGTTTTTCTCCGCCGCGACCGGAAGCGAACGCGCGGCGGTGCGCAGCGACGCCTTGTAGACGCCGGCGGCCTCTGCCGGTGCGGCCAGGCCGCCCAGCAGCAGGGCAGCCGTGAAGACGGCAGCGATGATTTTCCCCAACATTGAAGGTCCCCCAACCTTGTCTTTCCCCATGCTGCCGAACAAGTAAAACCCCAACGGCTCCAGGCAGCGGTTATACGATACACGACGCGTCGGTATGTGGCCATCCCACGAGGGACGGCGTAGTGGGGCTGGTCAGCGCAGCCGGCGCTGGCGGTGCATGGGGAATGCTGCGCGGGTGGTGTCGACGGCCTCCACCGGGACATCGACGACGGCGAGACCCGGCTCGGTGCCGAGCTGCTGCAGGGGCGCACCCATCGGGCTCACGACGACGCTGTGTCCGATGGAGTTGGGCGGGGACTGGCAGGCGCCGGCGAGGTAGAGGCCATTCTCGATGGCGCGGGCGGCGGTGAGGCTGAGCCACTGGTTCGTTTTGTGTTCGCCGGGGACCCAGGCCGCACAAACGAGCAGGACCTGCGCGCCGGCGTCGGACAGCGCCCGTGAAAGCTCCGGGAAGCGGAGGTCGTAGCAGGTCATCAGGCCGAAGCGGACCCCGCCGAGGTCGAAGACGACAGGATCGGCGGTGGGCGCCGGCCTGATGAACCGGGACTCGGTGTAGCCCTGGGCGTCGAAGAGGTGGATTTTCCGATAGCTGGCGAGCCGGGAACCGTCGGCCGCGAAGACGGCGAGGGTGTTGTAGGCGCGGCCCGGTTCGTCGCTCGATTCGACGACCCCGGCCACGAGGGCGATGCCGTGCCGCCGGGCGGTCTCCGCGAGGGCTGCGCAGATGGGGCCGTCCAGCGGCTCGGCAACTTCCGGAAAGGAAGCGTCCAGGACCTTCTTGTCGTAGGTGGCGTATTCGGGCAGGATCAGCAGCTGCGCCCCGCCTTCCGCCGCGGCACCCGCGAAGCGTCGATGGCGGCAAGGTTCGCACCGACGTCGTGCCCTGACGCAAGCTGTCCCAGCGCAATACGCATGGTCCGGTCCCTCCTCGCTGCCGCTGCTAGGCGGCGACTTCCTCGGTGGCCTTCATCTCCGGCGGGGCGGTCCGGAAGCCCCGGGTGATGAAAGCCAGCAGGATCGTTCCGACCACCAGCCAAATCAGTCCGAGCGTAATCGCGTGGACGTCCAGGCGCGAGAGCAGGTACGCACAGACGATGGCTCCGACAATGGGGGCGACAAGGTAGCCGAACGGGTTGAGTGCGATGCCTTCGCGCCGCCGCCGGAAGAAGTGGAAGATAACGGAGACGTTGACCAGCGTGAAGGCGGTGAACGCCCCGAAGTTGATGAACGACGTCGAGGTCGCGACATCGAGGAAGATGGCGATCAGGCCGACTGCGCCTGTAATCGCCAGGTTGATCACCGGTGTGTGGAAGCGGGGGTTGAGCCGGCCGAAGACCGCCTTAGGCAGCACAGCATCCCGTCCCATCGCGTAGAGCAGGCGCGACGCGCTGGCCTGGGCGGCGAGGCCGGAGGCGAACTGGGCTGCCACCAGCCCGGCGAGGAAGACCGCGCCGAAAAGCTGCCCGCCGATCTGCAGTGCGATCTCGCTCGCGGCGGAGGCGGAATCCTCGAAGGCGCCCCCGGGGTGCACGAGCTGGGTGAAGTAGGAAACGGTGATGAAGATGCCGCCGCCGATCAGCGCGATGAGCATGATGGCCCGCGGCATGTTCTTCCGCGGCTCGACGGTCTCCTCGGTGAGCGTGGTGACGGCGTCGAAGCCGAGGAACGAATAGGCGGCGATGGCCGCGCCGGCCGTGATGGCGCCGAAACCGGATTCCGGATTGATGAAGGGCTCGGAGCTGATCAGTCCGCCGGCACCCGAGCCGGAGACGATATGTCCGATGGACAGCCCGACAAAGAACACGATGACCAGCAGCTGGAATGCCATCAGGACGTAGTTGGCCTTGTCTGCGACCTTGATGCCCAGGATGTTCAGCAGGGTGGTGACAGCGATGAAAGCGATGATCCAGGCCGCGATCGGCACGCCGGGGAACTGCGCAGTCAGGTAGGAGCCGCCGATCAGCCAGATCACCATGGGCAGGAAGAGGTAGTCCAGCAGGATGGCCCAGCCAACCAGGAAGCCGACGCGGGGGTCGATGGACTTGCGCACGTACGTGTAGGCGGAGCCGGCCACCGGGTAGGCGATGGCCATGCGGCCGTAGCTGTGCGCGGTGAAGAGCATGGCAATCATGGCGACGAGATAGGCCGAGGGAGAGGCCCCGGCCGTGGTCTCCGCGATCACGCCGAAGATGCCAAGGACGATCAGGGGCGTCAGGTACGCCAGGCCGAACAGCACCAGCGACGGCAGTTTCAGCGTTCGGGTCAGTGCAGGCGCAGGGGAAATGGGTGTGCTCACTTAGATGTTCCTCGTGTCCGGGACCCTCGGGGTCCAATGGGCCGGGTCGATCCGGCCTTGGTAGATGGGCAGCTCGATGGGTGGTTCCCCCGGGTGGAATTGGGACCACGGGCGGTTCACGTTTTCGGTTCCGTGCTTCCGGACGCGGTCGACGACGCCGAGGTCGAGTTCCGCGGCGAGCAGTGCCGGAGCATCGTCCCCGGCTTCCGCGATGATGTTTCCCTCCGGATCCACGATCAGGCTGCGGCCCTGTCCGGTGGGTCCGGCGCAGTTGACGCTGACCATGAAGACCTGGTTGACGATCGCGTTGGCTTGCGCGAGCACCAGTTCCTGCCGGCGGTCGGGCGTGGTGGTTTTGACGACGTTGAGGATCACCTCGGCGCCCATCCAGGCCAGCTGGCGGGTGACTTCCGGGTACCAGGCGTCGTAGCAGATGTGCAGGCCCACCCGGCCCATGCCGTCTAAATCGACGACGGTGAAGCTGTCGCCCGGATCGTAAGGCTCATGCGGCCGCCACGGGAAGATCTTGCGGTAGTAGCCGGCGAGTTCCCCGGCAGGCGAGAGAACCAGTTGGGTGTTGAAGAGCTGGCCTTCCGGGCCGCGCTCGCAGACGCTGCCGGGCACGAGCCAGACGCCGAGGTCGCCGGCGAGCCGGCGCAGTTCGCGGACCCGCGGGCCGTCGAGCGGTTCGGCGCTGTCCTGCAGGGCCTCGGTGCGCTGGAGGTCCGGGGAACCGTCGGCGAAGAGGTGCAGCTCGGGAAAGACCAACAGCTTGGCCGAAGGATAGCTGGACAACGCGCTGTCGGCCTCGTCCGCAAAGGCGGAGACCGGTTCGCCGATGAGGCGCGGCCGGGCCTGCGCCGCAATGAGGGGGAGGTGTCTCTCCATAGGTAGCTTCCAGTCGATCGTGAGTGACTTGTGACATAATAGATCAAGTTGAACTAATAAGGAAAGGGGTTGGATGAGGCCCGTATGGTTGTCCCTATGACCACCGGAACCGCAGCGTCGGAGCGTGCCCTGCCTGAAGCGGCGGGCTCTGCGATCGACGAGGGCGTGCTGGCCGGCATTGATCGCCGCAGCGCGATCGATGCAGTGCGGTTTCGGATCAGCACCGCGATCCTGCTCGGCCTGCTGCGGCCGGGGGAGCGGCTGCCCGACCAGAAAGAGTTGGCCCGCGGGCTCTCCGTCAGTCCGATCACCGCGCGGCGGGCGCTGACGAACCTGGCCGAGCAGGGCATTGTGGTGCGTCGGCGCGGCCGCGGCGGCGGCACGTTCGTCGCCGACGAACCGCCCCGGCAGCTGCTGCAGGAACTCACGGCCGGGCCGGAAGAGTTCACGGCCATCCACCGATTGGTGGACCGCCGCCTGCTCTTTGAATGCACCGTGACGCACTATGCCGCGTTGAATGCCTCCGAGGAGCAGTTGGAGGAGCTGGACCGGCTCACCCAGCGGATGGCCGGCGCCACCGGCTGGTCGGAGTACCACCAGGCCGACGACGAGTTCCACCGGCTGGTGGCGCGCTGCTCAGGGATGGGCACTGCTGTCGACGAATACAACCATGCGCTTGCAGACCTGTACGCCTACTTCCTGCCGTACCCGATCGAGCACCTGCACAATTCCAACCGGGACCACGTCCGGCTGGTCGAGGCCTTGCGCTCAAGGGACGTGCTTGCTGCTGTCGACGTATCCCGGCGGCATGTGGCGATCCTGCACAGGACGATGTTCATGGGACTCCTGGAGGACGGAGAGCCGAATCCGTGAGCGGCAGGTCCGCACTGGTGTTTCAGCGGTTGATGCGGTGGAGCAGGCGGAGGGCCTGGCGGGCGGTGGGGCGGTCTTCCGGGCGCGCCGCCGTCATGGTCCCGAGCAGGGCGTTCCAGCGCCGCCCCAGGGTGTAGGGGAGGGCAGGGCCGCGCAGGGTGCGGGCGACCATCGATTCCACGGCGGTTCCGGGGAAGGCCTTGGCACCGGTCAGGCATTCCAAGGCGACCAGGCCCAGCGCGTAGATGTCGCTGGCCGCCGTGGCCTTGGTCCCGAACGCCTCTTCGGGGCTGATGTAGTGCGCGGTGCCGGACGTGGACGCCAGCGGCGCATGGCGCCGGCTCGTGGCGACACCGAAATCGGTCAACCTGGCGACGACGGAGGGCGAGCCGTCGGCGGCGGACGTGACCAGGATGTTCGCTGGTTTGATGTCGTTGTGGACGATGCCTTTCCGGTGCACCTGCACGAGCGCGTCCAGGATGGAGCCCAGCCACGCGGCGGTCATGGCCGGGGTTGCCGCACCGGCGTACAGGATGCTGCGCAGGTTCCGTCCCTCCACCAGCTCCATGACCGTGAAACGCCGCGGCGCATCGCCGTAGTGGTCCGCCGGGATCCGGCCATGGTCCCGCACCGGCACGACCGCCCAGTGGTGGAGGCGCCGGTGCATGTCCACTTCGCGCTGGAAGCGCGCGTCGGCGTGGGACGCCTCGGGCCGGAAGATCTTGACCGCCACGCGCTCACCGGTGCGCAGGTCCTCGGCGTTGTACACCACCGCCTCCGAACCGCTGCCCAGCACGGGGCCGAGCTGGTAGCGCCCGGCGATGGGGTGCGGTCCGAAGGCCGCCGGCGCGGTCGGGGCGGGACGGACTGTTTCCCTGTGCTTGGTGGCTGGGCCTGGGCGGGTCACCGAAGCACGGCTTCGAGCTCGGCCGCGGTGAAGCCGGCGGCCGTGCGGAGTGCTGTCCGCTCCGCTCCCTGCGCTGCGGCCGCCCTTACGGCGTTGGCGAGCGCCTCCTGGGCGGCGTCTAGTTCCCACTGGAGGCTTTCGAGCCGTGCGGCCGCCAGCCAGACGCTGTCCAGCGGGTGAAAAGTCAGTGCCGGTGCAGTGTCTTTGCGGAAGCCGCACGCGCAGGACCACTCCAGCTCAGTGGACCCGGAGGCCCCCGCCTCGGCCAGGGTCATGGGGCGGCGGCAATGGATGGGGGCCGCCGGCCCATCGAAGGATTCGGGTGCCGGCGCCATCGCGGCCAATCCGAAAGCCGTATCTGCTGCGCTGCCCTCGCCGTCGAAGACGGACTGCAGGCCGGTTACCTGGATCGGGTCAACTACTTCAGTCACAGCGAACTCCTAATCTTGCTGATAGTTCAGGGTGAAAGTATCTCGCCTAACTAGTTATATGGGGGTTTAGCGATTAAGTCCACTCAAGGAGCGAGGCGTATCAGACATCTTCCGTGGAGTCGATTGCGTCGACGGCATCGCGCATCCGGGTGAGGAAGGTGGCGATGATCTCGGCCTCTTTGGCGGAGAGGGAGCCGGCGACCGCGATCATGCGCTGGTGCATGAGTCCGAGGGTGCGGCGCACCTCCTCGTCCGAGCCGGGGGTGGGGCGGAGGATGAGCGCCCGGCGGTCGGTGGGGTGGGGCTCCCGGCGGATGTGGCCGGTCTTGACGAGCCGGTCGATGAGGGTCGTCATGGAGGCCGAGGTGACCCCCAGCTGGGCGCCGAGCTCCTTCGGGCCGACGGCCCTGCCCTGCGCCTCGGCCTGGAGCAGGTACCTCAGGGCCAGCAGGTCCGTTTCGCCCATCCCCATGGAGGATCGGGTGCGCCTGCGCATGGCGGCCTCGGAGGCGCGGTATTCACGCAGCGCGTTGAGGACGCCGACGGCGCCGGCCTGCTGCTCCGTGTCCTGCGTGTACCAGTAGCCTCCCGCTCCGGCTTTTTCCTGCACGTTCTCGGTCCTTCGATAGACGTAAATCTTGCTTGTCTAGTAATCGATCATAACCATTCACCACAGGGGCTTCCAGCGGGCCCGGGCGTCTGCCGCCGATTCTTGAGCAGGAATTGCGGCCCCGCAGGGTCTGTCCTTGAGGTTTGCCCGGGAAACTGGAGCAGCTGGTAAAGGTACCTGCGTTCCGGCCGGACCGGAACGCCTCGTAGTGGCGGAGGAGGGCGCGTGGCATGAGCACGCAATGTATCGGGGTCTCCCGGGTCGTGGTGGTGAGCAGGCATGCCCTGGTGGGCGAGCTGCTGGTCGCCTCGTTGGCCCGCCACGACGACCTGCACCCGGCTGGCTTCGCCTCGACGGTCGACCAGGCGGTTGCGCTGTGCGGCGAACAGGCTCCCGATGTGGTGCTCATGGACTACCGCATGCCCGGCGGCAGCGGGCTGGACGCCGCGGAGCAGATCCTGCAGCGGCTGCCCGGAACGAGGATCATCCTGCTCGCCGACGACCTCTCGTCAGAGGAGCTCCTGCGGGTGGTGGAGGCAGGCGTGAGCGGGCTGCTGCCGCTGGACGCCTCGCTGTCGTCGGTGGTGGAGGCGCTGCGCTACGCCACTCCCACGGCCATGGCGGTCCACCCCTCCTTCCTGATTCCCTCCTTCGGGGCCGAGGGCGTCAGCTTCGACGGCCCGGCACTGACCAGGCGGGAGCTGCAGGTCCTGGGCATCCTGGCGTGCGGGAACGACGCCCGTGCCGCAGCCCGCGACCTCGACATCTCGCTCAACACCTGCCGCGGCTACATCAAGTCGGTGCTCGCCAAGCTCGGCGCGCACAGCCAGCTCGAGGCCGTGGCCACCGCCCGCAACCTGCGGCTCATCGCCTGATTACGGGTGCCGCGTGCCCTGCCCGGCCAGTACCGCCCGGTATCCGGAGCGGTAGTCCGGGTAGGCGAACTCGAAGCCCGTCCCGCGCAGCCGCGTATTCGAGAGCAGGCGGTTGCCGCCCCTGGCGGCCTTTCCATCCGTCTGTGCCGGCGCGGAGGCGCCCGTTTCGCGCGCAAGGAAATTTACGACGTCGGACATTTCCGCCGGCGCGTCATCCACCCCAATGTAGGTGCCGGGGGAGGCATCCGAACGGATGAGGTGGACGATCGCGGCGGCGGCGTCGTCGCGGTGGATCCGGTTGGTCGGATGGGGCCCTGCCGGGGCGGACGCCGTGCCGGAGCGCACCTGGTCAATCAGCCGGGTCCTGCCGGGACCGTAGATGCCCGCCAGTCGGAGGACCAGGCCGTCCGGCCGGCGCCGGAGGAGCAGTTCCTCGGTCTCCAGCAGGACCTTGCCGGTCGGCGTCGCCGGCACCGCGGGAGTGTCCTCGTCTACCCAGGCCCCGTCCGCGTCGCCGTACACCGCGGTGGAGGAGACCAGCAGCATCCTGGCGGGGGCCGCGGGTCCGGAATCGATGGCATCCAGCACACGCTCCAGGCCGCGCAGGTAGGTGGCCTCGTACGCCTCGACGCTGCGTTCGGGGGCGGCCGGGGCGAACACCACGGCTTCGGCATCCGCCGGCAGCTCGGGCAGGGGCCCCGCCAGGTCCGCCTGCACGCCGGCCAGTTGGGCGGGCAGGAGTTCGGGCCGCCGCCGCCAGCCCTGCACGCGGTAGCCGGCCCCGGCGAAGCGCAGCCCGGCCTCGGTCCCCAGGTCGCCGCAGCCGATGATGACGATGCTTCCGCGCTTTGTGTCCATGCCCGCCCAACGCGCGGCGGCCGCCGCTTTGTTCCGCAACGGCTGGAAGCGGAAAAATCGGGGCCGCCGGGTGCGCGGGGCTTACCCGGCAGCGATGGATTCCAGGTCGACGACGAGGTCCGCCCGGTCCCTGGTGGCGCGGATGAGCTCGGCGTTCCGTTCGTCCACCTCGCGGACCCAGGCCGCAGCCGCCTCCGGGGTCTTGCCGAAGAGGATGTGGCGTTCGGTCAGCCGCTGGATCCGCAGGGCATCGTCCTGCTGGCAGTACCAGACCTCGGTGCACTGCAGCCGCACCTGGCGCCAGCCCGGCCGGTCCAGCAGCAGGTAGTTGCCCTCGGTGACCACGGTTTCCGCGGCGGGGAAGACCGGGACCGTTCCGGCGACGGGCTGCTCAAGTACCCGCTCGAAGCCGGGCGCGTAGACCGCGTGGCCGCGTTCGGTCCGCAGGCGCGCCAGCAGGGCCGCATAGCCGTAGGCGTCGAAGGTGTCCGGCGCCCCCTTGCGGTCCAGCAGGCCGAGCCTGCTCAGCTCGACGTCGGACAGGTGGAACCCGTCCATCGGCACGTGGGCAAAGCGGGCCTCCTCGGGCCCCGCCGCCGGCGCGTTGAGCGCGCGGACCAAGGCTTCTGTCAGGGTGCTCTTGCCTGCACCCGGCACGCCCACGATGCCGATGACCGCCCGGCCGCCCCGCGGGTCGGCGAGGGTGGAGGCCCGTTCCAGCAGTTCCGGCAGCGTCATCGGAGCGCCTTGGCCTGGAGATTGTCCTCCATGAAGCGGCGGGCAGGGACGGCAAGGTCGGCGCCCGCGGTCCACGGATTCCGCCGGATCGCCAGGTCGTTCTCAGTGATGTTCATGTGCTGGGTGTCCCATGGATAAGGGCGTGGTCGTGGCGGACGTTGTCGGCCAGCCGAAGCGCGTCGTAGGCGGTGCTTATGACGTTGGTAGCTTAGCGGCCGCAGATCGCGTCGACCACGGTCATTGACACCTGCTGGACCCCCGACGTGCTTGAGTGCCGGGGCCGGTGCCGCTGATCGCGCAGGGGTTTTCAGCAGCGTGCCGCTGCGAATAGCGTCGAGGAGCTGAAGGCCACAAGGCGCCTGAAACCGGCCGATTCCCCGGAGGGCGGGCGGCGACAGACACATTTCCGGACATTCGCCGGCGAACGCCGCGGGCACCGCCGTCGTGCATAGGATTGCTCCAGACGCAGTTCGGCTGCAGACCCGGGACAGGAGAATTCCAGTGCTAAACGTCATCAGCTACAACCTCCGCAAGCATGCCGCGAGCGGTGAGCTCATGGACCTGAGCGTCAACTACGACGTCGATGTGATGTGCCTGCAGGAGTGCGACACGCAGAAGCTGCCGCACAAACTCGACGACCTGGAACTCGCCGATTCCACCAAGGGCAACCGGCTGGGGCTCGCCGTCTACTACCGCCGCAGCCGCTTCACTTCGCTGGAGACCAACACCTTCTCGCTGAAGAAGTCGCTGCACGACTACGTGCTGTCGCCGGCGCACGAGCGGCTGCTCGGGGTGCGGCTGGTGGACGATGAGACGGAGCGCGAGGTGGTGGTCGGGGATTTCCACGCGGCGCCGCTGACCGCGACCAACTCACTCCGGCGGCACCAGATCCGCGCCGGCCACGCGGCCTTGCTGGGCATGGGCGGCGCCAAGACCCTCATGGTGGGCGACTTCAACTATCCGTTCTTCACCAAGAGCCTCACCGAGCACCTGAAGGAAACCGGCTACGAACTCTCGCTGAGCAACCGCCGGACCTACACGCGCTACGCCGTCTTCAAGGGGCATTTCGACTTCGCCACCTCGCTAGGGCTGGACATCAAGGGCGTGGAGACCTTGCCGCGCGGCGTATCCGACCACCTGCCCATCCTGGTGACCGCCGAATACACCTAGCCCCTTGACCCCGCCGTGTCCCCGGGGTGCACTGGAGGTGTTGCCCGGCGCCGGCTCCAGGGAAGGACATTGGCGATGAAGGCAGGAACACACGTCAGCTGGAACACCCCGCAGGGCCGGACCCGCGGGAAGATTATCGACCGCAAGACCAGCGACTTCCAGCTGGACGGCCATACTTTCCGGGCCAGCGAGGATAATCCGATGTTCGTCGTCGAGTCGGAGGGCACCGGGGCCCGCGCGGCGCACCGGGCCGACGCCTTGGCGGAGGACTGACATGCCGGCCCGCCACGAGGTGCTGGTTATCGGCGGCGGGAACGCCGGCATCTCGCTCGCCGCCCGGCTGCGGCGGTACAAGGTCGGGGACATCGGGCTGGTCGAGCCGCGCACTACCCACTACTTCCAGCCCTTGTTTTCCCACATCGGCGCGGGTGCCGCCAACATGAGCGAGGCCATGCGGGACCAGGCCAAGGTCATGCCGCGCGGGGTCGAATGGATCAGGGGCTCCGTGGCGGACATCCTGCCGGAGGAAAACGCCGTGGTCCTCGCGGACGGGAGCCGGGTGGGCTACGGGCAGCTCGTGGTGTGTCCGGGCCTGCAGCTGGACTGGGACGGCGTGCCGGGCCTCGCGGAGGCCATGGCCTCGCCGGACGTGACGTCCAATTACGATCCGGCGATGCCGGAAAAGACCTGGGCGCTGGTGCGCTCCCTGCGGCACGGGACGGCCGTCTTCACGCAGCCGCCCGGCCCCGCGAAGTGCGCCGGCGCGGCCCAGAAAATTGCTTACATGGCCTGCGACTACTGGCGCGAACAGGACGTGCTCCGCGACATCCGGGTGGTCCTCGTGGTCCCCACGCCCACGGTCTTCGGTGTCGAGGGCGTGGACACGTTGCTCGACGCCAAGGTTGCGGAGTACGGGATCGAGCTGCGGACCGGTACCACGCTCGCCGGCGTGGATGCCGCGCGCCGGACGGTGTCCCTGTCCGGCCCTGCCGGGACCGAGGAACTCGCCTTCGACC
Organism: Arthrobacter sp. USHLN218; assembly: GCF_037144715.1. Classification (NCBI taxonomy): domain Bacteria; kingdom Bacillati; phylum Actinomycetota; class Actinomycetes; order Micrococcales; family Micrococcaceae; genus Arthrobacter; species Arthrobacter sp. USHLN218. Next base: position 115,487 of record NZ_JBBCYT010000009.1, read on the forward strand.
TGCTGCACGTGGTGCCGCCGCAATCCGCGCCGGACTGGCTGAAATCCACGGCGCTGCCGGCCGCGGGGGACGCCGGCGGCTTCGTGGAGGTGGACCCGGAGCTGCTCCGGCACCGGCGCTATCCGAACGTGTGGTCCCTGGGCGATGCGGCGGCGACGCTGAACTCCAAGTGCGGCGGGGCCCTGCGCAAACAGGTCAAGGTGCTCGCCAAGAACCTCAAGGCGGTACTGGCCGGGCGCGAGCCGCAGCAGCGCTACAACCACTACGGCGTCTGCCCGTTCACCCTGACGCGGCACACGGTCCTGTTCGCGGAGTTCGACCACCAGTACCGTCCCATGCCGACGTTCCCTTGGCTGGACCCGGTCAAGGAGCGCCGCTGGGCCTGGGTGCTGGACCGGCGGATCTTCCCGCAGATCTACTGGCACCTGATCCTCAAGGGGCGTGCCTGACCGCGCGGACGGAGGCTACTGCGGGCGGAGCTACTTCGGGACGATGATCTGCCAGGCGTCCGGCTCCACGGTCCAGGAGCGGCGGGTGTAGGGGCCGCGGATTTCGCCGTCGTCAATGGTGGAAAACGGACCGTGCGTCCCGGAAATAACGACGGCGGTGCCTCGCCCGGCAGTCACGTCCTTCCGCTTCGCGTGGTTGCCGTCCTTCAGCTCGAGGGCGTAGGCGATCCGGGCCGGGAGGCTGACGGCTTCCCAGACGATGACGTCGACCTGGCCGTCGTGGGGGTCGGCCTCGGGTACCAGCCGGGCGCCGCCGCCGATCGTGCCGCCGAGGGCCAGCGCGGCCATGAGGACGGGATCCTCGCCGGGATGGATGACCTTGCCGTCGACAGTGACTTCCAGCTGCCAGCCCTTTTCGGTTGCGCCGGCCGCGAGGGCCCCGGCGGCGTAGCCGAGCTTGCCCAGTTTCACCCGGCCGAAGGCCTTCTTGGCGGCCGCACCCTTCTGGACCGCCGCGACTCCGATGCCGACGTGGACCGCGTTGACCGCGATGCCGCCGTCGTCGGCCACCAGCAGCTCAATGGGCCGCGGCCGGCCCGAGAGGACGATGGCCGCCGCCTGCTCGGGATCCGGCGGGATGCCCAGGGTGCCTGCCAGGTCGTTGCCGGTGCCGAGCGGCACGAGGCCGATGGGTCCGGCGTCCCGGAGCCGGCCCTTCGTGTGGAGGCACTGCACCGCCGCGTGCAGCGAGCCGTCGCCGCCGAGCACCACCAGCCGCCGCCCGTCCAGGCCATCGAGCGCGCGGTCCAGCTCGTCGACGCTGTGCGTGGCGGCCGTTTCCACCGGGTGGCCGGCGCGGCGCAGCACGCCGAGTGCGGACTCGACCGCGTTTTCGTCGGCGGTTCCGGCCGACGCGTTGACAACAGCCAGAAATCCGGGCCCAGCCATGGGTGCCCTCCCGTCGCAGTTTTGGACTCATCATAGGCGCCTGGTCACAGGAGCCGCTCGACTGGCTCGAGCTGTTGGGGTGCCGGTTGAGGAGGGCAAGCCGGTCGATGGGCAGGCATTCGCGCGCGGCCATGGCCTTGGGCTGGCCGACGGAAATCCGCAGACTTTCCCGTGGATGCCATAGCATCCACGCAGGTCAGAGCCATCCAGTCCCGGTCAAAACCTGTCGGGAACCGTCAAAGATGCCGATTTCCCGTCGGTCCCACCGCCGGTCGGCCGCCGACGGGGCGGGACGGCTAGCGCTGCGGGGAGGTCCGGACGGCGCCGATGCTGGCCGTGATGACGAGGGCGATGGCCACCAGATGGCTCCAGCCGAGTTCCTGGCCCAGCACGGCGAACCCGGCCAGCGCCGCGACGGCGGGAGCCAGGCACGTCAGCACGGAGAAGGTCGCCGCCGGGATGCGCCGAAGCGCGATGAGCTCGAAGGCGTAGGGGAGCGCGGACGACATCAGGGCGACGCCCAGTCCGACGGCGAGAATCAGCGGATCCAGCAGCGCGGTGCCGGCGGTGAGGACCGCGCCCGGGATGGTGATGGCCGTGCCGAAGGCCATGGCGAGCGCGAGTCCGCCCAAGCCGGGGAAGGCGGCGCCGGTCCGGGCGTTGAGCAGGATGAAGAAGGCCCAGCAGGCCGCGGCCCCCAAGGCGAACAGGACGCCGAGGGGGTCGATGCCGCCGTCGGTGCCGCCGCGGCTGATCAGGGCGACGCCGGCGAATGCGAGCACGGCCCAGAGGACGGCGATCCAGCGCCGGCTGGCGACGACGGAGAGCACCAGCGGACCCAGGACCTCGAGGGTGACGGCCACGCCGAGCGGCAGCCGGTCGATCGCCGCATAGAAGAACGAATTCATGGCCGCCATCGCCGCGCCGAACCCCGCCGCGGTCCACCACGCCGCCTTCCCATGCCCGCGGAGCCGGGGCCGGGCAAAGGCCAGCAGGACCACGGCCGAGAAGAACAGCCGCAGGAAGACCATGCCCAGCGGCCCGGCGGCCGGAAAGACCAGCACGGCCAGCGCGGCGCCGACCTGCTGGCACAGGATCGCCGCCAGGACCAGCCCCAGCGCACCCGCGTAACCCGACGTCACGGGGGATTTGGCGACCGGCGGCATGCTCATGGGGACAACGCTAAGCACAGCGGACGCCGCAGCGAAATCGCACCCGTCACCCGGAAGCCGTGGCAAGGCGCCGTCGTCGTTGTTGCATCCCGTCCGCGCGGAGTGGGCGTCCCTACTGGCGGCCTACCTATGCGTCTGGCAGTGTGGGATGCAGCCGGTTCCGGCGTCCATAGCACCGATGTTCAAGGAGATGAGCCGATGGCCGATTCGCTCGCATCGACGGAGCAGGCCTCAGAAGAGCGCGCCGCAGACGTCGCCGACAGCGAGGCCGTACCGGAGGAGGCTGCCGAGGCCCCCGCCCCGGAAATCAGCTACGACGAACAGTTCTACCCCGCCCGCCCTCGGCAGTTGCGGCCGCGGGCACGCCGTCGTCCGTGGACGCCCGGCCAGCCCCCGTTCGAGGCGGACGCGCGTAATCCCGTCTACGTGGAGTGGCTGCGCAATCAGTCGATGCTCGGTGACGCGAAGGTCATTGCGCGCCAGCTTTCGGGCCAGGCGAGCATGTGGCAGAACCCCTTCGCCTACCCGAACCCCCGCGCCGCCGTGGACCGGGCGTCCGTGTGGTTCACGGCCTACCCGCTCTCGCTCATCACCGGGCCGGCACAGACCTTCCTGGCGGCGCTCGGCGACCCGGGCCTGTGGCAGTCGTTCGAGGAGATCGGCATCAAGGCCATCCACACCGGGCCGGTGAAGCTGGCCGGCGGGCTCAAGGGCTGGGAGCACACGCCCAGCGTGGACGGGCACTTCGACCGGATCAGCATGGCGATCGACCCGCTGTTCGGCACGGAGGACGAGTTCCGCGCGATGTGCGAGGTGGCCACCGAGCACGGTGGCACCATCGTGGACGACATCGTCCCGGGCCACACGGGCAAGGGCGCGGACTTCCGGCTGGCGGAGATGAACTACCGGGACTACCCGGGCATCTACCACATGATCGACATCCCGGAATCGGACTGGCACCTGCTGCCGGACGTTCCCGACGGGGATGATTCCGTCAACATCGACGCCGACACGGAGCGGGCGCTGCAGCAGGCCGGATATATCATCGGCGAACTGCAGCGCGTGATCTTCTACGAGCCGGGCGTGAAGGAAACCAACTGGAGCGCCACCCGCGCGGTGATGGACACCGCCGGCCAGATGCGGCGCTGGGTCTACCTGCACTACTTCAAGGCGGGCCAGCCCTCGATCAACTGGCTGGACCCCACGTTCTCCGGCATGCGCATGGTCATGGGGGACGCCCTGCACTCCCTCGTGGACCTCGGCACCGGGGCGCTGCGGCTGGACGCCAACGGCTTCCTCGGCGTGGAGAAGAGCGCGGAGGAGCGGCCGGGCTGGTCCGAGGGGCACCCGCTGTCCGAAGCGGCCAACCAGATCATCGGCAGCATGGTCCGCAAGGTCGGCGGGTTCACCTTCCAGGAGCTCAACCTCAGCATCGACGACATTAAGGCGACGTCGGAGACCGGGCCGGACCTCTCCTACGACTTCGTCACCCGGCCCGCCTACCACCACGCGCTGGTGATGGCGGATACCGAGTTCCTCCGGCTGACCCTGCGCCAGGCCATGGAGATCGGCGTGGACCAGGCCTCCCTGGTGCACGCGATGCAGAACCATGACGAGCTGACCTACGAGCTGGTCCACTTCATCACCAAGCACAAGGACGAGGTCTTCGAGTACGACGGCGGCGAACTCACCGGGGCGGAACTCGCGCACCGGATCCAGCAGAACCTGCGGGACGGCATCACGGGCGAGGCCGCCCCGTACAACCTGGTGTTCACGGCCAACGGCATCGCCTGCACCACGGCCAGCGTGATCACCGCGGTGCTGGGCATCCGCGACTTCAACGCGATCACGGTCGAGGATGTCGAGAGGATCCGCCGCGTCCACCTCCTGCTGGCCATGTACAACGCGCTGCAGCCGGGCGTCTTCGCGCTCTCCGGCTGGGACCTGTGCGGCATGCTGACGCTGGACCGGTCCAAGGTGGCCGAGCTGCTCTCCCGCGGCGATACCCGCTGGATCAACCGCGGCGCCCACGACCTGATGGGCTTCAACCCCTCCGCGCAGACCTCCGCCGCCGGCATGCCGAAGGCCAAGGCCCTGTACGGCACGCTGCCGGAGCAGATGGCGGACGAGGAGTCCTTCGCCCGGCAGCTCTCCCGCATCCTGGCCGTCCGCGAGCAGCACGGCATCGCCAAGAGCGGGCTGATCGACGTGCCGGACGTCTCGCACCGGGGAATGCTCGTGATGGTGCACGATCTTCCCTCGGGCGACCGCGAGGTCACGGTGCTGAACTTCTCCGACCAGGACATCGCCGGCACCGTCCGCTCCGAGCTGCTGGCCACCGGCGCCGAGGTGACGGATGCGTTCAGCGGCGAGGCGGTCGGAACGGTGGATGACCTGCACAGCTTCTACATCCAGCTGGAGGCCTACCAGGGCACCGCCCTGCTGGTGGTGGCCCCGGAACCGGAAGAGGAGAACGACGGCGAGGCGTCCGAGGGCGCGGACCGCGCCTAGGCGACCGGCGAGGGCGGCCTGCACGGCGTAACGGGCACGATGTAACGGGCACAGGGTGACGGCCAGGATATGACGGGTACGACGGCGGCCGGCCGGCCGCCGTCGTCAACCTGCCTTAGAGCTCGAAGTCGCCGAACGCGCCGTCGGCCTCGCCGAAGAAACCGCCGAAGCCGCCCTGGTCGCCGAAGCCTTCGCCGGCGGACGCGATCCCGTCGCCGACTCCCTCGGCGGCGCCGGCAATCCCCTCGCCGATGCCGCTGAACCCCTCGAGCAGCGGTCCCGCGATGGCCGAGCCGACGAAACCGGCGGCGACGCCGGCCAGGAGGCCAGCGCCCAGGCCGCCGGCCGCCCCCGCAGCACCCGCCGCGAGCCGGCCGCCGCCCTGCCCGCCGCGGCCGAGGATGCGCTCCATGAAGCCGGGACGGGAGACCTCGGCGCGGGTGGCGGTGCGGGCCAGGACCTCCGGCCGGTCCGAGCCGGCGTGCTCGGAGGCCGGCAACTGGCTATTGAGCTCGTCCCGGAGCATCGCCCGCTGCTGCGGGGTCAGCCGGCTGAAGGCCTCGGCGTGCGCGCGTTCCATGTCCTGCGGCGGCGCGGTGTGCAGCATGTACTTGTACTTCGCGATCGCCGCCTGGTCGGCATCCTGGCCCTGCAGCGGGCGGCCGCCGGACTGGTTCGGAGCGGAGGGAGACTGCCGGCCGCCGTACCCCTGGTCCTGACCGTAGCCGGGCTGGCCGTACCCCTGGCCCTGGCCGTAGCCGCCCTGGGTCCCGCCGGATGGGTGCTGCTGCCCGGTGCGGCGGGACAGCTGTTCCTTCGCGTACTGCATGGCCATGGTCTTGCCCTTGCGGACCAGCTTGTCGAACATTCCCACGTGCGGCTCCTTTGGTTGGTGTGGTCGGACCGTTGTGCGATCAGGCCCCGTCTTCTTAACCTCCCGCGTCCGGCATGAGTTCCGCGGCCCGCAGCGGCCTCCGGAATCGGATGCAGGCTCACCGCCGGGCGGCGGGGGAGGCTAGCCTGAATGCATGGCTCATTCTGCGACGCACTCCACGACCCGCATCGTGCTGGCCGAACGGCCCGAGGGCACGCCGACCGCATCGACCTTCCGCACCGACACCGCCGAGCTGGCGGCGCCGGCCGACGGGCAGCTGCTGGTGCGCAACCGCTACATCTCGCTGGACCCGTACATGCGCGGGCGGATGAGCGCGGCCAAGTCCTACGCCAAGCCAACTCCGCTCGGCGAGGTCCTCCCCGCCGAGACCGTGGCCGAGGTGGTGGAGAGCCGGCACCCGGACTTCGCCGCCGGCCAGCTGGTGGCGACCTACGGCGGGTGGCAAAGCGCCGCCGTCGTGCCCGGAAAGATGGCCCGCCGCATTGCGGACAACGGCCTGCCGGAGTCCACCGCGCTCGGCGTCCTCGGCATGCCGGGCTTCACCGCCTATTCGGGCATGGCGGAGATCGGCAGGATCCAGGCGGGCGAGACGCTCGTGGTCGCGGCGGCCGCGGGGCCGGTCGGCTCGGCCGTCGGACAGCTGGCCAAGGCGGCCGGCGCCCGGGCCGTGGGCGTTGCCGGCGGCGCCGAGAAGTGCGCCTATCTGGTGGACGAACTCGGTTTCGACGCGGCCGTGGACCACCGGTCGGCCGACTTCGCCGACCGGCTGAAGTCCGCCTGCCGCGACGGCATCGACGTGTACTGGGAGAACGTCGGCGGCAAGGTCCTCGAGGCGGTGCTGCCGCTGCTGAACCTGTACGGGCGGATGCCGGTCTGCGGGATGGTGGCGCAGTACAACGCGACCGGCGTCCCGGAAGGGCCGGACCGGCTGCCCGGTTTCATGCGCGCCGTCCTGAACCAGAGCCTGACCGTCCGCGGCTTCATCCAGACCGAGTTCCGTGCCAAGCACTGGGACGGCTTCCAGCAGGACATGGCCCGGCTGGTCGCCGAGGGACGGATGAAGTACCGCGAGGACGTCGTGGAGGGCCTCGAGAGTGCCCCGCAGGCCTTCATCGGGCTGCTCGAAGGGCGCAACTTCGGGAAGCTGCTGATCAAGGTCTGACGGCCGCGCCGTCCGCGAGTCCGGCGAGCTTGTCCGGGTTGCGCACGATGTAGACGCCCGTGACCAGCCCGTCCTGTACCTCGACCATGGCGGCCAGGTCCAGCCGCGTTCCGCTGAAGAGCAGCAGGCCGGGCAGGTTGTTCAGGGTGGAGAATTCCACGCGCATGTCCGGCAGGCCCTTCGCCGCGAGGCCGGCCAGGAATCGGGCTACCCGGTCCGCCCCGAGCACGGGCCGGCGCGCCGCGGAGACCTTGCCGCCGCCGTCGGACAGCAGGACGGCGCCGGGCGCGAGCAGGTCCATCAGGGACTGCAGGTCGCCGCCGAGCGTCGCCGCCATGAACCGGTCCGCGACCTGGCGCTGCCGGGCGGCGTCGACGTCGAACCGCGGCTGCCGCTCCCGGACGTGCTCCCTGGCCCGGTGCGCCAGCTGGCGGACCGCGGCCGCGGACTTGCCGGTGGCCTCGGCGATGTCGGTGTAGGGGAAGTCGAAGACCTCGCGCAGGACAAAGACGGCACGCTCATCCGGCGTGAGCGACTCGAGGACCACCAGCATCGCAACCGAAAGCGCCTCGCCCAGCACCGCGTCCTCGGCCACGTCGGGTCCGGTCAGGATCGGCTCCGGCAGCCACGGACCGATGTAGTCCTCGCGCCGCCGCCGGGCGGAACGGAGCGAGTTCAGCGCGGTCCGGGTCGCGACCTTGGCGAGGTAGGCGCGCGGGTTGTGCACGCCGTCGTCCGCTACTTCCGCCCACTTCAGGTAGCTGTCCTGGACCACGTCCTCGGCATCCGTGGCCGTGCCGGTGATCTCGTAGGCGATGGCGAAGAGCAGCGGGCGGTGCTCTTCGAAGGCCTCGGCGGAGCCCATTCAGCGTGCCCCCGCCAGTTCCCGGTCCGCCGTCGGGTGGGGTCCCTTGGGCCAGCCGTACGAGCCGCCGCGGGCCTCCTTGCGGATCCACGCCAGCGTCATCCGGCACACCTGTTCCTTCACCATGGCCCCCATTCTGCCGTGCAGCGCCAGCCCGCGCGGCCGGTCGTCCGCATGCACCAGCTGGATCAGCCCCGCCGAGCGGCCCAGGCTGATGCACCTCACGATAAACCCGCCGGAGAAGGATCGGGGAGCGCGGCCTAGCATCCGGTCCGCGATCGCGTCCGCCGCCTGCGCACCGAGCGGCATGGCCGCGGCGCACGACATGCGCAGGTGGGCGCCGACGGAATCGGGAAGCCGGACCGCGTCCCCGGCGCCGAAGATTTCGGGATACCCGGGCACCGAGAGCGCCTCGTCCACCAGCAGCCGGCCGTGTTCCCCGGTGGGCAGGCCGCTGTCCCGCGCCAGTTCCGGCGCGGCGAAGCCCGCGGTCCACACGGTCAGGTCGGCGTGCACCGGGCTCGCCGGGGCGGTATCCGCGGACGACGGCGGCAGGTGCATTGCGTCGGGGCGTTGCGCCTCGGTGCGGTCCGCCAGCGCGACGCCGAGGCCGGCCAGTGTCCTCCGCAGCTCGCGCCGTCCGGCCGCCGACAGATCGGACCCGATGGTGCCGCGCGATACCAGCCGGACCCGCAGCCGCGGATGCCGCTCCGCGATCTCGGCGGCGGCCTCGATTCCGGTCAGCCCGCCGCCGACTACGTCCACCGCTGCACCCCGTGCCAGGCCGGCCAGCCGGGTCCGCAGCAGCGCCGCCGATTCCTCGTCCGCCAGCCCGCAGGCACCGGCGGCCGCGGGGCTGGAACTGCCCGCCGCGTAGAGCAGCGAGTCATAGGCCAGCGGCTCCCGGCCGTCCGTGAAGCGGACCAGCCGCGCCCGCGGATCGATGCGCGCGGCCCGTCCGACGACGACGGCCACGTCCGGGTGCAGCAGCGATTCCAGCGGCACCGAGGCGGATTCCCTGGTCCCGGCGGCAACCTGGTGCAGCCGGATCCGTTCGACGAAGTCCGGCCGCGGGTTGACCACGGTGACGCCGACGCGCCCGGCCAGCTCCTTGTTTGCCGCGAGCCGGTTGGCCGCCAGCACTCCCGCATACCCGGCCCCGATGATGACTACCCGCTGTACAGCCACCGTAAACTCCTTTGTTCGCTCCAAACCGACATACCCAAGACACCGGCCGCGCGGGATGTGTGACATGATCGGCCGAATGGAGCCACTGAGCAGCCGCATCATTCTTCGCCCCACCGATCCCGGCAAGAGCCAGGCCTTCTACCGGGACACCCTCGGCCTGGCCGTCTACCGGGAGTTCGGCGACCCGAAGGACCCGGGACAGGTCTTCTTCCTGGGCAACGGGATGCTCGAAGTGTCCGGCCGGCGGGACGCCGAAGGACCGGGCCGGATGGAGCTGTGGATCCAGGTCCGGGATGTGCGCGCCGAGCACCGCCGGCTGGAGGAAGCGGGGGTGCAGGTCCTCCGCGCGCCGCAGCAGGAGCCGTGGGGCCTGATCGAAATGTGGATCGCCGATCCGGACGGCGTGCGCATCGTCCTCGTCGAGGTCCCCGCCGACCACCCGCTCCGCCGCGACCAGCGGGACCCCGCCGCCATGTGAGGCTAGGGGAGCCCGCCCCTGACGGCGAGGGCACGCGCTAGCGCAGCGTCTGCCGCCTCGGCCTGCCCGCCGCGAAGAACGTCGTCTTGGCGATCAGCGCGAGCACGCCCAAATCCAGCAACATCTGCACCGTTACCGCGACCCGCGCCGTTTCGTTCACGGGCGTGATGTCGCCGAACCCCACCGTGGCGAAGGTGGATGCCGTGAAGTAGAGCGCGTCCAGCCGTCCGAGCGGCTCGCTGAACGCGTCCGGATCCGTCGCGGCAAGGGAGAGGTAGAGCAGCGCGAACAGGCAGATAAAGAGCACCACGAGTTCGATGACGAATTCCACGGCCCGAAGCCGTGGTGTGCCGGCCGCGAGGATCCGCCACACGGCGAACGCCATCGCGGCGCTGAAAACCAGGACGACAGCGGCCAGCCGCAGCCATGGGCCAAGGTTGGCGCCCTGGCGGAAGCCGCCGATCGGCAGCAGGAAGTACGCCGCCAGCACGAGGACCAGGACGGCAATGGTCCGTCCCGCCGACGCGGCCACGAGCCGGACCAGCGATCGTTTCATGCGCGAATCATAGCGCTCCGGTTGCGCCCGGGCATGATCAGCGGGGGATGATCCGGAACAGGAACCGCGTCCGGACCATGACCCACAGCAGCGCCAGCACAGCGGCGTAGGCCAGCGTGTTGAGCCAGACCCTGCCCTCGTTCAGCACCTGGATGTTGTCGATGACCAGCACGAGGAACACATGCATGATGAAGACGTAGAGCGTCGCCTGGCCGAGGGGAATCAGCAGCCAGCCCAGGGCCCGCTTCAGCACGGCCCAGTAGGCGCTGAGCAGGGCGTACCCGGCGACGACGACCACCAGGACGTTGAGCACCCTGCCCGGACCGAGGAACGTCCGGTTGAAGTAGCGGTCGTAGATGTCCTGGTAGAGCGCGTCCGGCAGCAGCGCCAGCCGCACGTCGTAGGCATTGGCCAGGTACGGGTTGCACCAGGAGAAGAGGGCGAACAGCGCGGCCAGCCCGACGCAGCCGGCGAGCACGATCCGGTGCCGGGAGAACCAGGCGACGATCGCGCGGCGGTGGTAGCCGGTGACCATGCCGACGACGAACAGCAGCTGCCACACCAGCAGCGGGAAGGAGTCCTCGAACTGCGACGGCAACAGGCGGATCCGGGCGGTCGAGCCGAGCACGTAGAGTCCGGTGCTGAGGAGGAGGACCAGCCAGGCCTTCTTCCGGGCCAGGGCGGCGAGGATGAGCGGGCTGGCCAGCAGCAGGATCACGTACAGGCCCATGATGTTGAACTGCCACGGGCCGAATTGCAGGCTGAGGATCTGCGGGACCACGTTGCCGGGCACCGGATACTGCAGGATGCCGTCCATGCCGGAGTAGAGGTCGTAGGTGCGGCCGGCGGCCGCGCGCCCCGCGGCTCCGGTGCCCTGGTCGGAGAAGGTGGTGACGGCGTCGGAATCCACGGTCGGCAGCCAGCTCAGCGCGAAGACCGCGACCACCACGGCCAGCGCGGTCAGGTAGAGCTTTCCGGCCCGCCGCGCCGTGGCATCGACGACGTCGCCCAGGCCGTCGGCGACGCGCGGGCCGTAGACCATGCCGAGCACGGTGCCGGAGAGCAGCACGAACAATTCGGCCCCTGACACCACGCCGACGGCTTCCTGGCTCAGCAGCTGGAAGAGCGAGACCAGGCCCAGGTGGTTGACGACGACGAAGACAATGGCCACCCCGCGCAGCAGGTCCACGCGCAGGTCCCGCCGCGTCTCCTCCGCGTAGGCCCAGGACCGCGCCGCTCCCCGTCGGGTCGGGAGGAACCACAGGATGGCCGCGGCGGCGAGCGTTGCGGCGACCGCGCCCCACGCCGGGATGCCGCTGAGCGCGGTCCCTTCGCCCGCGGCCCCGGTGCCGGCGGCCCGCTCGGTGACCGGGGCGGTGGCCAGGGCCGAGTCTGCGAGGCCGGCCCGGAAGGCGGCCGCCTGCGTGCCGTCGAAGCTGACCCGCCAGTCGACCGTAGTTTCGCCCAGTGCCCGCTGCGTCGTCGTCTCCATCCAGATGACGGCGCCGATCGCCCGGTGGTCCGCCGAGGCCGCCCGGAAGACCTGCTTCCACCAGGCGCTCTTGATCGCCGCAGCCCCGGCACCCCCGGCGCCCGGACTGAAGAACGCGGCGGTGCGGACCATGAGCGGCTTGCCGGCCTCCTCGGCATATCGCTCGTAGAAGTCCTCGGAATCCAGCAGTCCGGCGAAGGCGCCGGCCTGCGGGACGGTGTTGGTCGCGGGTCCGCCGCGCGTCTCGTCATGGAAGGCGGAAAGCCCCACCCAGTCCACCGCGGCGTCGCCGGGATAGTACGGGGCGTAGGCATCGTCCTCCTGGTCCCATTCGCCGTCGGAGTTCGTGTCCAGCAGGCTGAACTCACCGCTGCCGGGCTGCGGCGCGTGCTTGCTCTTGCCATAGGGGTAGTCCTGTGCCGCGTAAGGAGACCACACCATGACCGCGCCTGGAAGCCGTTCGTGGACGGCCTCGGACACCGCCCGGAACGCCGCCGTGTAAGCGGCGGGCTGCTGGCCCCAAGCCATCCAGCTGGCGTTCATGTCCGGGGCGAAACGGACGAAGAGCTTCCCCTCGAACCCCTCGCTTAGCGACTGCAGCCCCTCCGCTAGTTTGGCTGCCCCGGCTGCGTCGAATCGCGCCAGGGGAACGGTGGGGTGGATCGAGAGCACGGCGTGCGAACCCTCCGCAGCGGCCTGGTGCAGGAAGCCCTCGAGGTAGCGCCGCTCCGCGTCCTGGAGCGGCCACGGCATCTCGTGGTCGTAGACGGCCGCGGACGCCCCCAGCCGGTCGGCGTAGGCCTGCGTGCTGTCGGAACCCCAGTCCAGCTCGGCGCCGAATAGCGGGGCGTCGCCGGCCTCCGCCGGAGCCTCGTCCTGTCCAGCCGTGGTGCCGGGGAGGGCGGCATAAGCCGCGGTGCTGCCCGGCAGCATCGCGGCTCCGATTGCCATCACGACGGCGGCAAGTGCCGCAACGTAAAACCAGCGCCTGATCAGGCTAAAGGGTGAAGTCCGAAAGGGATCCGCTGCCACGGCAATACCCTACAGCCGGGGAGGGAATAGGAAGGGACAGGTCCCAAGAACCAGGACACAAACGACAAGATAAGGCTCTGGCCCCGGAAGCGCGTTGGGGGGCCTTCCGGGGCCAGAGCCTTGAAAGTCCGGCCGGACACTTCGGCTGTTGGGGGGAACCGCAGTCAACGGACCGGACCAGGAAATTACTCTACATCATCAACGGTAAGCTTGCTTCCCGGACGTGAAACTTTTCACTCAAATTTTGCGGATTTCCCGCTCGGCAACCGCGGTGACCCGGGAAACGGCAGGGCGTAGACTGCGCGCAGGGGCCGGGAAACGACGACGCCGGGTGCCCGCCGCCGTCGCAGCGGCGGGCCATCGCGGCCCGGGGACGAGAGGCGCGAGGTGATGTTCGAGGTTGCCGCCGAGGCATACAACTCCTTCATGGGCAGGTATTCGGAGCCCTTGGCCGCGCGCTTCATCGACGCGGCCGGTGTGCGCCCGGGGCAGGAGGCCCTGGACGTCGGCTGCGGTCCCGGGGCCCTGACGGCGCTGTTGGCGGCCAGGCTGGGACCCGCGGCGGTGAAGGCGCTCGACCCCTCGTCGTCCTTCGTCGACGCGCTCCGGGCGAGGCTGCCCGGCGTCGAGGTGACGGCTGGGGTGGCCGAGCAGCTGCCCTATCCGGACGATTCCTTCGACTGCGCCCTGTCCCAGCTGGTGGTGCACTTTATGGCCGATCCGGTGGCCGGCCTCGCCGAGATGGCGCGGGTGACCCGGCCCGGGGGCGCCGTTGCCGCCTGCGTGTGGGACCACGCCGGGGGCAGCGGGCCGCTCTCCCTGTTCTGGCGGGTGGTTGGCGAGGTGGATCCGGCCGCTCCGGGCGAGGCAGGACGGCCCGGTTCCCGTGAGGGCCACCTGGCCGAGCTGTTTAGCCAGGCGGGCCTGCGGGACATCGAGGAGAGCAAGCTGACGGTGCGTGTCGGTTTCGCCGGATTCCCCGACTGGTGGGAGCCCTACACCCTCGGGGTCGGCCCCTCCGGGTCCTATTTGGAAGGGCTGGATGCGGCCAAGCGCGCGCAAATCCGGGACCGGTGCGCCCGGCTGATGCCGGAGGGGGCGTTCGACGTCGAGGCATCGGCCTGGTGCGTCCGCGGGCGCCCCTGACAACGGTTAGGCAAGGCGGCTCCGTCGCTAAACGCGTTCGCTCAGCGGGGCCCGCGCCCCGAAGGGTCGGCGGGATCGAAGTAGACCGATCCGAACATAAAGAGGCCGCGCTGGGGGAGCCGGAAGCCGCCGAGCCGTGCCTGCTCTGCGAGGGGCCCGAGGGGACCCAGGTCCTCGCCGCGGAGCGTGGCCGAGCCGGCGTCGATGGACCAGACGCGCCGCGGGATGGCCTTGAAGCGCTGGCTGTTGGGCGAACTGCCGGTCAGCGCGATGCCGCCGGAGTCCAGGACGAGGCCGGCCGCGGGGCCCATCGCCTTCAGCACGGCCGTGGTCCGCAGGAGCGGCCCGGGCATCAGGCCGGCGACGGCGGAGAGGATGCGGGTGGCCGGGGTTGCGGACAGGTGCATGGTCCAGCTGAGATCGACGGCGCCGCCGACCGCGAGCCTCAGCGACTGCTCGCCCGTCCACTGCAGCTCGATGTCCTCCATCGATGCCCCGGCGAGGGCGTTGCCGAAGTAGCGCGGGCAGGACATCCCCGGCGGCACGGTGGAGTACATGCTCCAGGCGCCGGCCGGGGTGCGGACCCAGACGGAGGTGTAGCCGGGGCCGAGGGAGGTGACGGGGAAGCGCCGCATTGCCAGGAGGTAGCCGGAGGCGAAGGGCAGGCCCATGACGCCGTAGCCGCGGAATCGTTCCTCCCGCCCGGCCGGCACGGCGGCATCGTGTTCGACGGCGGCGGCGAGCGTGCGCGGACTCTTCATGGGGCCATTGTCCGCCTGCGCCGACGCCAGCGGCACCGGATCCGGCCCGGAAAACCGGACGGCGCGCAGGGCTTCGGCATGCGGTGCACGGGAAGTCAATGGCTGGGCACTCAGAGACAAGACGGCGGCGGGGCCCACGGGAGACAGTGGACTTCGAAGCATCTAACGCATCGACCGCCCATAGCGGCCGACGACGAAGAAGGGGACTCCATGCAGACCGAACAGGACACCCAGCTGGCCGCCTACGCCGAGCTGCTGGCGGCGATCGAACCGGCCGGGGGCGGCCGGGAAATCAAGGACCCGGCGACGGGTGAGGTCGTCGGGCGCGCCCCCGAGCACACCGCGCAGGACCTGGAGGCCGCGGTGCGGGCGGCGCGGGCAGCGCAGCCCGCGTGGGGCCGGCTGAGCCACGCCGAGCGCAGCGAGTACCTCAACCGGGCCGCCGACGCCATCGAACAGTCCGCCGAGGCGCTCGCCGAGCTGCTGTCCCGGGAACAAGGCAAGCCGCTGAACGGCCCGAACGCGCGCTTCGAGGTCGGAGCCTGCGCGGCGTGGCTGCGGGCCACCGCGTCCTTCGAGCTGGAGCCGGAGGTGCTGGTCGACGACGAGGGCGGCCGCGCCGAGCTGCATTACCGCCCGCTGGGCGTGGTCGGCGCGATCGGCCCGTGGAACTGGCCGATGATGATCTCCGTCTGGCAGCTCGCGCCGTCGCTGCGGATGGGCAACACCGTGGTGATGAAGCCCTCGGAGTACACGCCGCTGAGCGTGCTCGCGCTGGCAAAGGTGATCAACCAGGTGCTGCCGGCCGACGTGCTGCACGTGGTCTCCGGCGGCCGCGACGTCGGCGAGGGACTGGCCTCGCACCCGGAGATCGACAAGGTCATGTTCACCGGCTCCACGGCGACGGGCAAGGCCATCATCCGCTCTTCGGCCGACACGGTGAAGCGGCTGACCCTGGAACTCGGCGGCAACGACGCCGGGATCGTGCTGCCGGACGCTGATCCGAAGGCGATTGCCGAGGGCCTGTTCTGGGGCGCGTTCATCAACACCGGCCAGACCTGCGCCGCGCTCAAGCGGCTCTACGTCCACGAGGACCTCTACGACCAGGTCTGCGAGGCGCTGGTTGACGTGGCCAAGCAGATGCCGATGGGCGTGGGACTGGACGAGCAGAATGTGCTGGGCCCGCTGCAGAACAAGGCCCAGTACGACATCGTCGCGGACCTGGTCCAGGCTGCCAAGGACTCCGGCGCCCGCGTGCTGACCGGCGGCGATCCGGAGACCGGCCAGCCGGGCTACTTCTACCCGACGACACTGGTGGCGGACATCGACAACGACAACCCGCTGGTCGCCCGGGAGCAGTTCGGTCCGGCCCTGCCGATCGTCAAGTACTCCAGCCTGGACGAGGTCGTGGAGATGGCCAACGGCCTCGAGGTCGGCCTCGGCGCCTCGGTGTGGTCCTCGGACCCGGCCAAGGCCCGCGAAGTGGCGGCTCGCATCGAAGCCGGCACGGTGTGGATCAACAAGCACGGTGCCGTCGACCCGCGCGTGCCGTTCGGCGGTGCCAAGGGCTCCGGCTACGGCCTGGAGTTCGGCGCCGAGGGCCTGAAGCACCTCGGCCAGCCGCAGGTCATCAGCTACTGACGCCCTACCCGGGAAAGCAGGAAAGACAGAAGGGAGGACGACGGCGGAACTCGAGATTCCGCCGTCGTCCTCCCTTTCCGGTTCCAAGGTGAGGGGACGAACGCCACCGCGCGAAATTGCCGCGGAATGGAACCGCGCCCGGGTTCTGAACCGCCGGCGGAATTCCGTTTCGCGGCAGAATCCGCCAGGGGAAAGAGCCCGGGTGCCGGGCATCAGAACCCAGCCGGGGAATTCTGCGGCTAGGCGGAAGCGCGGCGCGTCGAGTAGCGGCGTTCGGGGCGGCCGACCTCCCCGTACCGCAGCTGCACCTCGGCCCGACCTTCCTCGCAGAGATACTCCAGGTAGCGCCGCGCGCTGACGCGGGAGATGCCCGCCCGGGCCGCCGCCTCGGTCGCGGACAGCGCGGTGTCCGCCTCCTGCAGCCGCTGCTGGACGAGGCTGAGGGTTTCGGCGCTGAAGCCCTTGGGCAGCGGCCGTTCGCCGTGGCCCACGCCGAAGACCCGGTTGACGTCCTCCTGTTCGGCCGTGCCGGCGGAGGACAGAGGCTGGTACGCCTGCCGGTAGTGCTCCAGCCGCTCGCGCAGGTCCTGGCTGGAAAAGGGCTTCATGAGGTAGTGCACGATGCCGCCGCGCAGGGCCCGGCGCACGGTGTCCATCTCGCGTGCGGCGCTGATGACCAGGACGTCGAGTTCCGGGTCGAGCCGGCGCAGCTGCTGCAGCAGGTCCAGGCCGTTGATGTCCGGCAGGTGGATGTCCAGCAGCACCAGGTCCGGCCGCAGCGTCCGGACCGCCTCGAGGGCTTGGGCCCCGGTGTGGGCCACCCCGGCGACGCTGAAGCCCGCCGCCTGCTTCACGAATCCGGCGTGGACTTTGGCGACCATGAAGTCGTCATCGACTATCAGGACTTTGATCATGCGGGCTGGCTCTGCTTTCCCAGAACGGCGGTGAATTCGGCGCCGGGGGCGTTGCGTACGCCCACGCCTCCGCCGCGCCTTGAACATACTAGACGGGTGAGGGCCAGGCCAAAGCCGCGGCCGCCGCCGTCGTCGGAATCCTTGGTGCTGAAGCCCTGCCGGAAGATATCTTCCACGCTGTCCGCCGCGACGCCCGGGCCGGAGTCCCGGACGGTGACCGTGACCCGGTGCGGCTCGTCCCGCAGGTGGATGTGGACCGCGGCATCCGGGCGGCCGCTGACGGCATCGATCGCGTTGTCCACCAGGTTGCCGACGACGGTGGTCAGGTCCCGCGAGAGGGTCTCGTCCACGCGGCCCAGGGCGGAGCCGTCGTCCAGCTCCAGGGAGACCACGCGTTCCGCCGCGGAGCTGGCCTTGGCGATCAGCAGGGCGGCGACCGCCGGGTCCTCGATACGCGAGGTGACATCGTCGAAGAGGCGCGTCCGGCTCAGGCTGACGCCGTCGACGAAGCGGGTGACCTCGTCATATTCGCCGAGCTGGATCAGCCCCGAGATGGTGTGCAGCTGGTTCGCGAACTCGTGGGTCTGGGCGCGCAGCGTGTCCGTGGTGGTGCGGGTGGCGCCCAGTTCCTTCTCCAGCGAGGACAGCTCGGTGCGGTCGCGCAGGGTGGTGACGGAGCCGATCAGCTTGCCGCGCGAGCGCAGCGGCATCCGGTTGCAGACGACCACGCGCTCGCCGACCAGCACCAGCCGGTCCGGACCGGTCTGGTCCGCGGTGAGGACGTCGCGCAGGCGGGCGGGGACGGCCAGCTCATCGAGGGTCTTGCCGGCGCAGTCGTGGGGCAGCTCGAGGAGCTGGCGCGCGCTGTCGTTGGCCAGCGTGATGCGTGCGTGGCGGTCCAGGGCGAGGACGCCCTCCTTCACGTCGTGCAGGATGGCCTCGCGGTGCTCCACCAGGCCGGCGATCTGCTCGGGTTCGAGGCCGAGGGTCTGCCGCTTGACCCGGCGGGCGAGCAGCAGGGACCCGGCGGCGCCGAGGCCGATGGAGACGCCGAGGTAGGTCAGCAGGTTGGGCAGGGCGTCGCCGAGCCGTTCCCAGACGGACGGATAGTTCCGGCCGACGGCGGCGATCCCGACCATGCGTCCGCCGTCGTCGAGGACGGGGACGTGGGCCACCAAGGTCCGGCCTCCGGGGAGCTCCACGGGTCCGGTCCAGGCGCGGCCGGAGAGGACGAGGCTGTCGCCCAGCGGCAGCCGGCTGCCGAGCTGGTCCGGATCGGAGGAGGTGATGACGGTGCGGTCCGGGTGCGCCAGGTATACGCTGCTGGAGCCGGAGACCGTGCGGACGGACTCGGCGACGGCCGGCAGCGCGGCTCCCAGCCGGGGCTGCGCGACCGGCAGCAGGGCCCGGACGGCGGGCATGGCGGCCAGGGACTCCGCCGCGGACAGGGCGCGGCGGCCCTCGACCCGTTCGAAGGTCTGGGCGGACTGCGCCAGGGATAGGGCGACGACGCCGGCCAGCACCGCGGCGACGATCAGCAGCTGGAGGACCAGGTACTGCCCGGCCAGTGTCAGGCCGCGGCGCCGCCGCTTCGCCCGGCCGCGGGCATGCTGGTCCATTTCCGATCCCTCCAACCCAGGCTCCGGCCTGCCGCTGTTTCCCTCAGTTACCGCGTCTGGTACCGCGTGAACTATATCCTCAGGTCGGCACGGAACCGGTATGTGAGCGTGAACACAATGAACTCAATTTTCTTTGAGACCGCAAATGTGCCGCGGCTCACATGCCGTTTTACGGTTGGTGGGCTCGATCACTCTTTGAGATGAGGATTCTCCATGCGCAAGAACAACGTCTTCCGCCTCGCCGCCGTTGCCGCCGGCGTGGCCCTGGCCATGACCGGCTGCGGGGTGACCGGTTCCGGCAGCAGCAGCGACGCCGGCACGTCCGCTGCCGCCGAGGGCCCCGTCAGCGACCTGCGGATCATGGTCCCGAACACGCCCGGCGGCGGCTACGACACCACCGCCCGAGTCGCCGCCAAGGTGATGGAGGAGACCGACATCGCCTCCAATATCGAGGTCTTCAACCTGGCCGGCGCCGGCGGCACCGTGGGCCTGGCCCGCACCGTGAACGAAAAGGGCAACGGCGACCTGGCCATGCTGATGGGGCTGGGCGTGGTCGGCGCCAGCTACACCAACGACTCCGAGGCCAAGCTGACCGAGACCACCCCGCTGGCCCGCCTGATCCAGGAGCCGGGCGCAATCATGGTCTCGAAGGACTCGCCCTACAAGACCATCGACGACCTGGTGAAGGCCTGGAAGGAAAACCCGGGCAAGGTCAGCGTCGGCGGCGGCTCCTCGCCGGGCGGCCCGGACCACCTGCTGCCCATGCAGCTGGCCCAGGCCGTGGGCATCGATCCGAAGGACGTGAACTTCGTGTCCTACGACGGCGGCGGCGACCTGCTCCCGGCCATCCTCGGCAACAAGCTCGGCTTCGCCGCCTCCGGCGCCGGCGAGTACATCGACCAGATCAAGAGCGGCGAGATCCGCGTCCTGGCCACCAGCGGCGAGGAGCGGCTCGAGGGCGTCGACGCCCCGACGCTGAAGGAATCCAAGATCGACCTCGTGTTCACCAACTGGCGCGGCATCGTCGCCCCGCCGGAAGCCAGCGAGGAAGACAAGCAGAAGTGGATCGCGGCCCTCGAGAAGATGCACGGCACCCCCGAGTGGAAGAAGGCCCTCGAGGACAACGGCTGGTCGGACGCCTTCGCCACCGGCGAGGAGTTCTCCGCCTTCCTGAAGGAACAGGACCAGCGCGTCGCCGACGTCCTGTCCGAGCTGGGGCTTGCGTGAACAAGCTGGCTTCACGGCTGAAAGGCCGCTCCGAGCTGGGCCTCGCGGCCCTGCTCGGGGCGGTCGGCGTGATCGTCATCCTCGACGCCGCCTCGATCACCGTCCCGTATTCGCAGGCCGACCCGGTCGGACCCAAGACCATGCCGTTCATTATCGGCGGCCTGCTGCTGGTGTGCGCGGTGCTGCTCGCCATCAACGTGCTGCGCGGCGGCCAGGGCGAAGCCGAGGGCGGCGAGGATGTGGACCTGAGCCACCCGAGCGACTGGCGGACCGTGCTTCCGCTGGTCGGCGCGTTCGTGCTCAACATCCTGCTGATCGACACCGTCGGCTGGGTGATTTCCGGGGCCCTGCTGTTCTGGGGCAGCGCCTGGGCCCTCGGCAGCCGCCGCTACGTGCGGGACGCGATCATCGCCGTCGTTCTGTCGCTGGGTACGTTCTACGGTTTCTACCTCGGCCTGGGCATCAATCTCCCGGCCGGACTGCTGCAAGGAGTGCTCTAGATGGAGACATTCGACCTGCTGATGCAGGGATTTTCGACGGCGGCGACTCCCCTTAACCTGCTCTATGCCGTCATCGGCGTACTGCTGGGCACCGCCGTGGGCGTGCTGCCCGGCATCGGACCGGCGATGGCCATCGCGCTGCTGCTGCCCGTGACCTACGGGCTCGAGCCGACCAGCGCGTTCATCATGTTCGCCGGCATCTACTACGGCGGCATGTACGGCGGCTCGACCACGTCCATCCTGCTGAATACCCCGGGTGAATCCGCCACCGTCATCACCGCGATCGAGGGCCACAAGATGGCCAAGGCCGGGCGGGCCGCCCAGGCGCTCGCGACGGCGGCCATCGGCTCGTTCGTCGCCGGTACCATCGGCACCGCGCTGCTCGTCGCGTTCACGCCGATGGTCGTGGACTTCGCCGTCAGCCTCGGCGCGCCGAGCTACCTGGCCATCATGGTGCTGGCGCTGCTCGCCGTGACCGCCGTGCTTGGCACGTCCAAGCTGCGCGGCTTCGCCTCCCTCGGCCTCGGGCTGGCCATCGGCCTGGTCGGCGCGGACCACACGACCGGGCAGCAGCGCCTGGTCTTCGGGCAGCCGCTGCTGGTGGACGGGCTGGACATCGTCGTCGTCGCCGTGGCCATCTTCGCCGTCGGCGAGGCGCTCTGGATCGCCGCCCACCTGCGGCGCCGCCCCATGCAGACCATCCCGGTGGGCCGGCCCTGGATGGGCAAGCAGGACTGGAAGCGGTCCTGGAAGCCCTGGCTGCGCGGCACCGCGTACGGCTACCCGTTCGGCGCGCTGCCGGCCGGCGGCGCGGAGGTCCCGACCTTCCTGTCCTACGTGACCGAGAAGAAGCTGTCCAAGCACCCCGAGGAATTCGGCCACGGCGCAATCGAGGGCGTCGCGGGTCCGGAGGCGGCGAACAACGCCTCGGCGGCCGGCACCCTGACGCCGATGCTCGCCCTCGGCCTGCCGACCAATGCCACCGCCGCGGTCATGCTCACCGCCTTCATCCAGTACGGCATCCAGCCCGGCCCGCTGCTCTTCGACAACGAGCCGGACCTGGTGTGGGCGCTGATCGCGAGCCTGTTCATCGGCAACACCCTGCTTCTGCTGATCAACCTGCCGCTGGCGCCGCTCTGGGCCAAGCTGCTGCAGATCCCGCGGCCGTACCTGTACGCCGGCATCCTGTTCTTCGCCACGCTGGGCGCCTACGCGGTCAACCTGCAGGCGTTCGACCTGGTGATCCTGCTGGTGCTCGGAGCGCTCGGCTTCATGATGCGCCGCTACGGACTGCCGGTGCTGCCGCTGATCATCGGCGTCATCCTCGGCCCGCGCGCCGAGGAGCAGCTGCGCAAGGCCCTGCAGCTCAGCGGCGGCGACCCGGCAGGCCTGTTCAGCGAGCCGATCGCCGTGGGGACCTACATCCTCGTGGCCCTGGTGCTGCTGCTGCCGCTGGCCATCTCCGCGTTCAAGCGGTTCCGTCCGCAGCCGCAGGGCGTCCCGGCCGGCGCCGAACCGCTGGCCCAGGCCGCCACCGCGGAAGCCCGTCAAGGGGCTACCGTGCCCAACGGACCGCGTGAGACGATCGCCGAGGATTCCCAGCACCAATACGATCACGAGGAGAAACCATGACAGTTCTGGTCGGCTACATCCCCACGCCCGAGGGCGCAGCCGCGCTGGACCGCGCCATCGTCGAAGCCCGGAGCCGGTCCGCCAAGCTGGTCGTCGTGAACGCCAGCCGGGGCGACGTCTTCGTGGATGACCGGTTCGTGCAGTCGGACGGGGCCGAGGCACTGCGCAAGCGCCTGGACGGCGAGGACGTGGCCTACGAACTGTTTCAGCCGATCGGCGGGCACGACAGCGCCGACGAGGTGCTGGACGCGGCCGAGCAGCACGGCGCCGAGCTGATCGTGATCGGGCTGCGCCGGCGCACCCCGGTGGGCAAGCTGATCATGGGCAGCACCGCGCAGCGGATCCTGCTGCAGGCCGAATGCGCGGTGCTGGCGGTCAAGGCCGCCAAGTAGGCACCCACCCGCAGGCACAACCCGCAGGCACAAAGGGAGGACGACGGCGAAACCGAGGTTCCGCCGTCGTCCTCCCTTTTGCGTTGCGGCTTTAGCCGGCAGCCGGACTACCGGTCGCGGTCGCGGCCCAAGGTACCATCGCGCAGGCGGTCGTCCGCGCCGTCCGCCTCGATCCGCTCCTTGCGGACCTCGTCGCTGACCGTCTCCTGGTCCGTAACGGTGTCCTTTTCGAGGCGGACCCGCTCCACGGGCACCGTCTCCTTCTCGACGACCGGCCGCTCCTCGTGCAGGGTCACCTCGTGCTCATCCTCGCGGAGGTCGGGGCCGGACAGGGCGTCGCCGACGTTCCCGTCCGTGATGGGTTCGCGCTCGACGCGCACCTCTTCACGGGTCACGGGCACCGTGCGGGTGACGTTCTCCGTGACGACATACTTGCGAAGCCGGGCCCGGCCGGTTTCGTGGCGCTCGGTGCCGACGTGCAGCTGCTCCTCCGAACGCGTCATGGCATCGTCCGTGCCGCGGCCCGCCGTGCCACGGTCGGCCAGGCCATCGCGGCCGGCCAAGCCATCACGGTCGGCGAGTCCATCGCGGTCGGCGAGTCCATCACGGTCGGCCAGGCCGTCGCGGCCGGTCACGCCACGGCCGGCCAGTCCATCACGGTCGGCCAGGCCATCGCGGTCGGTCACGCCGCGGGTGCCGTTGCCGTTGGCGATGCTGTAGTGCCGGTAGAGGTGGTCCTCTTCCTCAGGGCTGAGGTGGCCGTCCGGGTCGACGCGCGGGGCGTCCTTGACCTCGTCCTTGGTGTACGGAACGCGGATGTCGCCGTCGTCGTACGTCGCCTCGGTCAGCGGAACGAAGGTTTCGGACATGCCGAACAGGCCGGTCTTGACCGTTACCCAGCTCGGGTCTTCGGTGCGGTCGTCCAGGTAGAACTGACCGACGGAGCCGATCTTGTTTCCCGAGTTGTCGAGGACGTTGGTGTTACCGCCAGCGAGAATGTCGATGTTTTCCCTAGTGATCATTACATCTCCTATCTTTCCCGGGCACGGCGGATCAGTCCGGGGCGGGACGGGGTCCCCGTTCCGCCGCTGATGATGTTGGACTGGTCCTGGCGCGGCACCGCATCTAGCGTTCGGTTCTGCCGGGAGGATCTCTCCTCCCCGCAGCCGTCGGGGCTTTCCCTGTGCCGCGCATCGCGACGCGTTGTGCCTTCGCGAATTCCGCTTACATATTTACCTAAGCATGCTTATTAATCGCGTGCAAGGCTGTCGGCCGGATCCGTCCGCACCCGGATTTGCGGCCGGCCGGCGCGGGGGCCGGCGGCTGTCATGGTCCGGCGGCCGGGGCTGCAGTAGCATCGGCTCAGCTGCCGGAGGAAACGAAGGGGTTTTCATGGAGACTGACGCTGTACCCGCAATCGCAGGCCCGGCCGCCGAGCTGCTGGCCGCCTGCCGCTCGACATCCACGGATCCGGCTGACCGCGCGGCAGCCGCGACTGACCGCTCCGGCTTCGTGCCGGCGTCGCTGCCGGACGGTGTGGTGTACGCCGAGTCGGTCGATGACGTGGTGGAGGCCGTGAGGCTCGCGGCGTCGCACGGGGTTCCGCTGGTTCCGCGCGGTGCCGGAACGGGGCTGGCGGCCGCCTCCTCCGCCGGCGCCGGCGAGGTGGTGCTGGACCTCTCCCGGATGAACCGCATCCTGGACCTTGACCCGGTGGAACAGACCGCCGTCGTCGAACCCGGCGTGCTGAACGCGGAGCTCAATGCCGCCGCTGCCGGGCACGGACTGTTCTACGCGCCGGATCCGGCCAGCACCGCGATTTGCTCGATCGGCGGGAACATTGCCACGAATGCCGGAGGGATGCGCTGCGCGAAGTACGGCGTGACGCGCGAGTCCGTGCTGGGACTGCGCGTAGTGCTGGCGGACGGGCGCGAGCTGCGGACCGGCCGGCGCACCATCAAGGGCGTCACCGGCTACGACCTGACGGCGCTGATGATCGGGTCGGAGGGGACTTTGGGTGTGGTGGTGGAGGCGACGCTGCGGCTGCGGCCGGCCCCGATAACGACGGCGACGGCCGCCGCGTTCTTCCCGGACGTCGCGGCTGCCGCCGCGGCCGCTTCGGCCGTCATCGCCGCGCGGATCCAGCCGTCGCTGCTGGAACTGGTGGACGGCCCGACGCTCGAGGCGATCGACCTGGCGCTCGGGACGGACTACCGGCGCCGCGGCGGGGCCTTCCTGCTCGGCCAGACGGACGGGTTCGGCGCCCGGGCAGAGATGGACGTGCTGGCCGGCGCCGTCGAACCTTTTGCCACCGAGGTGCTCCGGGCCGATGACCCGGTGGCCGCCGAGGCGCTGCTGACCGCCCGGCGCGAGGCGATTCCCTCACTCGAAAAGCTCGGCCGCGTCTCCATCGGGGACATCGGCGTGCCGCGCGGCCGGCTGGCGGAAGCCGTGACCGGCCTGCATGAGATCTCGGAACGGACCGGCGTGCGGATCTTCACGATTGCCCACGCTGCGGACGGGAACCTGCATCCGATGATCGTGGTGCGGCCGGACCAATCCGTCACGGAAGGCCCGGCCAAGACCGCGCTTGGCGAGATGTTCCACCTGGCCAAGCGGCTGGGCGGAACGCTCACCGGCGAACACGGCGTCGGCCTGCTCAAGCGGGACTGGCTGCGCGACGAACTCGGCGACGTCTCGCTCGACGTGCAGCACGCCATCCGCCGCGCCCTCGACCCGCAGGGCATCCTGAACCCCGGCAAGGCCATCTGAACCGTGGCACAGGGGAGGGGCCCGTCCAGCCGGTTTGATCCGGTGGACGGGCCCCTCCGTGGAGCGTTCCTGCTGTTAGGCTCCTGCTACTTGTTGGTCACCGTGAAGGGACCTGCGACGCCGCCGCCGCTGGACTTCACGAAGATCCTGCCCGGGTTGGTCGCGGGGACCGAGCCGTTGCGGAGCCGGATGGTGTAGTCACCGATGCCCGGAGGGGCTGCGGCGACGACCGCGGCATTGGCACCGGGGATGGCTGCGCCGATGGTGCCGTCAGCCTTGCTGGCGTAGACCGTGACGGTGGCTCCGAGCTGCGAACCCGTTCCGGTGATGCGGAATTCGCTGCCGGCCTTGTACCGCGCGGTGCCGATGGTGACCCGGTCCGTGATCGCAGTGGGAGCGGCGCTAACCTTGCCCGATTCCGTGCCCCAGCCGCCGGCGGCGTTCTTGGCCTTGACGCTGAACTGGTAGTTCGTGCCGGCGGTCAGGCCGGTGACGGTCTGGGTCCGCGCCGTGGTTTCGGCCGGCTGCTGCACGTTGGCGGCGAGGGCCGCTCCTGCAGCATCGTAGACCGAGACCTGGTAGCCGGTGACGGAGGCGTCGCCCGCGTCCCAGCGGAGGGTGACGGAACCCTGCCCTGCGGTGGCGGCGAGCCCGGCAGGAGCGGCCGGGGGCTCCGTGGACGCGGCCTCCGGAGCGTATTGGCCTTCCACCAGGGTGAAGTTGCCGGCCTGGTCGAACGCGGCGACCTTCAGCGTGATGGCTTCCGTGATCGCGATCGGCCCGGTGACGAGCCGGGCGGTGTCCGAGGGCAGGCCGCCGGAGATCACCGGTGAACCGTCGGTGGTGTAGTAGTTCTGGCCGTCACCGTCTACCGTCACGGATGACGCGGTGGTCACGGTGTCGGCGGCCGGGGCCGGGCTGAGTGCCAGGGTGGGAGCCGTGGTGTCCGACGGCGGAGTCACGCCGCCGGTGTCCGGTGCGGTCGCGTCTGTGATCGTCAGGGCCTCGCTCATCCGGGCGCCGGCGATGGAGCGCACCTCGACGGTGTACGTCTTGGCCGGGTCCAGGCCGGTCAGCGTGGTCGAGGTGGCGTCCGCGCCGGTGCGCATGCCCACAACGCCCTGCTGGCCCGCAGTAGTCGAGTTGTACATGGCGAGCACGTTGTAGCCGGTCACGGCCGTCGCGCCGGGCTGGGCGGTGGCGGCGGTCCAGTTGACCTTCATCGAGGTGCGGTCCGTGGAGTAGACCACTGCGGCGGTGCCGGCAGCGGGAGCCGCCTGCTCCGACGGTCCGGCGGGGCAGCCGCCCATGCCCGGTCCGCCGAGCTCGCCGAACTCGGCGATGGTCAGGCCCTGGCGGTTGCCGTCCGCATCTTCCTGCTGCCAGGACATGGCTCGCTCGCCGAGGTCCGCGGCGGCCGCCACTTCGGCGACGGCGGGATCATCGAAGACGTACGTCGCGAGGAAGGTGTCCGCCGTCGGGAACTCGATGCCGGAGGAGTAACCGCCCTTGTCCGAGGGGACCACAGGGCCCGGCAGCGCGCGGATGTCGCGGCGGCCGATGGCGGTGTCGCCCATGTCCGGGTTGATGATGCGCTGCTCCATCTGGGCAGTGTTGACGCCGGCGCCGACCCGGCCTTCCACCGTGATGGTGTTGCCGTTGAGCGTCATGTCCTTGGTGACGTTGGCGTCGGCGACGGTGGTCTCGTCCGAGGTGCCGTCGGCGAAGGTGATGGAGACGACGTCCCCGGCTTTGATATCAGGCGTGACCTTGTGCGATGTATCCGCGCCCCAGCAGACACCGCCGGGGTGGTTGATTTCGAAGGCCACATCCGTGCCGGAGATGACGCTCTTTGCCGAGCCGACGACACCGATACCCGGACGGGTGACTTCCACGGTTGCGGTTTCGCCGGCACGCTCCCCGTAGCCCTCGATCGAGACGAAGTCCCGGTCGGGGAAGACAACGACGTTGTTCGGGAAAGTCGGCACAGCAGCCGTGGCGGAGCCCGCGGCGAGCAGGCCCGTGGCCGTGAGGCCGGCTGCGGTGAGGGCCACCATGGCGGTGCGTGCCCTGCGCTGATTGCGCTGGATGCGCTGGCTCCGGGCCCTCGCCTCCCTGCGCGGCTGCTGGTCTGGTGATTGGGTTTGCATGGTTTGTCCTTTTCAGACGGAAGGCTGACCCGAAAGGTCCGCCTGGATAGATGCCCCGGGCCGGCAGTGCCGGACCTGAACTGCTGACTGTCCTCCAAGGCCGGATCCGATGGATGAGCGGTTCCGGCTTGGCTTGAGGTTGGCCGCTTCGTATTGAAAATTTCTTGGCTTCCCGGTCCCCGCCCCGCGAAGCCGGGCGGCGCCGTCGTTGTTTACGGCCGTATGAAGGGTTTGACCACGGTGCCCCGGATGTCCTCCACCGGCACCGTGCCGAAGTCCCTGGAATCGATCGAACGCTCGCGGTTGTCTCCCATCAGGAAGACGTCCCCGGGCGGCACCGCGGTGGGGATGAAGTGCGTGCCGTCGATGGTGCTGTGGTCCACGTAGGGCTCCGGCGGCGCGACGCCGTCCACCAGGAGGATGGCGTCGTCGATCTCCACCGTCTCCCCGCCCACCGCCACCACCCGCTTGATGATGGGCATGCCGTCGATCGGGGAGTCGAGCACCACCAGGTCTCCGCGGTGCACGCCGAACCAGGCCGGCGCGGGTTTGAGCACGAACGCGATGCTGCCCGGCGGCAGCGTCGGGGCCATGCTGTCCGAGTCCACCGTCACCGGCTCCGCCACCCAGGTGCGCACACCCAGCAGCAGGGCAAGTACGACGGCGCCGCCCGCCAGGGCGTTGAGCTTCCGTTTCCGGGGAGGGCCCGAGGTCCTCCCCGAAGCGGCAGCCGCGCGGTGCGCCGGGCTGCGCCGCGCTGGACGCAGCCCGGTTTCGGCGCTCATCGCAGGCTCAGTCCGGGTCGTCGTCGAACTCGGCCGGCGCGGCGTTGATCGGATCCCACGGGTCCTCATCGTCCTCGCCCAAGCCGACCCGGAACTGGAACATCATCGAGTGGTCCTCATGCGGCAGGTTGTGGCAGTGGACCATGTAGCGGCCCTGGTGCGGGCCGAACCGCATGACCACATCCACCTTCTCGCCCTCGCCGATGTAGACCACGTCCTTCGGCCCGCGTTCCCAGGCGAAAGGCGCCTTGCCGTTGCGGCTGAGCACCCGGAAGTCCACCAGATGGATGTGCACGGGGTGGAACCAGCCGCCGGACTTGTTCTCGATCGTCCACATCTCCACGGAGTTCAGCTTCGGGTCGGCGTGAGCCAGCTTGAAATTGCTGGCGATCACTTCCTCCCAGGTGACGCCGTTGATGGTCCACGGTTCGACCAGGCCGTCCTTCTCCACCCGGAAGTAGCGCTTCTCCTCGGCGTCGTCCTTGGTTAGGTGCATGGGCTCGCTGTCCGCCAGCGTGGTCGGGATGCGGTTCCACTTGGGGTCGTCCTTCATCCCCGTCGGGGCCGCGACCACGTCGAACGCCATCACCTTGCCGGTGAAGTCGTAGTCCCTGTTGTTGGTTGCCGACAGGTTCTTCAGCTCCACCCGGGTGCCCGGCTTGTACTTGCTGAAGTCGATCAGCACCTCGTAGCGCTCGGCCATGCCGTGGCGGTAGTTGGCCACCGACTGGGTGGCCGGCATGAGACCGCCATCGGTGCCCACCACGTGCAGCGGCTGTCCCGAACTGAGCGCGAACTTGTAGGAGCGGGAAATGGACGCGTTCAGCACCCGGAAGCGGTAGACCCGCGGCTGGACTTTCATGACCGGCCACGGCACGCCGT
Source organism: Arthrobacter sp. USHLN218 (assembly GCF_037144715.1). Lineage (NCBI taxonomy): Bacteria > Bacillati > Actinomycetota > Actinomycetes > Micrococcales > Micrococcaceae > Arthrobacter > Arthrobacter sp. USHLN218. The sequence continues at coordinate 144,656 of NZ_JBBCYT010000009.1, forward strand.
TGACCATGATGACGTCGCCCCAGAGGCCCGAGTGGTCCCGGTCGTCGTAGGCGAGCGAGCCGTCCGCGGCGAACATCGCGTCGTTGACCACCAGGGGGACGTCGAACTCGCCCTGCGGCAGCAGTTCCCGCTCCACCGGGTCATGGATGATGTACATCCCGGCGAGGCCGGAGTAGACGTTCTGCGCCGTGAAGTGGACGCCGTGGTCGTGGTACCAGATGGTCCGGGCCGGCTGGAAGTTCGGGTACTGGTAGTCCTTGCAGAACCCCGGCAGCGTGACGTCGTTGGCGTAGCCGTCGTACTGCGGCAGCGTCGCGGAACCGTGCAGGTGCGTCGACGTGGCCAGCAGATGTTTGCTCCACTGCGGGTGGTTCTTGGGCAGCCGGTTGCGCATGTGCACCACCGCCTTGGTGCCTTGATCGAGCTCGATGGTCGGCCCCGGGAACGTCCCGTTGTAGCCGAGGATCCCGGTCTTCTTGGTCGGCAGGATCTGCGCGGATGCCTGCCGCATGGCCAGCGTGTAGTGGTTGACCGTGGCCCCGTCGGAGTCCGTGGTCACGGAGTCCGGCTTGAGCGCCGGCGGTCGCCGGAACGCCGCCTGGAAAGGCTTAGGCATGTCCCGCGAGCTGAGCTGGCTGGCCGCCTTGGCCGACACGGTGGAAATAGGAACGGTCACAAGCCCCGCCCCGACTACTCCCAGGCCTCCCCATTGCAGGAGTTTGCGTCGTGAAACTGACATGTCGAGTCACCTCCCAATGATGACTTGTTGCAGGTCGACATGACGGAGGCACCCCAACGTTGCATCCGTCGTCGTTGGCCGGACTCTTTAGCCGGCCGAATGGTGGTCGGTGCCGAGCGAGAGCCGGCTGCCGGAGGAGTCCTCCAGCACCAGGGCAATCGCCTTGTTCGGCAGTTCGAACACCATGGTGGTGTTGACGGTTTCCCCCTGGGCCAGCGTCATGGATGAGGACGAGGTCCAGAGCGGATGCGGCTTCCCCGAGCCCAATCCGTCAACGAAGAAACCGGCAGGATCAAGGGGCAGGCCGGCCTTGTCCAAGGCCGTGAACTGCACCTGGATGCGTACACGGTGCGCACCCTCCTGCGGTTTCTTCCCGAGGGCTGCCACCGGAGCAGGCGGCTGCCACCCGTCGCTTTCGAGCGGAACGAGGCCGGTAATGCTGGCCGATCCGCCCGGTACATCAACGGAGGCGCCCATCGGAGCGCTGGACTTCACCTCCGCATTGAGGAACAGGTACCCGAAGGCGATCCCGAGCAGGCACACCAGGGCCAGCGGGATCACAATCAGCCGACGGCGGCGCCGCGGAGAATGCTGCGCCTGTGCCGGTACCCGTGTCTCTTGTTCAAGCTGTGCTGCTGACATGGCGTTTATGCTTCGCCCGGGAACTTGAGAAAAACTTTGGGCGAACGTGCGGAAGGGTCCCGGCGCGTTGGGGGGAGCGTCGGGACCCTTATGGACCGCGTGGGATCCGGTAAAACCTTCGCCCACGCCCCTTGGAAAAATCCTTGCGCAGGTCAGGGGGAGATTGAGGGAGCGGCACCCCCCAAGGTTTGAGGGTGGGGGGTCCGCCCCAGAGTGGGCTGGCGGGAGTTTGGAACCGCGCCGACTATTAAGCCACCGGTGTTGTTGTGGGGTGCCGGAACAAGTTGGGGGTAGGGGCAAAAGATGAAATCGGAAACCAGTTCTGCCGCGTGCATTTCCATCCGCCTGATCGGCGGCCTGAGGGTGGAGCGTGCCGGCCAGGTCATGACCGCGGCCACGCTCGGCAGCCCGAAGGCCCGGCAGGTCCTCGAGATCCTGGCCCTGCAGCCGGGCATCAGCATCTCCCGGGAGCGGATGATCGAGCTGCTCTGGGGCGGCAACCCGCCGGTCACCGCACGGGCCACGCTGGAAAGCTATGTCAGCGTCATCCGCCGCCACATCCAGCCCGGCCAGGCCAAGACCGGCCCGCTGCGCACCGAACACGGCTGCTATTTCCTGGACCCGAAGCTGGTCAGCGTGGACCTCGACCGGTTCGAGCGGCTGGTCGGCCGCGTCGATGGCACCAAACCGGCCGAAGCCTACGAGCGGCTGCTCAAGGTCCTGGACATGGCCACCGCACCGCTGCTCTCCGACGAACTGACCGTCGAATGGGCGGAGGAAGCCCGCCGCCGGCACGAAGCACTGGTGGTCGACTGCCGCATCCGGGCAGCGCAGGCAGCGGCGGCGGTGGGCAATAACGACGACGCAGTGCACTGGGCGCAGCGGGCCGTCGCCTCGGAACCGCTGAATGAGCGCGCGTGGACGGCCCTGGTGGCAGGCCTCGAGCAGAGCGGCCGCTACACCGAAGCCCTCCAAGCCTACGACCGCTACCGCACCAGCCTCCGCCGTGACCTTGGCTGCAGCCCGGGCGACGAGCTCCAGGCAGCGCATTCCCGTCTCCTGCGGCAGACCTCCACCGGGGAAGCCGACCTGGCCGAGCTGCTCTCCGCGCTGCTGTGCCTGAACGAACACGTCAAGCAGCGCGCCCACGGGATGCCCGCCGGCCCCCGGATTCCCGGCCTCGACGTTGCCGACCATGTCACCGCCGGCAACGTCATCGGCAGCTTCCTGGACAAGGCCCTCGCCGCCGCCTAGGCGCTCCGGAAAATTTCCGCCAGGCATCACAGCGGCGTGCGAGGCAGGGGCGTTCTCCCAATGGCCGGCTCGGTCCGGGCCGGGCTTAAGGACGCCGGTCCGTAACTTATTGAGCCGGTTCGTTCCCGAGGGCGCGGAGCGCGCGGTGCACGGACCCGCCCAGGTTGTGCTCCTTGCCGAGCCGCTCGATGCGGTCGAGCTGGTCGGCGCCCAGGGGCCGGATGGCGGCGTCGATTTCGCCCAGGCCGAGGTCCCGGACCACCTGCACCACCTTGGGTGCCGCGGCGAGGTAGTCCGCGGCGGCGGCCAGCTTGGTGCGGATCGTGGCCGACATCGCCGCGTCCGGATCCGAGCTTGCCGCGATGATCCCGTCCAGGTCCACGAATTCCTGGAGGAGCTTGGCCGCGGTCTTCTCGCCGATTCCGGAGACGCCGGGCAGCCCGTCCGAGGCGTCGCCGCGCAGGGCGGCGTAGTCGGCGTACTGCACCGGCAGCACGCCGTACTTGCCGACGACCGTCACGTCGGTCAGCGTCTCGAGCTTGCTCATGCCGCGGGCCGTGTAGATAACGCGCACGTCGCGCGCATCGTCGACGAGCTGGAAGAGGTCGCGGTCGCCGGTGACGATGTCTACCGGCATGGCCGCCTGGGACGCGAGGCTGCCGATGACGTCATCGGCCTCGTGCTTCGCGGCCCCGATCACAGTGATGTCCAGGGCCTCCAGGACCTCGCGTAGGAGCGGCAGCTGCGCGACTAGGCCGGGCGGCGTCTCTTCCACGTCGACTCCGCCGGGGACGGCCTTCGCCACTCGGTGCGCCTTGTAGGTAGGGAGCAGGTCGACGCGCCACCCCGGGCGCCAGTCGTCATCCCAGCAGGCGACGAGCCGGCTCGGCCGGAAGTCGGTGACGAGCCGGGCGATGATGTCGAGGAGGCCCCGGACGGCGTTCACCGGAGTGCCGTCGGGTGCCTTGAGGCTGTCCGGCACGCCGTGGAAAGCGCGGAAGTAGAGCGACGCAGTGTCGAGGAGCATCAGTCGATCGGTCACGTACGCGATCTTCTCACGCACGGCCGCCACGCGGGACTATCAGGGCCTTACGGCGGGGCCTTGCGCACCGATTACGGCCGGCCGGCCGGACGCCAGCGTTCGCGGTAGGCGGGGTGGCCGACATAGGGCAGGGCCATGATCTGGAGCAGCGTGAGCAGTCCCGGGTCCTCGCCGTCCTGGCCGGCCAGCTGCCGCACGTGGCGGATCATCCGGCGCTTGGCCTCGCACTCGGCCAGCGCACGGTCCAGCACCGGAACGGCGGCGGCCTCCGCCCAGGACCTGACGTTGGCTTCGTCTTCGGCGATCCGCGCGAGCAGGAACTCCACGATCTCGTCCACCCTCCCACCGTACGCCGGTGACCTGAGCACGGCCGGTGAGCGCCGTCGTCGTCAGCGGAAGGAAGCAGCGAACAAGGCATGGAAGGAAGGCCGGACTGCCGCGGCTATGCGTAGGGATTGGCCCCCGCCCCGTGGCAGCCGGACTCGTAACCCTCCTGCCAGGCACTCCGCACCGAGGAAACCAACTCGGCCAGCAATGTGTAGGAGGGATGGTCAGGGCCGAGGAAGATCATCTCCTCCTCGGCCCTGACCAGGACGTCCAGGATGTGCCTGCTCATGATCAGTAGTGTGTCCCCGGCCGCCCGGATGTGCCACCTGCAGGGTCACGGGGCCGCGTCCATCTCCGGCGCCACCACCAGGCGCCGTCAGGCGCAGCTGAAGGCTCAGGTATCAGCGTGCTGCGGATGCGGGCTGTTCCTGGAAGGCCGGCACGACATGCTCGATGAAGAGCTCCAGGGAGCGCTTCTTCTCCTCGTGGCTCAGGCTGTTGTCGGACCAGAGGCTGAACTCGGTGACGCCGAGTGCTTCGTAGTGGCGCAGCCGCTCGATGATTTCCTCAGGCGTTCCGATCATCGCTGTCTTGTGCAGGGATTCCGGCGTGAACTCGGGGCGGCCGGCAAACTTCTCGACCGGGCTGGGTTCGAGGAAGCCGTTCTTCGGAGTGGTCTTGTTGCCGAACCAGGCATCAAAGGTGCGGTAGAACTTTTGGATGCCCTCGGCCGGGCGGCGCCAGCCCTCCGGCTCGTCCGCGGTATGGACGTGCGTGTGGCGGAGGACCATGAGGTCCGGGCGGGGGATGCCGGGGTTGTTCGCGACGGCTGTGTCGAATTTGCCTGCGAGGTCCTCGACCTCCTCGTCGCCCTTCATCAGCGGGGTGACCATCACGTTGCAGCCGTTGGCGACCGCGAACTCGTGTGAGGAGATGTCGCGGGCGGCGACCCACATCGGCGGTGTCGGCTTTTGGATGGGCTTGGGAACGCTCGTCGAGGTGGGGAATTGCCAGACTTCGCCGTCGTGTGCGTAGTCGCCTTCCCACAGTGCGCGCACGGCCGGCACCAGCTCGCGCAGGTGCTTGCCGCCGTCGACCGCAGGCATGCCGCCCATGAGGCGGTCGAACTCGACCTGGTAGGCCCCGCGCGCCAGCCCCACTTCCATCCGGCCGTTGCTGATGACGTCCAGCAATGCGGTTTCCCCGGCGACACGGAGCGGGTTCCAGAACGGTGCGATGATCGTTCCGGCACCCAGACGGATGCGCGACGTGCGTGCTGCGAGGTATGCGAGCTGCGGCATCGGGCTGGGGGAGATGGTGTACTCCATTGCGTGGTGCTCACCGATCCAGACCGTGCTGAATCCGCCGGCCTCCGCGATGAGGGCGAGTTCCGTCAGGTTCTCGAAGCATTCGCGGTGGGAGACGCTCTCGTCCCAGCGTTCCATATGGACGAAGAGTGAAAAACGCATTAGTGACTCCTTTATTCTGCGGCGGTTTCGACCGGCGTTGCGTGGGTGAGCGGAGCTGCCTGGGCCGCAGCCTGGCGCTCGGCGATGGTCTGGTTTGCCTTGGACCAGTGGCTGGTGGGGACCTCGCGGATGATCACCGTGGTGTTCTCCGGCAAAGCGCCAACGGATTCCTCTGCCGCCCGGTGCAGGGCTGAGACCAGGTCCCGGAGCTGTTCGGGGGAGCGGCCCTCGGCAATGGATACGTCAATCAATGGCATGCCTGCTGCTCCTATCAGCGCATGACGAACGGGTCCGCGACCGGGCCCTCGTCGGTGTTGATCCAGATGCTCTTCAGGCGGGTGTATTCGTGCATCGACTCCAGGCCGTGTTCGATGCCCACGCCGCTGTTCTTGAAGCCCTGGCGGGGCGACATCGGGGACATCGCCCGGTAGGTGTTGACCCAAACCGTGCCGGCTTCGAGCCGCCGGCTCATCCGGTGGGCGCGGGCGAGGTTCTGCGTCCACACGCCGGCGGCCAGCCCGTACTGCGTGTCGTTGGCCAGCCGCAGGACTTCCTCTTCCGAGTCGAACGGCATGATGGCCGCGACCGGACCGAAGATCTCCTCACGGACCACGCGCATGGAATTGTCGACGCCGGTCAGGACGGTCGGGGCGTAGAAGTAGCCGGGCAGTTCCACGTCCGGCCTGCCCCCGCCGGTGAGGACCTTGGCTCCCTCGGATACCCCGAGATCCACGTAGGAGCCAACCTTCTCCTGCTGGGCCGCGAAGGCCAGCGGGCCGAGCTCGGTGGCGTCCTCGAGGGGGTTGCCGATGACGATGCTCTTGGCTCGTTCGGCGACCTTCTCCAGCAGCTCGTCGTAGACGGACCGGTGGGCGAACACCCGGCTTCCGGCGATGCAGGTCTGTCCTGCCGCGGCGAAAATACCGGCCACGACGCCCATGGCGGCATTGGAGACGTTGGCGTCCTCGAAGACGATATTGGGGCTCTTGCCGCCCAGCTCCAGCGTGCAGCCGATGAAGCGCGACGCGGCGGACGCGGCGATTGCCGAGCCGGTGGCGGTCGAACCGGTGAAGGAGATCTTGGCGATGTCGGGGTGGTCCACCAGCGCGGCGCCGGCTTCGGCGCCCATGCCGGTCACCACGTTGATGACGCCGTCGGGGAAGCCCGCTTCGACGGTCAGTTCGGCCAGGCGCAGGACGGTCCGAGAGGTGTACTCGGACGGCTTGATCACGAGGGTGTTGCCCGCGGCCAGCGCCGGCGCCAGCTTGGAGGTGGTCAGCGTCAACGGCGAGTTCCAGGGTGTAATGGCACCGACGACGCCCAGCGGTTCGCGCTGCGTGTAGTTCAGGATCGCCGGATTCATGGTGGGGACCTGGCTGCCCTGCACCTTGTCCGCCAGGCCCGCGTAGTAGTAGAGGTACTCGGGCAGCGTGGCCAGCTGGCCGCGCATCTCGCGCAGCAGCTTGCCGTTGTCCTCGGTCTCCATCCGCGCGAGTTCCTCGGCGTGCTCGACGACCAGATCGCCGAGCTTGCGCAGCAGGTGCCCGCGCTTGGTCTGGCTCAGGTCCCGCCACAGCGGGTTCTCGAAGGCGGTTCGGGCTGCGCCCACTGCCGCATCCACGTCGGCCTTGGTGCCGCGGGCCGCGGTGTACAGGAGCTCGAGCGTGGCCGGGTTCGTGCTCTCGAAGTAGGCACCCTCAGCCGGAGTGACCCACTTGCCGTCGATGAAGTGGTCGTATTGCTTAGTCATGGGGGTCTCGTTTCGGGTCTTCGATGAATTCGGTGATGATTCGGGCCAGCTCCGCCGGACGCTCCACCGGCAGCATGTGCCGGGCGGCGGGTACGACGGCGGTGCGCGAGCCCGGGATCGCCTCGCCCAAGCGGCGGGTCATCTCGGGTGTCGAGCCGGGGTCCAGGTCCCCGGTCACGGCCAGCGACGGGACGGAGATCCCGCCGAGCTCGGCGCCGATCTCAGCGTCGGACGTCGCGAAAACCCGGTATGCGTGCAGGTAGGACTGCCTGTCATTCGCCAGAAGGGTGCTGCGGACACGGGCGATGGTCGCCGTGTCCGTTCCCGCTTCTGCCGGGAACCAGCGCCGGATCGAGGCCTCGACGCTGTCGGCGAAGTCCACATCCGCGTTCTCCAGCCGCGCGGCCACTGAGGCTGCCTCCTGCGGCGTCCGCAGGCAGACCGAGCTCACGCTGGCCAGGCTGGCGACCAGCTCCGGGCGATGCCGGGCCAGATGCTGTGCGACCAGCGCCCCCAGCGAAAATCCGACGAGGTGCGCCCGCCCCGGAAGCCGGCCAGCGACGTCGTTAGCCAGATCCGCAAGGGATACCGCTTCCGTTAGCGGCGGCTGGCCGCCGTGGCCGGGCAGGTCCAGGGCCACGATTTCCCGGTCGGTGAGCCGGCCCAGTTCCGCGCGGAACAGCTCCCACATGCTGCTGTCCAGGCCGACACCGTGCAGCAGGACGATCGGCAGTCTTGCCTCCATGGCTACTGTTCGGTCGACAGCGGTGCCAGGCGCTGCTGCGGACGGCCCTGCGAAGCTGCCGCCAACGCGATGACGATCTCGCCGGGGTGCGGTGCATCCGCCAGCCGGACCTCGATGCTCTGGTGGTGCGAGCGGATGGTTGCGTCCGTGATGTGCTTCAGCGGGATGTCGAAGGTGACGCCGGCCGGACCGCGCTTCTCGACGGCGGGCAGCAGCGTGGTGGCATTCGCTGCATTGCGGAAGTGGTCGCCGAACTTGAGCGTATGGATCAGTGCGGAGCCGTGCTCGATCTCGCCGTCCAGCCCCACGATGGCGGCCTTGCCGTAGGCCTCGACCGTGCCGCCGAGGGCCTTGACGACGCGCGGTGCGAGGAGTTCTCCGACCCGGGAGGCCGCTTCGTCGATACCGGCGGTGAGGTCTTCAACGAAGCCTTGGCCGTTCCACGGGTTCTCGATGACGGCGGCGACGACGGCGACGCGGGCGTTGGGCTCGACCGGGCGGCCGCCTTCGGTCAGGGTTTCTTCCAGCAGGGTGACGATCTTGCGGACGTTCATGCGGGGGCTCCTTCGAGGATGTTTGAGGTTACAGCGGGGTCGGTGCTGCGGTCGCCGATCCTGGCGTGCGGGCGGGGGCCGGTTGAGGCGGCGGCGACGACGACGATCTCGTCCCGCCGGGGGCCGTCCGAAATCCGGGCGGTGACGGTTTGGTAGTGGCTGCGGGTAGCGGCCTCGGTCTTGTGCCAGAGGGGGACGACCAGCTGCTGGCCGGCCTCGGCACGGTCGTCGGCAAAGCAGATGATCGACGAGCCCTCGAGGAACTCCCGGACCAGGTTGCCGAAGTAGGGGGTGTGGATCAGGGCGCCGGCGTGCTCGATCTCGCCGCCGGTGCCGACGATGGCCGCCTTGCCGAACGCTTCAATCCGGTCGGCTCCGCCGAGTCCTTCGATAAGGCGGTCGGTCAGGATCCGGGCGATCCCCGGGGCCACGGTCCGCGACTCGTCAGAGAGGTCCGTGTCCGGCGGGGTGCCGAACCAAGGGTTGGTGATTACTGCCGCGGCTGTGGCCCGGAGGGCCGGTACCGGCGGCTGGGTGCCGTTCTCCAGCAGGACTTCCTCCTGGTAATAGACGACTTTCCGGATGCCGGCTGCGCGTTCCGCGGGGCCGGCCGTAGTGCTGTTAGTCAAAATGGGGCTTCACTTTCTTAGGGAACGGATTGAAGCTGCGCAGCACCAGGGCGGTGCAAGGAGCGACTGCCTGGTCAGTTAGGCAGGGGTCAGTCGGTTCGGGTGCGCGAGTCCGTGAGGACTTCGCGGGAGGATGCATAGACGTGGTTGCGCATGGCCGCTTCGGCGCCGAAGTGGTCCTTGTCCTTGATCATCGACAGGACGGTGCGGTGCTCGGCCGTCGAGGCGCTGATGCGGCCCGGATGCTCGGCCGTCCGCAGGACCAGCCGGTGGTAGGCCAACTGGTTCATCAGCCGCTCATAGTGCTCTACCAGCTTGTTGTTGTCCGCGCCGGTGATGATGGTCCGGTGGAACTCGTGCACCAGTTCGGCGTAGCGCTCGGCATCCTGCTCGGCGGCGGCCTCGTCAGATTCCTCGACGTTGCGTTCGAGGACGGCGATCTCGCGAACCTTTCCGCGGCGGGCCAGCAGCCCGGCGGCGAGGCCCTCGAAGCTCTCCTTCAGCTGGAACAGCTCGACGATTTCCCGACGGGTCGGCTCCCGCACGAAGGTTCCCACTTTGGGACGGATTTCGACCAAGCCTTCATGCTGCAGCTGCTTGAGCGTCTCGCGGATGGGCGTGCGGCTGACGTCGAACTCCTGCGCCAGGAACACTTCCGACACCGGTGCGCCCGGAGGGAACTGTCCGCCGAGAATCAATGTCCGCACTCTCTCGAGCAGTGAAAGCTCCTTGGCGACAGTAACGGCGTCCTGCCTATTCATCAGCGTCTCTTGCATACATGAAAGACTACGTTGCATGCATCACACCGGTCAAGACTCTCGCTAGAACCGATGAAATTCAGCTTAAACACGCGCTCTGCAATTGCCTATTGACCTCTGGGCGTGATGCAGATTACGCTCTCTGCCATGCAACAGACTTTTGAAAGTGCAGTAGCGAACGTTTGGCAGGCGGCTTGGGACCGTGGAGAGGTCGAGGCATTGGAGACCCTGGTCTCCGACGACTACCTCCGCGTCAGCAAGAGCAGCGGCAAGGCCGCGAACCTGTCGCAGTTGCAGGGCGAGATCCTTGCCATCCGGGAGGCCTTCCCCGATCTGGTGACCACCGTGGACGCCGTCGTCGTCGACGGAACCAGCGCAGCCATTTTCTGGACCTCAACCGGTACCCACACCGCCCCGTTCATGGGAGTTCCGGCCACGGGCCGGCAGGTCCAGACCCGCGGCTCCAACTTCGTGACGATCGAGGCCGGCCGGATCAAGCAGGAGACCGTGACCTGGGACGGCAGTGAACTGCTGCAATCGCTTGGTATCCGGCACCTGGGCGACGCGCTCGGAGAAGCCGATGGCGGCGTCGTCGTTGATTCCCTCTCCGATGAACCGGACCTGGAGGTCATGAAGGGCTTCAACCGGCAGTTCGTCACCGGCGTCACCGTGGTCACGACGAAGGAGGGCGGCGTGCCGAAGGGCCTGGCGGTCAACGCGTACGCCTCCGTCTCCCTCGAACCCCCGCTGGTCATGGTGTGCATCCAGAAGACGTCTTCCACCTACCCGGCCCTGTTCGCCTCGACCCACCTCGGCATCAACATCCTCAGCAATGAACAGAAGCCCACCGTGTCCACCTTTGCCTCCAAGTCGGCGGACAAGTTCGCCGAGATCGACTGGCACGCCGGCCCCCACGGCTCGCCCCTGATCGACGGCTCGTCCGCCGCCCTTGAGGCGGAGATCCGCGAGCGGTTCCAGGCGAAGACCCACACCATCTTTATCTGCCGCGTCCGCCACGCCGAGGTCAGCGAAACCGCGCCCATGGTCTACCAGGCGGGCCGGTTCTTCGACAGCGAAGGCCTGTCCCAGCTCTAACGCCGCGTGGCGTTGAACTTCCACCGTTCGGAGACCATCATGGTTCAACAAATTTCCCGACCCAGTGCGGAAACCATGCCCAGCGACCCATTGCCCCCGGAATTCACGGAACCGCCCGCGCCAGCCCCGCCGCGGCGGCTCGGGAGCGTCTTCTGGGCCTCGGTCGGGCTGATCGCCGCGTTCGTGATCTGGGCAGCGGCGAGCCCGCAGAGCCTTGGCGACGTCATGACCGCCAGCATGAACTGGGTGGCGGCCTCGGTCGGCTGGAGCTACCTGGTGGTGACGCTGTTCTGCATCGGTCTGATGGTCTACCTCGGATTCAGCAGGTTCGGCGACATCCGGCTGGGCTCAAGCACGGACCGGCCGGAGCACAGCACCTGGGCGTGGCTGGCGATGATCCTATCCGCCGTCATGGGGATCGGCCTGATCAGCTACGGCGTCGCCGAGCCGATCTCCCACTTCATCGCGCCGCCGCACGCCCTGGCCCAGCCGGAGACCATGGACGCCGCCGTCCGCGCCATGCAATTCAGCTTCTTCGACTGGGGGCCGCACGCCTGGGCCGTCTTCGGTGTCTTCGGGCTGGCGATCGGTTACTCCACGCACCGCAAGAAGCGCCCGGGCCTGGTCTCCCCGATGCTGCGGCCGATTTTCGGCAGCCTCGTCGACGGATGGTTCGGCAAGGCCATCGACGTCTTCGCGATCATCGCGACGCTCTTCGGAACCACCACGTCCCTGGGGCTGGGTGCCTCGCAGATCGCCGAGGGCCTGGAGCGCGTCTTCGGGCTGCCGTCCGGCCTGGTCACGCAGATCCTGATCATCGCCATCGTGACGGTTCTGTTCACGCTGTCCGCGCTGTCCGGCGTGAACAAGGGCATCAAGTACATCAGCCAGATCACCATGGGCCTGTCGATCGCGCTGGCCATCTACGTGTTCGTCGCGGGTCCCACGAACTTCATCTCGAACCTGTTCTTCCGCTCCATCGGGCAGTACTTCAACGACTTTTTCCAGGTCAGCCTCATCACCCCGAACACCCCGGATGACCTGCAGTGGATGCAGTGGTGGACCTACTTCATGATGGCCTGGTGGCTGAGCTGGGGCGCCTTCGTCGGCGTGTTCCTGGCCAAGATCTCCAAGGGCCGCACCGTCCGCCAGTTCGTCGTGGGTGTCCTCGGAGTCCCCAGCCTGGTCTTCTTCGCCTGGTTCACCATCTTCGGCGGCTCCGCCATCCAGATGGACATGAACGGTGCCGGCATCGGCGCAGCGACCACCGAAAACATCAACTCCGCCTTCTTCGCCATGCTGGAGAACCTGCCCCTGGTCCAGCTCACGGCCATCGCGACCGTGCTCCTGGTGGCGCTGTTCTTCATCTCCGGGGCGGATGCCAACACCTTCGTCCTGAGCATGCTCTCCTCCAAGGGAACGCTGGATCCCACCAAGCCCGTGCTCGTCATGTGGGGCGGCCTCACCGGAGCCTGCGCGGTCCTGCTGCTGGTGGTCGGCGGCCTGACGGCACTGCAGCAGGCGGCGATGCTGTCCGCCCTGCCCTTCACCCTGATCGTCGCGCTGCTGGGGGCCTCGCTGATCATCGAACTCCGGCGGGACCACGAGTTCACCGCTTTCCGGCACGCACGCATGAAGGACCTGCCGGTCAAGCGCGACCTGCCGGTCAAAGGCAACGACGGGTAGCAACGGCAGCGCGGCTGGCACCATGCCGGGCAGCACGAGGCCGGGCCGGCCGGGAAGATCAAAGTCTTCCCGGCCGGCCCGGCCTTTGTGGGGGAGCCCCGCCATTGCGGTTCCGGAGCGTGGTCGGTCTGCGCCGCCGGCCTGAACCGCCAGTCTGCGCCGCCAGTTTGTGCCGCCGACCCGCGCCGCCGACCCGCCGCCGGCCTGCACCGGCAGCCCGCGCCGCCAGCCCGCGCCGGGCTAGGCGGCAGCGGCCAGGCTGTCCGCTGCCACCCGCAGTTCTCCGCCGTCGGCCGTGACGGTTACCCGTCCGCCGTCGTGCAGTTCCCCGTTGATCAGCAGGTCCGCGATCCGGTCGTCGAGCTCGCGCTGGATGACCCGGCGCAGCGGGCGGGCGCCGTATTCCGGCTCGTAGCCGTGTTCGGCGATCCAGTCCACGGCCGCCTCGTCGACGGTCAGGCCGTAGCCCTGCGCGGCGAGCCGTGCCTCCGAGCGGGCCAGCTGCAGGCGCACGATGCCGCGCAGCTGCTCCCGGTCCAGCTTGCGGAAGAGCACGATCTCGTCGATCCGGTTCAGGAACTCGGGCCGCATAGTCTCGCGCAGCCGGCCCATGACGCGGGCGCGCAGTTCCTTCTCGGACCCGAACCCGTCGCCGCCCTTGGCCGTGAAGCCGAGAGCTCCGCCCTTGCTGGCGAGGAACTCCGAACCCAGGTTGGACGTCATGATAACCACGGTGTTGCGGAAGTCCACGGTGCGGCCCTGGCTGTCGGTCAGGCGGCCGTCGTCGAGCACCTGCAGCAGCAGGTTGAACACGTCCGGGTGCGCCTTCTCGACCTCGTCCAGCAGCACCACGGAGTACGGCCGACGCCGCACGCGCTCGGTGAGCTGGCCGGCCTCGTCATAGCCGACGTAGCCCGGAGGCGCGCCGACCAGGCGGGAAACGGTGTGCCGTTCGCCGAACTCGCTCATGTCGAACCGAACCATTGCGTCCTCGTCGCCGAACAGCGACTCCGCCAGCGCCTTGGCCAGCTCGGTCTTACCGACGCCCGTGGGGCCGAGGAAGAGGAAGCTGCCGACGGGCCGGCCCTCATCACCCATGCCGGTGCGGTTGCGCCGCACGGACTTGGCGATCGCGGTCACCGCATCGTCCTGTCCGATGACCCGCCCGTGCAGGTCCTCCTCGAGCCGGGCCAGCCGGCCGCGTTCGCTTTCGGTCAGCCGCGACGCGGGGATACCGGTGGCCCGGGCGATGATCTCTGCGATCTCCGCCTCGCCGACCACCCGGGAACCGGAGGGCACGACGCCGTCACGCGTCCCGCCGTCGTCGATTCCGCTGGCGTCCGCATTGATTTGGGCGCCGGCATTCCCGTTCACAGCGCTCGCGCCCGCACCTTCGCCCGCAGCGGCGGTTTCGGCGGCGGCCAGCTGCTGCTTCAGCGCCTCGATGCCGTCGCGCAGCCCGGACGCCTCCTCGTAGCGCTCCTCGGCGACCGCGGCATTCTTGGCCTCCTCCAGCTTGGCCACCTGGGCCCGCAGCTCCGCAATGTCCACACGCGGACCGCGCCGCAGGCTCAGACGTGCGCCGGCCTGGTCGATCAGGTCGATCGCCTTATCCGGCAGCTGCCGGTCCATGATGTAACGCGCGGAAAGTTCGACGGCGGCCCGGAGGGCGTCATCGGTGTAGGTCACCTGGTGGTGTTCCTCGTAGCGATCCTTCAGCCCCTGCAGGATCAGGACGGCGTCCTCGATGGAGGGTTCGCCGACCGTGACCGGCTGGAAGCGGCGCTCCAGGGCGGCGTCCTTCTCGATCTTGCGGTACTCGGCGAGCGTAGTGGCGCCGACGAGGTGCAGCTCGCCGCGGGCCAAGCGCGGCTTGAGGATGTTGCCCGCATCTATGCCGCTGCCCTCGCCGGAGCCTCCGGCGCCCACGACCGTGTGCAGCTCGTCGACGAAGACGATGATGCCGTCCTTGTGCGCGCTGATCTCGTCCATGGTCTTGGTGAGCCGCTCCTCGAAATCGCCGCGGTAGCGGGTTCCGGCGAGCATGCCGGGCAGGTCGAGCGAGATGACGCGCTTGCCCTGCAGCTGCTGCGGCACGTCGCCGGCGGCGATTGCCTGGGCCAGGCCTTCCACGATGGCGGTCTTGCCGACGCCGGCTTCACCAATCAGCACCGGGTTGTTCTTGGTACGGCGGGCGAGGATCTCGATAGTCTGCTCGATTTCCTCGGCGCGGCCGATCACCGGGTCCAGGTTGCCTTCCCGGGCGCGGGCCGTCAGGTCTATGCCGAACTGGTCCAGGGTAGGCGTGGTGCCGTCGCCGGACGGTGCCACGGCCGCGTCGCGCCGCGGGTCGGGCTCCGACGATGAAGCCTCCTGGCCGGCCGCCTGCAGCGACTGCGGCGTAACGCCCGCCGCGGAAAGGACCTGGCCTGCGGGAGATTCCTCGTTCAGCACGAATGCAAAGAACAGGTGCTCGGGATCGATGTACGTGGAGCCGAACGCGCGTGCAACCTGGTGCGCGTCCAGCAGCGCCCGCTGGGTCGACTGGGTCAGCGACGGCGGGGTATCGACCTTTTCCGACGAGGCGCCGGGCAGGCGCTGCTCGGCTGCCTGCGCAACGGCCTGCGGGTTCGCACCGGCGCGGCGGACCTGCTCCGCCAGCGGCTCCTGCTCCGCCATCACGCGGAGGATGTGAAGCGCGTCGACTTCCGTGTGGCCGTGCTCGACGGCGAATTGGGCGGCGCGGCCGATCAGCTCGTGCGAGCGGCGGCTGAGCAGCCGCGTCATATCGATCGGCCGGCCGGCGCGGGCGGTCCGCTGGCCCTGCAGGTAGCGGGCCAGGAACTCGTCGAAGGAGCCGTTGCCGGAACCTGCGGGTCCGAAAAAGATAGGCATATATCCTCCTGTTTGACTTGAGTGCCTTCGACTCAAGTTAACGCGTTGTGCCAAAGATTATTCCGCATCCGCCCAAACGTGAGCAAGTTGCACTCAAGTCAACGTTTGGTCAGCGGGTTTATTCCCGCCATGGGCCCGCGGCCGCCCTGGGGGTCCCGTTCACGGGGGCCTCGGAACGAGGGCGCCGGGTACCGACATTTACGTCGAAGAGCGGCATCAGCATGCGCCCGTTGAAGGCTTGCCCCTGATGCCTAGGTCAACATTTCGCGGCATCTCGGGGCCCGTTCCTGCCGCCCCGAGTCGAATTCCCGCGCGTCGTGGTCCTGCTTATAAGGCGTTGCTGCTCGGCGGGCCTGCACTATTCCAGCCCCTTCCGGCGCATGGTCAGAGGAACCACGGGGTTCCCGGCAAGCGGTCCGGCCGCACGCGTGCCGCTTATGGAAGCGTTCAGCGCATGGAATCTATGCGCTCGGGTTCCGCTGGTGGGGTTCGTGTGTGTGTTGGAGTTCAGAGGCCTGCCGGGCCGTGGAGGCGAGAGAGGCTTGCAGCCTCCAGGCAGACACCTGCAGGTTCCAGGTAGACACCTGCATCCGGCGCCTGCCACCTGCCACATGCCACCTGCAGGCGCGCTTAGAAGGGTGGTGGTGTGGTGTCGTTGAAGGGGTCTGGTGGCGGGGGCGGGGGCGGGGTGATGCCGTGGCTGATCCAGGAGCCGTCGGGGTAGCTGGTGTAGGTCTGCCCGGTCCTCGTCTGGTGGCGGATCACGCCGTGGGGCTGTTGGGTGGTGTGCCAGCCGTCGTTGTGTTTGGCCAGGTGGTCGGGTTTGCAGCGCAGGACGAGGTTATCGAGCTCGGTTTTGCCGCCGTGTTCCCACGCCTGGGTGTGGTCGAGTTCGCAGTGCTTCCAGTGCGTGCGGCAGCCGAGCCCGCGGCAGGTTTCATCGCGTAACCGGACTTGGCGTTTGAGCCACTCGGGCGGGTAGCGCATCTGGCGGGCCACGATCACCGCCTGGTCGTGTTCGTCGGTGATGACCGGCAGCCAGGACTTCGCCAGGCCGGCCAGCCGGCGGGCCATGCCGGGCGGGATCGGCCCGTACCCGGCCAGCACGCCCGGCTCGTCCCCGCCGGCCGCGGTGGCCAGCGGCATCGACACCGCCACGAACGCCTTCACGTTCCCGCCGCCCCACACCTCCGCGACACTCCGGCCCGCTGCTTCGGCAGTCTCGTCGGCCGGTGGGCCGAAAAGCCCGCCCTGCCCGGCCGCGGCAGCACCGTCGGCCGGTGGGCCGAAAAGCCCGCCCTGCCCGACAGCGGCAGCACCGGCCGACGCCGGCCCAAAAGCCTGGCTCCCGCCATTGACGGCAGAGCCGGCCGCCGGCCCGAAAGCCGCGCCGGCGGCGGGCCCGAAGGCAGAACCGGCGGCGTCGGCAGCAGCCTCAGCAGGGGCACCGATGCTGCCTTCACCGTGGCTGCTGCCCCCGGCACCCGCGGTAGCGGCGGTGGCCGGGGGTTGGAGGCAGAGGTCGGTGAAGACGTCGGCGCGCAGCTGGGCCAGGGTGCGGGTTTCCCCGTCGAGGGTCTTGAGGTGTTTCGCGTGCTCCTGCACCAGGCTATAGACACTCATCGCGGTATCCGCACCGGTCTGCACACACAATTCGGCCATCCCGTCCTCCTGCGGCCGGAACCACACCCCGCGGTGCTCCATCGCCCGGGCATGCCGCTCCTGAAGGGTCTGCGGGTGCAGCCGGTGCCGGGCCGCCCGGGCGCGGTCCTGCACGGTC